>DBEP01000089.1:662-48484 GCA_002294045.1 Lachnoclostridium sp. UBA903 | reverse complement strand
CAAAATCGCTCCTTGTCTCCCATAAAGTGGAGCATCCAGCCCGGCACAAGCATTTTTCAAACACACTCTAGAACGACACGTGCGAAAATTATAATAATTTCTGTGCATCATTTGTTGCAGTTCAGCCGTACGGCTGAACTGCAACAACGGTTTGTCCTGTGTGTCGGCATAAAGTTATTTACAGCACAGGAGAATTTGTGTTAGAATAAATCTAGACTCTAAATTTCATTGCAGCAGTCATTCCCCTGCATAAGTGCATAAATAGTTTCTAAAAAAAATTACGGCAGTGGAGAAAGGATGTATTTATGTACACGGTAAGATTATCCAAATTAATAGAAAAGATGAATCTTGAAAATGTTACTCCAAAGATTGATATAAGACATATTAAATTATGTCAGCCGGACGTGAATCGGCCTGCTTTGCAGCTTGCAGGATTTTTTGACTATTTTGATTCGGAGCGTGTCCAGGTAATCGGGCATGTGGAATATGCATATATGCAGAAAATGGAGAAAGACCATGGGCTTGGTATTATGTCCAGGCTGCTGGATTATAAAGTACCCTGCATCGTATTCTGCAGAAATATAGAAGTTGCGCCGGAACTGATTCAAATGGCAACGAAAAAGGAAGTTCCTATCCTGCGTACTGCAAAGACGACCTCCTCTTTTATGGCTGAAGTAATCCGCTGGCTTAATGTGGAATTGGCGCCCAGAATTTCCATCCACGGTGTCCTGGTGGACGTCTATGGCGAAGGGATTCTGATTATGGGTGAAAGCGGCATAGGCAAAAGCGAAGCCGCCCTGGAGCTGATCAAAAGAGGGCATCGTCTGGTAACGGATGATGTGGTGGAAATCAAAAAAGTAAGTGATGATACGCTTATCGGTACGGCACCGGATATTACCAGACATTTTATTGAGCTAAGAGGCATCGGAATAATTGATGTTAAGACACTTTTTGGTGTTGAAAGCGTTAAGAATACCCAATCCATTGATTTGGTCATTAAATTGGAAGAATGGAATAAAGACCAGGAATACGACAGGCTGGGCCTGGAAGAACAGTATACGGAATTCCTCGGCAATAAGGTAGTATGCCATTCCATTCCCATAAGACCGGGCAGAAACCTGGCAATTATCTGTGAATCGGCGGCTGTGAACTACAGGCAGAAGAAGATGGGATATAACGCCGCACAGGAGTTGTATAACCGTGTCACGAATAATCTGATGAAGAAAGCAAAACTGGAGGAAGAATAGTTATCTGTGGGGCACCAAGAGCATGAATACGTTTTTTATTCATGATAAAATAAATAAAAGAGGATAAGAATGATGGAAAGATTATGTTTTGGTATTGATATTGGCGGAACTTCAGTTAAACTGGGACTTTTTACGGAAAATGGTAATTTGCTTGACAAATGGGAGATTCCAACCAGAAAAGAAGATAGCGGGAGCCATATCTTAGAAGATGTTGCAGCATCTGTCAGTAAAAAAATCAGTGAGGACAGGCTGGCAAGAGAGAATATAATTGGTATCGGAATTGGCGTTCCCGGTCCTGTAACGGAAGACGGAACCGTAATCCACTGTGTCAATTTGGGCTGGGGTGTTTTTAATGTAGAGGAAGAAACAAAACGTTTGACCGGATTTGAGACCAAAGCCGGTAATGATGCCAATGTAGCCGCGTTGGGTGAAACGTGGCAGGGCGGCGGCAGGGGTTATAAAAACCTTGTTGTGGTAACTTTAGGCACCGGCGTCGGCGGCGGGGTTATTCTGAACGGTGAAATCCTAACCGGCAGCAACGGAGCAGCCGGTGAAATCGGTCATATTACCGTTAATTATGAAGAAGAGGACAGATGTAACTGCGGCAGACAGGGTTGTCTGGAACAGTTTGCTTCCGCAACCGGTATTGTAAGAGAAGCGAAAAGGCTTCTTAAGATATCCGGAGAACCGTCCAAACTCAGAGATATCGCAACTCTTTCTGCCAAAGTAATTTTTGATTTTGCGAAAGAAGGGGACGCGCTGTCAATCCAGTTAGTAGAACAGCTGTGCAGGTATTTGGGAATTGCACTGTCCCATATCGCCCACGTGGTGGACCCCCAGGCATTTGTTATCGGGGGAGGGGTATCCAAAGCCGGAAGCATGTTAACTGATTTGATTAAAAAATATTATGAAAATAATGTATTATTTGCTTTAAAAAATAAAGATTTTAAACTTGCTGAATTAGGCAATGACGCCGGAATCTACGGAAGTGCCAAATTGATTATCGGAAAATAACATATAAAAGGCAAGTAAAAGCATATACTAAATAGCATATAGGGTTACAGTTCTGCCATAGATACCGCTAGGTGTTTTTTGTGAGTGAAGCGAAGCTGAAGTCACAGTGACAGGCGCGAAATTATGCATAATTTTTGTGCATAAAATGTTGCATGAAGCCGTAAGGCTAAATAGTAACCGTATAGGAGCGTTGCATATGGCAGGTGCAGGATTCGGTATATGTGATGGGAGTTATTATGAATGAGGCGTTTTATCAGAAATTAAAAACAATACTGAATGATAAGCAGATTATGATAGAAGAACCTCTGGCCAGGCATACCACCTTTGAAATAGGCGGCCCCGCACAATTCCTCGTATTGCCGGAAAGTATATCCCAGGTAACTGCAGCAATAAAACTATGCAGAGAAGAAAATATGCCATATTATATAATGGGAAACGGAAGCAACCTGCTTGTCGGTGATAAAGGCTACAGGGGAACCATAATAAAGTTAAGCCAGGCATTTGGCAAAATCTCTGTTGATGAGCGGCAATATATTGTAAGGGCACAGGCAGGCATTCTATTATCCAGGTTAGCGGCTGAAATAGCGGAGTATAGTCTGACAGGCTTTGAATTTGCAGCCGGAATTCCAGGTACTCTTGGCGGCGCCGTAACTATGAATGCCGGAGCTTACGACGGAGATATCAGTCAGAGCATTCTAAAAGCAGTTGTATTAGATCAGGAAGGCAGCATTTTAAGACTAACAAAAGAAGAATTAAAAATGGGTTACCGTACCACAGCGATTCAGGATAATCATTATATTGTCCTGGAAGCTGCATTTGGCTTTAAGCCGGGCAGCAAAGAAGAGATTATCAGTAAAATAAATGATCTGAATGCCAGAAGACGAGAAAAACAGCCTCTTGAATACCCCAGTGCCGGCAGTACCTTTAAAAGACCTGTCGGTTATTATGCGGGAAAGCTGATCATGGACTCCGGATTAAGAGGATACCAGGTGGGAAATGCACAGGTGTCCGAAAAACATTGCGGATTTGTCATCAATAAAGGCGGTGCGACAGCCGGTGAAGTGATAGCTTTGATTTCCTATATAATAGAAACCGTTAATCATAAATTTGGAGTTGTGTTGGAACCTGAAGTTAAGCTTTTGGGTGATTTCTAACAGATTGCGAGGTTGCTGCTATGAGGATGGTTATTGTAACAGGAATGTCCGGGGCAGGTAAAAGTTCAGTGTTAAAAATGCTGGAAGATGCCGGATATTTCTGCGTAGACAATCTTCCCATCCAACTCATTTATAAGCTTGTACTGCTTACCTTCAATGGTACGGAGAAATTCGATAAGGTAGCTCTGGGAGTTGATATCCGCAGCGGACAGGCATTGGAAGAATTAGATGAAGTATTGGAACAAATGAGAATGGATGGCTATAATTACGAAATACTGTTTTTGGATGCCAAAACGGAGGTTCTGGTAAAGAGATATAAGGAAACCAGAAGAATTCATCCTTTATCCGGTTCCGGACGGGTGGAGCAGGGGATTGAGGATGAGCGGGAAAAACTGGAATTTATAAAAAAGAAAGCCGATGTAATTATTGATACAAGCCAGATGCTTATTCGTGAATTAAAGTCTGAGGTTGATAAAATATATATTAAAAACGAAAAATATAATAATTTCTTTATTACGGTATTATCTTTTGGTTTTAAATACGGAATACCAATGGATTCGGATTTGGTTTTTGACGTAAGGTTTCTGCCCAATCCCTTTTATGACCCGTTGTTAAAAAACCGGACCGGCAATGACCAGCCGGTAAAAGACTTTGTCATGAGTTCCGAAATGGCCGTGACCTTTCTGGATAAACTGGAAGATATGATAACCTTTCTCATACCAAATTATGTACTGGAAGGAAAGAACCAACTGGTAATCAGTATTGGCTGTACCGGCGGGAAACACCGTTCCGTAACACTTGCCAATGAACTGACCAGCCGTCTTAAAAAGCTCAAATACGGCTTAAAAGTAGAACACAGGGATATAGAAAAAGATGCAATGAGATAGAACGGCAAATAATTGGCCAAGTTAATTCTTGTGAGGTGAACAGCTATGTCATTTTCCAAAGAAGTCAAGGAGGAATTATCAAAACAGTTAAGTCCTGCAAGACATTGCCAGATAGCGGAATTGGCAGCAATGATCAGCCTGTGCGGGCGTATAATCATTACTGAGAATGACCGTTATATCTTAAAAATTCATACGGAAAATCTAACTGTTGCAAGAAAGTACTTTACTTTAATAAAAAAAACCTTTAATATAAATACAGAAATTTCAATAAAACGCAATTCGAGTTTAAAATCAAGCAAAATGTATAGTTTAATATTAATGGATCATGATATTGTAATAAAAGTACTTCAGGCAGCAAAATTAATAGATGAATATAAAGAGGTTGGAGAGAACCTTTCTATTAAAAATAACCTGGTAATACAGAATGTTTGCTGTAAAAGGGCATTTATAAGAGGAGCTTTTCTGGCGGCCGGTTCCATGAGTGATCCGGAAAAGACCTACCATTTTGAAATCGTTGCCGTAAATGAACCAAAAGCAAAACAGATACAGGATATAATCAATAGCTTTGGGATGGATGCTAAAATAGTCACACGAAAAAAGTACTTTGTCGTGTATGTAAAAGAAGGTTCACAGATCGTTGATCTGTTAAATGTAATGGAAGCCCACGTAGCGCTTATGAACCTGGAAAATGTAAGAATACTGAAAGAAATGAGAAATTCCATCAACAGACAGGTGAACTGCGAAGCTGCCAATATAAACAAAACAGTGATGGCTGCTACAAAGCAGATAGATGATATCCTATATATTAAAAAGGTGATGGGTTTCAGTGAATTAACAGAGGGGCTTGAAGAAGTAGCAACTCTACGGATTGAATATCCGGATGCATCCTTGAAAGAATTAGGAGCACTGCTGAACCCGCCCATCGGCAAATCCGGTGTTAACCACAGATTGCGCAAACTAAGCATTTTAGCTGATAACTTAAGGGAACAGAAGGAGGAATTAAACTATGTTAACAAAGAAAATATTAATTAAGATCCCAACAGGATTAGAGGCAAGACCGGTTGCTTTACTGGTTCAGGTAGCCAGTCAGTATGAAAGCAGCATCTACGTGGAATGTGATGAAAAGAAGGTGAATGCCAAGAGCATTATGGGGATGATGAGCTTGGGCCTATCCGCGGGTGAGGAGGTAACGGTTTCTGCCGATGGACCTGATGAAGAGGTTGCAATGGAAAATATAGAGAAATATTTAAGCAGTAAATAAAATATAAAAATCTGCCGCACAGCTTATACCATGCGGCAGATTTTTTATCTCACAGGAAAGTTCGTCCTATGAGATAAAAAACCTCCGGGTGATGCGCATGACGCACCAGAGGTAGTTTGTCACTGAAGTGACAGTTCGTCAGCGCCAGAGTCCGGCTTGCCGGACTCTTTCTTGTTTTGTAACAGACCAGTTCATAAAAAAGAATAAAAATTGAAACCGAATTGCAATATTAATTAATAAAAACGTAAGGAATAGCAGGTAGGGATATGCTATAATATGAATATATGAAAGAATTTCATATACATAAAAAGAGAAATGAAATTCTGCAGTTCTATAATACTTAATTTTTTTAAACTTTAACGGTTGGATTAGAATTAACCGGATATGAAACAGGTATATTAGGTATAATAAAGTATAATACTTTTTATAGAAGTAGGAATCGCACTTCTATAGTCGAACAGAGGCTGGTGCAAAAACGCAGTCTTTCACACGAATGATAAAATATTTCCCATGGTTAAATATTACATTTACGGCAATTAGCAAAATATAGGTTGGATAAACAGGAGAAATGAAAATGGCTGGCAGAAACAAGTTTGGAGAAAAGTCTGATAATACCGGTTATGGTAGGAATAAGGATAACAGGAATAAAATGAAAAATAAAAAGTTTCGGAACTTATTGATTATAGAAGCATTAATTCTATGTGTTATCGTAGGAGGATATGCCTGGCTTGTTCTTCCTAAATACAGCAAAGGAGAAAATAACAAGGGAAATAATACCGGTAAGGAACAATTAACCAGTGACACGAAAGAGGATAAGGATAAAGAAACAGAAAAACAGACACTGACACCGGAAGAGCAAAAACAACAGCAATTAGAGAAAGAACAAAAAGAAACGGAGAAAAAAATAACGGAATTAATAGCACAGGCTGACAGGCTGGCGCTTGGTTATGATTATGACGGGGCGATTGAACTTATTAAAAGCTTCGGCAACAACTATACAGAGCATGAAGCCTTGACGGAGGCGGTAGCGGGATATGAAGCAACCAAACAAACCCTTAAGCCTCTGGGCGCCTATGATTCGGTGGAGCAGATAAATCATATATTTTTTCACACTTTGGTTGCAGATACCGGCAAGGCATTTGACGGCGATTCCGACTCCAACGGATATAATTACTATATGACCACCATAGATGAATTCAAAGCCATAATGCAGCAGATGTACGAAGACGGTTATGTTATTGTCAGCATACATGACGTTGCAAAAAAGGATGAAACAGAGAGCGGCAAAACAAAATATGTATCCGGTGGCAGCGACATTATGCTGCCGCCTGACAAAAAACCTTTTGTTATCTCCCAGGATGATGTCAGTTATTATAATTATATGACAGGAGACGGATTTGCTTCCAGAATGGTCATAGATGAAAACGGCCGTCCGTCGACGGAGATGATAATGGATGACGGTACGGTTACTGTGGGAGATTATGACATGGTTCCGGTTTTAGAGACCTTTATAGCGGAACACCCTGATTTTTCTTATAAGGGTGCAAAAGGGATTATTGCTTTGACCGGCTATGAAGGAGCCTTGGGTTACCGTACCAACGACCCGGACTCCTCTACCTATAAACAGGATAAAGAAACCGTTAAGAAAATAGCCGAAGTTATGAAACAATGGGGCTGGGAATTTGCATCCCACAGCTATGGACATCGGGATATGGGAAAAGCAACTTACAGCTTTACAAAGAAGGATACGGACCGGTGGCTTAATGAAGTCGGTTCTCTGGTCGGACCTACGGATATTTACATCTTCCCGTTTGGTATTGATATAGAAACCACTATGGGGCATTACAGCAGCGATAAATTTAAATATTTAAAGCAATCCGGCTTTGATTATTTCTGCGGCGTATATAAAGACCCCTGGATACAGGTTAAGGATGACTATGTGCGAATGACCAGACGGCCGCTGGACGGGCAGGCTATGCTGCAGTTCCCGGAAAGGCTGATGGATTTATTTGATGTTAATGCGGTGGTGGACAAAACCAGACCGGCTCTGAAATAAAAGTTTTTTGATACATTAGGTATCCGTTAATATGGCGGACAAAGATACGGAATATAATAAACCGTCCTGTCCTATAGACTCCATGGTCCGTAATAGCCNNACTATAGGACAGGACGGTTTATATTTATGGATGTTGAAATATTTGTTTCTGTGCATCATTTGTTGCAGTTCAGCTGTAAGGCTGAACTGTAACAAATATTTATCTGCATTTACTTTTACGAAAGGAAAATATATGTTATAATTAGGTATATTTATAAAAATACAAAAGGCATTAATATGAGCCTGTAAAACCGGGTAAATAGGAGGATGGTTGAAAGAAGTGCACTTTCAACCTCAGGAATTTGTGCCTGCGTAACCAAAGTGTGCAAAGCATAAGTATATTTTCCACACTTGGTGCAAATTTCAGATGCGCGTAAAGTGTGTGCAGAAATGGAGGAAATTATGAATTTTACGCATTTGCATTTACATACAGAATACAGTTTACTGGATGGTTCCGGAAAGATTAAGGAGATGGTGGCCAGGGTCAAGGAATTGGGAATGGACAGTATGGCTATTACGGACCATGGAGTCATGTACGGTGTAATTGATTTCTACCGTGCCTGCCTGGCTGAGGGAATCCGTCCCATTATCGGCTGTGAAGTTTATGTGGCACCGGGCTCCCGATTTGACCGGGAAGCCAACTCCTCTGACGACCGCTATTACCATCTGGTATTGCTGGCCCAAAATAATACGGGATATTCCAATCTTATGAAAATCGTTTCCAAAGGATTTTTAGAGGGTTTTTATTATAAGCCGAGAATCGACTATGAGGTACTGGAAGAATACAGTGAGGGTATTATTGCCTTAAGCGCCTGCCTTGCAGGGGAAGTTGCCAGTAATCTGCGCAAGGGCTTTTATGAGGAAGCGAAAAAGGCCGCACTGCGCTTAAGAGATACTTTCGGAGAGGACAACTTCTTTTTGGAGCTTCAGGATCACGGAATACCGGAACAAAAAACAGTAAACCAGGGACTTCTTCGTATGAGCGATGAGACCGGAATCGAACTGGTAGCTACCAATGACGTACATTATACCCTGGAAAGCGATGCTTCGGCACATGATATTTTGCTGTGTATCCAGACCCAGAAGAAGGTAACCGATGAAAATCGTATGCGTTATGACGGCGGACAGTATTTTATCAAATCGCCGGAAGAGATGCTTGAAATATTCCCCTATGCCAGGGAAGCTCTGGAGAATACCCATAAAATAGCGGAACGTTGTGAGGTTACAATTGAATTCGGAGAATACAAGCTTCCCAAATTTGATGTTCCGGCAGGGTATACCGCTCTGGAATATTTGCAAAAATTATGCCGGGAAGGATTGGAAAAAAGATATCCCAATCCTGCTCCGGAACTAATCGAACGCCTGGAATATGAAATTGAGACCATCCGCAGCATGGGATTTGTGGATTACTTTTTAATTGTCGGGGATTTCATCCGGTATGCCAGGGACCATGAAGTTATGGTAGGACCGGGAAGAGGAAGCGCGGCCGGAAGCATCGTTTCTTACTCCCTGGGGATTACCAATATCGATCCCTTAGAATATAATTTATTGTTTGAGCGTTTCTTAAATCCGGAACGTCTGACTATGCCGGATATTGATATAGACTTCTGCTTCGAACGGAGGCAGGAGGTTATCGATTATGTGGTTTCCAAATACGGCAAAGACCGGGTGGTTCAGATTGTTACCTTTGGAACCATGGCGGCCAGGGCGGTAATCCGGGATGTGGGACGTGCCCTGGATTTAGGTTATGCCAGAGTGGATACGGTGGCAAAAATGATTCCGACGGAACTGGGAATCACCATTGAGAAAGCTTTAAAGAATAATCCGGAATTAAGAAAACTGTATGAAAGCGAAGACGATATTAAAAATCTTATTGATATGTCCATGCGTCTGGAGGGATTGCCAAGACATACTTCCATGCATGCGGCGGGAGTTGTTATCAGTAAGGCACCGGTTGTGGAATATGTTCCTCTCTCCCGCGCTTCGGATGATTCCGTAACCACCCAATTTACCATGACTATTCTGGAAGAGCTGGGACTGCTTAAGATGGACTTTTTAGGCCTCAGGACTCTGACCGTTATTAAAAATGCGGTCAGTCTGGTGAATAAAAAGCGTATTGAAGAAGAGGAAATAGATATTGATAAAATAGATTACGAGGATAAAAATGTATATGCCCTGATTGCTTCCGGCAAAACAGAAGGTGTTTTCCAATTGGAAAGTTCCGGAATGAAAAGCTTTATGAAAGAATTAAAGCCAAGAAATATGGAAGATATCATAGCCGGTATTTCCCTCTACCGTCCAGGACCAATGGACTTTATTCCGAAATACGTCAAAGGGAAAAATAAAGCGGGAAACATTGTTTATGAATGCCCCCAGCTGGAGCCGATTCTCTCTCCTACCTATGGCTGTATTGTATACCAGGAGCAGGTAATGCAGATTGTACGTGATTTGGCCGGTTACAGTTACGGACGCAGTGATCTGGTGCGCCGTGCCATGTCGAAAAAGAAAGCCTCCGTTATGGAGAAGGAGCGCCGTAATTTTGTTTACGGTAATCAAGAAGAGGGCATACCCGGCTGTATTAACAACGGAATATCGGAAGAGGTTGCCAACCATATCTTTGACGAAATGACGGACTTTGCCAAGTACGCCTTTAATAAATCCCATGCGGCGGCCTACGCGGTGGTATCCTATCAGACAGCCTATTTAAAATGTTACTTTCCGGTGGAATTTATGGCGGCTTTAATGACCTCGGTCATTGATAATCCGGGTAAAGTCGCGGAATATATCTTTACCTGCAGGCAGATGGGAATTAAAATCCTGCCTCCTGATATTAATGAAGGAGACAGTACCTTTTCCGTTTCGGACGGGGCAATCCGTTATGGGCTTTCTGCCATCAAAGGACTCGGACGGCCGGTTATTGAGGCGGTGGTCAGGGAACGGGAAGCGAGCGGCAAATTTACCAGCCTGAGGGATTTTGCGGAACGTTTATCCGGTAAGGAGGTAAATAAAAGGACGGTGGAAAGTTTTATCAAATCGGGAGCCTTTGACAGCCTGCAGGGAACCAGGAAACAGCTTATGATGATATATGTGCAGGTGCTGGATGATGTGGCTCAGAATAAAAAACAAAATCTTACGGGACAGATGTCGCTTTTTGATTTTGCGGGAGAGGGAGATAAAACGGAGCATGAGATACACCTGCCGGACGTAGGGGAATATACCATGGAACAAAAGCTATCCTTTGAAAAGGAAGTAATGGGCATTTATGCCAGCGGGCATCCTTTGGAGGCTTACGCGGATTTACTGAAGAAAAATGTTACGGCAACTACCATGGAATTTGCAATTGATGAGGAAACGAATGAAACCAAGGTAAGAGACGGAGGGGTGGTGACATTAGGCGGTATTATCACCTCCAAAACCGTTAAAACCACGAGGACGAATTCCATGATGGCCTTCATTACCCTGGAGGATATGGTTGGGGCAGTTGAGATAATTGTATTTCCCAGAGATTATGAAAAATATAAAATGCTTCTTAATGAGGATAATAAAGTGCTGGTAAAGGGAAAGATAACCGTGGAGGAAGATAAGCCGGCCAAGTTAATCTGCCAGGAAATCCTGCCCTTTGAAAGTATACCCAAAGAAATATGGATACAATATGAAAATAAAGACAGCTTTGAAGAAGATGAACAAAGGCTGTACGGAATATTAAGCGAATATGACGGCTCGGACAGTGTGTGTATTTATCTGAAGCATGAAAAGGCCGTAAAACATCTGCCTAAAAGCATGGGTATCAGGGCAGATTTAGAGCTAATTGATAAGCTAAAGCAAAATTATACGGAAGCAAATGTAAAAGTAATTGAAAATAGTATTGAAAAAGCCAGAAAAATAGATTAAAATATAAACAATTTAGTTTTCTTGGAGGTAAAGTCATGGCAAATGAAATAAAAATAATAGGCGTGTTAACAAGCGGTGGTGACGCGCCGGGTATGAACGCTGCAATCAGGGCGGTAGTTAGGACAGCATTGGCAAATGGAATTAAGGTGAAAGGTATCAGACGGGGATACAGCGGTTTATTGGAAGAAGATATATTTGATATGGACGCCAAAAGCGTTTCTGATATTATACAAAGGGGCGGTACCATTCTTTATACTGCCAGAAGCAAGGAATTCATGACAACGGAAGGTCAGGATAAAGGTGCTGAAATCTGCAGGAAGCATAACATTGACGGTCTGGTGGTAATTGGCGGCGACGGTTCTTTCCGCGGTGCGGCTGACCTTGCCGTAAGAGGAATCAATACGGTATGCTTACCGGGTACAATTGATTTGGATATCAGCTGTACGGATTATACCATTGGATTTGATACCGCAGTAAATACTGCGATGGAAGCGATAGATAAGGTAAGGGATACCTCAACTTCCCACGAAAGATGCAGCATCATTGAAGTTATGGGAAGAAAAGCCGGTTATATCGCACTTTGGTGCGGCATTGCCAATGGCGCGGAGGATATCTTAATTACCGAAAGATATGATTATGACGAACAAAAAATAATCGATAAAATTATAGAAAGAAGAAAAACCGGTAAAAAACATTATATCATTGTAAATGCGGAAGGCATTGGTGATTCCAACGGCATGGCCAAAAGAATCGAAGCTGCCACCGGTATGGAAACCAGGGCAACTATTATCGGCCATATCCAAAGAGGCGGAAGTCCTACCTGCATTGACAGGGTACATGCCTCAGCCATGGGAACCTATGGGGTTGACTTATTATGCAAAGGTGCCAGCAACCGCGTAGTAGGATACAGGGACGGCAAATATGTGGACTATGATATTAAGGAAGCCCTTGCGATGAAAAAAGATATTGACCAGTATTTATATGATATGTCCAAAATGTTAGCCCAATAATAAATTTCTGTAATTAGATTTTATGCCTGACTCAGAAACCACTTAAATAAGCTGTTGGATTAACCGGGTTTATTTTACCTGCAAAAGAAATTATGAGCTGTAAGAAGCTTTGATTCAGCAACAGAATCTTAAGATAAGTGAACTCTTTGTCAGGCTTTTTTAATTTTAAATCCATTGCCGTAAAAGAATTTACCGGAAAAGGAGTACCGCAGTACCGCAGGAAGACCTGGGGTATTATGCTATGTGTGTAAAGTTGAAAGAAATGCACTTTCAACCTCAGGAATTTGCGCCTGTGTAACCAAAGTATGAAAGACATACTTGGCACAAATTCAGATGCGCCAAATTCATGCGCAGGAATGGAGGAAAAATGAGCAGAAAGTTTTCTAAATTTTTATCTTATTATAAACCATATACGGGTTTATTTTTAACCGATATGTTTTTTGCATTGACAGGAGCAGGAATATCCCTGGTATATCCGTTAATTGTCAGGTACGTAACCAATGACCTGCTGCCTCATTATGAAATCGGCGAAGTCATGCAAACCATTATAAAATTATCTCTTTTGATGATAGGGTTAGCCATTCTGGAACTGGTATGTAATTTCTACATATCTTATCAGGGACACGTAATGGGTGCAAAAATGGAATACGATATGAGGAATGATATTTTTGAGCATTACCAGAAGCTGTCCTTTAATTTTTATGATAATCAAAAAACGGGCCAGTTAATGTCCAGAATCACCAATGACCTTTTTGACATTACGGAATTATGCCATCACGGACCGGAAGATATCGTAATTTCAATCATTAAATTTGTGGGTGCTTTTATTATATTAGTCCAGATAAATTTACCCATCACCCTGATTGTGTTTGCTTTTATTCCAATTATGTTTATTTTTGCCTATTATATGAAAAATAAAATGAACCGGGCTTTCCGCAGAAACCGGGAGCGGATTGCGGAAATTAATGCCCAGATTGAAGATAATTTATCGGGCATACGGGTAGTGAAATCCTTTGCCAATGAAAACCGGGAAATGGACAAATTTCACGACGGGAATCTTCACTTTGTGGAGAGCAAACGTAACAGTTACAAGCAGATGGCAACGTTCCATTCCGGCCTTGGTTTTTTTACCAGCCTGATTAATGTGGCCGTAATTGCAGGGGGGTCTGTCCTTATGGCGGACGGTATTATTGCTTTAAGCGATTTGCTGACCTTTTTGCTTTATATCAATAATATTATTGAGCCGGTCCGTAAGCTGATTAATTTTACGGAACAGTTTCAAAACGGTATTACCGGTTTTGACCGGTTTATGGAAATTATGGATATCCAGCCGGATATTGTTGATAAAAAGGATGCCGTATCCATAAAAAACGTAAAAGGAACTATTGAATTTAAAGAAGTAGCTTTCCGTTATAATGATACCAAATCCGATGTGTTCCGCAATATAAACCTGAAAGTGGATGCGGGTGATTATATAGCCCTGGTCGGATCTTCCGGTGTGGGAAAAACTACCCTGTGCAGTCTGATTCCAAGATTTTATGAAATAACCTCCGGTGAAATTTTACTGGACGGGGTGGATATCCGTAATATTAAATTACGTTCCCTGCGTAAGAACATAGGAATTGTCCAGCAGGATGTCTACCTGTTTACCGGCACGGTTTTGGATAATATCCGGTACGGCAAGCTGGAGGCGACGGATGAAGAAATCATAGAGGCGGCGAGAAATGCCAATGCCCATGAATTTATCATGGAACTGCCGGACGGATATAATACCTATATCGGGCAGAGAGGCGTTAAATTATCAGGCGGTCAGAAACAGCGCCTTAGTATAGCCAGAGTATTTCTTAAAAATCCGCCTATACTAATCTTTGATGAAGCAACCTCGGCACTTGATAATGAAAGCGAAAAGGTAGTACAGGAATCCTTGGAAAAGCTGGCAAAGAACAGGACTACTTTTGTAATTGCCCACAGGCTCTCAACCATTCGAAACGCAAAAGATATAATTGTTCTTACGGAGGAAGGTATTAAAGAACGGGGCACGCATAATGAACTGCTCAATCGAAACGGAGTTTATGCAGGCCTTTACAGACTGACACAGGGGACGGAACGAGGTCTGGCATAGAATGCTATGTTTATTTGTCCTTTTTGGAACTAATGTTTCATTTGCATCGTCTAATAGTTGATAGTATACTAATACTGCAGCTATAAACCTATACGGAAGCTGAAATATGTGCCCGGATTAGGGGATGGGGCAAATATAACCGCAATTAGTATATAGGGGGAAGTTATCAATGTACGAGGATAAAGAACCGGTTTACGACATTGAGACATTGATAAGGAAATACGGAAATGATGTTCTGCGAACAGCATATATGTATGTCAAAGATAGTCATTTGGCAGAAGATATTTTCCAAGATGTTTTCATAAAAGTAAATCAAAAACTCAGTACCTTTCAAGGCAGCAGCAGTATTAAAACATGGATTATACGTATTACTATCAATACCAGTAAAGATTATTTGAAAAGCGCATGGAATCAGAGAGTCACGCCAATAACGGAGTACCATGAGAACACTATGGCAGGGGAAGATGATTTTACCGTTGTAGAACAACAGGATGAAAATCGTCTCATTCGTCAGGAAGTTATGAAGCTGCCGGATAAATATAAGGACATCTTACTTTGTGTCTATTATCATGACATGACTATCAGTGAAGCTGCAAAAATCTTGCAGATTGCTGAAGGTACGGCAAAAAGCCGTCTTTCCAGAGCAAAAGAAAAGCTTAAACTTTGCCTTGAAGGGAGGATTTAAGGTGGAAAAGAATAATAAAAAGAACAGCCATCCCGGTGATTTGGATAATTTAAATTTGAAAGACCATCTGAATGCCTCTTTTGACATTGATAAGATTACGGTATCGGAAGATTTAATCGCAAGGACTTTAAAGGCGGTTAAGGAATCCGAACTACAGGAAGAACGGCTGCAGGAAGCTGAAAAAATAAGACATTTTCCCGTTCGGAGGCTTGTCAGTGCGGCAGCAGTGATTTTAGTACTGCTTGTTGGCATTCGTGTGGCCCAAAACGGTTTACCTGGGAATAAAAAAGATGCACAAATCAATTACAGCACAGGGGCTGCCGGAGATTCGGCAGCAGAGTCGGGAACGGCGGATATTTACGGTACAACAGCGGATGATTCGGCTTTAAACGGCACTGCCGACGATAAGCTGGCCATGGATTCGACAACGTTTGAAATAGAAAACGCGGCCCCCGGTGAAAGTCCGGAATCATCTTCAGCTGATGCTGGCATAAAAGAACAAACGGAAGGTACGGAAAAGGGTTCCGTTATGGGAGGAGAATTGCTTTCCGCATTGTATCCCGTCACATTTGAATCGGTAGAAGTATTTAACGTTTCAAAAAAAGACGGAACGGATATAACCCTGACTAAGGCAGGGGATAAAGTGAACGAATTCTATTCGCTGCTGGATGAATATCCTTTAACTTTAAAGGATTCCGAAGACATTAAATATGATGATGACTGGAGCTATAAAGTGGAGATAAGGTTGGCAGAAAAACAGGCATATACTATAACCTTTGGAGAGAACATCCGGGTGATGCCCGGGAATAAATCCCAAGAGAGCGATCCTGCGGAATATGTGACGGAGAATATGGAAACCCTGCTGAAACAAATGGATGACTTTTTTCTTTCTTTGAAGTAAAATGTAATTACGACGAAAGATAAGGTTAAAGAAAGGGGGATTCCTGAATGAATCCGATTATGATGGCTTTATTGGGAGGACTGTTTACCTGGGGTATGACAGCTGCCGGGGCAGCCATGGTATTTTTCTTTAAAGAAATAAAACCCAAGATACTAAATTTAATGCTGGGGTTTGCATCCGGAATTATGATAGCGGCATCTTTTTGGTCTTTGCTGCTTCCGGCGCTTGAATTAAGTGAAACGTCCAGATTTCCATGGCTGTCTGTAGTAGGCGGTTTTGGCCTTGGAGGACTCTTCTTATTTTCGGCTGATAAATTTCTGCCTCATATTCATCATATGGAGGATGAGCCAAGAGGAGGCGGTATACAAAAGAAGAAGGCGGTTTTAAGAAGAAGTATTTTGTTGGTAACAGCGATTACACTGCACAATTTTCCGGAAGGTCTTTCCTATGGTGTTGCTTTTGGTACGGCCGGAAGTGTGGAAACCGCCACAGTATCCAGTGCGGTTATCCTGGCCATTGGTATTGGATTGCAGAACTTTCCGGAAGGTGCTGCCGTATCCATACCCCTTCGCAGAGAAGGGCTTTCCAGATGGAAAAGTTTTATGTATGGGCAGGCGTCCGGGATTGTGGAACCTATTGCGGCAATATTAGGTGCCTGGTTAGCCAGTTCCATAGGCTGGCTGCTTCCCTATGCCCTTTCCTTCGCAGCAGGTGCCATGATTTTTGTTGTTGTGGAAGAATTGATTCCCGAGTCCCAGAACGATTCTCATCTGTATGGACATTCAGCCACTATCGGAACCATGATAGGTTTTATGGTAATGACGTTCTTAGATATTGCCCTGGGATAAGTGAAGGAGTTTTTGCAATGATTTGCATAAAAAAATGGGATTGCTGCAAAATTCATAATATATTTTGCAACAGGCCCATTTTTCAAACCTATTCTTCTATCGGTTCTTCTGTAACGGTCTCGGCAGCTGAGGCTTTATCCTCAGGAGTAATTTGGTCAGATCCTTCCGAAGTAATATTGATTGAAACATATTCCCTTGTATCTTTTTTATTTTGATCAGTGGTATCCTCGTCTTCGGTATCGAAGTCTTCGAATTCATCTTCAAATTCATCAAAATCATCAGAAGAGTCCTTATTCACTAAGTTTTTGTACAAGTAATAAGCACCACATGCAATTGTTGCAACGGATACCGTACCAAATAAAAACTTTCCAAATTTTTTCATGATCTTCATACTTCCTTTCGATAAACAGTATATGCAATTATTGTTATTTGTTATACAGTTTAAATGATTTTCTTACTAAAAAATTATTATTATTAAAATAAAGAAATGTTTAGTTCCATTATAAGGTAAAGCAGTAGAAAAATAAAGTAAAACTTATATAAATTTTTACCAAATAATTAATAAAATATAATAAATTTACAAAATAATTAAATTCTGAAATAATCCAAATACATCCGCCGCTTAAATATGGAATCTTATTGATTCGGTATTATAGAAGTGATATAATTGAAACACTATAGAAAGTATATTATAAACAAATAAGTAACGGGGGCTATTATGAATTATGATAACATGCTGGCCGGAATCTTCTGCTCAAGACCAAACCGGTTTATAGCCTTTGTAAAGATAGAGGATCAGGTGCAAACCTGTCATGTAAAGAATACGGGGCGGTGCAGGGAACTGCTGATTCCCGGTGCGGTCGTATATGTGCAGAAATCGGATAACCCGGCAAGAAAAACGAAATATTCTGTTATTGGAGTCAAAAAGGGGAAGCGGATAATTAATATAGATTCACAGGCTCCTAACAGGGCTGTTTCTGAATGGCTGCTAAAAGGCGGTTTGTTAAACGACATTACTTTATTGAAATCAGAAAAAACCTATGGCAGTTCCAGATTTGATTTTTACATTGAAACCCGTAAGGAAAAAATATATATGGAAGTAAAGGGGGTAACGCTGGAAGATAACGGAATAGTGCTTTTTCCGGACGCACCAACTGAAAGGGGCGTGAAGCATATAAAGGAATTATGCCGGTGCAGGCAGGAAGGTTTTTTGGCCTACCTTATTTTTGTGGTCCAGATGAAAGACGTATTATACTTTAAACCCAATGATTTTACCGATCCGGAATTTGGTGAAGCATTGCGTGAGGCTGCAGAATTGGGAGTGCATATACTGGCTGTGGATTGTGAGGTTACTATGAACGGAATGGAAATAAGGGATGAGGTGCCGGTCATTCTTTGAGAGTGCTCCTCTGAAGCAGAGGCTTTAGGCGACAATGATTCCCGGAGCTGATAATAACAATCGGTAACATAAGAGAAGAGAAGGATACGTTGAAAGAAGTCCACTTTCAACCTCATGCGCATAAAGCGTGCCCCAGGAAGGGAGGATAATTATGTATGAAATGAAAGAGGAATATTATACCGGCATCGAACTGATTGACAGGGAACACAAGGAATTATTCCGGATTGCAGATGAAGCCTATCAGGTATTAAAAGATGAATTCATTGCAGATAAATTTGATCATATAGTCAAAATTATCGAAAATCTGAAAAATTATGCTATACTGCATTTTGCGGATGAAGAAGCTTATATGCAGAGTATCCAGTATAAAAGGTATCTTTCTCATAAAGTGGAGCATGACGATTTCATTGAAAAACTCGAGGCCATAGATTTTGAACAAATGGATCATAATCAGACAGGCACCTTAATGGACATATTGGAGTTTTTAAATGACTGGCTTGTGCATCATATTCTGGAAAAGGATAAATTAATTGGAAATACCTGAATACGTCAGTTGTTAGTTGGAAAATGCGTTTAGGCTTTTGTTCTTGTTATTAAAACTTAGCATTAATATATAGCATATTAGGGAAAGAGGAGTGTTACTATTGAATATAGGTTTATTTACAGAGACTTACTATCCTGAGATTAACGGTGTTGCCAATTCCGTATTTATGCTTAAAACGGAGCTGGAAGAAATCGGCCATACCGTATATGTATTTACTACCACAACACCAGGTGCACCGGAATTTGAACACAATGTATTCAGGGTACCCAGTCTGCCCTGTGTATTCATCACGGAAAGAAGAGTGGGATTATTTTATCAGCCTAAATTAGCTGCCCTGATTAAAAAACTGAATCTTGATTTAATACATACCCATACGGAATTTTCCCTGGGTATATTTGGACGTATTATGGCAAAAGAGTTAAAGCTGCCCACGGTGCACACCTATCATACCATTTATGAAGACTATACTCACTATTTAAATGTAACCCATATTAAAACCATAGATAAAAGAGCAAAGGCTTTTGTAAGAGTATTTTCAAGAATATGCTGCAATACTGTGGAGCAGGTAATCGTACCCACGGAGAAAGTAAGGGAATTACTGTTAAATTACAGTGTATTTAAGGATATCTCCGTTGTCCCGACAGGTGTAAACCTTAAGAAATTTAATCCTGACATCTATCCGAAAGAGGAGGTTCTGGAATTAAGAAAGCAATACGGTATCGGTCCCGGGGATAAGGTGCTTCTTTACTTGGGAAGAATTTCAAAGGAAAAGAATATATCCGAAATCATTGAAGCCATGCCGGATTTTATGCAATCAAGGGAGCGGATTAAGTTCTTAATTGTAGGCGGCGGCCCGGAGATGGAGCATTTAAAGCAGGCTGTGTCCCGTAAAAATATGGAGGATAAAATTATTTTTACCGGACCTAAGCCCTGGGATAATATCGGTCTTTATTATCAGCTGGGGGATGTCTTTGTAAGCGCCTCCCAGAGTGAAACCCAGGGACTGACTTATATAGAAGCCATGGCAGCCGGTTTGCCGGTGGTGGCAAAAAAGGATAAATGCCTGGAAGATATTCTGGAACCAGGCTTGAATGGTTATGACTTTTCGGACCGGGATGGCCTCATAAGAGGACTGGATGCCGTGTTATTTCATAACAGCGGAATATCTTACGGAGAGAATGCTAAAATAAAGGTAAGGAAATATTCATCGGAAGAATTTGCGCGTAATGTAGAAAAAGTATACGAAGAAGTGATTATGAGGGATGCAGTGTCCAGTCAGAGGGCGGCTCATGAATCTAAAAAAATCAGCTATCTGTTCCGTACCTGATTGTATATGGGCGGCGCAATAAGTACGTTAAATGGAGTAATTACATGAATTTATTGGCAGTTTTATTTCTATTAGTTGGCCTGTTCAGTTTGGGTTATACGGTTGCAATTGTGTCTTATTCCGGAATGAATACGGCATTCTTGTGGTTTTGGGTGACTGCCTGCCTGGGGTGCTTTATTTTATTCGTTTTGCTTAGGCTTATGATTACCTATAAAATAGAATTGGGAAAGCATGTTAAATTTGGTCTTACTTTTATCACTTTATTTGGTATTGCCTTTTTCATGCTGGTGGAGGGAATTATTATCTATAATGGCCGTAAACAGCCCGGCCCCGGAGCGGATTATGTTATCGTATTAGGTGCCCAGGTCAGAGGCACTGCCTTATCCAGGGCACTGAGAAACCGGCTGGATACGGCTTATGAATATCTTGCGGATAACGAGTCATCCAGGATAATCGTATCAGGAGGGCAGGGTGACGGTGAGGATATTTCCGAAGCCGAAGCAATGTATCGGTACCTCATCACTAAAGGTATAAAGGCGGAACGGATACTGAAAGAGGACCAATCTGTAAATACTTATGAAAATATTCTCTTCAGTAAAGCGCTTATGGCGGAAGGAAATCACAATGTTGTTATCGTTACAAGCCGTTTTCATATTTTCCGGGCTCTCGGTATTTCAAAAAAACTTGGGCTGGGCGGAGCAGAGGGTTTAGGTGCACCTGCCGACGATATATTGGTATTAAACTATTATGTCCGGGAATTTTTTGCCGTAATGAAGGATAAATTAGCCGGGAATATATAGAAGAAAGGATTTAAATAGGATGAAACCTGAGATAACGTCTGATAAAAATAATGTTATTTTTGTGCCGGCTGTGACAAAAGAGGATATTAAAAAGGTGGCCGCAGCCGCAGATGAAATCTGGCATGAACATTTCACAGCTATTTTAAACAACGAACAAATCGATTATATGGTAGATAAATTCCAGTCCGAACCTGCCATTGCCAGCCAGTTAAAAACAGAGGGATACGCTTATTTTCAGATTATGGTTAAAGAAAGCCTTGCCGGTTACTTTGCCATTAAGGAAGAAGCGCCGGAAAGCTTATTTTTAAGCAAATTATATCTGCGCAGGGATTATAGAGGAAATGGGATAGCCAGTCTGGCATTTGCCTTTATGACGGATTTGTGCCGTAGGAAGGGCTATAAAAAAATATGGCTTACGGTTAACCGGTTTAACAAAAATACCATAACAGTTTATGAAAAAAAGGGTTTTGTAAAAACTCGAACTCAGGTTACCGACATAGGCGACGGCTTTGTAATGGATGATTATGTCATGGAAAAGCAGATAGTATAAGAAAATCCTCTTGACAAAGATTTATACAATGCTATAATGAGAATTATCCAATAATAATAACACGTGGATGAGACGAGTAAGATGTCAGATATTGCAGAGAGAGATATGATATGCTGAGAATATCTCATTGGACGGCATCCGAAGACTACCTCGGAGTGGCCCTAATCCGGTCCGTTGATTACGTTATAATCCAATGAAGATGGGAATTTTAGCGGTTTGCCTAAGCTGTCAATTACGTTAAATTCCAACAAGGGTGGAACCGCGGAATATAACCCGTCCCTTTCGAAACTGCCAGTCAGGCAAATTCGGAAGGGATGGGTTTTTTATTTTTATACCAGAGTGTGTTTGAAAAATGATTGTGCCTGGAAATGTCCTGTAAGATAGAAACAATAATGATAGTAAATTATAAAAGGAGAGATTAAAATGAAGATTACATTAAAAGACGGTTCTGTTAAGCTTTTTGATAACCCAATGTCCGTAATTGATATTGCAAAGGACATCAGCGAAGGCCTTGCCAGAATGGCGTGTGCCGGTGAAATAAACGGAAAAGTGGTGGATTTGCGTACCATAGTTTCAGAAGACTGTGAATTGAATATATTAACCTTCCATGATGAGGCAGGCAAGGCAGCTTACAGGCATACTGCTTCCCATGTACTGGCAGAAGCGGTAAAACGCCTATATCCCGAAACAAAACTTGCAATCGGGCCTGCCATTGATACCGGATTTTACTATGACTTTGATGTGGAACCTTTTGACCGGGATGCCTTGGATAAAATAGAGAAAGAAATGAAGAAAATTATCAAGGAAGGCGCCGAGCTGGAGCGGTTTACCTTGCCAAGGGAAGAAGCCGTCAAATTTATGGAAGATAAGGGGGAACCTTATAAGGTGGAATTAATCTGCGACCTTCCGGAGGATGCCGAAATATCCTTCTACAGGCAGGGAGACTTTGTAGATTTGTGTGCAGGGCCTCACTTAATGAGCACCAAGGGAATCAAAGCAATTAAATTAATATCTTCCTCCGGCGCTTATTGGAGAGGCAGTGAGAAGAATAAAATGCTTACCAGGGTTTATGGAACGGCCTATACCAAAAACGCGGATTTGGAAGAATATTTGGTCCATCTGGAAGACATCAAAAAGCGTGACCATAATAAACTTGGCCGGGAAATGGAAATTTTTACGACGGTTGACGTTATCGGACAGGGGCTTCCCTTACTCATGCCCAACGGAGTAAAGATTGTTCAGACTCTACAGAGATGGATTGAGGACGAGGAAGAAAAGAGGGGATATGTAAGGACCAAAACTCCTTTTATGGCTAAAAGTGATTTATATAAAATTTCAGGCCATTGGGACCATTATAAGGAAGGGATGTTTGTTCTGGGAGATGAGGAGAAGGATAAGGAAGTATATGCCCTCCGTCCCATGACCTGCCCGTTCCAGTACTATGTATACAAGGCAAGCCAGAAATCTTACAGGGATCTTCCGCTGCGTTACGGAGAAACCTCAACTCTTTTCAGGAATGAGGATTCCGGCGAAATGCACGGTTTGACAAGGGTTCGCCAGTTTACCATTTCGGAAGGACATCTGATTGTAAGACCCGATCAGATGGATGAAGAATTCAAAAGCTGTCTTGATTTGGCAAGATACTGTCTGAAAACATTAGGTTTGGATGAGGATGTGACCTACCGCCTGTCAAAATGGGACCCTGACAATAAGGAAAAATATATCGGTACGGAAGAAATCTGGGAGGAAACCCAGGGAAGAATCCGGAATGTGCTCACAGAACTGGGTATCCCTTTTACGGAAGAGGAAGGAGAAGCTGCTTTTTATGGACCTAAAGTAGATATACAGGCTAAGAATGTCTATGGGAAAGAAGATACCATGATTACCATTCAATGGGACGCTATTATAGCGGAACAGTTTGATATGTATTATATCGACCAGAACGGCGAAAAGGTACGTCCATATATTATTCACAGAACCAGTATAGGCTGTTATGAAAGAACCCTGGCCTGGTTAATTGAAAAATATGCCGGACTGTTCCCTACCTGGTTATGTCCGGAACAGGTAAGAGTACTTCCTATTTCCGAAAAGTACCATGAATATGCGAAAAATGTGGAAAGGGAATTAATGAACAGCGGAATTCGCTGCAGTGTGGATGAGCGTGCGGAAAAAATCGGATATAAAATCCGTGAAACAAGGCTTGACCGTGTTCCGTATATGTTGGTTGTAGGCCAGAAAGAGGAAGAAGAAAGCCTGGTTTCCGTCAGAAGCCGGTATCTCGGGGACGAGGGACAGAAACCGTTGGATACCTTTATCAATGATATATGCAAAGAAATCAGGACCAAAGAGATTAAGAAAGTGGAAGCTGAACAATAAAATAGCAATGGTATATAATGGATGTGAGGAGCCGGCTCAAAAACAAATGAGCCGGCTTTATGATAAGAAGGTCTTTATCCCTATACACAATTTTCAAATATTGGTTCAATATGTTCTTTTATAAGTTCTATTCTATCTTTTGCATTTTGTACAAAAAGAGAAGCAATAGAAACTACTATTTTTTTCTTTGTATTGAAATAAATCACATTTCCTCCATCTCCCATAGCTGCACAGGCATGTTCTTTATCATCAATAATCCACCATAAATATCCATACGGAAGATTGAATTTTACCCATCGGCTATGTTCCTTTGTACTCTCATTTACCCATTGAGCCGATAAAATTTGTTCTTTATTCCAGCTTCCTTTATCTAAGTACAACTGCCCTATTTTTGCCATGTCCCCAGGAGTCAGAGTAAGACCCCATCCTGCTGTATTTACTCCAGCCGGGTCAGAAACCCAGCTGCTGATATTTTTAGCTTTACTAAACGCGAGTTGTTCCTCTTTATTATGAAAAATAATATTACTCTCAACAGTAATTCCCAGCGGCGAGAATAAATTTTCTGCTGCGAATTCAAACACAGATTGCCCGGTTGCTTTTACAAGAATGCCCGACAAAATATCCGGTCCTATGAGAGGAGTGTATCTAAATTCCCCTATCTGCCCCCTGCCTCCTAATAAATCAAGCGCGGCTTTTACCCAGTCATCACTTGTGAAATACTTTGTGTAGGGTGCGGACTTATATTTATACGGAGCTGTCATTGTCAGCAGATTCTCAAGTGTAACACTTTGTATCGTTTTTTCTCCTCTTTTAACTGTGTAATCCGGGAAAAACTCCAATACTTTCTGATTGATACTTTTGATATACCCTTTGTCTATGGCAATACCAACCAATATGGAAATAATACTTTTTGTTACTGAGTAAACATGAATGGAACTAGTAGCAGTACATTCGTTAAAGTAATTTTCATATAGTGTTTTGCCATTTTTCAGTACAATGATACCGGCAATATTGCTATGGTCATTATTAATTGTCTTTTCCAACTCTGTCACTTTTTCTTGATTCATATAATTCTCTCCTTTATCATTTATTTTCTTTCAGGCTCCGTTTTTTCAAACACACTCTGGTTCATAGGATTATGTGAAAGTTAAGTGGTCGTGGTTTCCAGGTCTAAATACTTGACACTTTCTTTTTGACAGGATAATAAATTTCAGTTATAAGCTCACTTTCTTTTGAAACTTGAGAAGGGTCAGTTACGTATACTTCATAAAGGGCATTGTTAGATTCATAGCCTTCCTTTTCGGCCCATTCACGTTGCTTGGCGTATACAGAAGATAGGTTAGAATAAGAACCATATAGAATTGTTTTTAAGCATAGCCCCGGGTAAAAATCCATTGTACCTGTAACGTACTCTTTTATCGGAATAGCAAATTCAGTATCTAAACCAAATAGACTAAATTCCGCACTATGAAAAAGCACCATTGGCGGAGCAAGCATAGTTAACTTATCGTCTGCAATTTTCCTGAATAATTTACTAAAGCAATTACCATATTCTTCGGCAAAAGCATATTCATGAACCATTTTTCGGATAGACAAAAGATACATCACTGGCACTTCTGCAAGTTGAACATCAATGCTTTCCAGATATGACATAATTGGCGTGCCTTGTTCCAAGTTTGCTATATCCTTATTTAGCTGGTCTAAAGTTTTTTCAAATTCCTGTACCTGATTCTCAATTTCTTTTTTCTTTCCGGTAAGTGCCAAGAAAAGCTTTTCGTCCTGTGCTTCTTCTGATTCAAGTATTGTTTTAATTTCTTCTAAAGAAAAATTGTATGATTTCAGGCGGTTGATAAATAACATCGTTTCTAATTGTTCGATAGAATAATATCTATAACCATTTTTAGGATTGATTTCATCAGGCAGAATTAACCCTATTTCAGCATAATAACGAAGCGTCTTTGCAGACACTTTACATATATTTGAAAACTCTCCGATAGATAACATCAAATCACCTCCATGCTTTAACAATTGTATTCTTCTATTCATACTGTACACCTTGCCCTAAGGACAAAGTCAAGCGGGTTTTGTTTTAACGTTTTGTTTTAAGATTACCGAAACTACACTATGTATTCTATCATAACATTTCACTTCTGTCATAGGAGCCGTGGAGCGGTAAAGTGTGACATGACAATACATTAAAGAAAACAAGAAAATGCCAGCGTCATAATAACTCTTGCGCAGGGACAAACGAATTGTAATGAGGTAGTATTATTACATAATTAAAAAAAGTTGACAGTTTTTAAATCAATGATATAATAAAATGTAATATTACTACGAAAAAAGGAGGGGTCGAATATGAAGAATGACAGTATTTTTGAAATGATTACCACCGCGTATCCAAATTTACCGCAGAGTGAAAAGAAGGTCGCGGATTATGTGATTAACAACCTTCCCCAGGTGTTGAGAATGACGGTCCAGATGCTGACTAAGGAAGTCGGAGTCAGTGAACCTACGGTTTTCAGGTTTTGTAATTCGCTGGGGTTTACCGGTTTTAAGGATTTTAAAATTTCCGCTGCGGAGAGGATGTCCAATGAGGATTATTTCTTTTCCGATATTAATAAGGATAATTTTAAGACAGATATTCAGGAACTGATTACAAGTGTCCTAAGGTCCGAGGAAGATACGATTCTGGCAACGATTAAAGGAATAGATTTTACAAAACTTAATATTGCGGCCAATATGATTATAGAAAGTAAGAAAATCTGTTTTTTCGGAGCGGGCTCCTCAGGAGTTATCTGTAAAGATGCAATGCTGAAATTTATACGTCTGGGTAAATCGGTATGGGGAATCAATGATTACCATACGGCCTGTAATCTTGTGAGTTTATTTAATGCAGAGGATTTAGTAATATGTATTACAAATACGGGCAATACAAAAGAAACGGTTAATCTTTTAAAGATTGCCAGGGAAAATGGGATTCCTACCATAGCAATGACAACCAGTGTACAGTCAAAGGCTTGCCAATACTCAGATGTTGTTTTAAGGACATTTGCAAGAGAAAGTCTTTATTCCAGGACTGCAATGACTTCCCGTATCGGCCAGTATGCCATGGTTGATGCGCTGTTTATGAACGTTATCCATTCCATGGGAACAGTCTCTATTGACAGGCTGGAAAAAACAAAAAAAGTATCCAATAACCTGATTTTTAAATAAACCGAATATGGCAAATGTTGAGTTAACTATTTTTTAAAAAAGAGGCAGCAGGAAATGAAAGTAATCGCACATAGGGGATATAGCGGCCGGTACCCGGAAAATACCATGTTAGCATATAAAAAGGCAGCTGAAGCAGGCTGCGATGAGATTGAGATAGATGTACAGATGACAAAAGATGGTGTTCTTGTCATCCTGCACGATGAAAATGTGGAGGGTATAACGGATGGGAAGGGATTTATAAAAGATTTAACTTATGAGGAGCTGCGGCATTTTAACGTGAACAAAAAATATGGAGATAAATATGGATTTAATCCCATTCCAAGCTTGGAAGAGTATTTGAACTGGGTCAGCGGCCAGGAAGTCAGTACCAATATTGAATTGAAAAACCGTAAGTATTATTATGAAGGTTTAGAGGAAAAAACACTGGATATGATAAGTTCTTACGGATTGGCGAATAAAGTGATGTATTCCTCCTTTAATCATGTATCCATGCTAAAATGCAAGCAATTAGCTTCAAAGATAGAATGCGGTATATTAGTGGGAAAACCGGAGATTTGGAATGCGGGGTACTTTGCGGGTACCTTTGGTTTTGATTGTTACCATCCGGATATTACCTATCTTACGAAAGCTACGGTAGATAATTGTAAGGCATATGGAACTAAGGTCAATGTCTGGACAGTTAACAGAATGGATGAATTACAAACAATATATGACTGGGGATGCGACGGAGTAATTACCAATTACCCGGATATCTGCAAAGCATGGTTAAATAGCGTTCAGAACGGCGCAGATGATTTTTCATACACGCTCTAGGGAGGACTTCTCTGCCTGGTTTCCCGAATGACGAGGAAAAAGTGAGTATTTTTTATCCGGATTGCATCAGGCAGCAGAATATATAAAATGAAAAATAGAATCAGAAAGGAGACAAGGATGTTCACAAAAACCAGCCAAATAAATCCCTTGGATTTTGAAATGATTACTGATTCAAAAATCATCAGTAAGGTGCCATACCGTGTTGAATTATGTAATGAGAAAATGATTCTGGAGCTTAAGAGCCATAAGAGGGGATTCGAATGGACGGATGATAAGTACATCGTTCTGGACACACTGACGGATATGGATTCCAATGTGAATTTAATCATTGAATTCCATTATGACGGGGAGGTAACCAGTCTGGGTTATTATTTACTGCCAGACAGAAGGGTGAAAGTTGCCGTTAAACTGGACGAACTGGAATCGAAAAGATGGTTTTTACAGACAAGGCCGGGCACATTGAAAGGTCATGTCTCGGGAAAACCAACACATATTTCTAAGGTTGACAAGATACGTATCATTTTGGAAAAAGGGAAAAATAACAGGGCATTTACCTTATTTGATATGTACTTATCCGATGATTTACCGGATTTGACCGTGATTGGAGAGCCTTTGGCGGATGAAATGGGACAGTGTATCAATAAGGATTGGGAAGGTAAAACCAAATCCACAGAAGAGCTTATTGCATTTTTAAGAAATGAGCTGGCAGCAGCAGAAGAAAATACAGGTTACAGGAACGAATCCTGGAGCAAATACGGCGGCTGGAAACAAATACAATTTGACAGGAAAGGATACTTCTATTCCCATTACGACGGTAAGCGGTGGTGGCTGGTGGATCCCGACGGATATGCTTTCTTCAGTAACGGAGTGTGTTATGGGAGCAGAATGGGGGATTTCGGATTTGTAGACGGTATGGAAAATTTATACCAGTGGCTTCCTTCAAAAGAAGGGGAAGAATTTAAAAATGCCTGGACAACTGCGGATAAAATATCGGAATATGTAAAGAGAAACGGGATAGAGGAAGGGAGAGGAAAATATTTATTTAACTTTGCAAGGGCAAATATGATCAGGGCTTTTGGAAACGGCTGGTGGAACGCCTGGAATAAAATAAACGTATCCCGGTTAAAGAAATGGGGATTCAATACAATTTCTGTCTGCGTCAATAATTATACGGATGAAAATGTTCTGGAATATCTGGAAAAAGCCCGTATTCCCTTTACCTGGACATTAAAGGAATTCCCGAAAACAGATAACATGATTTTCAGAGATTTTCCCGATGTCTATGCGCCGGAATACCAGAGAAAAAGTGAGGTTTTTGCCGGGCAGTTAAAACCTTTTGCGGGAAATCCTTATATGATCGGTTATTTCATTAACAATGAACCCGAATGGCTGGTACAGCATAATGTAAATCCTGCCGAGCGTCTGCTTGCGAATAAACATAAATTACACAGTAAAACCGCCTTAATTAAATTCCTTAAAAACAGATATAAAGAGGAGATTCAGGAATTTAATTCGAGCTGGAAGCTCAGCCTTGCTTCTTTTGACGATTTATATACGCCAATCGAAAATGCGGATAAATTATCACAGGAGGCAAAAGCGGATTTATTGGAATTCAGGGATATTTTAATTAAAAAGTATATTGAAGTTCCAAATCAGGCATTAAAAAACACGGACCCGGTACATATGAGTCTTGGAATGCGGTATGCATCCATAACGGAAGAAGATTTTTCAGGCGCCGATTTATACGATATGTTTTCCTTTAATTGTTACAGACGTTCGCCGGCCGAAAAATTTGACATTGCCTTAAAACATACGGAAAAACCGGTTATTGTGGGAGAGTGGCACATCGGAGGTTCCGATAAAGGACTGTACGCCAACGGCCTGGTCAGCGCCGGTACCCAGGCAGAGCGGGGAAAATGCTGTGCCTATTATATGCAGACGGCCATGTCCTATTCTAACTGCATCGGAATCCATTATTTTGAATTTAATGACCAGCCGCTGCTGGGCAGATTTGACGGAGAGGATATGCAGCACGGCCTGATTGACGTATGTAATAAACCTTATTACGAATGTATTGATAAAATACAGGAAACAAATCTTCAAATGTATGAAATCATAAATGGGGATATAAAGCCAACCGGGGAAACAGGCATTTATGTAAACAGATATTGAGTTGCCTGTAACTAAAAAGGAAAAGGAAGTAAATCAAACATAAACAGCCTTATCAGCCGGTCCGAGCCGGGCTGGATGCTCCGCTTTGTGGGAGGCAAGGAGCGGTTTCGGGTGCGCAGTGGTGCTGCGCTCCCAAAATCGCGACGCAGTATACCGCAAAGCGGAGTATTCAGAACGGTGCGATGATTTTTCAAACACGCTCTAAAGTAAAATTCTAAAATATCATTTACATCAGCATCTTATTCTTAATACCCTAATAAAAAAAAAGTAAATAAAACAGACCAAATAGGGAGAGTTACAATTTGATTATTTTGCTTCTGCCGTAAAAACCATTTTTCACATTGTTTATAATAAAATCTATCCTTCGTTATCCAGAATAATTAAAAAATGAATAAATAAGTTATAAAAATCTGATTGACATGTAAAATATGAGGTAGTATAATAACTATAAAAATATAATAAATAAGTATAAATACTACATAAGTTTGAATAATAAGTTTGAATAATAAGTTTGAATAATGAGATATCTTTTAAAATAAAAGTAAAATAAAGGAGAAGGCACGGATGAAAAATGCGGTAACTAACAAAAGAAAAAACAAGTTCTACCATTTATTGCACGGGATAAGAAGAGATTATCTCTTATATCTGATGATACTGCCGGGAATTGTATATATTATCATCTTTAAATATATTCCCATGTACGGAATAACAATCGCTTTTAAGGATTATAAAATTACCTCCGGTATCTCGGAAGCGGATTGGGCCGGATTGGACAATTTTATTGATTTATTCCGCCGGAATGCATTTCAGAGAGCGTTTTACAACAATATAATTATCAGTTTGTCAAAGTTAATCTTCGGTTTCCCCTCTCCCATAATCCTGGCTTTATTAATTAATGAAATAAGAAGGTCAAAGCTGAAAAAAATAGTACAGACATCCGTAATCCTGCCTAATTTTATTTCATGGATTGTGATTTATGGTTTAATGACCGCCATATTTTCACCTAACACCGGAATCATGTCAAGCATCGCACATTTTCTGGGATATGAGGGTACTGCCGTTAATCTGCTGACCAATAAAGATACTTTCCGGGAATTAATTACCATATCCTATATCTGGCAGGCGGCCGGTATCGGCACCATTGTTTATCTGGCTTCTATTTCAGGCATTGATTCCGAGCAGTATGAAGCAGCAGCTCTTGACGGAGCGGGCAGATGGCGGCAGATGTGGCATATTACCCTGGCTAATTTAAAGCCTACCATCATAACCCTTTTGATTTTCCGGGTCGGAGGCATTATGAATGCGGGATTTGACCAAATATTTGCGATTTCCAATGATATTGTTATAGCAAAAGCAGATATCATCAGTACATATGTATACCGCCTTGGATTGGAACAAAGAAAGTTCAGCACCGCAACGGCAGCCGGTTTATTGGAATCCGTAATCGGACTGGTACTGGTGCTGGTTATGAATAAAATTGCAAAAACGGTGGATAAAGACAGTGCAATTATATAGGGAAATGGAGAAAGGTATGCGGAGGAAAAAACATCAAAAGTTTTGGAAGAAAAAGCAAGGTATCGGTGATAGAATATCGGGCTATGGAATCGGATTGGTATTAGCAGTCATAGTAATAATGACAATATATCCGTTCTGGCATGTACTGATGTATTCCTTTTCGGATTCCAGGGCATCCATGGGCGGAGGCATATTCCTGTATCCAAGGCATTTCAGTTTACTTTCCTATAAGCTTTTGTTCAGTACGGAGCAGATATTTATTGCTTTTGGAAATACCGGAATGAAAACCATATTCGGAACGGCACTTAGCGTTATTATCAGCGCAATGACCGCATATCCCTTATCTCTTCACAGGTTTAAAGGACGCAGCTTTTTTTCCATGATGATTTTTTTTACAATGCTGTTTAACGGGGGTATGATTCCCACTTATCTGCTGATAAAGAATTTGGGATTAATTGATAACTATCTGGTGTACATATTACCCGGTGCAATGAGCGCCTATAATATGTTTATTTTACGGAACTATTTTGGTTCCTTGCCCCGTTCCTTAGAGGAAAGTGCTTTTTTGGACGGTGCAAATTCGGTTCAGATATTTTTAAAGATTATACTGCCATTGTCCAAGCCTGCCCTAGCGGCCGTTACCATGTTTTACGGAATTGAAAACTGGAACTCTTATATGGACGGTATTCTATATGTAAACACAACGAAAATGCAATTACTCCAAGTATATTTAAGACAGCTCATCAGTGCGGCCGGCGGCAAAGGGGCTCTCGGAGATTTAAACAACCTTAGTACGGCGGCCGCACTGACGGAAGATACCATGAAGATGACGGTTATTGCAGTCTCTGTTATACCTGTTCTGATCGTTTACCCGTTTTTACAAAAATACTATACAAAAGGTGTCTTGGTAGGATCGGTGAAAGGATAAAACGGTTCATGAAACCGTTGTGGCGAATCGTCACAATAAAATATGGAAGGAGCAAAGAAATGAAAAAAACACTCAGTCTGTTTATGGTTGCAGCTATGTTGTTCACTCTGACTGCCTGCGGTCAGAGCGGAGGGAAGGTAAAAGAAGCCGGTAATGAATCCGGCGGGAACAAGGGAAAGATATCAATTTTAATTCCCGGTGATAATACACCAAAAAGTGACAACATGGTATTACAGGAGCTGGAAAAAAGAACCGGTATCGATTTGGAGATTATTTATGTTCCTACAAAAGATTTACCAACCAAAAGAAGTGCCATGGCAGCATCGGGAGATCTGCCCGATATCTTCACCGCTTCCGGAAGTGAGGCACAGGAGTATATTGATGCCGGCATGATTGCCGATGTCAGCGGTTATCTGGACGAATATGGGAAAAACATAATGAGTAACGTGAAAGATATCATATATACCAGCCCTATGAATCAGGACGGCGTATATCTCATTCCAAAAGGTAATGTTCCATATGGCAATAATATGAACATACGGACCGACTGGCTGAATAACTTAGGGTTAACGATGCCTGCGGATTTGGACAGTTTCTATAAAGTTATGTATGCTTTCACTTATGATGACCCGGATAAAGACGGCTTGAGTGATACCTTTGGATTAGCCGCAGACAGTTCTTATACCACATTTGATACTATTTTTGGTGCTTTTGGAATTCCGTGCGGTACGGATTTAATACCCGCATTGATTGAACTGGAAGACGGTACGGTAACAACCTGGGTGAAACATAAAAACTTTCTGGAAGCAATGACCTATATCAAAAAACTGATAGAAGACGGCCTGGTAGAGCCGGAATGGGCAACCATTACAATGATGGACATGTTCGGCAAGCTTTGGACCGGGCAGGCAGGTGCGATGAACTTCCAGTGTGCTGGCCCTACAAATAACTGGATGCCTTCCAGGTATACGGAAAACCCCCCGCCGACTTTTGATTTTGCCGTCATTACCGGCCCTTACGGAGACCACGGTGTCAGTCCCAATTATGCTATGGTTAATGAAGGATATTTAATCTCTGCCGAATGTGAAGATATTGAAGCTGCAATCCGTGTTGCGGATTACTGTAATTCCGAAGAGGGCAATGAATTATTATATCTCGGTATTGAAGATGTCATGTTTAAATGGACGGATGAAGAAAACGGCGAATATGAATACATAGGAGAATATAAGGATTCTGCCACACACAGGGCAAACGGAGGATTTGTTTATGCGGAATTTATGAAGCCAATCAATAACTGCGAACTGCGTATCATGAATGAACAGAGCAGAACAGGGACCCAGCTGGCTTATGATGAAATGCTGCCGTCCGTATATATTATTAAAACCCTGGAGACCAGACAAAAGTATGGCGCGGACCTGGATCAGATTATAAAGGAAATGTATGTGGCAATTCTCATGGCAGACGGTGATATTCAGGCTGTTTATGACGAATATATGGATAGATGGGATACGGAAGGCGGACTGGAATTTGAAGAGGAAGCAGGGGCGGCATGGCGGGAGCAAAATGAGAAATAGCGTTACAGTTCAGCTGTAGGGCTGAACTATAACGAAATAGCAGCAATACATCTGCCGTAAACGGAGGTGATTCAGAATGAACAAAGTGAAAGCAAAGGCAGGTATACTTCTTATTGCAACACAGCGATTCCGCAATCTTGGCGCAGATACGGAAAAGGGTTCCTATGAACAAAGAAAATTAACAGAAGCAGATGAGTATATTAAAAATATGAGTACTTTCTGCGATACGGTTTATACGGGCCAGATATATAACCGGGCTGATTTGGACCTCGCAATAAATACATTTTTAAGTGAGAAGATAGATTGTATCTTTGCATTGTATTTAAGCTGGGCCGAGGATTTTCTGTGGATACGGTTTTTACGGGACATGAGTCCGGTTCCGGTTCTGTTTGCCTGTACCACGCCGGAGAAAATTCCTTTTCAGGATACCTTTACAGAAAATGATTTTGTTGAGTTTTTAAGTGCCGGTGGTTTGGTCGGAACCCTGGAAGCCTCCGGTTCCATACCGCGAATTGCAAGACCCATGATGCAGACTGCCGTCGGGATATTTTCAGAGATAATGGAAAGCACAAAAAGTTTTTTTGCTGCCGCCGCCGTTCGTTCCAACCTCAGGAATGCTAACTTTGGTTTGCTTGCCTCTTATAATGAAGTAATGTGGTCCACTTATCTGGACCCTTATCAGATATTCACAAAAATCGGACCGGAATTAAGATTCCTGTCGGTCCTCTCCTTAAAGCAGGAGATTGAGGCGGTAACGGAGAAGGAAGTAAATAAAAATTGTAACATGCTGACGGAACGGTTCGAACTGCTTGACGACGTGGAAATGGATAAGTTGAAAGAGTCGGTAAGGGCTTCTCTGGGACTTGAAAATCTGGCCAGAAAAGCGGATGCTGCCATGGTGGTACTAAATGATGTGGATACGGTTCTGCTGACGGAAATAGGACTTCGTCCCGGGTTCCTGCCGACTCCTTCCGGCGGTGATATTCCGGTAGTGCCGGAAGGGGATTTGGGCGGCGGACTGGCTGTTTACATATTAAAATTATTAAGCGGAAAATGCGTCAATTTTATTGAGCCCTTCTATATTGATACGGAAAAAGACTGCTTTGCAGCCGGACATGCGGGACCTAATGATTATACCGGAGAAGGTAAAGCCAAAATAGGCAGGGACGTAAGATTTGCAAAATCGGAATATAAATACGCCGGTGCCCCCTTTGCATGGTATGTCATACCTGCCGGAATGAAAACCATGCTGCATATTTCCGAATGCGGCGGACGGTATAAGATGGTTTGTAGTCTGCTTGAGGCCTTACCAGCGGAGCACTTTATCACTTCTTACTCCCATGGACAGTTCCGGCCTGTAAAAGGTACCGTACGGGAGCTGTTTGATAAACTGATAAAAATCGGGGTAACACAGCATTTTGGAGTAGTAGAAGGAGACTATACGAAAGAACTGGAAAGCCTGGCTCATATATTGGAATTTGACTTTTACCGTATTTAACCGCTTTGACTTAATGTAAATGCGATTCCTGCAAGGAAATTTATTCTGATTAAAGGAAGATTAAAAGAAGGTTGTTCCGTCACAAAAGAAGCTCAAAAAGTGGGCAATAGAAAGGAATGTAAATATATGAGTTTCATGTTTAATCCATATCCCTACGACGATCCCAGGGCAGTAAACCATATCCGCGTGAAAGAGGAGCTTAAGGAAACTTTTACAAACAATTCCTTGCAGTCGGCGGATAAAATAGCGGCCGGAATCTCTGCTATTATTTCAGAAAATAATAAATGCATCCTGGGAATCGACGGTTACATCAGTGCTCCGTTTGAGCAATTTTCCGGGCTTGTATCCATCCGCCTGGCACAGCTTTTTGGTATTCATGCGACTGTTATAAATACGGAGGAGGCATGGCTCAGCAGTGATAAGCTGCATGAGCTTCTGCGTCCTTATCTTCCGGAAGACCGGACAGAAGACCCGGTGCTTTTATATGGGAAATTGTATGAAGACGGTTATGAAAGCCTGATGTCGGAGGAAAAGAAGAATCAGATATATCAGAGGCTGAGAGATTTTAGAAAAAATGGCAGGGAGGTATTGATCTTATATGGAAATGCGTCACTGATTGATGCTTTTCGTGAATTTTGTGATTTAAAAGTCTTTATTGATATGACACAAAAAAGGACAATATTAAACATCCGCAGCGGTTCCTGCGGTAATATCGGTGATAAAAACAGAACAGCCATAAATTCCATGCTGCGCCGGAGCTATTATGTGGATTTTGAGATTGCTATGACCCACAGGGGTAAATTAATAAATCATAATTGGATTGATTATTATGTAACCGGAGATCAGCCGGATAATATGCAGTTGCTTCCGGTCACAAAAATGCAGGAACTATTTGAAGCTATGGTTACTTATCCCCTGCGCTGCCGGCCGGTGTACCTGGAAGGCGTCTGGGGCGGCTTCTATGTAAAAAAACTGCGGAATTTACCCCGGGAAATGAAAAACTGTGCCTGGGTATTTGATTTAATTCCCATGGAGGTTTCCATCGTTGCGGATTTAGGGGGGATGCAGCTTGAATTCCCGTTTTACTGCTTTGTGCAAACGGTCGGCGAAAAGTTAATGGGTAGAAACGCCCATAAAAAATTCGGCGGATATTTCCCCATTCGTTTTAACTATGACGATACCTTTCATTCCGGCGGAAATATGTCCATTCAGGTACACCCGGATGAAGCTTATGTTAAAAAGAACAATCATGAGCTGGGACGCCAGGATGAGAGCTATTATATCGTTGCTGCCGGCCAGCAGGCCAGAACGTACTGCGGCTTTAAGCAGGAGGCGGATGTGGAAGAGTTTATTGGGAAAACAAAAAGAGCGGAAAAGTACGGTGAGAGCTTTGATTATGATGCATATGTAGCTTCCAGGGCTTCCCGCCCGGGGATGCAGTTTTTGATTCCTGCCGGTACGATACATGCTTCCGGCAGAAACCAGCTCATACTGGAAATCGGCAGCTTAACCATAGGCTCCTATACTTATAAAATGTATGATTACATGCGTAAGGATCTGGAAGGCAACTTGCGTCCCATACATATCTGCCATGGAGATAAGGTATTACGAAGAGATTATAAAGAAGCTTATGTTGACAAAAATTTTATTCAGAAGCCGGAAATACTGCGGGATGACGGCTTTACCGAATATATTGTAGGAGAACATGAGCTGCTGTATTTCAGTTTAAGAAATGTTGTATTCACTGACAGGTATACGGATGTAACAACGGACCGGTTTCATGTATTAACCCTGGTAGACGGGGAAAGGTGCAGGATACGTTCCATAACGGATCCCGGTAAATTTTTTGTACAGGATTACCTGGACATGGTAATCATACCTGCAGGCTTCGGCCCCTATGAAGTACTGAATGAGGGGGCCGGGGTAGTGACGATGCATAAGACCCTGTTAAAGGATGGTTTCGAAAATGAATAGACTCTGTTTTCTTGCAATTGATGCAGGGGGAACCTATCTAAAAGGTGCGCTGTTCCCGGAAAAGGGCACCCTGATTAAAAATAGTTTTATTAAAATCCCCGTAAATTCCATGGGGAATATGGCAGATATCAAGAAAGCATACCAAAAGGCAGCAAAGGAGGAGAGCAGGTATGCATCCCTTATAGGAATGACAATAAAAGGTATAGGCATCTGTATACCGGGACCGTTTGATTATAAAGAGGGCATATGCAAAATGCGGCACAAGTATACTTCCATTTACGGTATACCAATGCGGCCCTGGTTTGAAGAAATCTTAGGGGGGATAACCGTAAATTTTCTGCATGATTCGGAAGCTTTTTTAAAAGGTGCAATATATCAGAGCAAGTCTGATTATAATCCGGTCTGCGGGGTCATCCTCGGTACCGGTTTGGGTTTTGCAATAGCAAAAGATAATAAGGTAATAAGAAATCCCTCCGGCGGCCCCGGTATCAGTATATTCCAAAAGCAGTATAAGGAAGGAACCGCAGAAGATTATGTTTCAAAACGCGGAATAATAAAACGGTACAGGGAACTGGAAGAAAGGATGGCCGGCAGAAAAGCCGGGGTAGATAACGGGAGTACCCGGGCAGGCAGCAGTAATGCAGGGGTGGATAACAGGAATGACGGAACCGGCAGCAGTTATACCGGATTGGATAAGGAGGAAGTGCTGGATATTGCAATTGCCGCTAAAAACGGGGAGGCTGCCGCGGTCCGGGTTTTTAAAGAGACAGGAGCACATCTGGCTGCAATTCTTTATGACATTATAAGAGACAATGAAGTGGAATGCCTGTTCCTGGGAGGAGCCATATCAAAATCTGCGGAATTATTTCTTCCTTCCCTTAAGGAGGGCCTTTCCGGAACCCCGCTGAAATTCATTCAAAAGGCAGAGGATATCGACAATGCTCCGCTGTACGGCACTGTTTCCGGGGAGATGTTAAGATGAAAGTGCTGAAATATTATACTCAAAAGAAGGTAAAGGAAGAGGGCCGGCGTGCGGCGGTTCTTAAGTATTCGGATAAATTAAGTCTAACTTACACCTGCAGAGGCGGAAGGTTCTTGATAGGCATTGATAGAGTGTTCCAGACAGATTAGAAAAAATAAAGAAAAGCCTCTTGACAAAGAATTATACAATGCTATAATGAAAATTATTCAATAATAGTTAATATTAACACGAGGATAAGACGAGTAAGATGCCAGATATTCTGAGAGAGATGATATGCTGAGTACATCTCATTGGACGGCATCCGAAGCCTGCCTCTGCGTGGCCCTAATCCGGTCTGTTGATTTCATTATAATCCAATGAAGATGGGAATTTTAGCGGTTTGCCTAAACTGTCATTTCGTTAAACCCCAACAAGGGTGGAACCGCGGAATATAACCCGTCCCTTTCGAAACGGCCAATCAGGCAAATTCGGAAGGGGGGGGGCTTTTTTATGCAATAGGAGATTGCGTGCTATTGCATAAAAAGCCCGACTCTATCTTGTTCACAAGTGAAATTTTTCTGCTGCCTGATAAATACAGCCGGTTAACAGGCTATGCTATGTGTTTGCCGCCGCCGATAATACTTGTATACTGTTATTAAATGAATATCATTTAACCGAATAAACGGCGGTGATGCTCTATAATACAGAAGAAAGGAAGCTGGTATGGGTTTTCATATATATGGTCTGATGGTTTCGGCAGTTATATTGCTGCCCAATATATTTTTTTTCCTTTTTAAACCAACTGAAATGCCGGAAAATTTGCCTAAGGAACCGATAATACTAACAATCATAGAAAACATAGGAAGAATATTCTGCTTTTTGCTGCCATTGGTTTTCGGGCGGGATATTGCGGAAGAACCCTTTAACCTGGCGACGGCATTGATGATTGTATGTGTTGCGGTATACTATATTGGCTGGATACGGTATTTTGCGGGTAAAAGGCGGTTTTCTCTGGCATTTGCTCCTTTAGGATTTATCCCCATACCTATGGCCGTATTTCCTGTGCTCTATTTTCTGTTTTTGTCGGTATGGATAAAATCTTATATCTTTGGTATTGCAGCTATTTTATTAACCGCAGGTCATCTTCCTATCAGCTGGAATACTTATAAAAAGCTGAAATAAAATCCCAGGTAAGTTATATTTGAATTTTTATTCCTTGTTCTATACATTGGCAGGAGAATGTCTCAAATGTTGTCCGGGCCTTCCTGCCGGCTGTCTCTTATGTATTTTATTACTTGTTCCATAAAAAATGCCTTGACAATAGCCGGATAATTATTATATTATGAAGTGGTTTTGTAAAATATCTGCTTATTTACCGTTATTTAATTACGGCAGAAAGTTCGATAGAGGAACAAAAAGAAGCAAAAAAGGCAGCTTCACCATTGGTTTTGGTAAATTTATTAATATATGCTTGGAGGAAATAATTTGGCTGACTATACAAATGAAATAGAAAAAAGAAGGACCTTTGCAATTATATCCCATCCCGATGCAGGTAAAACAACCCTGACGGAAAAACTGCTTTTATACGGAGGGGCCATCAACCTTGCCGGTTCGGTTAAGGGAAAGAAAACAGCCCGGCATGCGGTTTCCGACTGGATGGAGATCGAGAAACAGCGCGGTATTTCCGTTACCTCTTCCGTTATGCAGTTTAATTACGGGGATTACTGCATTAATATTCTGGATACGCCGGGACATCAGGACTTTTCAGAGGATACTTACCGTACTTTAATGGCGGCGGATTCTGCTGTCATGGTTATCGATGCATCCAAAGGTGTTGAAAATCAAACCATTAAATTATTTAAAGTATGTGTTATGCGCAATATCCCCATATTTACTTTTATCAATAAGATGGACAGGGAGGCGAAAGACACCTTTGAGTTATTAGACGATATTGAATCCGTACTGGGTATCCGGACCTGTCCCATAAACTGGCCTATCGGTTCCGGCAAAAACTTTAAAGGCGTTTATGACAGGGAATCGAAACACATCTCACGATTCTTTGCTGCCAATAACGGGCAGAAGGAAGTAGATACCGTTGAGGCCGAATTGGGAGACGAGAGTCTGGATGCTTTAATCGGCAAGGAAAACCATGACATTTTATCCGGGGAAATTGAGCTTCTGGACGGTGCCAGCAGTGAATTTGACATAGAACTGGTCAGGGAGGGAAGGTTAACACCGGTTTTCTTCGGGTCTGCCTTAACTAACTTTGGTGTGGAGACATTTTTAAGACATTTCCTGTCCATGACCACATCCCCGCTGCCGAGAAAATCAACGGAAGGGCTTATTGACCCTTTTAAAAATGAATTTTCCGCCTTTGTATTTAAGATACAGGCCAATATGAATAAAGCCCACAGGGACAGAATTGCCTTCATGCGTATATGCTCGGGTAAATTTGATGCAGGGATGGAAGTAAATCACGTTCAGGGCGGAAAGAAGATAAGGCTGTCCCAGCCCCAGCAATTAATGGCTCAGGAAAGAAAGATAGTTGAAGAAGCCTACGCCGGTGATATTATCGGTGTATTTGATCCGGGGATTTTTTCTATCGGAGACACTTTATGTATGCCCGGCAAAAAGTTTGCTTATGAAGGAATCCCAACCTTTTCACCGGAGCATTTTGCCAAAGTAAGACAGGTTGATACCATGAAGAGAAAGCAGTTTTTAAAAGGGATATCCCAAATTGCCCAGGAAGGTGCCATTCAGATATTTCAGGAATTCAATACGGGAATGGAAGAAATAATCGTAGGTGTTGTGGGTGTCCTCCAGTTTGACGTATTAAAGTTCCGGCTGGAGTCCGAATATGGTGTTGACATCCGGATGGAGCCTTTATCTTATGAATATATCCGCTGGATTGAAAATAAAAATCTGGACGTAAGTAAATTAAGTGTTACTTCGGATACCAAAAAAGTAAAAGATTTAAAAGGAAATCCATTATTATTATTTGTGCACAACTGGAGTATCCAGACAGTTTTAGACCGTAATAAGGAACTGAAACTATCGGAATTCGGAAGAGAGTAAAAGACAGGAACCTCAATGCAAAGTCCCCAGGTTAATCCGGAAACTGTCTTTTTCCGGGATTATTATCCGGCCTGCTTTTGCCATGTTAAGTATAAAAATATGTTCTGTAAAATATAAAAAAAGTAATTGACATTTATTTTCAAATATGTTATAGTAATATAGCTTGTGAATCATGATATCTTTGGTGATTCAACGATAACAACAAAGCAGAGTATCCACTCTCACCTTAGCACCATTATGTGACTTAGGTTTATATTTTCGGGGACAGAACAGCTTTTAATGGCTGTACTGAAGAGTACTTGTTGGATTAAATCCAATAAGGGACTGAACGGATTTGGATTGTGGATAGTCTTTGCTGTCCACTTTTTTTTATGTCATAATAACATGATAATGTGATATTTACCTATGGAGGTGCAGTACTATTAGTGAATTAATGATCAATGAGCAAATTAGAGACAAAGAAGTCCGTTTAATTGGAGAAGATGGCAGCCAGTTAGGTATTCTGCCAGTTAAGGAGGCTATGAGGCTTGCCAGAGAAGCGAATCTTGATTTGGTTAAGATTGCTCCGACCGCCAAACCGCCTGTATGTAAAATTATTGATTACGGAAAATACAGGTATGAATTATCCAGGAAAGAAAAAGAAGCCAAGAAAAAGCAGAAGATTACTGAAGTAAAAGAAATCCGTTTATCACCTAATATTGATGAAAACGATCTTAATACGAAAGCAAATCAGGCAAGAAAGTTTATCACAAAGGGTGATAAAGTAAAAGTGGCTCTTCGTTTCCGTGGCAGGGAAATGGCTCATATAACATCCAGTAAACAGATATTAGATGATTTCTTTGCAAAGCTTGAAGATGTTGCAGTCGTTGAGAAACCAGCTAAATTAGAAGGCAGAAGCATGATTCTGTTTTTGACAGAAAAACGTTAATTACACTTAGTAAATATAAGGACACTTATCATTATACAGGGCAATGGGGCTGTTACAGGATTTTTGCAGCCCCCATGCAGTGAAAATCCGAAAAGATTTTGCCAAGTGAATAATAATAAAAAAGACAATTGGACAAACCCATAAGGGGTTATGTTAATTGTATTATAATTAAGGAGGAAATATCATGCCTAAAATTAAAACAAACAGATCAGCAGCAAAGCGTTTCAAGAAAACAGGTACAGGTCAGTTAAAAAGAATGAAAGCTTATAAAAGCCATATTTTAACAAAGAAGTCTACTAAGAGAAAGAGAAATCTTAGAAAAGCCACTTTGACAGATGCATCAAAAGTAAAGAATATGAAGAAGATTATGCCGTATCTATAAGATATGGATGATATAAAGGAGGGAATTAGACATGGCTAGAGTTAAAGGCGCGTTAAATGCTAAAAAAAGACATAACAGAGTATTAAAACTGGCGAAAGGATACAGAGGAGCCAGATCAAAACAATATAGAGTGGCGAAACAATCCGTTATGAGAGCTTTAAGCTCATCTTTTGTCGGAAGAAAAGAAAGAAAGAGACAATTCAGACAGCTATGGATTGCGAGAATCAATGCGGCTTCCAGGATGAATGGACTTTCTTACAGTAAACTGATGTATGGTTTAAAAGTTGCCGGTGTTGAAATCAACAGAAAAATGTTATCTGACATGGCTATTAACGATCCTGAGGGTTTTACGGCTTTAACAGAAGTTGCAAAATCCAAAATAGCGTAAGCTGCCGGGCTTAAACAGAGTTTAAAACCATTGATATAGATAAATAGCTTGTTCCCAAACCACCAGGTCAGGAACAGGCTTTTTTTTTATCTCATAGGAAAGTTCGTCCTATGAGATAAAAAACGCTCCGCTTTGGAGCGCACTGCGGCGGATTGGAATTATGTTGCTGGAGCAACCCGCTTGCGGGATTCTTTCTGGTTCAATAGGAAATTGCGTCCTATTGAATAAAAACCCTCCGTGGTAAAATCGCTTGAATCTTCTTAATAAAAGCCTCTCAGACAGGATACATATGGCGTATATGAGGTATCATTACGTAAAAAAGTCCAAGAATCAGCCCGGAGTCATCTCTTCTTATTTCTCAGGCCATATAAAGATATACAGTATTAGCAAAATATTATCATTAACTATAAATGGCGAATTTAATCAATAACTGGAAAATTATTAATAGAAAAAATTGTTATTTTATGGTATAATGTCAACAGACATTATACCGCGCCGAACGTAGTGAGTGCGCATCAACGCCGCAAAGCGGCGCATACCATGAGAGCTTGCGAACATGGTATAATATCGTTATGACTAATTAGCGGGCTGTTCTTTCTGGATAGCCCCTTTCTTCTTTTTGGCTCCGTTCCGGGTATGAAGACGGACGGGCACAGCGCGGTGTCATATATGGTTTGATTGATTTTAATTTCGGGGAGGTATTGGGGATGATTTTCGGTAAAAAGAAGTATAAACCAGGCAGCATTAACAGGAAGAAGCCCGTTTCCTTAAGAAGGCGGCTTCTGTTTTTGGTGGTAATCTTCTGGATTGTGCCTGTTATGAGCATCTTTTTCTTTATGACCCTGTATTACAGAAAAAGTATTATGGACAAATCTGAGACCTTAATGGAAGAAGGGCTTAAGAATTTTACGTCCTTTCACGCCCAGAAAATTAATGAAGCGATTGCCATATCCAAAAAAACTTCTTATGAGCTGGTCATAGAAAAAGCCTGGAAGAAATATAAAGCAGGGGATTTCTCCGATGCCCAGTTCTATAAAGAAGTCATTGATAATTTAAAAAGCCAATATTATAACGATAACCGGTTTATTATATCCGTATTCTATCTGTCGGAGAATCCCTGCCGGCTTTATTATACTTCGAGAAAGCCGGTAGACTATATTAATACCTATGAAGAATATGTAAAAACAGAAGCCAATAAAATTACGTCACTGGATACTTCCGATGCCCATGTTAAAATCATTAACGGTAAAATCTATATTATCCGAAATCTGTACACCACAACCAGGTACAATAAATTCGCTACTTTAGTGGTCGAACTGAATACGGACAGATTGTTTGAGGGAACCGCCGTTAATAAAAATTATGAGTTTGAGATGGGCTTTTTTATTGATGATACCAATTCCATGGTACTTTATGACACAGATGTAAAAGATGACAATAGAACCTCCATTATACATAAAGTAAAGGACAAGTATTCCAGGCAGTCCAATCGTACAATGGACAGAGTAGAGAATGGTATTTATACCGCTTTCCTCTACCAGCAGAAATTTGATGACTATCATCTGGGAGCAGTGCTAATTGCCGATAAAACCGTTATTTATTCCGAACTGAAGGCCTTAAGCCAGGTTATGGTTTTTATTTTTCTTATTGTTATACCGGTATTTGTGTATATGTTATATTTTATAACCAGACATATTACAGTACCCATAGGAAGGATGATTAAAGCTTCCCAAGAGATGGAACAGGGTAAAATAGGAATGCAGATTGAAGGAGAGCCCATGCCCAATGCGGAATTTTCCTACCTTTCCGATGCCTTTAATCAGATGTCAGGTGAAGTAAAATATTTATTTGATTATGCCTATAATGAAAAGCTGGCGAGAAAAGAAGCAAAAATTATTGCCCTCCAGTCTCAGATTAATCCCCATTTCTTAAATAATACCCTGGAGATGATGAACTGGCAGGCCAGGATGGCCGGAGATGTGGCGGTTTCCAAAATGATAGAGGCCCTGGGAACCTTACTTGATTACAGTATGGACCGCTCCAATAAAAAAATGATAAAGCTGGCGGAAGAATTAAGATGTGCCGATGCTTTTTTCTACATAATGTCCATGCGGTTCGGACAGAGGCTGAGGGTGGAAAAAGAAGTGGATGAGGAACTGTTGCAGCTTCAGGTACCTCAGCTGATTCTCCAGCCCATTCTTGAAAATGCCGTGGTACACGGAATTGAGGCGGTAAACAGCGGAACCATTAAATTAAAGGTATATAAGGAAAATGGAAATGTAATCCTTCAGGTAATAAACACAGGCAGAACCATGACGGAAGAAGACGTGAAACGGATTAAAAATATACTGGAGGTCAAGGCGGACGGTACGATTAATGAAAAAGGAAAACATATTTCCCTTGGCATCCGGAATGTAAATGAGAGAATTAAGCTTATTTACGGGGAGGAGTACGGTCTTACCATTCTGCCCTGTGACGGGGGTGATACCGTATCCGCCATAACAATACCTTTCGAAGTTCCTCTGGACCTTGAAAAAGGGAAGCTCCTTAGCAATATACGGAATAATCCCAGCCATAATTAAGGGCAAATGTAGCAAGATTGAACAAATAATGTCAAGATGAACAAATGTATTTTGTAATAAATGTTAGTATAATAGTAATGTAGCAATGCAATAAGGGACTAGGGTCCCGTGGAATCGTATGAACATAAATTCTTTTGGGAGGAAAATTTATGAAGAGTGTAGAAAAATGTTTAACCATCCTTTTGACAGTCGTATTTACGGCAGTACTTATGACTGCATGCGGAAACAAGGAAGTACAGGAAACAACCCAGCAGACAAATCAAAGCAATTCTGAAGATACCTCTTCGGGTAACAGCAAAGAAACAGGGGATGAGGCGAAAAATCCCGTAACCCTGACTACCGTATCCATGTTTGGCGGCACGGATCCCAATGCTGGCAATTATCAGGCAATCAATGAACAATTCCTGAAAGATAATTCTTACATTACCCTGGAAGATGACTCTCAGTCTTCCGACCAGGACTGGAAAACAAAAATTGCAGCTGATTTTGCAGTAGGAAACGAACCGGATGTTATACAATATTTTACGGATGCCAATGCAAGTGACGTATTGGCAGCGGATAAATTTGTTACCATAGATGAAATCAGGGCAGAATACCCTGATTACGCCAAAGACACTTTGGATACGGCCCTTAAAGCCGCGGCTAATCCGGATGGTGTAAAAAGAGCGGTGCCGACTACCGGTTATTGGGAGGGATTGTTCTGCAACAAGGATTTATTTGACCAATATGGCCTGGACCTGCCCACCGATTGGGATAAGATGTTAAAGGCCATTGATACCTTTAAAGCAAACGGGATTGTTCCCATCGCTGTTTCCCTGAATAATGTGCCGCATTACTGGGTTGAATTCCTGATGCTTTCTGCAGCAGGGCCGGAAAGCTATGCTACGGTACCGGCGGAAGCTCCGGAAGATTGGGTAAAAGGTCTTTCCATGTTCAAAACCTTAAGGGATATGGGAGCCTTTCCGGAAGATACGGATACCATTGATAATGACCTGGCAGGTGAATTGTTTAAAAATAAGCAGGCGGCAATGCAGCTGGACGGCTCCTGGTATGCAGGAGGTATACCGGACCAGGATAATACGGTTGTAGTAGCATTTCCCGTAATACCCGAAGGTAAGGCTGAGTTCGGGGCTATGGTAGGCGGCATTTCCTCCGGCTTCTATATAACAAAAAAAGCCTGGGACGATCCGGATAAGAGGGAAGCGGCAGTAAAATTTGTTATGGCGCATACCAATAAAGAATCCGTCGCCAAATACTGGGGCGGTAACGGTCAGGCAGCCTGTGCGGTGGAACCGGTTGATAATATGACACCTCTTGGAATCTCCGGCCTTAATTACAGCAGTACCGCCACAAGCATCAGTGCACCCACTGATTCCAGACTGTCACAGGAGGCGTACAATACCTTAATTGCAGGTGTTGTCGGTGTATCCACAGGCAATATTGATCCGGCCGAATTGCTGGATGAAGTTTTATCCTTAAACGCAAGGAAATAAGGTGTAACTTTTAATCTGACAGACAGTCATATAAATTGCGGCTAATCGGTTAAAAAAGCAGAGTGGTACGACAATCTGCCACTCTGTTTTTTTATTCAATAGATAGGAAATTGCGTCCTATTGAATAAAAACGCTCCGCGGAATGTGCATGACGCGCTATGGAAGTTTGTCACTTAGGTGACAGCGCGTCAGCGCTAGAGCGTGTTTGAAAAATC
>DBEP01000089.1:0-605 GCA_002294045.1 Lachnoclostridium sp. UBA903 | reverse complement strand
TGGCAAGCCAGACTCTTTCTTGATGATAAAAATAGAAAGGCAGATTATCGATGCTTTATAAGAAGAAATCACCCCTTTTGGTATTTTTAATTCCGGGGTTTACATTAATGCTGGTATTCCTGTACGAACCGTTTTTGGAAAATGTGATAAACAGCTTTTATGATATGTCCACGTTCGTAAAGATGCCGGGACAGGAATGGAAATTTCTCGGACTGGACAATTTTAGAAAATTATTTTCGGATCCCAAAATCGGGATAGCTATTAAAAATTCTTTAAAAATGATGGGATTAACCATAATATTTCAGACAGGTATCGGATTTGTACTTGCCGTTCTTGTCAGTAATTTAAGACGCGGGCAGCAATTTTTCCGAACCGTTTATTTTTTTCCTATTGTAATTTCCGCCACTGCAATCGGGCTTATTTTTAAATTATTTTATAATTATAACGGGGGTATGCTGAATCAATTATTAAAGGCAATGGATAAGGAACCTGTTAACTGGCTGGCTCCCGGTATTGCATTTATCATGGTTTCCATACCCACCTTATGGAGTTATGTAGGCTTTTATTTTGTTATTATGCTGACCGGTCTTGGAGATATTCCGGAT
>DBEP01000031.1:6537-8082 GCA_002294045.1 Lachnoclostridium sp. UBA903 | reverse complement strand
TTTTCCGGAGGTATGAGGCAGCGAGTTATGATTGCCATGGCGTTGTCCAGCTCACCTAAACTATTAATTGCAGATGAGCCTACCACGGCATTGGATGTTACCATTCAGGCTCAGATTATGGATTTATTGCTGGAGATAAAGCAAAAGACCAATACGGCAATTATATTAATAACCCATGACCTTGGGGTTGTTGCCAGCGTGGCTGACCGTGTGGCAGTTATGTATGCGGGCAAAATAGTGGAAACGGGAACTGCGAAAAATATTTTTTATCACCCGTCCCATCCGTATACAAGAGCATTGTTAAAAAGCCTGCCCGATACGGATATGGATAGGAGCATAAGGTTGGTATCCATTCCCGGAACACCGCCGGATTTATTATGTCCTCCGATAGGCTGCGGTTTTGCCAGCAGATGTTCTAATTGCATGAAAATATGCCAGACTGACTTACCGCCGGAATTTGTGACGGAAGCCGGGCATGTGGCGGCCTGTTGGCTGCATCATGAAGACTGTCCCGTTAAACTGGAGGAGGTGAATAACTAGATGGAAAATAAAAAATTGGTAGTCCTTGATGAGGTTTCCAAATATTTCAAGGTATCAGAAGGAACACTAAAAGCGGTAGACCATGTATCCCTTGATATTATGAAAGGGGAAACCCTGGGGCTGGTTGGTGAATCAGGCTGCGGGAAATCCACCTTAGGCAAGGTGATTATGGGAATTTACCAGCCTACCCATGGGCAATTGACCTATCATGGCAAAGAATCCTTTCATTTAAATAAGAAAACACTATTTTCCTATTCAAAACTGTCACAGATTATTTTCCAGGATCCCTATTCCTCTCTGGATCCCCGTATGACAGTCGGTTCCATTATTGAAGAAGGAATGATTATTCATAAAATGTACGATAAAAAGAGAAGGCAGGAAAGGGTTTATGAATTACTGGAATTAGTCGGCCTGAATAAAGAGCATGCAAACCGTTTTCCCCATGAATTCTCCGGCGGACAGAGGCAGCGTATCGGTATTGCAAGGGCTCTTGCCATTGAACCGGAATTTATTGTATGCGACGAACCCATATCCGCACTGGATGTATCCATACAGTCTCAGATTATCAACCTTTTGCATGACTTGCAGAAGAAGCTGGATTTAACTTATCTTTTTATCGCCCATGATTTAAATATTGTTAAATATATCAGCGACCGCATTGCAGTAATGTATTTAGGTAATATTGTTGAACTTGCTACCAGTGAAGAACTATACACCAATACCTTACACCCTTATTCCAAAGCATTGTTATCTGCTGTGCCCATACCGGATCCGGATAAGGAAGCCAGGAAGGATCGCCAGATATTAAGCGGTGATGTTCCCAGCCCCATTAATATACCGGAAGGTTGTAATTTTGCCGGCAGATGTCCGTTGGCATGCGATATTTGCAAAAAAGAAAAACCCTTCCTAAGAGAAATTACGGAGAGACATTTTGTATCCTGTCATTTGGTAGAATAAAAAAGTCAGGGGCTGTTGTAAAAATTCAATTTACTGAACTTATGTCTG
>DBEP01000031.1:5366-6520 GCA_002294045.1 Lachnoclostridium sp. UBA903 | reverse complement strand
ATTTCTTGAATTTTGCAACAGCTTCATAATTTTTTTCTACATTCTGCTTTTCCGCCTTATTTTTTCCCTTTCTGCAGTTCCACTACCACAATGGGCATAAAAGATAATACGAGCACTACGGACCATTGTGCCGCATTTAAGGGTACTACCTTAAAAATGTCGGCCAGAGGCTCAAAAGAAATTACTATAATTTGTAAAAAGGAACATATAAAAAAGGACAGCAGCAGTTTCATATTGGAAAATAAGCCAATCTTTGCCAGCGTATGCTCGCTTCTCATGTTAAAGGAATGGAAAAGCTGGGATAAGCTCAATACAGCAAAAGCCATTGTCCGGCCTATGTAAGGGGTAATACTTCCGGCTATTTCCACCGTACTGCCGTGGCGCAGTACGGCATCCTGGATACCTTGGCTGTCGTAAACCCGTATGCCTATGATAAATGCCAATAATGACAGGAAGCCGATTAATATGCCTTCAATAATTATTTTAAATACCAGGCCGTCTGCAAACATACCTTTATTGGGGGGGATGGGCTTTTTCTTCATAATATCCTTTGCGGCGGGTTCCACCCCCAGGGAAATGGCAGGCAGGGAATCGGTTACCAGATTGACCCATAAAAGCTGAACGGCTACAAGAGGCGAAGGCAGACCTAACAGGATTGCCGCAAATATTGTAATTATTTCACCGATGTTACAGGATAACAGAAAATGAATCGCTTTCTTGATATTATCGTATATACCCCGGCCTTCCCGGACTGCGGATACAATGGTAGCAAAATTATCGTCAGTCAGTATCATATCGGCTGCATTTTTGGCGACATCCGTTCCCGTAATCCCCATGGCACATCCAATATCGGCGGCTTTTAGGGCCGGTGCGTCGTTAACTCCGTCACCGGTCATGGCAACCACCTCACCCCGGGCCTGGAAGGCTTTTACAATCCGGACTTTGTGTTCCGGAGAAACCCTGGCGAATACCCGGTAACGGGGAATCTGTTCAATCAGGGAATCCTGGTCCATCAGGCTTAATTCCCGGCCGGTCATTGCCAAATCGTCCGGTGACATAATACCTAATTCCCTGGCAATGGCACAGGCGGTTGTAATATGGTCTCCGGTAATCATAACCGGTTTAATTCCTGCCAACTGACAGGTTAATACCGC
>DBEP01000031.1:0-5327 GCA_002294045.1 Lachnoclostridium sp. UBA903 | reverse complement strand
TTTCCTCATTGGAATTTCTGGCCGCCGTGGTATTTTTCCGTAATATATTCTCCGATGGGATATCCTTATAAGCAACCGCGATTACCCGTAATGCGCGTTCCGCCATACTTTGATTTATTTTATGGAGGGACTTAAGATGTATTGGTGTAATAGGAAGCTGTTTTCCGTTGTGATAAACATGGGTGCATTTGTCGATTAATACATCAAATGCTCCCTTTGTAATACTTCTTATATTACCGGCGGAATAATTATGTACGGTGGTCATCAGCTTTCTTGCGGAATCAAAGGGTATTTCAAATATCCTGGGATTCGTGGCATCTAATTTTGGTTTCAGTAAATCAATATAATAGGCGGCCATGACCAATGCTTTTTCCGTTGGTTCTCCGGCGGCGGTTATAGAAGCATGTTTCCCTTTTCCGGTTGTCTGCAGGATGGAATCGTTGCACAAAGCGGCAAGGGATAATAAAAGGTGGCTTAAAAGACTGTCCGGCTGTTCTTTTCCCTGAAAGGAAGCCAATTCCGTTACCGTCATTTTATTCTGTGTTAAGGTGCCGGTTTTATCGGAGCAGATAACCGTGGCACTACCAAGGGTTTCAACGGCAGGAAGCTTTCTGATAACGGCATTCTTCTTAGCCATGCGCTGGACACCCAGGGAAAGCATAATGGTTACAATTGCGGGTAATCCTTCCGGAATGGCTGCGACGGCCAGGCTGACGGAGGTCATAAACATATCAAAGACCGGCATGTTTTTTAATATTCCTAAAAGAAATATGACAATGCAGATTAATAAGGCTGCAATACCCAGGGCTTTTCCCGTGCCGGCCAGCCTTTTCTGAAGAGGGGTCATAGGAGTCTCATCGTCCATAATGAGCCTTGCGATATGGCCGACTTCGGTTTGCATCCCGGTTGCAGTAACAATTGCAGTTCCTCTGCCGTAAGTTACAATTCCGGTAGCCATAACCATATTATGTCGGTCGGCAGGCAGCGTATCCTCTTTTAGCACAATATCTGACTCTTTTTCAACAGGATGGGATTCTCCTGTCAGGGAGGCTTCATCAATCCGCAGATTGACGGCAGTTAATAATCTGGCATCGGCGGGAACAAAATATCCGGTTTCCAGATATACGATATCGCCGGGAACCAGTTCCCTGGCATCTACGGAAATAATTTCATGCTCTCTTAAAACAAGGGCGGCAGGGGCCGACATTTTCTGTAAAGCCTCCAGGGATTTTTCCGCTTTTGTTTCCTGAAGCACTCCAAGTATTGCGTTTAGGTTAATAATTAACAATATAATGATAGGATCAACAAAATCCAGATTCCCATGCAGCAGGGAAACCAGGAATGATACGGCAGCGGCACAGATCAGTGTGATTATCATAAAATCACTGAATTGACTGAAAAATTTCACAAGTATACTTTTTTTCTTTTTGGTTTCCAAAATGTTTAAACCATATTTTTTTTGCCTTTTTAATGCATCTTTTTTGGATAACCCGGTATCCTGTGAGCTTTCCAGTGTTTTTAATGCTTCTTCTTTTGTTATGTTATGCCAGTTCATCATATAAACCCCCATGTAAAGTCATTATTTTTTTCAAGTATGTCTTAGCTAATTATATGAGAGAGGTTTAAAAACAATTCGCCGATAAGAGTATAGGATAAATTACATTTTAAATTAATCCGGACCGTTTACAAATGAGAAATATATTTTTATAATAGATGAGTAGCTTTAAAAAAAATTTATAAAACTTATTTTAAAATATTTCCGGAAAGCAGGGATGACAGGTATGCGTTTCATTACTTTTAATTTCCGTCCAAAAGGGCAGATGGGAGCCTGGTATGAAAAAAAATTATACTAAAGATATGACAGCCGGTAATCCTGGCAGTCTTATACTTAAATTTTCAATACCAATGTTAATTGGTAATCTATTTCAGCAGTTATATAATATAGTGGATGCTATTGTAGTAGGGAGATATAACGGAAAGGATGCCCTGGCTGCGGTAGGTACAAGCGGGCCTTTAAACTATTTGATATTTTCGTTGGCCTTAGGCCTATCGGTAGGTATATCCATTATGATATCCCAATATTACGGGGCAAAAGATGAAGAAAATGTGAGAAAAGGTTTTGCCACATCTGCATATATAATTATTGGCGCGTCCGTTATTATGGGTGTTTTAGGGTTTCTGTTATGCCGTCCTTTGCTGCAGTTATTAAACACTCCGGATAATATCATCGAGCAGTCGGTTATCTTTATGCAAATTTCCAGTATCGGTGTAATCGGTGTGGGTACATATAACGGGATTGCTTCCGTACTCAGAGCTTTGGGGGATTCAATAAGCCCATTGATATTTCTTATTCTGGCCAGTATATTAAATATTATTCTGGATTTTGTTTTTGTACCCGGATTTGGCTGGGGAGTTGCAGGTGTAGCCGTTGCTACGGCGATTTCCCAGCTGCTGGCAGCTGCAGGCTGCACCGTCTATGCATTGGCTAAAGTTAAAATTCTGCGTATGCCCTTAAAGAAATTCGTTCCTGATAAACAAATATTTAAAAAATGTATAGCTTTAGGCATTCCGGTAGCTTTACAAAATTCTTTTGTATCCTGTTCAACTATGGCTTTATGGAGTGTGATTAACAGCTTCGGAGATACGGTTATGGCCGCGGCTACGGCTGCTAACAGAATAGAACAGTTAATACTTCAGCCCGGTATGTCGGTGGGAGTGGCAGTAGCTTCTTTTACGGGACAGAATATCGGGGCCGGCAGCATAGAAAGGGTTAAAAAAGGATTTGCGGCTTCCTCAAAAATTATCATAACATTCAGCATTATTATGCTGCCGGTTATATATTTTGGAGGAGAACTGATTATGAGGCTGTTTACCTCCAAGGAGGATGTGGATGTTATTAGAATCGGTATGGAAGCTTTGCGTGTGCCCTGCTTTTTTTACTCCTTTGTAGGCATGATATTCGTGAGCAGAAATCTGTTAAGCGGCGCAGGAGATGTTAAAGTTCCTATGCTTATGGGCTTTACGGAAGTTATTTGCAGAGTTTTATTTGCCAATTTGTTAGCCGTGCGATTTGGGTTTCAAGGCATCTGGTGGGCAACCGGTTTAACCTGGCTTGTGACGTCGATTGTGGGCTGTGCAAGATATTATTCCGGCAAATGGAAATATAAATCCATAGTGTGACAGAATGGACTTTAAATTTTAGAAGTTTTATCTTTCCTAATGTGGACAAGTAAAATCAACCCCAGATAAATCAGGAGAGGTAACAGGATATCTTTATACCGGGCATAATAATCACCTACGGTATCCCAGTTTTCCCGCAAGAGATAGCCAAAGCCAATTAATACCGCATTCCAGACGGTAATACCGATGAAGGAAGAGAACAGGTAGGTTAGCAGATTCTGCCCTGCGGCACCTGCAATAAATGCGATATAGGTTCTGCAGATAGGTATCAGTCTGCCGAAGCAGACGGCTAAATTCCCATATTGTTTGAATTTGGCCTGGGATGCGGCAATCCCTTTTTCCGTCTTTGGAAATTTTATAACCAGCCTGTTTATTAAGGCACCCCCTCCCAGTCTGCCTACGGTATAGCAAAAACTGGTTCCAATCAGGCCGGCCAATACGCTTAAGGAGAGTATGGTAAAATAATGAATATGCTGCAAGGAGGCTGCCGCTCCCGAAAAAGGCAGCACTATTTCGCTGGAAAGGGGAAAACATGCATATTCTGCTAAAATGATAAGGAACATGGCTAATAATCCGTACTCGTATATTAAGTCGGTAAAAGTACTCATTATGACTCCTATTGCCGATTTATTACAGTATATTAACAATTCCGTTCAAAAAGTCCTTATATTCTGAGGAATATGCTATGAAGTAATTAACGAAATCATTCTTGTTTTAAGTCAGCTTTAATAGTTTTGAAATAATTTTGACATAAGAATACCACAATCATTTCTTATGTTAAAACTGCTTGGCTGGTTTCCGGTTACTTACTATTACCGGTAAATCAATAATTCATCCATAAAAAATCTTGTAAGAGGAGTAAAGAATGGCACAATTTGTTACGAAACACAAATTACTAAAGAGGATAATCCTAATTATCGGCTGCTTATTCCTTAGCCTATTTATTATGAAGTTAACAACCTCTGCCAAAACAGGGTCCCCCTATTATATTAAGGTTAATAAGCAGCAGAATTGTGTTACCGTATACGAAAAAGATAAATCCGGAAAATATACAGTACCGGTGAAAGCAATGGCTTGTTCAACCGGACCGGATACGCCGCTTGGTACATACAATACTCTAATAAAGTACAGGTGGAAACTGTTAATGGGAGATGTGTGGGGGCAGTATTCCACACGTATTGTAGATGGTATTTTATTTCATTCCGTCTGGTATTATAAAATGGATGAGACTACATTATCAGCAACCCAGTATAATAAACTCGGAAGCTCTGCATCCCATGGCTGTATCCGTCTTACGGTTGCGGATTCCAAATGGATTTACGACAATTGCCCCGTTGGGACAACGGTTGAAATTTATAACGGGAAAGAGCCGGGACCGTTAGGAAAACCGGAGACAATTAAATTGCCGGCAGGTACAGGCTGGGATCCCACCGACCCAAGCAAAAACAATCCTTATAAAGATAAAACCCCTGCTCTGAAAGGAATCACAAACAAAACGGTTATCTGGGGAACGAAAACCAATTTGTTAAGCGGTGTCAAGGCCGTTTCAACAGCCGGAACGGATATTACCTCCAACATAAAAGTCACAGGCAAAATTGACGTATATAAAGCCGGTAAATATAAAATAAAATATACCGTAACGGACGCATTGGGCAGAACTGCTCAGAAAACGGTAACCTATACCGTTAATGAATGCAAGGAAAAACCGAAATTTAAAGGCGTAACGGACAGAAGTGCCGGTCCGGATACCGTAGTGGACCGGAATTATGCCCTAAAAGGCGTAACGGCTTATTTGTCTACCAAAAAACTGTCCTCCGGCGATATTAATGTTAAAATTTCCAAAGGAAAGGATGGCAGCTATACTATTGATTATTCCGTTAAAGCGGAAAATAAACTGACAGGTAAAGCAAAAGCTACTGTGTTTATAGATACAACGCCTCCTGTAATAGACGGCACCTACTTTAGGGAAATAACGGAAAAACAATTGAATGCAGGTAAAAATGAAATTAAAAAGTTAGCTTTAAATGGAATTACCGTTAAGGACGACTATTCTAAATTAAGCCCGGACGATATCGAAGTCACGGTAAAGGAAAAAGAAGATTATGCTTACCTGGTAACCTACGTGCGTTACGCCTTTTAGGGCATAA
>DBEP01000061.1:17252-60677 GCA_002294045.1 Lachnoclostridium sp. UBA903 | reverse complement strand
GATCCGTTTAAGGACACCGCAGGACCATCCATCAATACACAGATAACGGTTGTATCCCTGGTGGCATCCTTAACAGCAACCATATTTTTGACCTTTAATCTATTTGGCTAATATATAAATAAAATCCGGCATATAAGAAGAAATATTTCTTCTTATATGCCGGGTTTGTTATTTTATGGCTTTATTCCGTAGTACCAATATATAATTTAATTTTATCGATTCGCTTTTTATTGACGCTTTCTATCTTAAATACCAGGTTGTCAACTTCAATGGTACGATCGTCGTGGTCGCCCGGAATTTCTCCCATGGTATCTATTAACAATCCTGAAACGGTTTCATAATTGTCCGAGGATATATTTAAATCCAGCTTGCTGTTTAGTTCATCTATTGTTAACAAACCGTCTATAAGGTAGGTGGAAGTGTCCAGCATTTTTATCTTAGGTGACGTAATATCGTATTCATCCTCAATATCACCCATAACTTCTTCCACCAAGTCTTCCATGGTAACAATTCCGGAAAAACTGCCGTATTCATCAATTAGCACGGCAATATGATTTTGGGACAGCTGGAGCTCCTTAAACAGTTCATAAATATTCTTACTCTCCGGTACCAGGTAGGGTTTCATTATTATGGACCTGATGTCAACATTCCGGCATCCGACCTTAACCGCTTCCCTCATAAAATCCTTTGAATACAGGATACCGATTATATTGTCTATATCATCTTCATAAACCGGTATTCGGGAGTATTTCGTTTCTAACAACGTATCAATATATTCTTCCAATGGATCGGAAACATTGATGGCGTATACATTAACTTTGGGAGTCATAATCTCCCTGGCAATTTTATCATCAAATTCTATGATTGAATTAATCATTTCTTTTTCATTTTCATTCAGGACACCATGGACTTGTCCTTCTTCTACCATGGACTTGATTTCTTCCCTTGATAAAATATCTTCAGTCACATAATTTTTTCCGCCGAACAGTTTCATGGTTAAATTGGTGGAAGCGGTCAGCAGGTGTATAAACGGTGAAGCTCCCTTTGATATGGTCATAATCGGCTTTACGGCAAACATGCTGATTGCTTCTGCGTTTTGCAAGGCAATTCTTTTTGGTACCAGTTCCCCGAATACTAAAGTGAAATAGGATAATAATATCGTAATCACGAAAAGGGAAATTTGCTCACCATAAGGAATCTTAAGACTATTTAACCATTGACCTACGGGTACGGAAAATCCGGTGGCAGCAGATGCACTGGAGAAGAATCCGGCAAATGTAATGGCTATCTGAATTGTTGAGAGGAATTTCGTGGGTTCCTCTATTAGTTTTTGTACTAAATTGGCTTTTTTGTTGCCGGATTCCGCCAATCTCCTAATTTTGTTCTTGTTAACGGAAACCGTTGCCATTTCAGCACATGAAAAAAATGCATTAATTAAAGTTAAAAAAACAAGTATTAATATTTGAAATATAATACTATCCCCGTCAGGGTCTGAGTCCATTGTAACTTTCCTCCTAAAATTTAATAGCAATATAATAACATAAAATTATGTAATATGCAAGACTGTTATGCCTGAACTGTAACTGAACTCAGGCACCGCTCCTTCTCAGTATTAATCATGTCGTCATATAATTTAATCATTTCTTCGCCAGGACATGTAAATAACTGTTTCAGAACGGCATTTATGTTTTCTTCTTTTTTATCTTCGGGATTTGACTTCTCTGAGAAGGCAATTACTAAAACTATAGAAGCCAATATAATAACCGTCCCTAAACTTATTCCCAACACGTTTTTCTTTTTAAATTTCATTATGGGCATATTCCTTTCTTTTATCCGTTTTTTCCCTAAAGCCGCAGCTATTATGCATATGGGAAAGTTTTATGGAATTAAGGAGAAAACAGGGCTGTATTTACAAAAAATGATAGGATAAACGGGGAATCCAAGTAAGCTTAGTATTGGATAGGTCCGTTCTAAGTCCCGCAAATTTTGAAAACACAACCCCGATTAGGCTATAAAACTATGTTTAATATTGTTACTTGGAATGCTTGGAAGGAGTTATAAAAAATTGATTCAGAATTCCGTAAGCCATAAAGTCGGCCATCTGCAGGGCCTGTGTTTGGATGGAATCAAACAATGCTATATCGGAGGCATATTTTCCGTTAAGGCGGTACACGGCTTCTTCTTCCGTCATTTTCAGATGCTCGTAAAAAAGGGACCTAAATTGTCTGGAGGACCAGTAGGGATTTATCTCTCCAAGAAATATGGAGATTTCATCCGCATTCTTATACCATTTTCTTCTGTCCTCATAAGCTGCGTCCGTGTTGCAGCATTTGGTATTTTTTATCAGGTCAGCGGCTATTAAGAGATGTTCTTTGAGAAGGGCTTCAAAGGTCTTGGCTTTATCAGGGGCATAAAAATTTCTGAGTGCGGCCGCAAAATCACAAGGATTTCTAAGAAGCCTTTCCGTAACCGGCTCCAGATCCTCTAAATCGGCCGCAGTACTTATAATGAAAGCCCTGGTCCAGAATACATGCTGTTCCCACAATTTGCGGAAAATATTAAATACGTTAATTTGATTTTTACAGCTGGATAAAATGTTGTTGTTAAATAACATACAATTCACCATTTATTCTTTTTAGTTATTATATGAGAGCCATAGATTTCTGATACTAAAATCCTTAAAAAACCAAGGCTCTTCATGGAGGATGAACCATCCCCATTCGCAGTTTTTGCAGATTCAGTTCCATATAAAGAGGATTAATTTGCCTTTCCCTGTTTTGCAACCTGCTCCATCTGAGCTTTAATTGCTTCCTGATTTCCCAGATAATATTTATTTAAAACTTTGAAGTCAGTACCAAACTCATATACAAGGGGAATGCCGGTTGGAATATTTACCTCCGTAATTTCCTTATCCGACAGACTATCCAGATATTTCACCAGAGAACGGATGGAATTGCCGTGGGCTGCAATCAGGACCCTTTTACCGGCAATCATGTCTTTTTTAATTACATCTTCAAAATAAGGTATAACCCGGTCAATGGTATCCTTAAGACTTTCACATAAGGGGAGAGCTGCTTTGTCAAATTCCCTGTATTGCAGCTGGTTCCGGGGATTTTGTTCATCTTCGGGAGATAATTTCGGCGGACGGATATCAAAGGAACGCCTCCATATTTTTACCTGTTCTTCTCCGTATTTTTTAGCGGTCTCCGATTTATTAAGGCCCTGAAGGGCGCCGTAATGCCGTTCGTTTAACTTCCAGGATTTGATAACAGGAAGCCAGGCTAAGTCCATTTCATCCAGTACATAATTTAAGGTATGAATGGCTCTTTTTAAATAGGAAGTATAGCAGATATCAAAATCAAAACCGTTTTCTTTTAAAAACTTTCCGGCTTCCTTTGCTTCTTCGATACCTTTAGGCGATAAATCCACATCTTTCCAGCCGGTAAAAAGATTTAACTTATTCCATTCACTTTCACCATGTCTGATTACAACTAATTTCATAAGATACCTCCTTTTATTATTTTTTTCATTGTACTTCTTTTATTTCTAATTGGCAAGATTAACCTGTTTATTTTCAATGGAAAACGCAGAAAGGGAGAGAATCCCGGGAGGAAGGCGCCTTCCGGATGTAGTTGTCCGATTTTTTATCCGGTTATTTGGCTGGAGATTGAATATGGTTTCAGGATACGGAACATACTTAAGGTGTAGGACGAACAAATTGGAAATGAGGAGATTAATGATGCCCAAAGATAGTCAGCCGGATAACAAAAAGGTCAGAATGGAAAAAGCAAAGGGACAAATTCCGATAACACGGGAAAACCAGAACCAGAACAGAAATGCAAAAAAACAGTCGATAAAAAATAATGATGTTTAAGGGGGCAAGTTATGGCTAAAGCGGGTATGAGACGGCCGGAACCGGGCCAACCTCATGGAACGGAAGACAGGCAGGGGATGCACATTCCCAGAAATGATGCCAAGCCGGTACCTGAAATCCAGGGAAAGGCAAAGGCCGGACATGAAAAGGCTAATCCGATTAAATATGATGGAAAATGGTAAAACGGTAGTTTTGCCGGAGTTGAAGCTGTTGCAAAATTCAAAGTATAACTTACTTGCAACAGCCCCAGCTCCATTTTTTTGCCCTTTTTTATGAAAGGAATGCAACAGCCCTTCCTGCCAAGGGAAGGAATTTAAAGATTTTTAGCCAACACTATTGCATTAATTATATCCGAGTATTATAATAGGGATTAAATTAGTAGGAATTAATTTAATAGGATTTAAATACCGAAATAAATAAATCCGTTTAAATAATTTATACAGAAAGGGAAGGAGAAAAGAAATGCCAAATAAAGTTTTAGAAATTATTAATTTACAGGTCTATGCAGAAGATAAAATGATTTTAAATAACTTAAATCTATCTGTTAACCAGGGAGAAGTACATGTAATTATGGGACCTAACGGTGCCGGAAAATCAACCTTGGGTTATGCGATTATGGGACATCCCGGATATTCCATAGAGGAGGGAAGTATTTTATTTGAGGGAGAGGATATTACACATGAAAATACGGATGTGCGGGCTAAAAAAGGTATTTTTTTATCTTTTCAGAACCCGGAAGAAGTGCCGGGCATTACTGTTGAGAATTTCCTGAGAACCTCTAAGATGTCGGTTACCGGCAACCCCCTGCGGGTGTTTGCCTTTAAAAAGGAACTGCATAAGAAGATGGAAACCTTAAATATGGATGAGGATTATGCTTTAAGATACTTAAACGTAGGATTTTCGGGAGGGGAAAAGAAAAAATCGGAAATTCTGCAGATGCTTATGCTGGACCCCAAGCTGGCGATTCTGGATGAAACGGATTCCGGGCTGGATGTGGATGCCGTGAAAATAGTATCAAAAGGAGTTGAGGCATTTAAAAATAAAATGAATTCACTAATCATTATAACCCATAATACTAAAATTCTGGAATATCTGCCGGTAGACCGGGTTCATATATTACAGAACGGCAGAATAACGAAATCCGGTGATGCCTCCCTGATTGAACGGATCATTACCTCAGGCTTCCGGGAATTCATGCCGAAAATAGTGCATTAAAAGGAGGATGCGAGATGGAGGTAACGGAAAGAAACAAAACATATGTCGAAGATATAGACCGAAGCATTTATGATATAAAGGATAAAGTGAGACCGTCCTTTTCTGCGGGAAGAGGACTTACGGCCGGAATTGTAAATACCATATCCCTGGAAAAAAATGACCCGAAATGGATGCGGGAATTCAGACAGAGTTCCTTAAAAATATATAACAGCCTGGAGCTTCCTGGGTGGGGTCCCAGTTTGGAAGAACTGAATATGGATGATATCGTAACTTATGTACGCCCCGACACGAAACTGCAGGTAACCTGGGAGGAAGTTCCGGAGGATATAAAAAATACTTTTGAAAGGCTTGGTATACCCCAGGCGGAGAGGACTTCCCTGGCCGGTGTAGGCGCCCAGTATGATTCGGAAGTAGTCTATCATAATGTGAGGGAGGAAGTAAAAGGGTTAGGAGTCATTTATACGGATATGGAGAGTGCAATCAATGAGCACGAAGAGATGGTAAGGAAGCATTTCATGAAGCTGATTACACCGAAGGACCATAAATTTGCAGCCCTTCACGGTGCCGTATGGTCGGGAGGTTCCTTTGTCTATGTGCCGCCGGGCGTATCCGTGGAAATACCCCTGCAGTCTTATTTCCGTCTTAATGCGCCCGGTGCAGGACAGTTTGAACACACGCTGATTATAGTGGATAAGGAAGCTAGCCTGCATTTCATCGAAGGCTGTTCCGCACCCAAATATAACGTTGCCAACCTGCATGCCGGATGCGTGGAATTATTCATTGGGGAAAATGCCAGGTTAAGATACTCAACCATAGAGAACTGGTCTAAAAATATGTACAATTTAAATTCCAAAAGAGCTTTGGTGGAAAAGGGAGGTACCATGGAATGGGTAACCGGTTCCTTTGGCTCCCATGTTTCGTATCTATATCCCTCAAGTATTTTAAAAGGAGAAAATTCCAAAATGGAATATACCGGAATTACTTTTGCCGGAAAGGGACAGAATCTGGATACCGGAGTTAAGGTAGTACATGGTGCGCCCCACACTTCATCCCATATAAATTCCAAATCCATATCCAAGGGCGGAGGATGCTGCACCTTCCGCAGCCTGGTTAAGATAGACAGTGCCGCAGTCGGCAGTAAATCTTCCGTTTCCTGTGAATCCCTGATGCTGGATTCCGATTCACGCTCCGATACCATACCGGTTATGGATATCCGGAATGATGAAGTGGATGTCGGACATGAAGCCAGAATCGGCAGAATCAGCGATGATACCATATTTTACCTCATGAGCCGGGGGATAAGTGAAATAGAAGCAAAGGCCATGATAGTAAACGGATTCGCAGAACCCATTGCCAAAGAGCTGCCCTTAGAATATGCAGTTGAAATGAATCATTTGATACAGCTGGAAATGGAAGGAAGTATAGGATGAATCTTCACGGGAAGAACATTCTCAGAAAAAGGAGGCTTGGATATGAATCTAGTATTAGATAAAATAAATAAACTTCCGGTCAGAACCTGGAACTGGCTGGGAATTAACGATGTTTCCCTGCGGGATACCATACCGGATATTAAGCCGTATACTAAAAATCCCGTAAAATCCGGTGAAGCTTTGGTAAAAGATATAAGCCTGAAATCCGATTTTTCGGATAAGGACATATTCTTATCCCTGGGAACCGGAATGGGGGCAGGGGCGGCTGACTTTATAAAAGAATACGGAAACAGCGGCATATCCTTAAAAGTACCGACCGGCAGAAACATAAAAGAACCTGTTTTATTAGAATATAATTTAGATAACGATAATTCTACGGCAGTAGACTTAAATTACATTATTGCGGAAGATAACAGTGAAATAACGGTCGTGATGATGTATCGTTCAAAGGATGGATGTCCGGCATTTCACGGGGGCCTGACCTATCTTTATGCGGGAAACAATGCTGTTATAAATTTGGTTCAAATTCAGCTGCTGAATGAAAAATCCGTTCATTTAAATAATATCGGTGCAAAACTTGCCAGGGGCAGTAAAATAAATTTTATTCAGGGAGAATTAGGCGGATTAAAGGCCGTTAACGGCCTGCAGGCGGATTTGGCCGGAGATGGCAGCAGTCTTAACATTAATTCCATATTTTTTGGTGATAATAACCGTTCCCTGGATTTTAATTATGTGGCCAATCATATTGGAAGACAGTCAAATAGTGACATGAATCTGAACGGAGCGCTGATGGACAACAGCCGGAAGGTATTCAGAGGCACCCTGGACTTTAAAAAAGGGGCGGCGGGGGCCGTAGGCCAGGAAAGTGAATATGCCTTATTATTCGGCAACCGGATGAAGAATATTTCAGCACCGTTAATCCTGTGCGGGGAAGAAGATGTGGAAGGGAAACACGCCGCCAACAGCGGAAAAATAGATGAAGATAAATTATTTTATATGATGTCCAGGGGATTGGATGAATTGTCCGCAAAAAAAATGATTATAGAAGCCTGGTTTGAACCCACTATCGGTAAAATACCGTATTCATCCCTGCGGACGGAGATAACAAATTATGTGAAAGAGAGGTTAAACCATGTCAAATCCATTCAGAAATGACTTTCCTCTACTTAATAGTACATTTCATGACAAACCTCTTGTTTATTTGGATAATGCGGCGACAAGCCAGAAACCGGAATCTGTTATTAAAGCCATGGAAAATTATTACCGGAATCAAAATGCCAATCCATACCGGGGACTGTACCAATTAAGTGTGGAGGCAACGGATGCCTATGAAGAAGCACGCAACATAACGGCCGAATTTATTCACGCAGAAAGTCCCAGGGAGATTATATTTACCAGAAATACAACGGAAGCTCTGAATTTAATTGCCTACAGTTACGGCAGGCCGGTTTTAAAAGCCGGTGATGAGATTGTTTTATCCATATCCGAACACCACAGCAATATTATCCCCTGGCAGCAGGCGGCTAAGGAAAAGGGAGCGGTGCTTTCCTATATTTATCTGGATAAAAACGGCAATATACCGGAGGAGGAGATTGAAAATAAAATAACGGAACATACGAAGATAGTTACCATCGCCCATGTATCCAATGTGCTTGGGACCATCCAGCCCATTGAAAAAATGATTCAGAAAGCCCATAGCGTTGGCGCTGTGGTAATTGTAGACGCTGCCCAGGGGATACCACACTATCCGGTGGACGTAAAGAAATGGGATGTGGATTTTCTGGTCTTTTCCGGACATAAGATGCTGGCACCCATGGGAATCGGGGTATTATACGGCAAAGAGGCATTGTTAAATAATATGCCGCCCTTCTTTACCGGAGGAGAAATGATTGAATATGTTTATGAACAGGAAGCGACCTTTGCGCCCCTTCCCAATAAATTTGAAGCGGGTACTCCTAACGTAGGCGGTGCGGTGGGACTGGCGGAAGCAATTAAATATATTAATCAGGCCGGATATGATAACATTCAGAAAATAGAGGAGGAATTAACGGATTATGCGCTAAAAGAACTGGCTGAGATTCCGGAGGTTACCCTGTACGGTGAAACCATTGGCAGCAAAAACCGGTGCGGCGTTATTTCCTTTAATGTGGAAGGGGTCCATCCCCATGATACGGCTTCCATCCTGGATGCGGACGGAATCGCCATAAGGGCGGGCCATCACTGTGCGCAGCCCCTCATGAAATATATGGATGTGCCGGCAACCTGCAGAATCAGTTTATATCTTTATAATACGAAAGAAGATATCGACATTTTTATCCGCAGTCTGAAAAAAGTCAGGAGGTGGCTGGGGGATGGGAATTGAGCAGATTTATTCGGAAGTATTGCGGGAGCATACCAATTCCAAACGAAATAAGCACCATATTACAGAGCCTACGGTAAAACTTAACGGAGTAAATCCCAGCTGCGGCGATGAAATTGAACTGGAATTGCGGCTGGTTGACGGACTGATTGAAGATGCCGCCTATACGGGAAAAGGATGTGCCATCTCCCAGGCCTCGGCATCCATTATGATAGACTTAATCAAAGGGAAAACTGTGGATGAAGCAGCAAAACTGGCCGATACCTTTTTTGGTATGATAAAACATGAAATCACGGATGAGGAACAACTGGAGGTTTTAGAAGATGCGATTGCTTTAAAAGACATTTCCCATATGCCTGCCAGAGTCAAATGTGCTGTCCTGGGATGGCATACTCTGATAGACTGTATTGACCAGGATTCAAAAAGTAACAGGGATTGATATAATTACGGTTTCTAGAGCGTGTTTGAAAAAGGCTTGTGCCGGTACTGGACGCTCCACTTTGCGGGAGGCAAGGAGCGATTTTGGGAGCGTAGTGGTGCTACTCTCCCAAGATTGCGACGCAGTATACCGTAAAGCGGAGCGTTCAGAACGGCGCAATGATTTTTCAAACACGCTCTATTAAAGATTCCGGTTACGGAAATCGGCCAATGACTTTACATCCAGCCGGTGAATTCCAGTATGGAAGCTTTGGAAGACACGGCTTCGGACTTCAGCGCCTGTTTTCTCCAAACTCTTGCGGATACTCCCATCAGCTTAGTAAAGCTGCGGTTAAAGCTGGAGATAGATTGAAATCCGACCTGCTCCGAAATAGTAAGTATGGACTCTTCGGTACTTCGGAGGAGTCTGCAGGCCTCGTCAATTCTTGTACTATTTAAGAAATCAAGAGGTGCGGCACCCATAACGGAATGAAATGTCCTTCTGAAATGGCTCACACTTAAATGGCAGACATCCGCCATGTCCTCGACGGAAATCGGGTGCATATAATTGGTATGTACAAATTCAAGAACGTCCGCAAGTTTAAAGATTCCTTCCTTATGCTGCGGTTTTTTTTCACTGTATTCTTCCTTGTTTTGTGTATTGTGTATCCGGAGAAATTCAATATACAAAGAAAGCATCAGACCTTTTACGCTTGTCTGATAATCGGACCGCTGTTCTCTTAATTCTTCGATAATGGATTTCACAAGAAAGCAGACTTTGGGGTATTCTTCTTTATTCATTATATATTTATAATTCCGTATCGGGGACATGGGGCTCTCAAAATTCTGAAAGAAATCCGCGAACATAGTCCGGAATAATTCTTCCGGAGCCACAAAGATATAAGACCAAAGACTCTCTTCACCCGGTGAACTATAAGTCGTATGCGGTATATGCCGCGGAAGACAGGTTACGTCGCCTGCACGAAAAGGCATGGATACACCTTCAATTACCATAATGCCGCTGTCTGAATGGCATATTCCTATCTCAAGGCAATTGTGAAAGTGAAGCCTCGGGCTTTTTATCTCAGATATCCGCCAACGTTCTCCGTCCAAAAGTAAAACCGGAAACTGTAACGGCAGACTGTAATGGCGGTATTCTACAATGACCTTTTTATGTTTTGGCATATGCAGCTCCCTTTCTTAACAATTTGATTCAATATCGTAGTTCTCTTTAAAAATTCATTGTATTCCTGCTATTTTATAGTGTTCCTGCTTCTCAATTATATCTTATTATAATAAAGAAGGAAAAAATTTGCAACCATTCTGCCGTCTTTTGTGAGGGCGGTAAATAATCACGGGAGGGAGGCCGCTTCCTGAGTGGGGCAATATATAATCGGCTGCTTTATGATTGAAAATGCATAATATTAATACCGGATTGATTAGACGGAACAAAGGGCATCTGATAGTATGGATTTATAAATGATTGGAAAAGAAATAAGGAGGGATTCTTAAAATGGATAACAAATTAAGCAGGGGCAGTTTTACACTTCCCGGTGAAGCAGGCTATGAAGATTTGACTCTGGAGATGGCCGAAAGGTGGGGGGCCGATGTCATCCGTGACAGTGACGGAACCGTATTATCCGAAAGTATTATGAATTCCGGATATTCCATTTATTCAACTATCTGCATCATCCGGGACCACAATAAATGGATAGAAAAAAATCCGGACAGATTGCAGCAGTGTTTTTTAATGACATCACCTGTGGTTGCAAAGGATGCCAGTTTGACTGTACCTTTAATGCAGGATTATTTTAACGAACAGTTCCGAATTAATGAAAATCCCGATTCTCTTTTGTACTGGCAGGTTTATAACCGTACTTCCAATGAAGAGGTTCCGAGAGAAAACTGGTATTATGAGAAAGAAACCGGCTCCGTTGTTCTGAAGGATATTACACCCTGGCACAGATATACGGTTAATTTTTTAGCATGGCGTATATGGGAAGAAATATCCATGTATAACCATACTACGAACAATTGGAACAAAGAGCATCTTATGCCACTGGAGCCTTTTTATGAGGATGTGCAGATTTACTTATTAAACTGGCTGGATAGCTGGTGCAGGGAACATCCTAAAACCAGGGTGGTCAGGTTTACCTCTCTATTTTATAATTTTGCCTGGATATGGGGAAGCAGGAAAGAAAACAGATATCTTTTTACGGACTGGGCTTCTTACGATTTTACGGTGAGCCCTGCCGCTCTTAACCGTTTCCGGGAAATTTACGGCTATTCCCTGACTTCGGAGAATTTTATCAACCGGGGAAAATTTATGGTAACTCATATGCCGGGCAATAAAGCCAAAAAGGACTGGATGGAGTTCATAAATGACTTTGTCATCGGTTTCGGTAAAAAACTAATTGATATTGTCCACTCCTATGACAAACTCGCCTACGTATTTTACGATGACAGCTGGGTTGGAATAGAGCCTTACGGGGAAAGGTTTCCCGAATTCGGTTTTGACGGAATCATTAAATGCGTATTTTCCGGCTATGAGGCCAGACTATGCTCCGGAGTACCTGTTGCTACCCATGAAATCAGGCTGCATCCGTATCTGTTTCCCATAGGACTTAACGGGGTTCCTACTTTTATGGAAGGCGGAGACCCTGCGAAGGATGCAAGAAAATACTGGATTGATATAAGGCGGGCCCTGCTTAGGGAGCCCATAGACCGTATGGGCCTGGGAGGATATCTTCACATGGTAAAAGATTTTCCTGATTTCTGTGATTATATAGAGAAAATCACCAGTGAATTCCGGTATATTAAAACGCTGCATCAAAACGGTTCGCCCTATCAATTCCCTATTAAAGCAGCCGTGCTTACCAGCTGGGGAAAATTACGGTCCTGGTCTTTATCCGGACATTTTCATGAAACCCATATGCATGATTTGATTCATGTAAATGAAGCCCTTTCCGGCCTGCCCTTTTCTGTTTCTTTTATAAACTTTGACGATATTAAAAAAGGCATATTAGAGGACTTTGATGTGGTAATTAACGGCGGAGCAGCCGAATCGGCCTGGAGCGGCGGACCTTCCTGGGAAGAAAATGAAGTGGTGGCAGCCCTGACCAGGTGGGTCGATAACGGAGGCGTCTTTATCGGAATTAACGAACCCTCCGCAGTGAAGGGATTTGACCGTTATTTTAGAATGTCACATGTTCTGGGCGTCGATAAAGATACCGGCGCAAGAGTAAGTCATGGAAAATGGAGCTTTGAAATAGCAGAGGAAGCAGGACTGCTGCCGGCAGAATGTTTTATTTCCCCGCAAGAAAATATTTATCTGACCGACGGCAACGCAAAAGTTCTGAAAGCAGACGGAAATATACCCACTGTAACAGTCAATTTTTTTGGCGGCGGTATGGGGATTTATCTCTCTTCCTTTACTTATTCACCGGAAAACACCAGATTACTACTGAATCTGTTATTATACGGAAAAAAATACAGCCTTACGGGTAATTATATCACCGGGGACCCTTATACGGAATGCGCTTATTACCCGGACAGCCATACCATGGTGCTGATAAATAACAGTAATGAAAAGAGGTTATCCGTAATTCCCACCGAATTCGGGACGGTCCGTAAGGAAATCGAACCCTATGATTTAGTATTTTTGGAGCTGAATGAGGAAATATAATAAGCTTTATATATCATTTTAAATAAAAAACAGGGTCTGTTGTAAAATTATCAATTAATTGGACTTGTGCCTGAATACAGTTAATATTTCTTGAATTTTACAACAGTCCCTTCATCTTATGAAACATTTCTTGTGCCGCCCGGTATCCCATAAGCCGGCGGTTGTCTGGCTTTTATGTATATTTTAAATTTATCTGCCCGCAACAGTTACGGCTTAACCGGCTACGCGGTTATTCGCTTAAGGATATAATGGAGACAGGGCAGTTTTCCTTTGCTTCATGAGCATTCTTTATGTATTTGGGCGGCACCTCCTTTCTGTAAACTTCAGCATATACCTTTACAGTCATTTTAAATACAGAGGGACAAATATCCGTGCATAAGCCGCATCCAATACATCTTTTTTTGGCAATCACTGCTTTCATAATAATCCTCCGTTTTATAATTATTTGCCATATGTTGCGGCTAATACAGTACAAACGGTGCGGCCGTACCGTTATCCCCAAATGGCATGCTGCATAATACAAATTCCCGTACGTTGTGTGTATTTGCAAGCTAATTTTATCAGAAAGCGCCTGGGGTTACAATAAATATAATTTGTAAATTCTGATATATTTTGTTAATTTTGAAATAATAAATGTATAAAAGTATAAATTGATTGAATGATTTGCCAAAATTATGATAATATGGAAACGGCATGAGGGGCTGTTACATTTTGGATTTTTCAACACCCCGCAATGATACCATAACTTTGACAGGAGAAACATATGACTACTTTTGAAGAATTGTACCGCAGACTGTTAGAGGAATCTTTAAAGGATTCGGAAAATTCACAGCAGCTGCAGGATTATGACCCTCAACATCTGGATTGTTTGCTGCATCCGGACCAATATGCTCCGGTTGTTAAAATCGGCAGCTGCAACTGTCCCCCGGATCAGCCTTCCGCCTGTTCTGAAAGCTGTATATTTAACGCAATTACCAAAGATAAAAAAGGTGAGATTACCATAGATAAGGAGCTGTGTACGGGATGTTATGCATGCATTGACAATTGCAAATTAGAGAAATTAACGGCAAGCAGGGATATCTTACCCGCTCTTGACGCTGTGCGTACTGCGAAAGGCCCGGTTTATGCCCTGATTGCACCGGCATTTTTAGGGCAATTCAGCAAGGAAGTCACCCCGGGAAAGCTCCGCACGGCCTTTAAAAAGCTCGGATTTGCCGGCATGATTGAGGTTGCACTGTTTGCGGATATTCTTACCTTAAAGGAGGCCCTGGAATTTGACAAGAATATTCTTACCGAATCGGATTACCAGTTAACCAGTTGCTGCTGTCCTATGTGGATTGGCATGATACGGAAAATATATAAGGAATTGATGCCCCACGTTCCGGGGGCCGTATCTCCTATGATAGCCAGCGGAAGGACAATTAAAGTATTGCATCCCGATGCGGTTACCATATTTATAGGGCCCTGCCTTGCGAAAAAAGCGGAAGCACGTGAGAAAGATATAGCAGATGCCGTGGATTATGTCCTGACCTTTCAGGAGGTTCGGGATATATTCGAATTTGCGCATATAAATCCGGCAAAAATGAAAGAAAGTGAAAAAGATCATTCCTCAAGGGCAGGAAGAATTTATGCCAGGACCGGCGGAGTAAGCGAAGCGGTGCAAAAGACGGTAAGCCGTCTTAACCCTGACCGTAAAATTACGGTACGGACAAAACAGGCAGACGGAGTCCCGGCATGCCGTGAAATGATTAACCAGCTGAAGGAAGGAAAAACTACGGCTAACTTTTTTGAGGGAATGGGTTGTGTCGGCGGCTGTGTGGGAGGACCCAAAGTAATGATTGACCGTCTTGAAGGCAGGGAGAATGTGAATAACTACGGCGATGCGGCCACTTATCCTACCCCCATAGATAATCCTTATGTAGTTGAATTGCTCCACCGGCTGGGCTTTGATACGGTGGAAAGCCTTTTGGAGCACAGTGATATTTTTACAAGAGATTTTTAAAAAATCCTTATGAACTTCGTATGTAATTTTTATGCTTTATGTTCCTGTTTCGCTGGGGCAGATTGATAGTAACTGTGACACAGTCACAGTTATTTTATTGTTGAAATGATAAATTTTTAATTAAGTATTATGATAATTACTTAAGTCGGAAAGTGAGGATAAATATGGGCAAAGTAATAATAATCGGAGGTGTGGCAGGGGGTGCTTCGGCCGCCGCACGTCTTAGAAGACTGGATGAACATGCGGAGATAATAATGTTTGAGCGGGGAGAATACATCTCTTTTGCCAACTGCGGCCTGCCTTATTATATCGGCGGCGAAATTAAGGACAAGGAAGCACTTATTTTGCAGACTCCGGAAAGCTTTCATGCAAGATTTCATGTAGATGTCAGGGTCTTACAGGAGGTTACCGGTATTGATACGATGAAAAAAACAGTTACGGTGAAAAACCTGAAAACAAACCGGAGCTATAAAGAAAGCTATGATAAATTAATACTTTCCCCGGGGGCCGAACCGGCCAAACCCAATCTATCCGGCGCTGATAATCCCAAAGTGTTTACCCTCCGCAATATACCGGATACCTATCGGATTAAGGAATTTACGGAACAAAAGAAGGTTCAGAGCGCCGTTGTTGCAGGCGGGGGATATATCGGAATTGAAATGGCTGAAAACCTGCACCTGGCAGGGCTTGAAGTAACCATCGTAGAAGCAGCGGACCATGTAATTGCTCCCCTTGATTTTGACATGGCGGCAGACGTTCACAGGCACATCACAAGCCAAGGCATCGATTTGATGTTAAAAGAAAGCGTAAAAGAAATTCAGGATTTCGGTGACAGATTAAGGGTGGTCCTTGGAACCGGTGAAATTATAACCGATATGGTCATTATGTCCGTGGGAGTAAGACCGGATAATTCTCTTGCCAAAGGGGCCGGATTATCGGTTAATCCCAAAGGTGCTATTTTAGTCAATGAACATATGCAAACTTCAGATAAAGATGTCTATGCCGTTGGGGATGCGGTTGAAATCAGGGACTTTGTAACCGGAGAGGCAGGCTTTATCCCTCTTGCAGGGCCAGCAAATAAGCAGGGCAGGATTGCGGCGGATAACATCTGCGGCCTGGAAAGCTCCTATGACGGAACCCAGGGAACAGGAATCTTAAAATGTTTTGATTTAACGGTAGCCACCACAGGAATAACGGAGGCAAAGGCAAAACAGTTGAATTTGAATTACGAGAAATCCTTTACCTATTCCAATTCCCATGCATCTTATTATCCCGGTGCGGCAGGCATGTCCGTTAAGCTCCTTTTTGATAAGGACAGCAAAAAACTGCTGGGGGCCCAGGCTGTGGGCTATGAAGGGACGGATAAAAGGCTGGATGTACTGGCAACCGCCATCCGGGCCGGAATGACGGTCTGCGACCTGACAGAGCTGGAACTGGCTTATGCTCCGCCGTATTCCTCCGCCAAAGACCCGGTTAATATGGCAGGATATGTTGCCGAAAATATATTAACCGGCAAAGTGAAAATCTTTCATTGGCATGATGTGAAGAATCTTCCCCGTGATGGCAGCATAACTTTGCTGGATATCCGTACAAAGCCGGAATTTGAGAACGGGACCATAGACGGTTTTATCCACATTCCTCTGGATGAACTGCGTAAAAACCTGTATCAGCTTAATAAATCCAGGCCGGTATATGTAATCTGCCAGATTGGGCTCCGGGGCTATATCGCATGCAGAATACTTATGCAGCATGGCTTCGAGTGCTATAATTTATCCGGCGGTTACCGGCTGTATAACAGTATTTATGGAAAGACGCCCATGATTGTACGTGATGAAGAAAGGGCTTTAAGGGAGGAAATGTTATCTGCCGCCGCACTGTCACAGCAGGAACCGGACAGTAAGACGATTAAAATTAATGACTGTGGCTTACAGTGCCCGGGTTTGCCTTCCGGGGACTAAAATGATACGGACGTAATTTTGTTGATTTGGCCGAAAATAACAAGTATGTTAAAAGTTTTTTTGGAAATACTATGTTATGTAGAAAAAGGAGCGGATTATATGGAGATGACTTATTTAAGTATTATGAATACTATTCAGACAGCAGATGGGCAGGAGTTTTATGATAAATTAAATTTATTCATGGAAATCCATCATCACCTGTTGGAAGATGAAAAACCATCTGATTACTTAAATAAAGTATCCGATAAAAAAATCTTTAGGATGGCTCCTTTTTCTATGTTAATAAAACTAAAAGAAACTATGCAATCGCCGGTTCATCACCCTGAGGGAAGTGCCTGGAACCATACTTTGCTGGTTGTTGATGAAGCTGCCGCTAGAAAGGATGAGAGCAGGAATCAGGAAGTATTTATGTGGGCGGCCCTTCTGCACGACATTGGCAAACCGGATACAACCAGATACCGCAAGGGCAGAATAACTGCTTATGACCATGACAGGGAAGGAGAAGCTTTAGCAAAAGAATTCCTTGCATATTTTTCCTGCAAAGAGGAATTTACGGATAAAGTAGTAAGCCTGGTCCGGTATCATATGCACATTCTGTATGTTTTAAAAGACCTTCCATTTGGTAATAGCGAATTAATGAGGGAAAAGGTTGATTTGCATGAATTGGCATTACTGGGATTGTGTGACAGACTGGGAAGACATAATGTTAACCGGAAGGAAGAGGAAGAAAATATCACTAATTTTCTATCCAAATTAAATAATATGGAAAGGTCAGGAGCAAAAATTATGGCAAAAAACAAGGATAACAAAGGAAGAAATAATATAAATAAGAAAGATCATCAATTAAAAACAACATCTCTGGTTGATGAAAATACCTCAAATAAAACGGAGAACAAGAATAAATCCAATACCGCACATTAATCCTTAATGGATTATAATAAGCCATATGGTTTTATTACGGTTTTTCCGCCGCAATGATCAGAAAACAGGAATAAATCCATATGTAATCAGGATAAACATATCAATTATTGATTTATTAAATTTGCGGTAACTGATAAGTGGAAAGAACCCTATGGCTATAAATAAAATTGATGTGTTTATCCTGATAGGAATACATAATTAAGATTCTGCGATATTCATTAGATGATCCGCAACACGTTCCAGGTCAGTTAATATTTCATCATATAAAATACCGGATTCGATATTACAGACGCCGTTTGTTACTCTGTCAATATGGTTTTTCCTGAACTGCTCGGTGTATTTGTCAACACTTGCTTCTAAAATATAGACCTTTTCTTTCCTTTCAGCCGGTGTATAAGCCTTATTATTAGCAATAGAAAACATTTCCTGTATGGCAGTCCGGATTATATTCAATTCCTTAAGACCTGTATCGGAGAAGGTCAGGTTATGTTCTAAACATTGCCGGGCATGTTCCGCAACATTTAATGCATGATCTCCGATTCTTTCAAGATTGCTTGTAATAACAAGGAATCTGTTAACGGTTTTTGATGCCTCTTTTGATAAGTTTGACTGATTGGTTTTAATTATGAACTTCTTGATTTCTTTATTGAGATAATCAATCAATTCTTCCTGGTAATTAACTTTGGCAAAAAGCGTCTGCTCCAGATGGTTAAAATCAGAGGTTGCAAGATTAAAATTATCCCGTGTCACATTTTCCATTCTGTTTAATTCCGCTTCCAGAGTTACAATAGCCACAGAGGTTTCAATGGATTTGCCGCTATCCAGAAACTCCAGCCTCATTTCCGCTTCGGCCTTATCCTCTCCTTTTATCAGTTTTAATGCAATTTTTCCTAATACGGAACTAAAGGGAAGCAATAATAAAGTAGCCGCAATGTTAAAAAAAGTATGTAGATTTGCAATCTGCCGGACGGTGTCACCCGGAGCCAGGGATATCATCCATTGGTCTATGGGCAGGATAAAACTCACTCCAATGAATATTGCGGTACCGATGACATTAAAGAGTACATGGCATAAAGCTGCCCTTCTGGCATTTTTGTTGCTTCCTATGGAAGCCAGCATTGCTGTGATGCAGGTACCGATATTCTGGCCGAATACAACATACATTGCTCCGCCGATACCAATCAGACCCTGGCTCGCCATAGCCTGCAGAATACCTACGGAAGCGGAAGAACTTTGAATGATACAGGTAACAACCAGACCGGCAAGTACTCCGATAAAGGGGTTGGTAAAATTAGTCATAAGGCTTCTGAATTCCGGAACCTCCCTTAATGGTTTCATAGCCTCGCTCATAGTAGTCATACCTATAAATAAAATACCTAAGCCTACAATGACCATGCCAAAATAATTTACCTTCTGTTTTTTGGCAAACAGTATCAGAATCACACCGATAAATGCAATTACCGGTGCGACGGTACCGATATCCATAGCAATCAGCTGTCCTGTTACCGTAGTACCGATATTTGCGCCCATAATAACACCGACCGCCTGGTTCAGGTTCATTAAACCGGCATTGACAAAACCAACAACCATTACGGTTGTAGCAGAGGAGCTTTGGATTACCGCCGTAACAATTAAACCGACCAGCATACCAAGAAAACGGTTAGTAGTTAATTTCTCCAGAATTTTCTGAAGCTGTGTGCCAGCAGCCAGTTCCAGACCATCTCCCATGATTTTCATCCCGTACAAAAATAAAGCAAGTCCTCCCAGCAATGCAAATATGTCTGTTAATTTCATTAATTGAAACCTCCGTAATAAATTTAATAAGTTTCATAGGAATTGAAATAAATATACTTAACAATGATATATACCGGATTGCTTCACTGTAAGTATATAAACTGATTCCGGCTTAGAGAGGCAAATTTTTCTTTAATAAATTGTATTTTTTTGCTGTAGAATTTTGTAATTTTAATCATTAAAATGTTCTCCTTTCCTACTAATTGTAAACTAGTATTAAGAAATTATCAATAAAATATAAAATTATTGTAAGTTATTTGTAAAGCCCGGGTTAATAAGATAACAATTTGTAAAAATATAATAGAGTTTTATAATTTTAATGGATTTATTCTAATAAATGGTGTATTATAGTTCCCGGGACAGCAGTCGATAAAAACTGATATACTGCAGACAGTATAAGATATTATTGCGGAAATTTCATAAAAGATAAATAAATATAATTTAAGGTTTTTTATTTAGGAGGTTAATATGAGGAAGACAAAAATAATTTGTACTTTAGGTCCTTCCACAGACCGTGAAGGGATTTTAAAAGAATTGGCAATATCAGGCATGGATGTTGCAAGGTTTAATTTTTCGCATTCCGACCATACAGAACATCTGAGGCGTTTAAATGAGCTGATTGCCGTACGGGAAGAATTAAATCTGCCAATAGCCGCGTTATTGGATACGAGAGGGCCGGAAATCAGAATCGGTAAATTCCGTGACGGAAGGGTTTCGTTAGCCAAAGGACAGACCTTTACATTAACAATCAGGCAGATAGAAGGGACTGCCTCCGGCGTGTATGTTAATTATGCACAGTTAATCCAGGATATTAAACCGGGAGCAATTATTTTAATTGATGACGGGTTGATTGAATTAACTGTTGACCGTGTTACGGATACGGATATTGTATGTACGGTAAATAATGACGGCAGCATATCGGATCATAAAGGTGTAAACGTACCCGGCACCAAATTATCCATGCCCTTTATCAGTAAAAAGGACCGCGAAGATATTATTTTCGGGCTGCAGAACGGTTTTGATTTTATAGCCTCTTCTTTTACCAGATGTGCGGAGGATATTTTAGCAATCCGCAAAATTATGGAGGAATATAACTGCACCACAACAAATATCATTGCAAAAATTGAGAATTTGGAAGGTGTTAATAATATAGATGAAATTATTGCTGCTTCAGACGGAATTATGATTGCCAGGGGAGATATGGGAGTGGAAATACCCAGTGAAGATGTACCGGTAATCCAGAAGATGATTATTAAGAAGGTTTATAATGCCGGGAAACAGGTAATTACCGCCACGCAGATGCTGGATTCCATGATTAAGAACCCCAGGCCGACCAGAGCAGAGACGACGGATGTTGCCAATGCAATTTATGACGGCACCAGTGCAACTATGCTTTCAGGCGAAACAGCAGCAGGGCTTTATCCTGTGGAAGCCTTACGGACCATGGTACGTATTGCTTTACGCACGGAACAGGATATTGACTTTAAGAAACGTTTCCGTCTGCTGGAATCCAAAGAAAACCCGGATATTACCGATGCCATATCCCATGCAACCTGTACGACTGCCCATGACTTAAATGCGGCTATGATAATTACCGTAACCAAGTCCGGCAAAACAGCCAGAATGATTTCCAGATACCGCCCGGCCTGCATGATTATCGGGTGCACCACGGAGGAGCATGTGTGCAGACAGCTGAATTTATCGTGGGGAGTTACACCTATTCTCATCAATGAAGAAAGGGATACCTTTGAATTATTTGATCATGCGGTAGCTGCCGTTGAAGAAAAAGGCTACTTAAAAAAAGGGGAATTAACGGTAATTACGGCAGGCGTTCCTTTAAGGGTTTCGGGGACAACCAATCTGATAAAGGTCCACATAGCGGGAAATCAATATTAAGCATGAACGGAATTGATAATACTTATTTTAAAGCCCTTAAAAAATCTATCAGATATAGGATTGGGAGCGGTTATGAAGATTCTGCAACTTCATGAATTAAATAAACATCAGAAGTCGGATATAGAAGTCCTGGTACAGGAATGCCTTAAGGCAGACGGTCTGAAAAGAACTATATATCTGGATAATGATATGAATTTTTTTGAGAATTTGGACAGTTTTTATCTGCTGTATAATGGACGGAGGCTGGTCAGTGTACTGGCCATATACGAGCCCCTTGAAGAAGAAGCGGAAATTACGGCATATACACTGCCTACCGAAAGGAAGAGAGGTTTTTTTAAGACTTTATTTTATAAGGCGTTGAAAGAATTGCTGAGATTCGGCCTGTACCGCATCTTATTTGTGGTGGAACCCCGGAGTGAAAGCGGACTTTCTGCCATAAAAGCCTGCAAAGCAAATTATTTTAAATCGGAATACCTTTTACTTTTCCGGTTTCACGGGACAAAAGAGGAACAAAACAGCCTGATTGAACTGAAAGAAATAACCGGAGAAAAACAGGAGGAAGCAGTTGATTTAAGCAGTAAAATATTCTGCACGGATACAGAAGAAACCAGAGGAGTAATTGAGCTGGCCCTGAATACACAATATATGAATTGTTATGGTGCCTGTTTGGATGGGCATCTGGTTGGTATCTGCAATGTCAGTTATGGACAAGAAAAGGCTTCCATATTTGGTTTTGGCATAGCACCGGATTTGCAGGGAAAGAGTTACGGCAGATTGTTCCTGCAGCAGGTAATGAATATGATTCACAAAAAGGGGATAAAATCCGTAACCCTGCATGTCGGCAGTGAAAATACACGGGCTTACTCCCTGTATACCAGTGTGGGCTTTACGGTACAGACACAGTATGATTATTATGAATATATGATAGAAGGAATAAAATAGAGTCCGGCTTGCCGGGCGGTCAGTACATTTGCCGCCAGGCGGCAGAGAGGGACTTGTGTTTGTAACCCTTATTACTGAAACGGCATACTATATTGTAATATTAATTTGGTATATAGGGATAACATGGCATATAGAATTGTAATAGATGCGGGGCACGGCGGCTATGATAATGGTGTTGTTTATAATGGCCGTCTGGAAAAGGATGATAATTTAAATCTCGCTTTAGCTGTAGGTGAAATATTGGCTTACGACGATGTTGATGTGATATTCACCAGAGTTGATGACAGCTATATCTCACCGTTGGAAAGGGCTTATATGGCCAATGAGGAAAATGCGGATTTATTTGTATCCCTTCATAGAAATTTGAGTCCGACACCCAATACCGTCAGCGGCGTCCGGACATTAATTTATGATGAAGGCGGCATACAAGAGGCCATAGCGGAAAATATTAATCAGGAGCTGGAAGAGATCGGATTTACGAATCTGGGGGTTGATATCCGGACAGAATATGCCATTCTCAGAAGAACGAACATGCCGGCTCTGATGGTTGAAGTAGGATATATAAATTCAGATGCGGACAATGAATTATTTGATAATAATCTTAATGAAATAGCTTACGCAATTGCCTCAGGCATCCTGGACGGACTTGAATTAGAACAGGAACTGGGGCCTATATATCGTGTACAGGTGGGATTATTCCGTACTTTATCCAATGCCCGTAATCTTCAAAATAATTTAAATGATGCGGGATATAATGTAATAATGATTCCCCAGGGCGAATATTATGCGGTACAGGTCGGCGAATTACAGACAATGGATGATGCGGTGGAGTTAGAAGAGGAATTAAGGCAGCAGGGTTACAGTACATTCATCGTCAGAGAAAATTAATCAGAATTTAAAGAAAAGCGAGGGAAAACATTGTTTACTCTGTTATTGCGCAAGCACCAGGAAAGAAAATGGAACCTTACCGGAGCGTGGTTAAAAAATCATTGCACCGTTCTGAACGCCCCGCTTTGCGGTATACTGTGTCGCGATTTTGGGAACGTAGCATCACTACGCACCCGAAATCGCTTCCTTTTTTGTTTTTTTATCTGTCGGTCATACTTATGGATTCTATGGCAACGCTGCCGCCCCGGACAACCTCAATCTGTTTAAACCGTCCGGTTAACAGTTTGATTAGGGCATCGTTTCTGGTTTCAGTCCGGACACATTCCAGCAATATACTGTCATTGCTGTAATCAGTTACGGATACTTTAAAGACATCCGCAATCTGGAAAATTTCTATTTTATCTTCCTTAGAACAATTTCGGATTTTGATAAACAGTATTTCTTTCATATGGGTTGAAATATCTGTAAAATCCATAACTTTTATCACTTCTACCATCCGGTTGAGCTGTTTTTTTATTTGTTCAAAAGTAATATCGTCACTGTTTAATCCGATGGTCATTCGTGATATGGAGGGGTCTTCCGTGATTCCTACGGTTAAGCTCTCAAGATTATAGGATTTACCGGAAAATAATCCGGAAATTTTGGCAAGTACGCCAATGTCATTTTCTACAAATAGGGAAATCCATCTTTTTTTCATAATTTACCTCATTCCTGCTAAGGGGAAACCAACGTTAACATTCCAGTATCATATTGTTTAAAGGCTTGCCGCCCTGTACCATGGGCAATACCAGTTCTTCGCTGTCTATCATGAATTCTATGACGGTAGGAGCCTGTTTATTTTTTCCTGCCTGCAAAAAGGCTTTCTCAATTTCTTCTTCCGCCTCCACTCTTATGCCGAAGGCTCCGTAGCTTTGTGCAAGCTTTATAAAATCCGGAGAATATGCGGGACATTTGCCGTTAGTGCCGCTGCAGTGCTTATGGCAGTTTTTGCGTGCTCTTAAACAGGTAGAAGAGTATCGTTTGCCGTAAAAAAGTTTCTGCCACTGGCGTACCATGCCCAAACAGCTGTTATTAAAAATACATAGGATTAACGGCAGTTCTAAAGCTGCGGCAGTTGCCATTTCCTGAATATTCATCTGCATGCCTCCGTCTCCGGAGATACATATAACAGTTTTATCCGGATTCCCAAGTTTTGCCCCGATTGCGGCGGGAAAACCATAACCCATGGTGCCAAGCCCTCCGGAGGTCAAAAGCTGTTTTCCGTCCTTCATTTCTAAGAATTGTGTTGTCCACATCTGATGCTGTCCCACATCGGTGACAACGATGGACTCCGGAAATAAGCGGTTTATGGCCTCAATAATCGTCTGGGGGGTAATGCCGGAATCCTTTCGCATGTTTAGGGGATACGCCTGTTTCCATACATTAATCTGTTCCAGCCAGGATTCCGTATGGCATTCCTTTACGGGTAAGGAATTTGTATCTTTGCCGGGAGATACGGTATATTCCAGTATTTTTTCGATGGCTTGCTTCGCATCTGCAACAATTGGAATATCAACCGCTACATTCTTGGAAATGGAAGCAGAATCAATGTCGATGTGTATGATTTTCGCTTTTGGCGCAAAATCCACCAGCATCCCGGTAATCCTGTCGTTAAATCTGGTGCCGATGGAGAAGAGCAAATCGCATTCACTGATTGCCTGGTTGGCGGCATAACTGCCATGCATGCCGATGTTGCCGATATAGAGAGGATGGGCGGTAGCGATTGCTCCTTTGCCCATAATTGTGGTGACAACAGGCACCCTGGTAATTTCCGCAAGCTTAGTGAATTCTCTGCCTGCCCGGGATAGCTTTACGCCTCCTCCGGCCAGGAAAACAGGCTTTTGGGCATTGCCGAGCATTTCAAGGGCTTTTTTCAGCTGTCCGGCGTGTACTTTTAAGTTAGGCTTATAGCCTCTTATATTTACTTCTTTCGGATATAAATCACTGCCTGATTCCAGCATAATATCCTTTGGCAGATCCACTATAACAGGCCCGGGTTTGCCGGTGGCCGCAATATAAAATGCTTCTTTTATAATCCGGCCCAAATCCTCACGGTTTCGGACGGTTACCCCGTATTTGCAGATGCTTCTGGTTATGCCTATAATATCAACTTCCTGGAAGGCATCATTACCGATTAGATAGGTGGGCACCTGTCCGGTAAAACATACCAGGGGCACACTGTCATAGTTGGCAGTGGCAATGCCCGTTACCAGATTCGTTGCACCGGGACCGCTGGTAACCAGACATACTCCGACTTTACCGGTAGAGCGTGCGTATCCGTCTGCCGCGTGAATTAAAGCCTGTTCATGTCTTGGTAAAATTAATTCAATATCATTCTGCTTATACAACTCGTCAAAAAGATCAATCGCATAACCGCCGGGATAGCCGAACAGAGTAGTTACTCCCTCTTCTTTTAATGCTTTTACAAATAAACTGGTGCCTGTTGTTTTCATAAATAAGCTCCTTTCTGTAGTCAGTGAAGTGAGGAAAGAACAAGAAAGTATGCCGCAAGCGGGATACTCCGCAATTTCCTAATGCATAAAAAAAGCCCTAAGCTGATTTATCAGCTTAGGGCGAACAATTGCAGTCCGTGTTACCACCTAGATTCAGGGATTGCTCCCTGCACTCAGCCAGTACGGGGTACAGACGGGGTGACAAATCCATAATCAACATTCTGTTATCCGATACCGCTTTCCTTTTAACGGCGGAAACTCCGGTGAAGTCTACTTAGAAATATCTAGATATCCTGTTCGGTTCACAGCTCGAAGGCTACTTCCAAAGCTTACGCTTAAGCATGTTATAAAGACACGCCTTACCCCCTCCAGGAAGATTTGCACCAACCATCTTCTCTCTGTGCTTTCGGTGAGTATGTACTACTCCTTGTCAACGCTTTTACTTTTTATATTTTTGTCATTATAACAAGTTCCTGCCATTATGTCAAACATAATTTTAAAGAAATATTTTTTTGTTGTAAGAAATATTTCTTTTGACAGAAAATTTCAATTTTGTATCAAATAAAAAGTCTTCCAGGTAGAAATAATTTTTAAAAATGTCAGGTCACATTTCCTGTAAATTTAACATAAATTACAATAAGAATATATCATATTGGTATAACATGAATGAAAATGAGAGGTATAAAATAATTAGTAATGACTACGCGGATTTACTTGTAGAATATAGAAGGAGTATAGATTTTTTAGAAGATATTCCGGATTTTTCTTATAACTTAATAAATGATAAATATGCTGCACTGCATATTCCCGTCGGTGAATTTTCAGAAAACGGTATGAGCCGGTTCGGGTATGCGGCCGTACCGAAATGCTATGGATTAATGACTTTTTTTCCGAGGGAATCAGAAAACGGTTATACGGTCCGCAGGCTGCCGGAAGAAAATATAACAGGAAGAGGAGTATTAATCGGATTTGTGGATACGGGAATTGTTTATACAAACCAGATTTTCCGGTATCCTGATAATACTTCCAAAATAATATATATCTGGGACCAATCCATAGATAGTGACCAATATCCGAAAGAATATTTTTATGGAACGGAGTATACAAGGGAACAAATCAATGAGGCTCTGAATTCGGAAAATCCGCTGAATGTAGTACCATGTACAGATACCATCGGGGAAGGAACGGCCATGGCCGGAATTGCTGCCGGTTTTCACAGCGAAGAAAATAATTTCGCCGGAGTTGCGATGAATTCGGAACTGGTCATTGTAAAATTAAAACCTGCCAAAGCGAATCTGAAGGATTTTTTTGGAATACCGGAAGAAACGGTCTGTTATCAGGAAAATGATATTATGATGGGAATCAGTTATTTATTAAGAACGGCAAACCGGCTGCGGCGCCCTATCATCATATGTTTAGGCGTCGCCTCTTCCCAGGGTTCCCACAAGGGGGAAGACATTATGAGTAATTATCTTTCGGAAGTGGGCGGTATTCCGGGAAATGCAATCATTTTGTCAGCGGGAAATGAGGGAAATCAAAGACATCATTATTATGGTGAGATAATTCCCCCCGATTATTATGAGATGGTTGAATTGAATGTGGGAGCCGATGATAAAAATTTTTCCATGGAATTGTGGGGATATCAGCCCAATCTCATAACGCTGGAAATATATGCTCCTACGGGAGAATTTGTATATGATATTACCGATGATTTTATCGGACAGCACAGTTTTGCAATCAGGTTCGACACTACCACCATTTATGTCGATAATTTTATCAGTGAAACATACTCTGAGGAGCAATTAATATTATTCCGTTTTAAAAATATCCGGGAGGGTGTGTGGAGATTCAGAATAAGAGGAACACAGGATTTGGTCAACCGGTTTCATATATGGCTGCCCATAAGAAACTTTATCTCGGAAGAAACATATTTTAACAACTCCAATTCCTATACAACCATCTGTCTTCCGGGAAACGGGTATAATACCATTACGGCAACGGCATACAGTCCTGTTGACAGAGAACTGGACAGTAATGCAAGCAGGGGATTTACTTCAATTAATGTGCCAAAACCGGATATTGCGGCGCCCGGCGTAAATATTCTGTCACCTGCCATAAATAATTCGTTCCTGCCTTTTTCCGGTACCAGTATTGCTTCCGCCTATACTTCCGGGATAGCCGCCGGCCTGCTGGAATGGGGGATAGTGAACGGATATCTTCCCAATATGGACAGTACCATTGTCCGGTATATTATAACCAGTACGGCAACCAGATACAGGAATATTATATACCCTAATCCCGAATGGGGGTTTGGGTCGATTGATTAATGTTCACAATATCAAATTGTTGTTGACTTATTCCGAACAACATATTAAAATTAAATAAAAATCGGATGAAGGAATTGGGAGAGACTGTAATAATTGACTAAAATTATTTACGGCGCCGAAGGTGATTCGCAATAACTCTCAGGCAAAAGGACCAATTCCGGACGATACTCTGGAAAGCGATGCAGCACCGACGAAGCAACTTTAGGTATCGGATACTTAAAGGAATCTTTCAGGTAAACCAACAGAGGCGTATTGATTATTCAGTACGCCTTTTTTTATTGAACAGGAAATTTGAAGAATTTCCTGTTCAATAAAAAGCCTTCCAGGTGGGATGCGTATGACGCGCTATGGAAATTTGTCACTTAGGTGACAGCGCGTCAGCGCCGGAGTCCGGCAAGCCAGACTCTTTCTTAGGAACAGGAGGACATTATGGAATTAAAAACACCTCTTTACGATTGTCACGTACAATACGGGGGAAAAGTAGTACCGTTCGCCGGTTATCTTCTGCCGGTCCAGTATGGAACCGGTGTGATTGCCGAACATATGGCAGTCAGGAAAGCGGCAGGAATATTTGATGTTTCCCATATGGGGGAAGTAATGCTTTCAGGAAAGGATGCACTTTCTAACGTACAGCAGTTAGTTACCAATGACTGCGGCCGGATGTACAACGGCCAGGTGAAGTACAGTCCCATGTGCAACGAAGCAGGGGGAGTTGTGGATGATTTGCTGGTATATAAGCTGAACGGGGAAAAATACCTTCTGGTTATTAATGCCGCAAACCGTTTTATGGATGTCAATTGGATAAAGGAGCATTTAACCGGCAGGGTGGAATGCAAGGATATTTCCGATGAAGTGGCCCAGCTGGCCCTGCAGGGACCAAAGTCCGGTGCAATTTTGTCAAAACTGGCGGATAATAAGGATATCCCGGTTAAATATTATAGTTTTACGGAAAACAGCATGGTGTGCGGCAAGCCCTGCCTCATATCCAAAACCGGCTATACCGGGGAAGAGGGTTATGAGCTGTATTGTAAACCGGAGGATGCCAAGAACCTGTGGAATTCCTTACTGGATGCCGGTAAAGAAGAGGGATTGCTCCCGTGCGGGCTGGGAGCCAGGGATACGCTGCGTCTGGAGGCAGCCATGCCGTTATACGGCCATGAAATGGATGAGGATATATCGCCTCTTGAAACCGGACTGGGATTTGCAGTTAAGATGGAGAAAGAGGATTTTATCGGTAAAAGCGGCTTGCAGGACAGAGGGGAACCAAAGCGGAAACGGGTGGGACTTTATATAACCGGACGGGGAATCGCAAGGGAAAGGTGCCCGGTATATTTTAAGGATATACCGGTGGGCATAACCACCTCAGGAACCCATCTACCCTATGTCGGACATCCCGGGGCTATGGCATTGGTGGATAGGGAATATACGAATACCGGTATGGAACTTGACGTAGAGATAAGAGGCAAAAAAATCGCGGCAGAAGTTGCCGATTTGCCTTTTTATAAAAGAAATACCTGAAACGGCAACTTTGAGCGTGTTTGAAAAATCATTGCGCCGTTCTGAACGTTCCACTTTGCGGTATACTGCGTCGCGATTTTGGGAGCGTAGCACCACTACGTACCCGAAACCGCTCCTTGCCTCCCACAAAGTGGAGCATCCAGTCCGGCACAAGCATTTTTCAAACACACTCTGGCTCTGGTATTAAATTTAAATGAATGGAGGCTTGGCATATGAATGAATTATTATTTACCAAAACCCATGAATGGGTGCAGCTTTTAAGCGGAACAGCGGCAAGAATCGGCCTGACCGATTATGCGCAGAAAGAACTGGGAGATCTGGTTTTTGTAAATCTGCCGGAAGCCGGGGATGAAGTAACGGCAGGCGAAGGTTTTGCCGATGTGGAATCCGTAAAGGCAGTTTCTAACGTATACAGTCCGGTTACCGGTACGGTTAAATCGGTCAATGAAGATTTACTGGATCATCCGGAACTAATTAATTCAGGACCTTATGATGCCTGGTTTATAGAGGTTGCTGATATCAGTGAAAAGGAAGAACTCTTATCCGGAGAAGAATATGAGCAGTTCATACGTGAGGAGGAGTAATATGGGGACTTATGTGCCTAACACTGCAAATGAGCAGCAGGATATGTTAGACTCTATGGGTTATTCCGGGATGGAGGAACTCTTTACCGCCATACCGGAAGAAATTAAGATGAAAAGGCCTCTGAATATTCCGGAGGGTTTATCGGAAATGGAGGTGCTGCGTAAATTAACAAGGATTTCTGAAGAAAACAAGGTATTTAAAAGCATTTTCAGAGGATGCGGGGCTTATCACCATTATATACCCTCCCTTGTAAAACAAATAACCTCCAAAGAGGAATTCGTAACGGCGTACACGCCTTACCAGGCTGAAANNTCCTTCAGGCTATCTTCGAATTCCAGACCATGATATGTGAACTTACGGGGCTTGATGTGGCCAATGCCTCCGTATATGACGGTGCTTCCGCCGCTGCGGAAGCGGTAATCATGTGCAGGGAAAAAAAGAGAAAGAAAGTACTTATTTCAAGTACGGTTAACGCTGAAATTATTGAGACCATTAAAACCTATTGCGGCGGAACGGATATGGAAATTGTAATTGTTCCGGAAAAGCAGGGCAGGACGGATATGGAAAAATTAGAAGAATACGCAGATGAAGAGACTTCCTGTATCCTGATACAGCAGCCGAATTATTACGGACAGCTGGAGGAATGCGATACGGCAGAAAAGATTGCCCATAACAAGGGTGCCAGATATATTATAAGCTGCAATCCCATTTCCCTGGGGATTTTAAAAACTCCGGGAGAATATGGTGCGGATATAGCCATAGGAGAAGGCCAGCCCCTTGGTATGCCCCTGGCGTTTGGGGGACCTTATCTGGGATTTATGGCCGCTGCCGGGGATATGATGAGAAAGCTGCCCGGCAGGATTGTCGGCGAGACGAAGGACAGGATGGGAAGAAGGGCTTTTGTTTTAACCCTTCAGGCAAGGGAACAGCATATCAGACGTGAAAAGGCTTCCAGCAATATCTGTTCCAACCAGGCTTTATGTGCCTTAACCGCAGCAGTTTACTTAAGTACCATGGGCAGGAAGGGGCTGGAACAGGCGGCGGCGCTCAGTATGTCAAAAGCCCATTACCTGGCGGAACGGTTGTGTGAAATAGAAGGATATAAAATGGTATATACCGGAGAATTCTTTCATGAATTCGTAACCACCTGCAACGGAAATGCCAATGAAGTCATGAAACGGCTGGAACGGCACGGAATTCTCGGAGGGTATCCTCTTAAGGGCACAAATTCGGGTAATATCCTCTGGTGTGTTACGGAGATGAATACCAGAGAGGAAATAGACGAATTAATAAATATATTACAGGGGGATGGAGGAAATGGAACTGATCTTTGAAAAAAGTAAGGACGGCAGAGGCTGTGATATACTGCCTTCCTGTGATGTACCCGCAGTGAAGGCAGACGGCAGGTATTTACGTAAAAAGGAGCTTCATTTGCCCCGGATACCGGAGACGGATATCAGCAGGCATTATACGAAGCTTGCGGGATATACCTATGGAATTAATAACGGTTTTTATCCTTTAGGCTCCTGTACCATGAAATATAATCCCAAGATTAATGAAGAAACGGCAAAGCTGCCGGGATTTTTAAATGTACACCCCCTGCAGCCGGAGCATACCGTACAGGGCTGCCTTAAGGTCATGAAGCTGGCGGAAGAGTATCTGTGTGAGATAACAGGTATGGATTTTATGAGTTTCCAGCCGGCAGCCGGTGCCCACGGGGAATTTACGGGACTTAAGTTAATTTGTGCCTATCATCAGGATAGAAAGGATGTTAAACGTACCAAAATTCTTATTCCGGATTCTGCCCACGGAACCAATCCTGCCAGTGCGGCTATGGCCGGCTTTTCCGTTGTTAACCTGCCGTCCACAAAGGAAGGCTGCGTGGATTTGGAGGAATTAAAAAAAGCGGCAGGAGAGGATACGGCAGGTTTTATGCTTACCAATCCCAACACCGTAGGCTTATTTGATAAAAATATACTGGAAATTACCAGGATTATACACGATGCCGGAGGGCTGAATTATTATGACGGTGCAAATTTAAATCCTATTATGGGAATTGCAAGACCGGGGGATATGGGATTCGATGTGGTGCATATCAATCTTCATAAAACCTTTTCCACACCTCACGGAGGAGGAGGCCCGGGCAGCGGTCCGGTAGGCTGTAAGGCAATGCTGGAAAAATATCTGTCCGTTCCCCGGATTAAGAAAAAAGATATAACGAGGGGAAATAAAAATAATAGTACATCCCATGAATACACATATGAATTATCCCATGCAGAAGATTTATCCATTGGAAGAGTAAAGGAATTTTACGGAAACTTTTTGGTAGTGGTAAAGGCTTTGACATATATATTAACTCTGGGCGGGGACGGGTTAAAGAAAGCGTCGGAAAATGCCGTTTTAAATGCCAATTATATGATGAATCAATTAAAAGATACTTATCCTGTGCCATTTGAAGGTCCCTGCATGCATGAATTTGTTATGAGCCTTAATGAACTGAAAAAAGAAACGGGAATTTCCGCTCTGGATATTGCCAAGGCCCTGTTGGATTACGGTATTCATCCTCCGACCATGTATTTCCCGTTAATTGTCCATGAAGCTCTGATGCTGGAACCTACGGAAACGGAATCCAAAGAAACCATGGACCGTGTGATTGCCATATTTAAAGAAGTATATGAAGAAGCGAAAACCAATCCCAAGAAGCTTAGCGGCGCACCGAAGAACACCCCTGTCGGCCGCCCGGATGAAGTAGCCGCAGCAAGAAATCCCGTACTGAGGTATGATTTTAAGAAAGATTCTGCTGCGGAACAGGAAAAAGAAAGAGGTAAAACTTGATACAGAACATTAAATATATTATCAGCAGGGAATATAATCCCTATAATAACCTGGCTCTGGAAGAATGCCTGTTAAACCATGTAGCGCCGGGGGAGTGTATTCTGTATTTATGGCAGAACGAAAAGACGGTAGTAATCGGCAAAAACCAGAATCCGTGGAAGGAATGCCGGCTAAAAGAGCTTGAGGAAGACGGCGGCAGATTAGTACGGAGATTATCCGGAGGAGGGGCCGTATTTCATGACCTGGGGAATCTTAACTTTACCTTTGTGGTGAACAAAGAGGATTACAATCTGGAGAAGCAGGTGAAGGTTATACTGAATGCGGCAAACAGCTTTTCTATTCCTGCGGAGAAAACAGGACGCAACGACATTACCGTAGACGGTAAAAAATTTTCCGGCAATGCCTTTTATTCCGACGGCAAACACTCCTATCATCACGGAACCATATTAATCCGGGTAGATATGGAGAATCTGTCAAAGTACTTAAACGTATCCCGGGATAAGTTAATTTCAAAAGGAGTGGAATCCGTTAAATCCAGAGTAGTCAATCTGTCGGAATACAATGAAGGGGTGAATGTTGAGACTATGAAAACGGCATTAATAAAGGCTTTTTCCGATGTTTATGAGAAGGAACCCACGGCTGTGGAACCTGCACGGATTAATTATGGGGAAATAGAAGAGCTGAGTAAAAAATATTCCTCCTGGGACTGGATTTTCGGCAGGAAAATGGAGTTTAATTATTCCATTGAAAAAAGACTGGGCTGGGGGAATATTGAAATCCAGTTCTGCGTGGAATCAGGTGTTATAAAGGAATGCATGGTTTATTCGGACGCCATGGATGTATGGTTTATCAGCCGCATTCCCGCCTGCTTTAAGAACTGCCTGTTTACAACCGAAAACCTGGTCGGGCGTTTAAACGGTATAAATTCAGACGAACCGGAATCGGATATCATACGGGAGGGAATCATCGGTATGATTCAGGAAGAGGGAATCTGAATCCTTATCCTAATAAACTTTTTAAGGGAAACGCCCCGCTGAAGGCGTACCCGTGCATAATGAAGTATGCCGTTAGAGCGTGTTTGAAAAATNNGCTCCTTGTCTCCCACAAATTGGAGCATCCAGCCCGGCACAAGCATTTTTCAAACACACTCTAGGCGGCTTTGCCCGGGCAGCAAATTGCATTAATTTAATAAGATAGGAGGAAGGGCTGCGGTCTTAAACAGCCTTATGGAATATGGAAGAGAAATTTGACCTGGTGGTAATCGGAAGCGGTCCGGGAGGTTATACCGCAGCAATCAAAGCAGCAAAAGCAGGTCTTAAAACGGCGCTTGCCGAAAGCGGAGAAATAGGCGGAACCTGCTTAAATAGAGGGTGTATACCCACAAAAACCTTAATGCACAGCTCCCACTTGTATTATATGGCGGCGGAATTTGATAAATTCGGAATCGGAATATCCGGATTAAGCTATGATATCAATAAGATTCAGGACAGAAAAGAGGAAGTAGTAAAAAAGATACGGGATGGGATAAGGGGGCTGCTGAAAGCCAATAAAATTACAGTATTTAATGGAGCGGCTGCCATTTTAAACCAGGGTATCGTCCGCCTTGCCCGGGAAAATGACGGTTCATCCGACGGCGGAAAGACACGGACGGAAATACTTACGGATAAAATTCTGATAGCCACCGGCTCAAGGCCATATCTTCCCTGTATTGAAGGCATCCGTGCAGGGCATGTGGTAACCAGTGACGAACTGCTGGAGAAAAAGGATATGCTGTATAAAAAGCTGCTGGTCATTGGCGGAGGGGTGGTCGGTATAGAATTCGCAACTATTTACCGGGAGTTTGGCTGTGAGGTCGAAATCCTGGAAGCGGCAGACCGGATTCTGCCTGCTATGGATAAAGAAATCTCCCAGAGTGTAGCCATGAATTTAAAGAAAAAAGGAATCAAAATCCATACCAAAACCAAAGTGATAAAAATTTCGGAAAATCATGGTTTGCTCTGTGAATATGAAGAGGGTGGCGCAGGATTGCCGGGGCAAACCGGTACTGCGGACCGGGAAATGGAAATAAAGAAAGCCATAACAGCAAAAACAATAGCTGCGGACGGAATTCTGGTATCCGCAGGACGCACAGCTAATACAAAGAGTCTGTTTGGAAGCGGATTTTTTTTAGACATGGATGGAGATAAAATAAAAGTGGATTCCGGCTTTGAGACAAGTGTAAAAGGAATCTATGCCGTAGGGGATGTAATAAGAGGAACCCAGCTGGCACATGCCGCGGCAGCCCAGGGAATTGCGGCCGTTGAGAATATGTGCGGCCTTCCTTCTGCCGTTAACCTGAATGTAATTCCATCCTGCATTTATACGTCACCGGAAGTTGCGGTGGTCGGGCTTAGTGAAGAGGAGGCAGCCGCTAAGGGTTATGCGGTAAAGACAGGCAAATATCCAATGTCAGGGAATGCCAAAACGGTATTATCCATGGATGAAAGGAGCTATGTGAAAGTTATAAGCGATTCCGCAACCGGTAAGCTTTTGGGGGCACAAATTATCTGCGCCAGGGCAACGGATATGATCGGGGAGTTTGCCACGGCCATAGTAAACGGATTAACGGCAAAGGATATGGCTTCCGTTATAAGGCCCCATCCGACCTACAACGAGGCGGTAACGGAAGCAGTGGAGGACATGGAAGGAATGGCCATACACCTTATGCCGGTAAAAAGATAATGGATTTAAGATAACATTATCCGTCCACTTGTCCGGAAAATGCCAAACTATCAGGAACGGCAATTCGTTTTACCGTTCCTGATAGTTTAATTATTTCCAAATATATTAGTTTAGAAATTTCTTAACTAAGTTTCGGACTTATCTGAAACATGCCTGAATACATGTAATAATCATTTATAGTTTACAATAAATTATTAAAAAGTATAATATTTTATTATAAAGTAAAATATATCTTGATGTAATCCGCTGAAAATAGTATAATGACATGGAAGACTCATCTAAAATATTTTAACTATACCAGTATCAATTCTAATCTGAATTGAAAGTAGGCAGGAGGATTACATTATGGCAAAAAAATTTGCAAAAATGATAGTTGATAAGGAGTTTAAGATTGCTGAAATTGATAAGCGAGTTTACGGTTCCTTTATCGAACATTTAGGAAGGGCCGTTTATGAAGGAATTTACCAGCCGGATCACCCCAGTGCAGACAAAGACGGATTCCGGAAAGATGTCACCGCGCTGGTCCGGGAACTTAATGTGCCGATTATCCGTTATCCGGGAGGGAATTTTGTTTCCAATTATTACTGGGAAGACGGCGTTGGCCCGGCAGAAGATAGGCCCAAAAGACTGGAGCTGGCGTGGAGAAGCCTGGAAACCAATGAAGTGGGATTAAATGAATTTGCCAAATGGGCCGGGATAGCCGGCAGTGAGGTGATGATGGCGGTAAACCTTGGGACCAGAGGTGTCGGTGACGCCTGCAATCTGCTGGAGTACTGTAATCATGAAGCCGGGACCAGATACAGTGAGCTGCGTATCAAGCATGGGTATAAAACGCCTCACAAAATTAAAACCTGGTGCCTGGGCAATGAAATGGACGGACCCTGGCAGTTAGGCTCCAAAACTCCGGCCGAATACGGCAGGATTGCCTATGAAACAGCCAAGGCAATGAAATTAATCGACCCGGATATTGAGCTGGTATCCTGCGGAAGCTCCAGCACAAGTATGAAGACCTTTCCTGAATGGGAGGCAGTTACCCTGGAGCATACATATGACCATGTGGATTATGTTTCCTTACATCAATATTTCGGCAACCAGGAAAATGATACTCCGAATTTCCTGGCCAAATCTATGGAAACAGAGCATTTTATTAAAACTGTAATTGCCACCTGTGATTATGTAAAAGCGAAAAAGAGGGGAAAAAAGAACATAAACCTAAGCTTTGATGAATGGAACGTATGGTATCATTCCAACCAGGCCGATAACAATATTATGAAAAAGGAACCTTGGCAGAAGGCACCGGCGCTGCTGGAGGATATCTATAATTTTGAGGATGCCTTATTGGTAGGTCTTATGCTGATTACTTTTATTAAACACGCCGACAGGGTTAAAATGGCCTGCCTGGCACAGCTGGTGAACGTTATTGCTCCCATTATGACAGAAACAAACGGGCCTGCCTGGAAACAAACCATTTACTATCCGTACCTCCATGCTTCCAGATACGGCAGGGGAACAGCCCTTCAGCCCGTATTGTATTCCACCCGGCATGACACCAGGGAATATACCGATGTTTATGATGTGGATGCCGTTGCGGTATACAGGGAAGAGGCGGAGGAAGTGACCATATTTGCAGTAAACCGTGATTTGGAGGAGGGTATAGAATTTACCTGTGATGTCAGAAGCTTTGACGGATATGAATTAATTGAACATATTGTTTTGGCCAGCGATGACCTGCAGGCTGTCAACTCAGCCGTTAAGCAGGCGGTACAACCCCGGAAGGAAGAAAATACCGCAATTAATGACGGAATTTTAACAGCAGTTTTAAGGAAAGCTTCCTGGAATGTAATCCGTTTAGGTAAAAAACAATAATAAGGAGTCAATTGGAATAACGGAAAGGAAAACACAGGGCTGATTACCGGGCAGAGTAACCGGGTCGGCCCTTTTTCCGTCTGGCAAACCAAACTCTCTTTTGTCTCATAGGAAAGTTCATCCTATGAGACAAAAACGCTCCGCTTTGGATCGCACTGCGGCGGATTGGAATTATGTTGCTGGAGCAACCCGTCGCAGGCGGAGAATCCCGCTTGCGGGATTCTTTCTCATTTTGAACAAAATTTGAATAAATTGTTAATTTTCAGTTTTTTATTTAAAAATACTTTTCATTATAAGATAATCGTGATACAATTAAAACAGAAAAAATAATTCATAACAGGAATTTTGGAATAAATAAACCACTGTGTAAAGGAGTAATAAACTTGAGTAAAACCATACAGATGGATTTAGATGATAAGGAACAGCTTGCATTGATTGCCAGGGCGCTGTCGGCAGAGGTCCGCATAGAGATATTAAAGCTTTTGTGCAGAGGCGACTTAAATATCAATGAAATAGCAGAACAGCTTAAGCTGCCCCAGTCCAGCGCAGCGGCCCATGCAAAGGTATTGGAGGAAGCCGGACTTATTAAAACCACCTTAAAACCTGCCGTCAGAGGTTCCATGAAGGTATGCAGCAGGCAGTTATATGCCATCGGTGTGGAAATAATGACCAGCCTGGAAGAGAAAACAGAGATTATCAACATGCCCATCGGCAATTTCGTAGACTATTATGTGGAGCCTACCTGCGGAATTGTCAGTGAAAAGGGGCATATTGACGAAGAAGACGAACCCAGATGTTTTTATAATCCGGACAGGACCAAGGCAAAGCTTCTCTGGTTTGGCAGAGGATATGTGGAATACCGTTTTCCTAATAAACTGCTGACCAACCGCAGGGAAAAGCGTATGGAATTGTCCATGGAAATCTGTTCCGAAGACCATGAATATAATTTTGACTTTCCCTCCGACATAACGGTCTGGATTAGCGGCATAGAAGCCGGTACCTGGAATTGTCCCGGTGACTTTGGCGGCAGGAGGGGCAAACTCAATCCGGAATGGTGGCCGGATAAGAATACCCAGTACGGCGTACTGAAAACGTGGAAATTAACGGAGCAGGGCACCTATCTGGATGATAAAAAGGTCAATTCCATACCGATTCAGGAATATCATCTTTCAAAAAATGCTTATATTTCGGTAAGGATTGGTATAAAAGAGGATGCCAGACATATCGGCGGCGTCAATCTTTTTGGGGATTGTTTCGGGGATTATGCACAGAATATCCGTATGAAATTTGTTTTTTAATTGGAATAATTCTATGAAAAAGGAGAATTGATTTATGAAAGAACAGCTATTGCAGGAATTTAGCAAAATATTCGGAGCAGGAGGAGACATAGGGTTTTATTTTGCTCCGGGACGTGTCAATCTTATCGGCGAACACACGGATTATAACGGAGGACACGTATTTCCCTGTGCGCTGACAATCGGAACCTATGCGGCAGTGCGAAAGAGGGAGGATAAAATCCTGCGGTTTTATTCCATGAACTTCGGGCACCTGGGGGTAATCACTTCTTCCGTGGAAAATTTGGAAAAACGTAAGGAAGATGACTGGGCCAATTATCCCAAAGGAGTCATCTGGGCGCTGCAGCAGAGAGGCTATGGAATCGGGCAGGGTATGGATGTGCTTTATTTCGGAAACATCCCCAATGCCTCCGGCCTGTCTTCTTCCGCATCACTGGAAGTACTGACGGGTTATATAATAAAAGACTTGTTTGACCTGAAACTATATTTGATTGAACTGGCTTTAATCAGCCAGTATGCGGAAAATCAATTTATCGGTGTAAACTGCGGGATTATGGACCAGTTTGCGGTCGCAATGGGGAAAAAAGATCATGCAATTTTTTTGGATACCAGCAATTTAGCCTGCGAATATGCACCCATCCGTTTAAAAAATGCCAGAATCGTTATTGCCTCCAGTAACAAGAAAAGGGGTCTGGGAGATTCCAAATATAACGAAAGACGGAGTGAATGTGAAGCGGCACTGAAGGAATTGCAGACCGTACTCGATATAACGGCCCTTGGGGATTTAAGCGAGGAAGAATTTGAAGCACATAAAAGCCGGATTGGTGACCCGGTACGTATGAGACGGGCAAAACATGCCGTATATGAAAACCAGAGAACCATAAAAGCCGTTCATGCACTTAAGGCCGATGATATTGCCGAGTTCGGCCGATTAATGAATGCCTCCCATATATCTCTCAGGGATGATTATGAAGTTACCGGCCTGGAACTGGATACTTTAGTGGAAGCGGCCTGGAAGCAGAAAGGTGTTATTGGTTCCAGAATGACGGGAGCCGGTTTTGGCGGCTGTACCGTAAGTATTGTGGAAAATGATTTTGTAGAGGAGTTTATTGATGCGGTGGGAAAGGTCTATTATGAAAAAATAGGGTATCAGGCGGATTTTTATACGGTGGATGTTGGAAATGGGCCGGTCAGACTGTAAAACAAGCAATGTATTTATAGAAGAAAGGCAGGAGATTTTATTATGACAGTTTTAGTATTAGGAGGAGCCGGCTATATCGGTTCCCATACCGTTTATGAGTTAATTAAACAAGGTCAGGACGTAGTGATTGCGGATAACTTAGAAACCGGATATATAGAGGCCGTACATCCTCAGGCCCGTTTTTACCGGGGGGATATCCGGAACAGGTCATTTATGGACAGCATATTTGAAAAAGAAACGATTGATGCGGTTATTCATTTTGCCGCCAATTCCCTGGTGGGGGAAAGTATGACGAATCCCCTGAAATATTATGACAATAATTTATGCGGCACAAAGGTATTGCTGGAATCCATGATTGCCCATGACATTAAAAAAATTGTTTTTTCATCAACAGCCGCAACCTACGGGGAACCGGAACGGGTTCCGATTGTAGAAACGGACCGTACGGAACCGACCAATACTTACGGCGAAACCAAATTATCCATGGAGAAAATGTTTAAATGGGTGGATAAGGCACATGGACTGCGTTATGTTTCCTTAAGGTATTTTAATGCATGCGGCGCCCATAAAAGCGGAAATATCGGGGAAGCCCACGACCCGGAATCCCATCTCATTCCGTTAATCCTGCAGGTTCCCGGCGGAAAAAGGGAATCCATCAGTGTCTATGGGGAAGATTATGATACCAAGGACGGTACCTGCGTCCGGGATTATATCCATGTTACGGACTTGGCTTTTGCTCATATATTAGCCGTAAAATACCTGATGGCAGGTAATGAAAGCAATATTTTTAATCTGGGGAATGGCATAGGATTTACCGTGAATGAAGTAATTGAAGCTGCAAGAAGAGTAACAGGCGCTCCTATTCCTGCCGTAATAGCTCCGAGAAGGGCAGGGGACCCCGCACAACTTGTTGCCTCCAGTGAAAAGGCAAAAGCTGTTTTAGGCTGGAAGCCGCAGCATGAGGATATGGAAGAGATTATTGCATCCGCCTGGAAATGGCACAGTACCCATCCGAACGGATATAAACACAACTGATATCAGTGATTCGGAGGCATCTCCTGCTGCGGGATATAGCAAAGGCAGCAGGAGATAATTCTTGTTACAGGACTGGAGGACAATTTATGATTTATCAATATATAACGGCACTGGTTAAGTATGGATTAAAAACGGGGCTGATTACGGAACAGGACAAACTATACACCGCCAACCGGTTGCTGGAGTTGTTCGGACTGGAAGATTATGAAGAGGAAGATTTGGCCGGACACTCCGAAATGCCCCTGGAAGCCATATTGAACGGTATGCTTGATTATGCTTATGCCCATGGGATATTAAAGGAGAACAGTATTGTTTACCGGGATTTGTTTGATACGGGGATAATGGGACTGCTGGTTCCCAGGCCGTCGGAAGTCATCAGCAGGTTTAAAGCCCTGTATTCTGAAAGTCCCCTAAAAGCCACGGATTTTTATTATGAATTCAGCCAGAATACGGATTACATAAGACGTTACCGTATTGCCAAGGATATTAGATGGATAACAAAAACGGAGTATGGCGATATCGATATTACCATTAATTTATCCAAGCCGGAAAAGGACCCCAGAGCCATTGCCGCCGCCAAGCTGGTGAAACAAAGCGGTTATCCGAAATGTCTTTTATGTAAGGAAAATGAAGGCTATGCCGGCAGGGTGAATCATCCGGCCAGACAGAATCACAGGATAATTCCCATACGGATTAATAATCAGGACTGGGGTTTCCAGTACTCGCCCTATGTTTACTATAAGGAACACTGTATCGTATTTAATTACGAGCATACGCCCATGAAGATTAACAGAGAGGCCTTTTGTAAATTATTTGATTTCGTTAAGCTGTTTCCTCATTATTTTATCGGTTCCAATGCGGATCTGCCCATTGTGGGAGGCTCCATTCTTACCCATGACCATTTTCAGGGCGGTAATTATGAATTTGCTATGGCAAAGGCTCCGGTTGAAGAATCCTTTGTTATAAAGGGGTTTGAAGAAGTGAGGGCAGGTATTGTAAAATGGCCCATGTCTGTTATACGGCTTAGTGCTGAAACAGAAGAGCCCTTGATTGAACTGGGTGATTTTATACTGGGACGCTGGAGAAACTATACGGATGAAGAAGCATTTATCTATGCATATTCGGATTCGGCCGGAAACCTTCTGACGAATGATAAGGTTCCGGAAAGTCTGCCGGAAGCCCGAAAAGGATATGAACCCCATAATACCCTTACTCCCATTGCCCGTAAAGCCGGCGGGCTTTATGAACTGGACCTGGTGCTGCGTAACAATGTAACCACGGAGGAATATCCTTTTGGAGTTTATCATCCTCATGAAGAACTGCACCATATCAAAAAAGAAAATATCGGCCTGATTGAGGTTATGGGCCTGGCGGTTCTTCCGTCAAGGTTAAAGGAAGAAATGGAGGTATTAAAAGCTTATATCCTGCAGGGGAGGGATATCGGTTCCGATGAAAGGATTGCAAAGCACAAAGAATGGGTGGCCGGATTTCTTCCTAAATACGGAAATCTATTAAAAGATACCATTGACAGTATAATAAAAAAGGAAATCGGCCTGGTATTTTCGGCCGTTCTGGAACATGCCGGGGTCTATAAGCGGAATGAAAAGGGGCGGGAAGCCTTTCTCCGATTTATTGCACATTTAGGCAATTAATGTACGTCCAAACTGATAAAGCCCTTTGAGCAAAGTTAAAACGGTGTAAAAATTGCATAAAAAGTAAAAAATAAAAGGAGCTGATTCAAAATCGATGTCATTAAGTTAAAATGAATATTGGTTATGCATCAGCTCTTTTCATGCAGGCACGGATAAATACATGTAAAAAGCAGGAAGGGAAATAGTCCCAGGAGGCAGGCGGCTTCCGGATGTAGTTGGTAGACTTTTGCATTGGGGAAGGTTCCTTATGACACTTAAACTCCAGAAATTACGCCAGGAGTGAAAACCGGATCTGTCTGAGCGTAAGCGAGTTGTCCGGTTTTCACTCCGTTCTAAGTAATTTCTTGGAGTTTAAGTGTCATAGGGGTTCTTTCCTGCAAAAGTCTACCAACTACATCCGGAAGCCGCCTGCCTCCTGGGATTATTTCCCTTCCTGCTTTTCTCTTGATAAATATATGAAAATCATTGACCTGGAATAATTTGATGATAGAATAATATTAGAGCGTGTTTGAAAAAT
>DBEP01000061.1:0-17197 GCA_002294045.1 Lachnoclostridium sp. UBA903 | reverse complement strand
CACCACTACGCTCCCAAAATCGTTCCTTGTCTCCCACAAATTGGAACATCCAGCCCGGCACAAGCATTTTTCAAATACACTCTAAGAAGCTTTATTTATTCTTATAAACAGGAAAGGTAAATTTCTGCCGCAGGGTTAAATAAAAATGATACATGGGGAAAATAATAGAAGAAAGAAAGGAGCCTGCCAAAATATTTTTCAGTGATTATATTTTGGCGTGAAAAAAATATGTACGAATCAAAGGAAATGAGTGTTTTTGATATTATCGGGCCTAATATGATCGGGCCGTCCAGTTCCCATACGGCCGGAGCGCTCAGAATAGCGAGGCTGGCCCGGAATATGGTTAAGAAACCGGTAAAACAGGTCAAATTTATTTTATACGGCTCTTTTGCGCAAACCTATCAGGGACATGGGACGGATCGTGCCTTAGTTGCAGGAATGCTTGGTTATGATACGGAAGATTACAGGATAAAGGAATCTTTTGTCTATGCAAAGGCAGCCGGGCTTAATTATACATTTGAAACCCAATCCGGCAATCAGGATATGCATCCCAATACGGTGGACATTATAATAAGGGATGAAGATAATGCGGAAACTGCCGTAACCGGGATATCCATAGGAGGCGGCAGGGCAGTCATTAAAAAAATCAACGGATTTGATATTGATTTATCCGGAGATTATTATACTTTAGTCATAAAACATAAGGATCTGCCGGGGGTTGTTGCAGGGGTCACCAACATATTGAGTCAATTTGATATTAATATAGCTTTTATGAAATTATCCAGGGAAAATAAAGGAACTACGGCTTATTCCATTATAGAAACAGACCAGCCCATTCCCGGAGATGTTATTGATAAAATTGAAGAATTAAAAAGCGTATCCCATGCATTTTTAATAGAAAAGCTGTAAATGTCAAATTTTATTATTTTGGAGAGGAAATCAGAACATGAACTTTAAATCGGGCCAAGCGCTGATAAAAATATGTGACGAAAAAAATATACCAATATCAGAAGCCATGATTCTGCGTGAAACGGAATACCTTGAGAACAGCCGGGAAGAAGTATTAAGTAAAATGGAACGTGCCTGGTCTGTCATGAAAAATTCCGCAAAGACTGCTTTAAAAGGAGATATTGTTTCCATAGGCGGTTTAATCGGAGGGGAAGCTGCCAAAATCAACGGACGCAGATTAGCCGGCAATTCTCCCGTATGCGGCGGTTTAATGTCAAAGGCGGTGGCGTATGCCATGGGGGTGCTTGAAGTCAATAGTTCCATGGGCTTAATTGTTGCAGCCCCCACAGCCGGCTCCTCCGGAATTCTTCCCGGGGCCTTTCTGGCCGTTCAGGAAGAGATGGACCTGCCGGACGAAGTAATTATTAAAGCCTTATTCAACGCCGGGGCTCTTGGATACCTTATTGCTTACAATGCCACCATAGCAGGAGCAGAAGGCGGATGTCAGGCGGAAGTAGGTTCTGCTTCTGCTATGGCCGCCTCCGCAGTTACGGAATTAATGGGCGGCACTCCCAGGCAGTGTCTGTATGCGGCTACCAGTGCCAGAGGCAACCTTTTGGGACTGATATGTGATCCCATCGGAGGTCTGGTGGAAGCTCCCTGCCAGCAAAGGAATGCCGTAGGGGTGTCCAATGCCTTGGTCTGCGCGGAAATAGCATTAAGCGATATCAGGAGCATAGTGCCCTTTGACGAAACCATAGACGTAATGTACAATGTGGGACGCAGTATTCCCCGTGAACTGCGGGAAACCGCTTTGGGAGGCCTGGCTGCTGCGCCAAGTGCCTGCAGCAGATGCAGTTATTATAAATAAACGGGTGGAATTTTAATATCACAATTGGAGATACTAATATTCATTCCGGTGCTTGGTTAAAGATAAGCCACAGCCAAAGATTCCAATGATTAAAATATAGTGTTGACTGTGGGAAAGGAACTGTTATAATAAATAAAAACAGCTGCAGCAATTCGATACTATGAGAATAATGCAAAATAAAGTTTTATTAGATTGCGGTATAGGTAAAATATACTGAAAATTAATTTACAGCAGGAAAAAGTGAAGGATTTTTTAAAATCATTCACTCACTCACAAGTTTGTGCCTGTGTAATCTTCGGCACAAAATTCAGATGCGTAAAAAAGCATGCGCAGGAATGGAGGTAGATATGGAGCAGAAAAAATTGTACAGATCAAATACCAATAAAATGATTGCAGGAGTATGCGGGGGCGTTGCAGAATACATTAATATTGATCCAACCATAGTCAGGTTATTATGGGCGTTATTTGGCCTTGCAGGCGGTACAGGAGTTGTCATATATATCATAGCGGCCATTATTATGCCAAGCCAGTATTAAGTATCAAATAAATACAATTACGAAGAGGCTGTTGCATAATTTTGCAGCAGCCCCATTTTTCTCAAAAATGAAAGATTCCGTCTGTAGTTTTCCTGTATTTACATAAGGAAACAATTATGATAGAGTATTCTAAGAAACAGCATTGCTATTTACTAAGAATTATTTTAGAAATGCATGAATGGATATAAGGATTGAATGGAGGAATTATGAAGAAATTGATTGATATGATTGCTGAAGAGTTAATGCAGGCATTTGAAAAGAATGGTTATGAAGGCAAATACGGTATGGTTACCTTATCCAACCGGCCTGATCTGTGCCAATATCAGTGCAACGGTGCATTGGCTGCAGCAAAATTATATAAAAAGGCACCTGTCATGATTGCAAGTGAGATTGTGGAAAGCGTTAAAGACAGTAGGACCTTTGATAAGATAGAAGCAATTATGCCCGGGTTTATTAATATTACGCTGACTCCCGCTTATATAGCGGATTATTTAAATGAAATGAGCCATGCGGACCAATATGGCTGTGAAAAAACAAAAAATCCGAAAACCATAATACTGGATTACGGCGGCCCCAACATTGCAAAGCCGCTGCATGTAGGGCATCTGCGTTCCGCGGTGATTGGGGAAAGCATTAAGCGGATAAGCAGGTATTTAGGGTACAAGGTAATCGGCGATGTACATCTGGGGGATTGGGGACTGCAGATGGGGTTAATCATTACGGAGCTTAAGAAGAGAAAGCCGGACCTGGTATACTTTGATGAAAATTACACCGGGGAATATTCCAGGGAAGCCCCCTTTACCATATCGGAGCTGGAAGAAATCTATCCGGCCGCCAATGAATATTCCAAAACCCATCCGGAATATAAGGAAGAAGCTAAAAATGCAACCTATCTGCTCCAGAACGGTAACCGGGGTTATGCTGCACTCTGGAACCATATACTGAATATATCGGTAACGGATTTGAAGAAAAATTATGATAAATTAAATATAAGCTTTGATTTATGGAAAAAGGAAAGCGATGCCCAGGCCTACATTCCGGATATGATAGCCTATTTAAAGGAAAATAATTATACCAGAATCAGTGAAGGCGCCCTGGTGGTGGATGTGAAAGAGGATACGGATACCAAAGAGATACCGCCCTGCATGATTCTTAAATCCGACGGTGCCACTTTATATAATACCACGGATCTGGCAACCATGGTGGAACGAAGGAAATTGTTTGACCCGGATGCCATAACCTATATAGTGGATAAAAGACAGGAACTGTATTTTGAAACCGTATTCCGCTGTGCCAAGAAAACAAAGCTGCTGGACGAGAAGGTCAGGCTTACCTTTTTAGGTTTCGGCACTATGAACGGCAAAGACGGCAAACCCTTTAAAACCAGGGAAGGCGGAGTAATGCGCCTGGAAGATTTGATACAAAGTATCAATGATGCGGTATATGATAAAATTATGGAAAACCGCCAGATGTCAGAAGAAGAAGCAAGAAGCATAGCCGGGAAAGTCGGCCTGGCAGCTTTAAAATACGGTGATTTATCCAATCAGGCTTCCAAGGATTATATATTTGACATGGACCGTTTTATTTCTTTTGAAGGAAACACGGGACCCTATATCCTCTATACGATTGTCCGTATTAAATCCATTTTAATGAAATACCGGGAGCTGGCGGGGAAGGAACCGATAAATACAGGGCGTATCCTTCCATCCGACATACCGGGTGAGGTAAGTCTGATGCTGGAGGTTTCCAAATTTAACGAGGTGATTGAATTCAGTTTTAAAGAAAATGCACCTCATAAAATCTGCCAGTATATTTACGATATAGCTAATGCTTTCAACCGTTTTTATCATGAGAATAAAATTATAGCACAGGAAGACAAATTAAAACAGCAGTCATGGATTTCTTTGATCACGCTGATCCAGGGTATATTGGAAACCTGTATTGACCTGCTGGGATTTGAGGCACCTGACAGAATGTAGTCAGTATACAAACCTATAGGTCGATAAAGCAAATCCCCAAAATGATATAAAGTAACCTTCAAATTCACTATAAAAGTGGAAATGAAGGTTGCTTTTTTGCTGAATATTTTAAGATGAGTTCAAAAATTCCCAAAATACCTTTTGGAACACCCTCAATGGGTCGTATATCTCAAATCTTGATGAGTGGATTAGATGTTACAACTGCTTTTTATTAAATGCAACAATGGACAGAAGCAATAACACCCCTGACATAATGATCGAGACAACGCTTGGTATGACAAACTCAGATATAGTCACCGTCCCTGAAATCAGGTCGACATTTTTCGATGACAAAAAGGACGGACTATAGGCTGATAATAGGTCTGTCATACCAAGAAGTGAAATGATAAGCGTGATTACTAAAAGAAAAAGTATGCTAGCAAAAGCCTGTCGGAATAGTACGCATCCGAGCATAAGAATACATAGGTACAGCACAGCAGACAACCATAAGGCAAAAGCAGCAAACAGCAAATGCGGCAGTTCCTCACCCGGCCAAAGATATGCGGTATACCCATATGTAACAACAAAGCACATCCAATAACTTACCGTCATAATTACTGAGGCTACCGAAAATTTTGACAATATAACAGCTGGGCGCGGTAGCCCTTTTGTCAACATGATGGTAAGCGTCCCTTTTGTATACTCATTCGATAGACAATTGCTAAATATGATAATTGTTAGACTTAGGCCCAACGATGAAACATTCTTGTAAAACTGTGTCCATGATTCCAACGCAGATGGTTCTTCAAATGTAATTTCCATATTCGCCGAAAAAGCTTCAATAAGTTGCGGCATGAATTTGGCTGAAAGTGGACCCATCACGCCAAAGATGAAAAACAAGCCAAGCATAAGAAAGAATCTGTAATTCCGAGTGTTCTCTATAAACTCTTTTTTAAGAAAAGCGATATAACCGCTCATTGTATCACCTCCAAGAATAGATTTTCGAGAGATGGTTCTATAATCTCCATTTTAGAAGGACATAGATTTGTTTCAGCAAGCACGGAAATAACAGTATGATGTATGTGTTCAATATTCGTGCCATGCATAATAATCTCTGTATTCCTTTTTTCTGAATGAGCCAATAAAGGTACAATGCGTTTGTCAGATGTAAATATCCTAATATCCTCACTTCCAGTAAACTCTAATAAAAGACTGTCCCGTTTATGTAAAGTCTTGATTTCCGACAGTGTTCCACTGACTGCAATACAGCCGTTATGCAGAGCAGCAACATGATCGCAAATCCGCTCTACGTCCGATAGAATATGCGTAGAGAAAACCACAGTTGTTGACCCTTTGATTTTTTGCAGAATATCCAATATTTCTTTTCGGCCAACAGGGTCAAGGGCGCTGGTTGGTTCGTCACAGATAAGTAGTTTAGGATGTGATAATAAGGCCTGTGCTATGCCAAGCCGTTGTTTCATTCCGCGGGAAAAACCGCCCATCCGCTTTTTTACGCCGTCAAGCCCCACAAGGGACATAAGTTCATTGCTTCGGCTCTTTGTTTCCTCTTTGGACAGACCACTAATTTCACCGCAGAGAGCAAGGTATTCGAGGGGCTTCATATAGTTGTAAAACTCCGGTACATCCGGCAAATACCCGACTTGCCGATTTGTTTTTATCTGTCCGTAAGTCACAGTTTCACCACAAACGGTAATCTTCCCACTGTCGGCTTTCAGCAATCCCAACACCATTTTCATGGTTGTTGTTTTACCTGAGCCATTTTGCCCGATGAAGCCGAAAATAGAACCCTCCGGCACAGAAAAGTTAAGGTTATCAATCACTTTTTGTGTCCCAAAACTTTTTGATAACTTGTCGATAGTCAGAATGTTCATTGCTCATCACCTCTTCCGAAAACAAAGTAAACAATTGGGCCTATTATTTGAACAAGCAATACAATAAACACCCACATGATTTTGTTTCCAAAGCGATAGTGGGGATGTTTGAGTACATGAATTAACGCAGTAATTGCAAGGCCAAGCTCTACAACGATAAGCGGGATAAGAAGTGGTAAACTGTCTTTAATAAAATCCATATTGAAATCCTCCCAGTAGTATTTTTATTTTAATTGAATACTATTTATATCATTATGATAATAATATCATAATGATAATAAAAGGTCAACAAAAATCCTCCGCTCAATGGAAAAATACGAGAGTTTGAGGATATTTATTTATATTTTTCTGGCGGTGTGATAATCAAACCAATGGACCGCGGCTTTCTGTCAGGTGTAGGTGGATTATTCCGCAACGGCTCAAATATTCTAGCGTATTGCTCTAGGGCTGATGCCAATTCAACATCTGTCGCATAGATTGGTACAAGTGAAAAACCAGACTTGTCTTCTACAATATTGATGTCCGGCTCTTTGCAATACTCATGAAACTGCTTGGTAAAGCCGAGAATATACTGAATAAACATTTGCATGTAAGCATCGCCAGAATTTGTATCCAGTATCCCTTGTATGCCTTCGCCTAAATTAGCGGCAAGGGCATAAGTTTTTTCTATCGTTCCTCTAATTTGATTTTCTTCGACAACTTTCAAAACGTTATCGTCAGTCATTTGCTTTAAATATCGATATAAGGTAGCTTGCGCAATGTCCTCATATTTTTCAGCAAGTTGTTTTGCCGTTATCCGATCAGCAGAGTGAATTTCCATTATTAATTTACATTTTACCGGATGTGTAAGGCAATCCATAATTTTTTGTTTCATACTATGCCCGCCTCCTTAGTGGTTTGTGACAATATTATCACTATGATAATAAAAAGTCAATGGATTATCGTATCATTAGCATATTTAGTAAACATAGATAAAAGATAAAAAAATTAATCAGTAAAATATAAAAAATGCTTGCCAATATATGGCAATATATGACATAATAAAACAATAGAAATTGTAATATAAAATTAATCAACGAAAATATCCGGTGTTTTCTGACACTGAGAAAGGTGGATTTGAATATGGGAAAAATACAACTATTCTGCCTACCCTATGCGGGAGGCACCAGTCACATCTATTTTGAGTGGAAGCATAAACTGGTTTCCGATATCGAAGTTATTCCAATTGAATATAAAGGACATGGGCGTTTTTACGGGTATAAACTTTATGATAGCATCGATGACGCAAGTTCCGATATTTGTCAGCAGATTGCTTCTAAAATTAAGGGAGAATATGTAATATATGGTCATAGTCTTGGGAGTATTCTGGCACTTGAAACAACATATAGATTGTTGCATTCTGGGTGCAGAATGCCAAACAAACTTATTTTAGCGGGAGTGAGGCCTCCGCATTTAATTCATAAGGATAAAAAATATGTACATCTTTCAAAGGAGGAGTTCATGAATGAAGTTATTATGCTGGGGCAGACTCCGCAAGAAGTGCTGGATAGTGAAGAATTACTTGATTATAGCTATGAAGTTTTATTTGCTGATTTTAAAATAATAGAAAGATATAGTCCCCAAAATCTGCCGGTTAAACTGGATATTCCGATAGTAGTATTGTCGGGTGATCAGGATGAAGAGGCTCCTGAAGCGGATATGAGAGAATGGAGTAATTATACCTCAAAAACTGCCAAATTGTATATATTGGAAGGAGATCATTTTTTTGCATTCAATAATAACCGTTCTTTTTTTCAGCTTTTAAATGATATAACCATGAGGGATTACTAGAGTATTTTTCAAACACGCTCTAAGGTGGCAGTTCGATTCCAAAATATTTACCAGCAAATAAGATATTGTAAATTTGAAATGCTGTTCACACCATGAAAATGTATTATTTTGGTAAAAATGTTTGTGAATAGTATAATATGTGGTATAATATGTTAATATATAGAAAAATTTACAATATATTAGAATGATACCCCATAATATTCGAGGTAAAATAGCTGAACGTTACGGAGAACTATGAACTTTTTTGTATTGAAAAGTTTTGAGTTATAAGTATCATGTATCATAAAAATTTAAAAAGGAGGATTTAGCAATATGAAAATTTTAGAGATAAAAGGTTTCAGTAAACAGTATAAGGGAGGAAAAAAGGCGGTGGACAATATATCAGTTACTGTTGAATCCGGCGATTTATATGCTTTTATCGGACACAATGGGGCAGGTAAATCTACGACTATTCGTTCTTGTGTTGGGATTCTTGATTTTGAGGAGGGGGATATTTTGATCGATGGCCTGTCAATTAAATCAAATCCTGTAGAATGTAAATCAAAGTTTGCATACATACCGGATAACCCAGATCTATATGAACACCTTACAGGGATAGGTTACCTTAATTTTATTGCAGATATATTTAATGTTCCGGTAAATCAACGTGAAGATGACATAAAAAAATACAGTGGTGAATTCGAAATAACGGGCAATCTTGGAGATCTTATCTCTTCTTATTCACATGGTATGAAGCAAAAACTGGCTATAATTGGTGCGTTGATTCACCATCCAAAACTCATGATACTTGATGAGCCGTTTGTTGGACTTGATCCTAAAGCCGCCGTTGTTCTAAAAAAATGTATGAACGAACTCTGTTCTGAAGGAGGAGCTGTATTTTTCTCGACGCATGTTCTCGATACAGCTGAAAAACTATGTAATAAGGTTTCTATGATTAACCACGGTAAAATAGTAATTAGCGGAGATATGGAAAGCGTACGTGGAAAAGCCTCTCTTGAAGATATATTCATGGAAAAACTCTCCAAGAAGGAGGCCAAAAATGAAGAATAAATGTATTCTTTTAGTTAAGAACAGGTTGATTTCACAGCTTGGTATTAATGAAAGGAAATATGGGCATGGAAAAAGTAAGTCATCAAAACGGTTTATGATGCCGTTTATTATTCTTATAATAGTGTTGTTTGCTGTTTATTGCGGAGGATATGCTTATGGACTTCACTATTTAGGAGCTGCAGATCTTATTCCAACCTATGCATTTCTATTATGCACTATTGTTACACTTTTTTTCACTATATTCAAAACGTCAGGCGAATTGTTTGGCTATCAGGACTTTGATTTCCTCATGTCGATCCCTATCAAAACAGCAACGATAATAGCAAGCCGTTTTATTACCCTTTATGTATGGAATACTTTAATATCATTTGTAATTATGCTACCAATGGGTATTATATACAGTATTTATATAATGCCGAATATCATGTTTTATCCTTTATGGCTTATCAGCATATTTATTGTTTCTTTTATACCGACTACGATTGCTGTTGTCATAGGTGCACTTATAGGTGCAATATCGTCAAAATTAAGGAATTCGAGAATGATGAGTGGAGTTTTGCAGATTGTTTTGTTGGCTGTAATATTCATAGCTCCTTATTTCGTTATAAATGGTGATTTTAACACCGGGGGCGAACTTAATCAGGAATTTCTAAAAAGTGTGTTAGTGGTGGTTCATGATAAGTTCAGTGATCTGTATCCAGTGACAGTTTTATTTAACAATATTATAGTTGGCTATAGTATTGTAGACTTTTGTTTTTTCATTGCACTGTCAATCGGCTGGTATTTTTTATTTGTTGAGATTTTGTCCCTCAAATATAAAGAAATCAATACAGCATTATCCACTTACCGTACCTCTTCGGACTATGAAGTCCATTCACTTAAGCAAAGCAATGTTTTGTCAACACTGTATAGCAAGGAATTGAAGCAATGGTATAGTTGTCCGATTTATTTAACCAATTCAATAGTAGGTGCAATTATTGCGCTGCTTCTTTCTGGTGCATTTGTAGTTTTAGGGCCTTCAAAAATAGCTGAAATGGGAAAAGGTATGTTTGATGTTACTTTGGTTAACTCAGCGTTTGTCTATTTTATTGCGGCCAGTCTGGGTATGTGCTGTACAACCATGGCCTCAATATCATTAGAGGGTAAAAAAGTTTGGCTGCTCCAGTCATTGCCCATTGATATGAAAAATATAATTAACAGTAAGATTCTTGTAAATCTCACGATTACAATACCATGTGGACTTATTTGTTCCACTTTATATACTGCAGTAGCAAAAATCGGTTTTGTAAGGGGAGTGCTATCTTATATCATACCTGTTATTTTTTCATTATTTTCAGCAGTGTTTGGAATATGGCTTAATTTAAGAATGCATAATTATAGTTGGGAAAGTGAAACACAGGTAATAAAGCAAAGCACAACATCTTTGATTGGTATGCTATTGACGCCAATGATCGGTCTGGTCGTTATGGCAATATGTATTTTTACTAAAATAGATTCCATGATTTTAGGATTGGCAGCCATTGTTCTGCTCATCCTGATAACAACAGCCCTGTACCAATCAATCATAAAAAAATACAATAAAATCCCATTATAATATGCGTTTATCTTTAATCCTACATAGATGATAGAGATTTACTAGAGTGAACTATTGATGATAAATATATGCTAAACAAAGGAGAATAGTATGAAAATAATAATTAGTTTTTTACCTGAATTATTGGAAGAAAGTAAATTTGAGCCCCATCATACCCCGCCTCAGGTTATTTATTTGTTATATGGTGTTTTAAAGGATGCAGGGTTCGATGTTGAAGTGATTGATCCCTTTAACTTCTATCAATTTGAGGGAGAAAAAAAGTTATATGAAAAATGTTTTGAATTTATAGACAGCAAAATATCAGAAGATGATATCATTTGCTTTTCTTCAAATTCTTTTAATTGGGGTTTCACTAAAATATTAACAAATATGATTCTCAATAAATATCCGGATATCAAGATTGTACTGGGTGGATTACATCCTACAATTTTTGATGACTACGTAATGAGTGTTACCAATGCTTCTGTTGTTATCCGGTCAGAGGGAGAAAAGAAATTAATTGAAGTAATTGAGGCTTTAATAAATGATGATGACATGTCAGATATTACCGGTATTACATATAGAGATGGGGAAGAAATTATAAAAAATCCGGATTGTGGTTCTTTGACCATAGAAGAATTGGAAGACAGTCCATTGCCTGATTTTTCAATTCTGCCGAAAAAGGCCAAATACATGGATATACCTGTTGAAACTTCAAGAGGTTGCAAATTCAGTTGCGCTTTTTGCTCGATCCCCCATAGAAATAACTGGAGAGGAATTTCAGTGGAGCAATTGGAAAGGCGATTAAAAAATGTAATGCAGTATAAAGATAATTTCTCACCGATCTCCAGAATATTATTTGTTGACGATTGTTTCACAGCGAATCCGGAGAGAGCGAAGGCAATTGCTGAAAAGCTGAAAGAGCTGAATTTTAATAAGAAATATTTTATCGAAGTAAGGGCAACGGATGTATTAAAAAGCGATTTATTTGAAAAATTTGATCCTGATCTTATATCCTCCATGCAGGTCGGTGTGGAATGCGGATATGATGAAGGGTTAAGAAAAATAAGGAAGGGATTAACGATTGACAAACTGTTAGAAGCCTTGGAAAAGCTGGTGAATAAAGGCTTCAGCGATAAAATCATGTTGTCCTTTATTATTGGCTTCCCCTGGGAAGGAATGGAAGAAATCAACAAAACACTGGATACAATTGAGCATATTGCTACAAATTTCAATATATTTTGTAATTTAAACTGGCTATTGTTTTTACCTTCTGATTTATGGAAGGAAAAAGAAAAGTATAATATTCATATCAATGAGAGTATTTATGATAATCCATTATGGCCAAATAGCAAAGAAGTTTTTGATATAACTCATCCGTTAGTTACGGAGGAAGTATTAAAAGAAACAAAATCTAGGATGGCTGATATGGAAGCAAGGGGGCTGAGTGCCAAGCTTAATACCCCGATATTCATGAATACTGTAGATATCATAAGATGATATAACTATATATTTAAAATTAGAAATACAGAAGGAGGGGATAATACAATGATAACAGATAGATATAAGGCTTCAAGAGTACAAAAAAGGATGTATTTTTTAAATACAACACATCCTGAGAGTCTTGCATACAATATCACTGCCGCAGTCTACTTAGAAGGAAATTTAAATATAAATAAATTAAGTTCAGGTATTAGAAAATTGGTTGAAAGCAGTTCTATTCTTAATGCCCGTTTTTTTGAAGAAAATGATGAATTGTTTTATACAATTGACGAGTTAAAGAATATTGACTGTAGAATAGAAACAAGTGATGTTTCTGGTTTTGTTTCTTTTGAACAATATATTGAAAAAGTGAAAACAGAATTTATCAGACCGTTTAATATGAAGACGGGTAATCTTTATCGTTTCAAATTAACCTGTTTTGATGAAAAAAGAAGTATACTGTTTATGGATTTTCATCATAGTATTTTAGATGGTTATGGTCTCAGACTTTTTTTGAAAAAATTGTCGGATTATTATCAGACAGGTAACGATATTGATATGGACAGGTATAGTTATAATGAATTTGTGACTTGGCAGGAAAGAAATATCCATTCTGAAGAGTATGAGGTAAAGAAGAGATATTGGGAAGAGCTCTTTTCGGAACCCTCTGGTAATAGCGGTATTATAATGGATTATCCCATAAGAAAAGAATATTCTGATCAGACAGAGCTACTGGAAAGCGTTTTTATAGAGAAGAAAACAATTGTTAATATGTGCAAAGAAAATAACGATACACCATTTTCATTTTTTGTTGCTTCTTTAAACTCTGTTTTAACAAAGATGACACGTAATAATGATATAACAATTAGTACCGTAGCATCCGGCAGACGAATTGAGGCAGTAAAAAACTCATTCGGAATGTTTGTTAATACGTTTTTGCTCCGCAATCTTATTAGCAATGATATATCAGGCAGAGACTATATACATGAAATTCATAAAAACAGCCGAAAAGCGCTTAGAAATTCTGATGTTCAATACGAAGATATTATGGCATTAGTAAATGGAAAGAACAGTAAAGGGAATACTTTCGATGTTTTGTTGAGATTTGAAGAGACAGTAAATGGTTTTTTTACAGTTGATGATTTAAAATGTGAAGCAAGAGAAATATTGCCTCTCAGCCCAGTTTCCAATATTGTAATCTGTGTGGAGGAACATAAGGAAAATTATGAAATTAGGTTGAACTATGCAAAAGAATTTTATGATAAAAATACAATTCAGCTGTTAGCAGAGTGCTATGTAAGGGCTATCCGGTTTTTCATGTCATCATCTGAAGAAATTGTAAAAAATATAAGCTTAGTTAATCAGGAAGAGAGAGAAACACTTTTAAAGACTTTTAATCAGAATTATGCTGAGTATCCTGCTGAAAATACAATAGTGGAACTGTTTGAAGAACAAGTGGACAAAACTCCGGACAAAATTGCTGCTGTATTCGGCACACAGTGTATAACATATTGGGAATTGAATGCAAAGGCGAACCGATTGGCCCGGAAACTGCGGACAGAGTACGAGATAAAGCCCAATGATTTTGTCGCGCTCATTACGGAACGAAGCTTAGATATGCTGACAGGTATCTACGCCATATTGAAAGCCGGAGGAGCATATGTTCCGTTAGATCCGGAATATCCGTCAGAACGGATTAAGTTTATATTAAAGGATTGCAAACCCAAAGCTGTTCTTCGGGGAACCGGTGAATTTATAATTCCGGAAGACTATACACAGCTGGAGCTTGCAGATGAAGCGGATTATAATGATTCAATAGAGAATTTAGAGCACGTGAATACTGCTTCTGATCTGATTTACTTGATTTATACCTCAGGTACAACCGGAAATCCAAAAGGAACGATGGTAGAACATCGGAATGTAGTAAATTTACTGATACATGTAATTACTGACAGAAATATAAATAAAGATAGCGTGATTCTGCAGAAGACATCCTATGTGTTTGATGTATCCGTATGGGAGCTTTTTGCACCATTAATCTGTGGAGCAAGGAGCGTAATTTTGGAAAGCGGAGACGAAAAAGACCCGGTTAAGATAGCGGAAGTGATTGAAAAGAATCAGGTTACGGAACTATCATTTGTGCCGTCTATGTTTAAAGCTTTTGTTGCTGAAATAAAAGACAATGATCCAAGACTGAAAACACTTAAGGGAATACAACTGGCAGGAGAAGCATTGTCACCTGATTTGGTAGAATCTTATATGGGCCCCGGAGAAATATTTAACTACTATGGACCAACAGAATGTACGGTCTATGCTACTAGATACGCTTGCAAAAAGGGTGATAAAAAAATTCCGATTGGTCATCCGATTAGTAATACACAAGCATATATATTAAATAAAAATGAACTTTGCAATATAGGTATGCCTGGAGAGCTGTGTTTGGCAGGAGTTGGGGTGGCTCGGGGATATCTTAATCAGCCGGAGCTGACTGCGGAGAAATTTGTAAAGAATCCATATGTTGATAATATCATGTATCGGACAGGTGATTTAGTACGGTGGCTTTCCAATGGAGATATTGAATATTTAGGCAGAATTGATGAACAGGTTAAAATTAGAGGCTTTCGTATCGAGCTTGGGGAGATAGAAAGCAGAATATATGAAATGGAAGACATCCGTGAAACAGCAGTCATAGCGAGAGAAGCGGCGGAAGGCGGTACCTGCATCTGCGCCTATGTGGTATCGGAACAACAGGTAGATGCGAAAGAGATCAAAGACGGACTGCGAAAGGTACTGCCGGATTATATGGTTCCAGCCTATGTGATGCAGATTGAAGAGATACCTGTAACCAAAAGCGGGAAACTGGACCGCAGGGCACTGCCGGAACCGGAGTATCGGAGCACATCGGAATTCATTGCCCCGAGAAACCCAGTGGAAGAAATGGTTGTAAAAATATTTGAAGATATCCTAGGTGTAAAACAGGTGAGTGTAACAGATGGTTTTCTGGATCTGGGCGGTGATTCCATAAAGGCAATCCGTATAGTCAGTAAAATCAGGGAAGCCGGTTATCAGACAAGTGTTAAGTTGATTATGAGTGAACAGACACCTGAAAATATAGCAAGGAAAACGCAGAAACGTTTCAACATGGTTCAGGTAGAACAGAGAGAAGTAACCGGAGTGGTAGATCTGACAGCGATTCAGAGAGACTTTTTTGGATACAAATTAGTCAATCCAGGATATTTCAATCAGAGCTTCCTGTATGGCAGCAAGGAAAGGGTTGACTTGGTAGCCCTTCATAAAACTTTGAATAAATTGACTAATCACCATGATATGCTGCGCGCTGTTTATGAGGACGGCATACAGAGAATCAGGAGCACGGGTGAGAGGCAATGGTATGATTTTTATGAGTATGATTGCAGTTCTGAAAGTATCAGCGGATTTGCTGACCGAATTCAGAGCAGCATAAATATAGAGCAGGGACCGCTGATGAAAATAGGTCTGTTCCACACCTTGGAAAAAGATTATCTTCTTATGGTCATCCATCATTTGGTTGTAGACGGAGTATCCTGGAGAATATTACATGAGGATCTGGAAAACGGATACCGGCAGGCAAAGACGGATAAAAAAATCGTGCTGTCTGCAAAAACAACTTCTTTTATGGCATGGAGTGAGGAAATTGGCCGTTATAGCAGAAGCTACTGTTTAAAGCGGGAAAAATCCTATTGGAAAAAGGTGTTACAGCAGATTGAAAGCGGCAAGGTGGAAAAAGACGGTCATAAGGATAAAAGAAAAACTGGACTGGCAATTTTTTCACTTAATGAGGAAGAAACCACAGCATTGTTTAAGAACAGCAATAAGGCATATAACACGGAGATCAATGATCTAATGCTGACAGCGCTAACCCGTGCGGTGAATTATGTAACTGGACAAACTGTTGTTGCTATAGAAATGGAAGGACATGGAAGGGAGGAAATCAGCAGTGAAGTCGCTGTTGAAAGAACGGTAGGCTGGTTTACCAGTGTCTATCCGGTGGTATTTCAGAAGATTGGAAAGGGAATCAAGCAGGATATACGAAATGTGAAGGAAACCTTACATCGGATACCGAACAAGGGCATCGGCTATGGAATACTGAAAAATATTAGCAGGTCTGTAGTTGAATACAACACAAAGGCGGACATTACATTTAACTATCTGGGAGAATTTAAGGCAGAGACTCCAATGTTTGAAATATCCCGCCTTAAACATGGTATACCTGTTGATCCGTCAAATCGGTTCGGAACTCCAATCAGTATCAACGGAGGCATACAGAACAAAGTATTATCCATGGGAATTACATTTGACGAGAGCGAGTATAGTACGAAAACTATGGAGTATTTGTGCAACTGTTTCCAGAAGGAATTGACTGCTGTGGCGATGCACTGCGGTCAGGCAGAAGCTACGGAGTATACGGCATCTGATTATGGAGAGACTGAGTGGACAGAAGAAGAATTCCTGGCAGCCAGAGAAAAACTGGCAGCAAAAGGTGAGGAAATCAAAAGAATCTATCCGCTGACAGCCATGCAGGAAGGCATTTTGTTTGAGAAGCTGGCGGATGAGAAAAGTACACAGTATGTCATCCAAAAAGTTATGAAATTCAATAATTTGGATGTGGGACAGATGCAGGAAGCATTTGAAGCAGTTGTGAGAAAATATGATATTCTGCGTACGGTAATCAAATATAAAACAGTAGGGAAAGCAAGACAGGTATTATTAAAAGAGAGAAAATCCGAATTTTCATACATAGAAGCGGCTTCAGAAGTAGAAATACAGAGGCTGAAAACAAATGATGTTAAGAGGGGATTTGATCTGGAAGAGGATACTTTATTAAGAATGATGGCAGTAAAGGTATCCGAAGAAGATTACCGATTAATTGTCACACTGCATCATATTGTTGTAGATGGCTGGAGTTTATCCATACTATTCAAGGAGCTGCTAAGGTTCTATAAGCTTCTTGGCGAGCAGAAGGAAATACCGGACGAATCGGCAGGAAGTTATGAAGAATTTGTCAGATGTATAGAAGC
>DBEP01000065.1 GCA_002294045.1 Lachnoclostridium sp. UBA903 | reverse complement strand
AAAAGCACTTATTGCAAAAGAAGAAGTAAAAGAGAAAATAATCAAGGAAATCGAACGCTTTAAGAATCTATCCGGTAATTCTTCAGAAAGCTCCGTAGCAAGAGGTTATATTGAAACTTTACTGGCACTTCCCTGGGACAAGGTAAGTGTAGATAAAGCCGACGTAAATCATGCGGAGAAAATTCTGAATGAAGATCATTACGGGCTTGAGAAGGTAAAGACAAGAATATTGGAATTTCTTGCGGTAAGGGTACTGACCCGGAAAGGCGACAGTCCTATTTTATGCCTGGTAGGACCGCCGGGAACCGGTAAAACCTCCATTGCCCGATCCGTTGCCAGGGCATTAAACAAAGAATATATCAGACTCAGTCTGGGAGGAGTCAGGGATGAAGCGGAAATCCGGGGCCACAGAAGGACTTATGTGGGTGCACTGCCGGGCAGAATTGTAAGCGGATTGAAAAATGCAGGCGTAAAAAATCCATTGATGCTGCTGGATGAAATTGATAAAGTAAGCAGCGATTATAAAGGAGATACTTCAGCAGCCCTTCTTGAAGTCCTGGATTCTGAGCAGAACAATAAATTCGTAGACCATTATATAGAAATACCCGTAGATTTATCGAATGTGTTATTTATTGCCACGGCTAACTCCGTCCAGTCAATTCCAAGGCCCCTGCTGGATAGAATGGAACTGATTGAGGTAACCAGTTATACGGAAAATGAAAAGATGCATATCGCAAAGGAACATTTAATTGCAAAGCAGCTTGATAAGAACGGACTGAACCGGGGGCAGTTAAGCATTTCGGATAAAGCCATAAACCGTATCATCACCGGATACACCAAAGAAGCGGGAGTACGTAACCTGGAGCGGAAAATTGGTGAAATCTGCAGGAAGGCGGCGAAAGAAATCGTTACCGAAGGAACGCCGAAAGTACGTATTAACGATAAAAACCTGAGGGAATATCTGGGCAATGAAAAATATACCTTCCAGACCGCTAATACCAAGGATGAGATTGGCATTGTAAGGGGCCTTGCCTGGACAAGCGTCGGCGGGGACACCCTGCAGATAGAAGTCAATGTTATGCCTGGCAAGGGCAGGTTCGAATTAACCGGCCATATAGGGGATGTGATGAAGGAATCCGCAAGAGCGGGTATCAGTTATATACGTTCCGTAAGTATGGAATATGGGATTGGAAATGATTATTTCGATACCCATGACATCCATATCCATATACCGGAAGGAGCGGTTCCCAAGGACGGACCGTCGGCAGGAATTACCATGGCGGCAGCCATGCTTTCGGCAATGATCCATAAGCCGGTCCGGGCGGATGTAGCCATGACCGGTGAAATTACCTTAAGGGGCAGGGTACTGCCTATTGGGGGTTTAAAGGAAAAAATCCTTGCTGCGAAAGCCGCAAAGATAAAAATGGTATTGGTACCTAAGCAAAACAAAAAAGACATGGAAGAATTTTCGCAAGAGATTTTAAACGGTATTATGGTAAAGTATGTGGACACTATGGAAGAAGTGATAAATTACGCATTTGCTGAAAAAGCACGCAGATAGGAGTAAATGAAAATGCATGTAAAAAGTGTTAATTTGGAAACGGTCTGCGGAATTACCAGTACTCTGCCTGACAATGACAAACCGGAAATCGCTTTTACCGGAAAATCTAATGTAGGCAAGTCGTCTCTTATTAATGCCCTGATGAACCGCAAGGCATATGCCAGAACCTCATCTCAGCCCGGCAAGACACAGACAATTAATTTCTATAATATTAATGATGAGCTGTATTTTGTGGATTTGCCCGGCTATGGCTACGCTAAAGTATCGGAGTCGATTAAGGAAAAATGGGGCAGGATGATAGAAAAATATCTGAAAACCTCAGGGCAGCTGAGAATCATTTTCCTCCTGGTGGACATACGCCATGCTCCTTCCGCCAACGATAAAAATATGTATGAATGGATTGTTAATCAGGGGTATCATCCCATAATCATTGCCACAAAGTTAGATAAAATTAACCGGAGCCAGATTGCCAAGCAGGTAAAAGTAATACGGGAAGGATTACACATCGGGCCGTCCGTGAAAATCATCCCATACTCGTCTCTGTCCAAACAAGGCAGGGAGGAAATATGGGACTGTATTGAAGCAGCGTTAGGCTATTCTTCTCTCAGCAAATGACTTAAGACGTAGGCATAAATTTCCTGGCTTTGGGTGCGCCAATTATCACAAATTCTGGCCGCATCCTCTTTTGTCGGTACGGAAATTTTTAAATCTATGATGGATTCCTCTTTTTCAACAACCCTGAGACGTACCATAAATTCTCCTTTTCTGGCTTCATAATATTCGGAAAGGGTAGATACCTCGTCCCGCAGGGAGTATTTATTTGTTTTTAAATAATCCAGAATATCGGACTGAATTGCGGAAGAAATCATATATCCGAAAAAGGATAAGGTTTCCCTGCCGGAATCCGTAATCCGGTAGTGGGAGCTGTGTCCGATGGTTTCAACTGTTATAAATTCCGCTTCAATTAATTCCGCAATGGATTGCTGAATGTTAAAATAATTCGTATAATCTTTTTCCAGGATAAAGTTGGATATCTGCGCATTGGTCAATGGAAAATCCACCTTGTCAAGTAAAAATAAAATAATTAATTTATACAATGTAAAAGCATCTGATTGCATATGGCAGCTCCTTTCCTAAATCATGCTTATTCCGGTGCAATTATATCTTTATGCCTCTTTCGGCATATTTAACGTGTATCTGTAATATCGTATTTCCTGCCCTGCCAGGTATCCCTGTTTTTTAATTCCTGATTAATACGGTTTAATACCATTTTTTTATTGCTGCTCCATAAGGGTGCCAGTAATAAATTTTTAGGGCCGTCACCGGTAATTCTATGGATTACAATACTTTTCGGAAGAACTTCCAGGCATTTTATAATGATATCCACATATTGTTCCAGAGTTAATACGGGAATGGAGAAATGTGCAAGATCCGTGTTTTTCAGTATGTGCAATAATTGCAGCTTAATGCCCTGTATAGGGAAAGAAGACACATAAGCCGCGGTTTTCAGCATATCGGAAACACTTTCTCCCGGCAGTCCGATGATTACATGGACAATAACCGATAAACCTGATTCCTGAAGCCGGTAAATTGCGTTTTCGAAAACAGACAGGGGATAACCTCTCCGGATAAATGCAGCGGTTGTTTCATGGTAGGTTTGAAGGCCCAATTCAATCCATACCGGTTTTTTCCGGTTTAACTCTGCCAGTAACCGGATGATATCGTCGTCCAGGCAATCCGGCCTGGTGGCAATGGACAGGGCTACGATATCAGGATGTAAGAGAGCTTCCGTAAATATCTTCCGTAAAGTACCGACATCTGCGTAGGTATTGGTATAAGCCTGGAAATAAGCAATGTACCGGGCGCTGGATTCGCTTTGTTCTTTGGTGGCCTTGTCCGCACAGGCTGCCTTCAGTTTGCCGGATACCAGTTTTTTTGCTTCTTCAATCTGTTCCGTAATGGATAAAAGGGAGGAAACAGAAAAATCACCGGAACCTCCTTCGCTGCAGAAGATACACCCTCTCGTACCTGATGTGCCGTCCCGGTTTGGGCAGGTCATGCCTGCGTTTAAGGATAATTTATAAATTTTCCTTCCGAACACCTGTTTTAAATAATAATCCAGGGAATAATACCGTTTGTCTCCCCATATAGTTTTATTGGAATTTTTCATTTTTTATTCTGATTTGCAGTGCATGTGGATGCCGTATCCATGCTGCCATTCCATTTTTTTGCGGCACCAAAGCTTTTTACTGTTTGACATCAGATAAAACCACCTTAATTGAGTATTTTTAATAAGTTAAAATTATCATATCACTTAAAGTTTGCTAAATCAAGTTTTCTTATTGTCAAGGGCGGGTTATGCACAAAAATTTTACAATAAACGCAGAAAATTTTACAAAACATTAAAATAATAAAAAAAAAGCTTTTTTTTCCTTGACATTAGGTGTATAATAAAGCGTAAATAATACATTTTGGGTGCAAATCATAAGAACTGTCTAGATCATATCGAATCCATTCCCAGTTTGAAACTATAAAAATAAACTCTTATACTTGTAAAGGAGCAAGAATTACATGGAAACACAGTATAATGAAATGTCCTTAGCAGAGCTTAGAACATTGGCAAAAAACAAAGGTATTAAAAGCATAACTGCATTGCGGAAACAAGAACTGATAGATGCCTTGAAGATACACGACTCGGCAGATGAAAAAACTGTGATGGATTTCCAGCCTGGCAGTAAACAGGCAAATCCGGATGCAGCAACTGTTGGAACAGAAAAGTCAGACAAAATTAGTTCGGAAGAAAAATCCGTACGAGATACGGGAAAAAGAAAAAACAATTTGTCCAGACAGGAGACGGAGCCGAAAAGAAACGGAACCGTACAGCCGGAGCAGGAATACAAAAGAAACGGAGCAGCACAATCGGAGCAGGAACTCAAAAAGAATGCGGCACTCCAGACGGAAACGGATACCAGAAAAAATGTAATGTCCCCTACCGAAACGGAACAATTGGACAGCGGAGAAACAAAAGAAGGAATACTGGAAGTTATGCCGGACGGCTATGGATTTATCCGGTGTGATAATTACCTTCCCGGTGAAAACGATGTTTATGTATCGCCGGCTCAGATTCGCAGATTTGGTTTAAAAACCGGAGATATTGTAGTCGGTAATACGAGAATTCGTAACCAGGGAGAAAAGTTCAGCGCCCTGTTATATGTAAAGAGTGTGAATGGTTTACATCCGTCGGAAGCACAACGCCGTAAGAAATTTGAAGATTTAACTCCAATCTTTCCTAATGAAAGGATTCATTTAGAAACCCCCGGTGCCAATGTATCCATGCGAATGGTAGATTTAATTTCTCCCATAGGAAAAGGCCAGAGGGGAATGATCGTCTCTCAGCCCAAAGCAGGTAAAACTACCTTGTTGAAACAGATTGCAAAGGCCATTACGAAAAATCATCCGGGCATCAGCCTTATAATTCTTCTTATTGATGAACGTCCCGAGGAAGTAACGGATATCAAAGAATCCATAGAAGGTAAGAATGTTGAAGTAATTTATTCTACTTTCGACGAACTTCCTGATAATCATAAACGAGTTTCAGAAATGGTAATTGAACGCGCCAAACGCCTGGTGGAACATAAAAAAGACGTCGTTGTACTGTTAGACAGTATTACAAGGCTGGCGAGGGCCTATAACCTAACGGTACAGGCCAGCGGCAGAACTTTATCAGGCGGTCTTGACCCGACTGCTTTATATATGCCGAAACGTTTTTTCGGAGCAGCGAGGAATATGCGTGAAGGCGGAACATTAACCATTCTTGCCACCGCCCTGGTTGACACGGGAAGCAGAATGGATGATGTGGTATATGAAGAATTTAAGGGAACCGGTAATATGGAATTGGTTCTTGATAGGAATTTATCGGAAAAACGGATTTTTCCGGCCATTGATTTAGTTAAATCCAGTACCCGCAGGGATGATTTATTGTTAAGCCACTCTGAAATGGAAGCCACCTTTTTAATGCGGAAAGCATTTAACAGTATGAAATCGGATGATGCTGTGGAAAGAATCATCGATATGTTTATTAAAACAAAATCCAATCAAGAATTTATCGAAACCATCAAAAAAACCAAAATTGTTTTTTAGGTATTGCATTAGGTATGAACCTATGCTATAATTAGAAAGCTGTTTATAAGATGATAATAGTTTGACGCAGGTCAACTTTAAAAATTACATTCGTTTGTGAAGAGGTGAAAGTATGAAAGAGGGAATCCATCCTAAATATTTCCAGGCAAAAGTTGTTTGTAACTGCGGTAACGAGTTCGTTACAGGTTCAACTAAGAGTGATATCCACGTAGAAATTTGTTCTAAGTGCCATCCGTTTTACACCGGACAGCAGAAAGCAGCTGCAGCCCGCGGAGCTATTGATAAGTTTAATCGTAGATATGGCCTTAGTAAGGAACAATAGAATGACGGTAACATATCAAATGTTTAAAAATCAGGTTGAGGTTTCATAATCTCAGCCTATTTTTAAATCCGCAGATTAAATAATATACAAAATAAAAAAATGTGGACAGAGATATACGGTTTTGCAGTCTTAAAAGCTGCAGAATGTAAGAGAGGATGTGCGGTATATGAAACCATCAGGAATTGGCGGTCAGGCTGTAATTGAAGGTGTAATGATGAAAAATAAAGAACGGTATGCCATTGCAGTCAGAAAACCGGATAATGAAATTGTAGTGGAGACCAATACATTTGCCAGTGCGGCAGATAAATATAAAATATTTAAGCTGCCGATATTCCGGGGGATGCTTGCCTTTGTTGAATCCATGATAATAGGGACCAGGACTTTGACTTTTTCCGCCAGCTTTTTTGAAGAAGAAGAGGAAGTAAAACAAACCAAACTGGATAAGGCTTTTTCTAAGATTTTTAAAGATAAGGCAGAAAGTATAATAATGACGGTTACCTTTATCGTAGCAATATTGCTGGCAGTGGGAATATTTATCGTACTGCCGGCGTTTGTCGCCGGTTTATTGGGAGAACGTATTGAATCCGGAGCCTTATTGGCGGTTGTGGAAGGCTGTATCCGCATCCTTATCTTTATTTCCTATGTTTTAGCCATTTCTCAGATGAAGGACATTAAAAGGATGTTTATGTACCATGGTGCGGAACATAAAACCATTAACTGCCTGGAGCAGGGATTCGAGTTAACCGTGGAAAATGTAAAATGGCAGTCAAAGCAGCATAAAAGATGCGGAACAAGCTTTATGTTTATTGTTATGTTTGTAAGTATCCTGTTTTTTATCTTTATTCGGATGGAACAGGAATGGCTGCGTTATCTGGTAAGGATTTTGCTGATTCCTGTCATCGCGGGAGTATCCTATGAATTTATTCGGTTAGCCGGAAAAAGCGATTCCAAAATTGTTCATGTCTTAAGCCAGCCGGGAATGTGGCTGCAAGGCCTGACGACCAGGGAACCGGATGAAGACATGATTGAAGTGGCAATCCGCTCCGTGGATGCCGTTTTTGACTGGCGGGCATTTTTAGAACCGGCTCAGGAAAAGCAAAACGGCAGGAAGAGCAGAAGAAATAAAAACGGCGGAAAGAATTCCGGTAAAAACCATAATCTGGGCAATAAAACCAAAAAGAGTGACAGCCGGAATAACGCTGTTTCTAAGGATAAGCCGGCCCAAAACGGAAATACTGAAATAAACGGGAAGCCGGACGGTAATCAAACCAACGGTCAGGAGGCTGTTAAAACCGATATCACAGATATAAAAACGGGAAAAAGTAACAGAAGAAAAAATCGTGCCCCAGGTAGCGGATTGAAGCAGGAGAATCCATCCGCCAATACACTTCAAACTGCTATGGAGGAAACAGCCGCCACTTCGGAAAAGGCGGCAAATATACCGGTTCAATCCGTATTGGAAGATGAAGATGACGAAATACTCAGAGCTTTGGACCGATATCTGGTAGAGGCTGAAGAAAATGAGGATAAGGATAAATAGGGTATGAGAACAATGGAGGAAGCTTTGATTCAGGGCAAGGCTTTTCTTAAGGAAAAGGGAATAACGGAAGGTGATTTGGATGCCTGGTATTTGTTATCTCATTATTTCCATATTGACCGTGCCCGGTATATCATGAATTCCCGTATGGCCATAACAGAGGAACAATACCATCAGTATCTTGCATTGATTTATAAACGCGGCAGGCATGTTCCGCTGCAGTATATTACCGGTGAACAGGAATTCATGGGTCTTAAATTCCTTGTTAAAGAAGATGTATTAATACCCAGGCAGGATACGGAAATCCTGGTTGAGGAAGCGCTGAAGGTATCGGAGGGAAAAGAGGTTCTGGATTTATGTACCGGCTCGGGCTGTATCATAATCAGCCTTGCCAAATTAGGCGGAACCCATAATGCGGTTGGTGTGGATATTTCGAAAAAAGCTTTAATCTTAGCTGAAGAAAATGCCAGACAATTGCAGGCGGATGTTACATTTCTTGAAAGTGATATGTATACACAGGTCAGCGGGAAATATGATATAATAATATCTAATCCTCCCTATATACCGACTCGGGACATATCCGGTTTAATGGAGGAAGTAAAGAATTATGAACCTGTACTGGCTTTGGACGGCAGTATGGACGGCCTGTATTTTTACCGTGTCATTATCAGCGGTATCGGACAGTTTTTAAAACCGGATGGTTATATATTTTTAGAGATAGGCTGCAGCCAGGCGGAAGCTGTCAGTGAATTATTACGGGAGGCGGGAATTGTGGATATAGAAGTAATTGATGATTTGGCCGGTCTTAACCGTGTTATAAGGGGCCGGTATAAAAAAGAAGAGGAGTCCTTCACTTAGCTGTTTATTATCCTATGTCAATATAAGTATTTGATAGTTTGAATGGAGGACTTAAAATGTTTGATAAATTAGAGGATCTTTTAATACGCTATAAGGAATTGGTGGATGAATTAAATGATCCCGGTGTCGTAAATGACCAGAACCGGTTTCGTAAACTCATGAAGGAACAAAATGATCTGACGGATATTGTTGAGAAATTTAAGGAATATAAGGCAACAAAAGCCCGCATCGAAGATAGTCTGGCAATGCTGGAAGAAGAAAGCGATGAAGAAATGCGGGAACTAGCCAAAGAAGAATTAAACGAATGCAAGCAGAAGCTTGCCGAAATCGAAGAACAGCTTAAGATTTTGCTTCTGCCCAAGGACCCTAATGATGAAAAGAATGTTATTGTTGAAATCAGAGGTGGTGCCGGCGGTGATGAAGCAGCTTTATTTGCGGCGGAGTTATTCCGGATGTATAGCAAATATGCGGAGAGACAGCGCTGGAAGATTGACATGATGAACTTAAATGAAAACGGTTTGGGCGGCTTCAAGGAAGTTGTCTTTATGATTAACGGAAAAGGTGTATATTCAAAAATGAAATATGAAAGCGGAGTTCACCGGGTACAGCGTATTCCGGTAACGGAATCCGGCGGAAGAATCCATACTTCCACTTCAACGGTTGCAATTATGCCGGAAGCGGAAGAAGTAGATGTGGAGCTGGATTTAAATGACTGTAGATTTGACGTATTCCGTTCCTCCGGCAATGGCGGACAATGCGTTAATACTACCGACTCTGCCGTACGTCTGACCCATATTCCGACTGGAATTGTTATTTCCTGCCAGGATGAGAAATCCCAGTTAAAAAACAGGGATAAGGCATTAAAGGTTTTACGTTCCAAATTATATGAAATGGAACTGGAGAAAGCCCATAATGCTGAGGCGGAAGCCAGGAAAAGCCAGGTAGGAACCGGTGACCGTTCCGAGAAAATCCGTACCTATAATTTTCCTCAGGGACGCGTAACGGATCACAGGATTAAACTGACACTGCACAGACTGGAGGCCATATTGGAGGGCGATTTGGATGAAGTAATAGACAGCCTGATTGCGGCCGACCAGGCGGCAAAGCTGGCTAATATGAATGAAAGCGCCTAGTGGCAGCCGGGGTTAAAAGAGGAGGTTTATTTATGAGGAAATATGTTATAAATGCATAGCAACGGCTATTGCATTTTATAATATAAATTGTTATAGCCGCTGCGGTTCCTAATAGCAGTTATTTTTAGGAGGGCAAAATGGGCTATAGAAAAGCAGAACAGGTTCTGCCTGTTGAAATTATCGAAATAATTCAGGATTATATAGATGGAGAATGCATTTATATTCCGAGAAAAAAGAATAACAGAAGAGTCTGGGGCGAAGGCACCAGGATCCGCGAGGAGCTGACGGAAAGAAACTTTAATATTTTTGCAGATTATCAGAGGGGAATCAAGTCCCCGGATATAGCAAAAAAATACTTCTTATCGGAAAAAAGCGTTCAACGTATTATCGGTAAAATGAAAAATGGTTTATGAATAAGATGGGGGCTGTTGCAGAACATTTTGGATTTTGCAGCAGCCTCAATGTTATGGGAACTGCTTTTATTCTTAGAAAAATGTTTAAGGTATGAAATTTCATAACATAAGTGTATGATAGAGGCAGAGGTCCGGCAATCGGCCCCAATAAAGATAAAAGAAAGGGAATGGTGAAATTGGATAGTCTTAAGGCATGGCTTGAGGAAACGAAAAACAATAAGCTCGAAAGAATGGACGCTTTCTTTGAATCAAAACTTGGCGGATATGAAGAACATATGTCTGTAATGGGAGAATACTATGAACATATGGCACAATGGATACCGGAAGGTACAAAGACGCTGCTGGATTTGGGATGCGGGACCGGACTGGAATTAGACCGGATTTTTAAAAGGTTTCCCGATATGGAAGTAACCGGTATAGATTTATCAAAAGCTATGCTGGAACAATTGGAGAAAAAACACGGAAATAAAAAGCTTACGTTGTTCTGTACGGATTATTTTACAAAACCTTTCGGCAGGGAATGCTTTGATGCGGCAGTATCTTTTCAAACCCTGCATCATTACAGGCCGGAAAAAAAGCTGCTTATTTTTCAAAAGGTATATCAATGCTTAAAGTACGGTGCCTGCTATATCGAATGTGATTATGTTGCAAAGAATCAGGAAGAGGAAGATTTACTGTTTGCGGAGGCTGCCCGCAGGAGGGAGCGTGACGGGATTCCGGAAGATGTATTTGTGCATTTTGATACTCCGTTGACTTTGGAACATGAAATTGAAATTATCAGACAGGCAGGATTTGATAAGGTCTCAGTACTTGAAATAACAGAGGACGGCCATACGGCATTAGTGGTTGCAGCAAAGAACCGTTTTGTTTCTTAAAATACGAGTCATAATGATGTACAATATGACATTATTATATTATAATAATAAGTACCTTTATGGAGCAAGAGGGTGCATAAAAAATAAAACAGTGAACACACTCTAGAGTAAAAGGGAGAGCAGGAATGATTACCAGCGCAGCAAATCCGCAAATAAAAAGAATCATGCAATTACAGAAAAAATCCAGGGCAAGAATGGAGCAGGGAGCTTTTGTCACAGAAGGCATCAAGATGTTTGAAGAATCGAAAGCAGGCGGATATCTGATGAAAGCTTATGTTTCGGAAAGTTTTTATGAAGAGAAACAGCAGGAAGACCCGGATTATTTTGACGTATTTCCATATGAGATTGTTTCCGACAGGGTACTGAAAGAAGCCTCGGATACCTTGACTCCCCAGGGAATTATGGCTGTTGTGAAAAAGCCGGTTTATGACCTTAAAACAATTATAACGGCTCCGGATGCCAATCTGCTGCTGCTGGAGGATATCCGGGACCCCGGCAACCTGGGGACAATTCTCCGGACTGCGGAAGGTGCCGGTGTTACCGGAATTATATTAAGCAAATCCTCTGTGGATATGTATAATCCCAAGGTAATACGTTCAACCATGGGAGCCATATACCGGATGCCTTTTATTTATGCAGAGGTTTTTAAAGACGTTTTAATTCAGATTAAAAAGAATAACATATCCGTCTATGCATCCTATTTAAATGCCGGGCAAACTTATGATGAAGTTAATTATCAGGACAAATGCGCAATTCTGATTGGAAACGAAGCCAACGGGCTAAGCAGTGAAACAGCCTCTATGTCGGACCAATATATTAAAATTCCCATGGAAGGAAATGTGGAATCCCTGAATGCGGCCGTCGCGGCGGCAATTCTGATGTACGAGGTATATCATCAGAGAAGAAAGAAAGCCTTCATCCCCGTACCTCCTTTTTAAATTACGAAAAGGAAAAAGAATACTGATTATTATATTAGAATCATATTAAAATATAGTTAAAAACAATCAAATGCAGTAATCTTTTCTTGTAAATTTATAGGTTATGAAGTAAAATAAAAGTAACAATAAATGAAACGGAAGGGGGTTGCGGTATGAATTCAATTTATTGGTTAATTGCATTGGCCGTATTTTTAGTAATAGAGATAATAACACTGGGTTTGACTACGATTTGGTTTGCCGGCGGTGCATTAATAGCATTTTTATTATCCTTGATAGTAGATAACTCTATCCTGGAATTTGTCGTATTTATAATTGTTTCATTTGTACTTTTATATTTTACCAGGCCGATTGCTCAAAAGTATTTTAATAAACAGCGGATTAAAACAAATTATGAAAGTCTTATAGGCAGAGACGGCAAGGTTATAGAAAAAATTGATAATTTTAACAATACCGGACAGGTAATTGTAAACGGACAGGAATGGACAGCCAGGGCTCTTATTGACCAGGAGATTATTGAAACCGGGGAAAAAGTTGTCATAAGAGAAGTATCAGGTGTCAAATTAATAGTTGAAGCAGATGTGGAGGGAATGTGATTATGGAAATAGTATTAATTGTATTTGTAGTACTTGTATTACTTGTATTAGCATCCTGTATTAAAATTGTACCCCAGGCCAATGCTTATGTAGTGGAAAGGCTTGGCGGTTATCAGGCCACCTGGAATGTTGGTATTCATATCAAGGTTCCGCTTATTGATAAGATTGCGAGAAAAGTTTTGCTTAAGGAACAGGTTGTAGACTTTGCACCTCAGCCCGTCATAACGAAGGATAATGTAACCATGAAAATTGATACGGTTGTTTTTTTCCAGATTACGGACCCGAAGTTATATGCATATGGTGTTGAGCGTCCCATACTAGCAATCGAAAATCTAACGGCCACTACTTTAAGAAATATAATCGGTGATTTGGAACTTGACCAGACCTTAACTTCGAGAGAAATCATCAATACCAAGATGCGGGTATCCCTTGATGTGGCAACGGACCCATGGGGTATTAAAGTTAACCGTGTTGAGTTAAAAAATATACTTCCCCCGGCAGCCATTCAGGATGCCATGGAAAAACAGATGAAGGCAGAGCGTGAGAGAAGAGAAGCCATTCTGCGTGCGGAAGGTGAAAAGACTTCGGCCATTCTTGTAGCGGAGGGTAAAAAACAGTCTGAAATTTTGTCTGCGGAAGCGGATAAGGAAGCTGCCATCCTTCGGGCGGAAGCTAAGAAAGAAGCAACCATCCGGGAAGCGGAAGGTGAGGCGGAAGCCATACTTGCAATACAAAAAGCCAATGCAGACGGTATCCGATTCTTAAATGAATCCAATCCGGGTAACGCGGTTCTTCAGCTAAAGAGTCTGGAGGCTTTTGCAAAAGCGGCTGACGGCAAGGCTACGAAGATTATCATCCCTTCTGAAATTCAGGGAGTTGCGGGACTTGTTAAATCCTTAACGGAAGTTGGCAGTGATAATAATGTAATTGGATCATAAAAAGGTATAAGTCATTTAAAGCAGCATGGGTTTCAGATTGCCGGAACCCATGCTGTTTTTTTGTGCGATAGGAAATTACATCCTATGAGATAAAAACCTTTGTTTTTTAAGGAATTAAAAGAAACGAATGGATGTGAAACCGGCAAATATTAAAAATATATTACTTTCCCGGATATTTTAAGATAAACTTAAGAATTCCTGCCTTGATAATAAAATAACTATGAGCTATTATATAGAGGAACTGGTACAGCTTAAAATAACCGGACCGCCAGCCGTTTGCAGCGTCGTAATGCCTGCTGTTCATACCGTGCTTTTCGGACGGTTATAAAGAAAATACTTACCGTTTTTTGGTATAAAGGAGAGAATATAATAATGGGCCGTTTGAAGAAAATTATAAAATCACCATATATGATTCTTTTACTTTTTGCAGCAAAACTTATAATATATTATAATCTAATTAACGTGAATATAAAGGATATCGTTTTTATCATACTAAGTATCACAGCCATGGGTATTATATTTATACTGTTCAGCAGGAGTAACTTAAAAAGGAAAAAGGGACTGTTTTTACTTGTGTACAGCCTGTTAAGCTTATTGATGTTTGCGGACTCCATGTACTATAATTATTATAACCAGACTGTTTCCGTAAAACAGCTTTGGCAGGCCGCCAATGTTGCGGCGGTTCCCGACAGCTTTGTCGCGACCCTGATACCTGCCAGCTTTTTGCTGTATCTGGATATTCCGTTTGTTTATTATTACTTTAAGAAGCATATACAGAACGATCCGGAGAAAAACGGATGGAGTTTTCAGAAGGAAGTTAAATATATTGTTGCAGGATTAGGTGCAATTTTTGCTTTACTGGTAGTGAACCCCATGGACAGTGTAGCAATTGATAAGGTAAACAGTGTGGAATTCTTTACTAATCATGTAAATGATGTTTTTAATGCCCTTACGGAAAATATTGTGACGGAAGCGGTTCCTGCCGAAGAGGTTCTGGATGTGGTAGAAGACATTGCGGCCCCAAATCCGGGGAGTCAGTTTAATGGCATCGGAAAAGATAAGAATTTAGTGGTAATTCAGGTGGAAGCATTGCAGAATTTCGTCATTAATGCAGAATATAACGGCCAGATATTAACGCCGAACCTGAATTCCTTTATAAATAAGGACACCATTTATTTTGACCACTATTACAGCAATATTGGAAAAGGCAATACGGCAGATGCGGAGTTTTCAACCCTTAACGGCCTGTATCCTGTAATTGACAGGGAATGCTATACCCTATATACGGAGAATGCATATGCCGGACTTCCCTGGCTTCTCAGAGACAATGGCTACAGCACCTTTGCAATACATGGCTATAGAGGCGCGTTCTGGAACCGGGAAGCAGCTTATCCCGCACAGGGATTTGAAGAGTATTACAGTCTGGAAGATATGGACGCAAGTGATATTATAGGTCTTGGCATATCGGATAAGTCCATGTTTAAACAGGCGGTTGATATATTCCAAAGAGAGAAAAGCCCTTTCTTCAGCTTTATTATCACACTTACCAGCCATCACCCGTTTGTGCTTGATCCCGAGGATGCCACACTGGAGCTGAAGGAGGAAGATAAGGATACGAAATTCGGAGCATATTTACAGACCGTCCGTTATATGGATGAAGCCTTCGGACAGTTTATTCAGGATTTAAAAGCAGCCGGTTTGTATGATAATACCGTAATAGCATTATACGGGGATCATCATGGCTTAAATGTCGGCATGGATAATAACGCTGAACTTATGTCCGATTATTTGGGGAAACCATATGATTATGATGAAATGTTAAAAGTGCCCATGATGATTCATGTTCCGGGAAGTAATGTTACAAAAACCGTAAACACCACCGGAGGGCAAATCGATTTTTTTCCCACAATTGCCAATATCATGGGAATCGAAATAGAACAGCCTTATGTTTTAGGCCAGGATCTGGTGAATGCAACGGATGGTTTTGTAGCATTTACGGCGTATATGTTTGAAGGCTCTTTTGTTCATAACAATGTCATGTTTGAAATATCAAGAGAGGGTGTATTTGAAGGAAGCCGTGCCTGGGATATTAATTCAAGCCAGCCGTTGGATGCTTCCCTTTATGAAGAAGACTATAACCGTGCAATTACTTTAAAGCAAACATCAAAAGAGATTTTAGATCAAAATTTAATTGCTGACTACCGGGAGCCATCCGCTGAGAGCGCACAGACGATAGAATAATGAAATCGCAGGGATATATGGGAGCAATGCATGGAAAATACATTTGACTTTAGCAAGGAATATGGAGTTGTTTTAGAAGGCGGCGGAGCTAAGGGGGCCTACCAGATTGGTGTCTGGAAGGCTTTCTTAGAATGCGGGCTTAAAATAAAGGGAGTCTCCGGAGTTTCCGTAGGAGCATTAAACGGTGCGCTGATCTGTATGGACAATTACGAAGAAGCGGAAAATCTGTGGAAGAGCCTGACCTATTCCTCTATTATGAAAGTCAGTGATACGCAGATGGATAAATTGATGAAGCGGAATTTAAGGGAGCTGGATTTAAAAGAATTAACAAAGGATACAACCAGGATTCTTGCCGACAGGGGTATAGACATAAGTCCATTAAAGAAATTAATTGAAAATTGGGTGGATGAAGATAAAATACGTAATTCCGATATTGAATTCGTATTCGGAACGTTCCTGGTATCTAAATTAAAAGAAGTTGAGATAACAGCTAAGGAAGCGGAAAACAGCAGTTTAAAGGATTATTTATTAGCCAGTGCTTCCCTGCCGGCTTTTCGGAATGAAAAGCTTCACGGAATGAAATATTTAGACGGCGGCATGTTTAATAATGTACCGGTTGATATGCTGATAAACAGAGGCTACAAAGATATTATTATTGTCCGGATTTATGGAATTGGTTTGGAAAAACCGGTTAAAATTCCCCAAGACGTAAATATAGTGGAAATAGCTCCCCGTATTAATTTAGGAGGTATCCTGGAATTTAATCCGGATAAAATAAAAAGAAATATAGATGTGGGTTATTTTGACGGATTGCGATGTCTTCGCTCCCTCAAGGGGAAAATTTATTATATCAATGCAAGTCTTACGGAAGAAGAATGTATCAACAAATTTATTCACACCGATGAGGCCGCTAAAATGGCTCTGCTGGAATATTATAAAGCGGATTATAACGACAGTTCCGTCTATACGAGAAGATTTCTGGAATTCGTATGTCCTGCACTGGCTAATTCTCTGAAACTGGACAATGACTGGACATACCGTGATTTATATACGGCTCTTATGGAGCTTTGTGCCAAAAGCTTGAGGATTCCCAAATACAGAATATATGAGGAAGAGGAGCTGATAAGCTTAATTAAAGAAAAATACCGGTTAATGACCCGTAAGGGATATCAGTTTCCTATCTTTCATATGCTGGTCATCAATATGCTCATATTATAAAGATGATTTTGAAAGCAAAAAAACATGCGGAAAAATATTTCTCCTTGACAAATGAATAAAAATTAAGTATATTGTATAAATAAACAATACATTATCACCGTGCCGGGGAGGTAGAAGCATGAAGCTGAAAGGACGCAGTTTTTTAACATTAAAAGACTATACGCCGGAAGAAATTGAATATTTAATCGATTTAGCGGCAGATTTAAAAGCTAAGAAAAAACAGGGTATTACGGGAAACAGTTTAAAGGGCAAAAATATCGCATTGATATTTGAGAAACCTTCTACAAGAACCAGATGTGCCTTTACCGTGGCTTGTATTGATGAAGGCGGACATCCGGAATATTTGGGCAAGGATGACATTCAGTTGGGGCACAAGGAAAGTGTGGAAGATACGGCAAGGGTCCTGGGAAGAATGTTTGACGGAATAGAATTCCGCGGTTTTAAACAGGAAACAGTTGAAAAATTAGCTGAATACAGCGGTGTTCCGGTATGGAACGGATTGACGGACCGTTACCATCCGACCCAGATATTAGCTGACTTTTTAACTTTAAAGGAGCAGTTTGGGTATTTAAAAGGCCTGCACTTGGTATATGCCGGTGACGGAAGAAATAATGTGGCTAACAGCCTGATGGTAGGCTCGTCAAAATTAGGGCTTCATTTTACCGTTTTAGCTCCCAATTCCCTGTGGCCCGAGGAAGAGCTGGTAACAACCTGCAGGAATTATGCAAAAGCTTCGGAAGGAACGATTACTATTACGGACCAGTTGGAGGCAGTAAAAGGTGCGGATGCCATTTATACGGACGTATGGTGCTCCATGGGGGAAGAAGCTCTGGCTGCCGAGCGGATTACACTCTTAAAGCCCTATCAGGTTAATCAGGGATTAATGGATATGACCGGTAAAAAAAATACGGTCTTTTTACATTGTCTGCCGGCCGTAAAAGGGAACGAAGTAACGGAAGAGGTATTTGAAAAAAATGCCGATGTGGTATTTGACGAGGCAGAAAACCGTATGCATACCATTAAAGCCGTCATGGCAGCAACTTTAGGAAACCATGTGGATTAAAATACAGAAAGATTGTATATTTATTTAGAACAGATGTACCGTTCCTGGTTTTATAAAATTAATGTGTAAATTCTATAAATTTTTCAGGCTGCCGCAGATTGTGCTTGACTCTGCCGCAGCCTTTTACTATTATTAATTTTATACACAAATTATTTTAGCGAAAAGGAAAGAAATATATATGAATGACGAAAGAACGGAATATAAGCGGTTGGATTCATCTTTTGTTGAGAAACGGATGCTTACGGGATGTTTTGGGAAAAAGGTTTTGTATTATGAAGAAGTTGATTCAACCAACACAGTCGCCAAACAGCTTGGGAGGTATCCGGGAAACCATGGGGTATTGGTCCTGGCCGAACGGCAGAATGCGGGACGCGGACGTCTTGGACGGAATTGGAGTTCACCCGGAGGAAGCGGAATCTGGATGTCCCTGGTGCTGCAGTCCGGGATTCTCCCTGCGAATGCATCCATGCTTACGCTGGTAACCGCTCTGGCTGTAAACCGGGGGATTAGAGAGGAAACCGGACTGGAAAGCTTTATAAAGTGGCCTAATGATATTATAATCAATGGTAAAAAGGTCTGCGGAATCCTTACGGAAATGAGCACCGTAAGTGATAAGCTGGAATGCGTTGTAATTGGCATGGGTATTAATGTAAACGGGGAATACTTTTCTGAGGAGCTTAAAAGCAGGGCAACCTCTCTGCGGATGGAATGCCGCAAGGAGGTTGACAGGGTAAACCTTATAGTGAATATTATGAAATATATGGAATATTATTATGAGGTATTTGAAAGAACGGAAACCTTAAAATATATGGTAGATGAATATAATAAATTTTTAATTAACCGGAACCTTCAGGTAAGAATACGGGAAGCTGATTCGGAATATACGGGACTTGCCCTCGGAATTAATGAGACGGGAGCTTTATTGGTGGAAACGGAGGAAATTAACCAAGGGTTAAAAAATACTTCTGTCAAGACAGTTATGTCCGGAGAAGTGTCCGTAAGAGGGATATTAGGTTATGTTTAATGGGAGCAAGGGAGAGTTAAATCAATGAAGAATACAATGTCAAAGGCTATATGGGGTGTTTTTTTTGTTCTTCTTGGTGTATCATTGGCAGGAAGAGCAGTAGGAGTATTTGATTTCAATATATTTTTCCCAGGGTGGTGGACTTTGTTTATTATTGTACCAAGCGCAATCGGTCTGGTCAGCGCAGAAAACCGCACCGCATCCGTATTCGGCCTGGGAATAGGTATCCTGCTGCTGGTTTCGGTACAGAATATAATAAATTGGTATACCTTTTCCAGGCTTGTAATTGCCCTTATATTTGTAGTTATCGGCTGTTCCTTTTTATTTCGGAGGGACAGAAGAGCCGGACAGGATGATTACCATTCAGGGGGCAGGGATTTCAGCCGGGAGGGAAACAGCCAAAGCGGAAGTGATAATCAAGACTATGGCGGCAGTGATAATGACGGTTCCGAAAAATCCCATGGCAGCAGCCATAATCCGGGTAATTCCGGCAGCAGCCAAGGAACCGGTCATTATGGATACAACCATTTTACCAGTTTTTTAAGCGGCCGAAATATTCAATTTGTGGATGAAGAGTTTACCGGCGCCGATGTTACTTCCATATTGGGTAATGTGCAGCTGGATTTAAGAAATGCAATACTGAAGGATGATGTTGTAATAGAAACAACCTGTATTCTGGGCGGAGTTGACATCTATGTTCCGGATAATGCAAAAGTGGTTTCAAACTGCACCCCAATATTAGGAGGTGTGGAAAATAAAGTGATTATGCCTTATAATGGAGCAGACACCATTTATACCATATATATCCGGGGAACTTGTATTTTAGGCGGAATAGAAGTAAAATAACACGGTTTTTGGTAAAAATCGGAACCTGATTCCATCCAAGGCTTTCAGCAGGAGGAAATAATGTATTTAGATAAAGTGGTTCTGTGCGCCAGCAGTGCATATGAACAGAAGTATTACTTTAATGAGGACTTTAATGCTCTTCCCGAAAGAATTAAGGAAGAATTAAAAATAATGTGCGTACTTTTTACGGAGGATGTGGGAGGCATATTAACACTGGAATTTGATGAGAAAGGTAATTTAACCCTCAAGGTAACCAGTGATGAAGGGGATATTTTATACGATGAAATCGGAAGTGTGTTAAAAATAAAGGAAATACAGCAGAAAAAAGCCGAATTATTGGAAGCACTTGAACTTTTTTACAGAGTATTTTTTCTGGGAGAAGAATTGGGATGAATTTTAGCCGTAAAATACATTTTGAAAGGAGAACAATATGTTATTAGTAATAGATGCAGGAAATACCAATATTACATTGGGGATATTTAAAGAGGAGGAATTAATAGCCAGCTTCCGGATGACAACCAAGACACCCAGGACCTCGGATGAATACGGTATTACCATATGTAATTTATTAAATAACAGGAAGGTTGCTGTTTCAGATATAGAGGCGGTAATCATTGCAAGTGTTGTGCCGGGAATTATGCATTCCCTAAAAAACAGTATAATAAAATACTTAAACCACATGCCTATAGAAGTTGGCGCAGGTACAAAAACAGGAATAAAAATAGCAACGGCAAATCCGAAGGAAATCGGAGCGGACCGTGTAGTTGATGCGGTTGCGGCTTATGATATCTATGGAGGGCCGTTAATTGTCATAGACTATGGGACGGCTACAACCTATGATTTGATTACGGAGGACGGAACTTTTCTGGCGGGGATTACCAGTCCGGGCATCCGCATATCGGCAGACGCTTTATGGAGAGAAACGGCAAAGCTGCCGGAAATAGAAATTAAGAAGCCGGCTTCCATATTAGCAAAAGAAACCATATCCAGCATGCAGGCCGGTCTGGTATACGGTTATATCGGACAAACAGAATATATTGTAAAAAAAATTATTGAAGAATCCGGATTCCGGAATATGAAAGTAATTGCAACGGGAGGATTAGGAAGAATTATAGCAGAAGCCACGGATATAATCCAAATCTATGACCCGAACCTGACTTTAAAGGGCTTACGGATAATCTATAATAAATGCAGGGGCAAATAGGTAATAAGTAAGGAGTACTTAACATGAGTTTAAACATTGGCAATGTTAAAATAGACGGCAATTTAATATTGGGTCCCATGGCAGGCGTGACAGACCTGCCATTTCGTATCCTGTGCAAGGAACAGGGAGCGGATTTGATTTATACGGAAATGGTAAGCGCTAAAGGGATTCAGTATAATAATAAAAATACGGAAAGTCTTCTTGAGGTGGAGGAGGAAGAACGTCCGGTTTCTCTCCAGTTGTTTGGAGCAGACCCTTATATCATGAGCGAAACGGCGAAGCGGATTGAACATCGTAATTTTGATATACTGGATATTAACATGGGCTGTCCCGTACCCAAGGTTGTCAATAACGGGGAAGGGTCCGCTTTAATGAAAGAACCCCTTTTAGCCGGTGAAATTGTATATGCTGTTGCAAAGGCAATCAAGAAACCCCTTACCGTGAAAATACGTAAGGGTTTTACGGAATCAAGCGCCAATGCGGTGGAAATAGCCAAAATTGCGGAAAGCAATGGTGCGGCAGCCATTGCGGTTCATGGACGTACCAGAGAGCAGTATTACAGCGGGATGGCTGACTGGAATGTAATAAAGGCGGTAAAAGAAGCGATATCGGTACCGGTTATCGGCAACGGAGATGTATTTACACCGGAAGAAGCCGGGCGGCTTATGCGGGAAACAGGCTGTGACGGCGTTATGCTTGCACGGGGGGCCAGAGGTAATCCATGGCTGTTTGCACAGATTAAGAGTTATCTTGCGACAGGTACCGTACCGAATAGACCGTCCGTACATGAGGCGGTGGACATGATGCTCCGCCATGCCGGGTTATCCATTGACTATAAAGGTGAATATATTGGTATAAGGGAGATGCGCAAACATGTGGCATGGTATACCAGCGGCTATCCCCTGGCTGCCAAATTGAGACGGCGTGTCAATGAAATAGAAACTTACCGGGAGCTGGAACTATTATTATCAGAATATCTTTACTCTGTTTCAAGCCAGGCAATTAATTGGTAAAGTGAGTCTATCAGGAAAACAAAAGTAGCCAATTAACCTTGATATCCGGTTCCTGTATTCAACATTATTCACAAAATATGAATATTTAATAGAAATTAGTTGATTTTTATAAATAAAGATAGTAATATATTTTCTACAAAGACAAATGTGCGCCATACAAGAACAAAAAGGGAAGGAATGCGTATAGAAGGTCCTTGTATATATGAAGTAATAATATCGGGAGGTTAATATGAGCAAATTAAGAGTTGGTATTTTAGGTGGTACGGGAATGGTAGGGCAGCGTTTTATCGCATTATTAGAAAATCATCCGTGGTTTGAGGTTACGGTGATAGCAGCCAGTCCGAGAAGCGCCGGAAAAACGTATGAAGAAGCGGTGGGAGACAGATGGAAGATGGCTACCCCGATGCCGGAAGACGTTAAAGGAATAACTGTTAAAAACGTAAACGAAGTGGAAGCCGTAAGCAGTGAAGTTGATTTTGTATTCAGTGCCGTTGATATGACGAAGGATGAAATTAAGGCAATTGAAGAAGCGTATGCCAAAACGGAAACACCTGTTGTATCCAATAACAGTGCTCATAGATGGACTCCGGATGTTCCCATGGTTGTACCCGAATTAAATCCGGAACATCTGGAAATAATTCCGGTTCAAAAGAAACGTTTGGGAACCAAAAGAGGATTTATTGTAGTGAAACCCAATTGTTCCATACAGAGTTATACCCCGGCAGTACACGCCTTAAGGGAATTTGGCCCCAAGGTTGTGGTTGCCACTACGTATCAGGCTATTTCAGGTGCAGGCAAAAATTTTAAGGACTGGCCGGAGATGATAGATAATATTAATCCCTATATCGGCGGGGAAGAAGAAAAGAGTGAACAGGAACCGTTAAGAATCTGGGGTAAAGTTGAAAGCGGCCGGATAGTAAAGGCCTCCTCACCTCTTATTACAACCCAATGTATCCGTGTTCCTGTTACGGACGGACATACTGCAGCCGTATTTATAAGCTTTGAAAAAAAACCGGACAGAGAGGAAATAATAAAAGCATGGAGAGAATTTAAGGGGCTTCCCCAGGAACTGAATTTGCCAAGTGCGCCGAAACAGTTTATTCAATACCTGGAAGAAGATAACAGGCCCCAAGCTAAGTTAGACAGGGATTATGAAAACGGAATGGGTGTTTCCTTCGGCAGATTACGTGAAGACACCGTTTTTGATTATAAATTTGTGGGCTTATCCCACAATACGGTACGCGGTGCGGCAGGCGGTGCGGTTTTAATTGCGGAATTACTGAAAGCGCAAGGATATATCGAAGCCAGGTAGTGTACCTCCGCCTTGCAGACCGGAAATTCATTCTGCGCAATTGATATAGACATCAGCTTGTCGGTACACCACACTAGAGCGTGTTTTAAAAATGCTTGTGCCCTGTCCGGTTTATCTAACTATGAATCGGACAGGGCACTAATAAAGGCTGATATAAAAATTGCCCCAATATTATATTTCATTAATCCAGGCTAAAAAGAAATCTTACGAATTCAGCCGCATTATGTTTATATTTGGAGTTTGCAACGATACCTAATACCGGTTTGTCTATCAGTTCTCCGTTATTATCATATATCTTTGCCCCATCCAAATATATTCCGTATGCACTGGAGGCCGGATCGTCTTCCGTAGCGGAGTGATAGAAGGAATCAGTTAAAGCAGTACATAAATCCGTAGGCAGCTGTTCGGTTAATTTGGAAAAGTTGCCCAGATACGTATAATTGGAAAAGACGGATTCCGGTGCTATAATGACATCAATTTCTCCTGCATAAATGTATGCGACCAGTTTTTGCTGAGAAGCCAGGGTGTATTCGGATACATTATTGTCATCTCCTAAAAAGAAAGAAGTATCTATAGTAATTTCCTGAGTTTCAGGATCAATACCAAGTGTCTGTCCGAAATCAGCCTGGAGAGCCTCGGCTGTCTCGTCATCTACCGCAGAATTAATTACCGCAGCATATAATATATTTTCCGGTTTAGGGGTTAATATGGTATATACCAGGTAAACGGCTGCTATAACAATTGCAATGACAACAATGGCTGTAAGCCGGTAATAATTATTAAAATAAGTGATTTTTTCTTTGAGAGTCATTTCACTCAGCTTCTGTTTTACCGTCTGTTCCTGCCTTTGTTTATATATTTCGGCAGTATCATCAAGAACAGTATCTTTTAATTGACCTTTCTCAATCACAAAGATTCCCTCTTTTCAATAAAATTTATGAATATATGGTAAGTTATGAAGTACCCGTAATATTTCATATTATAGGAACAAAAAACATGTTCCTGTAATCGGATGCACGGCGCAAAAACAGCGCCTTTTCTCGAAAAAAAAGCATCTTTCGAGAAGTCATACCATTGTATTTATTTTTCAATGATTAATATTAAGTGTACCATAAATATAGGACAAAAAAAAGAAATTAATTCTAAAATATTCATAAAAAAATGGGAACAGTGTAAACCTCATAACCAATGGTTTACACTGTTTCCCGGATGTATCTGATAAGTAATATTGGGTTTTTTAAATGCAACCGGAAATCACACAGGATTGCATGGTATTTTTAACCGGTCTTAATAAGCAAACTTATATAAAATTGCATTAAATAAGCTCTCTAAATCCTGGCCGGCAACCTCTTCCAAATGGGTAATGAATCCTTGAATATCTGCCGTTTCCATATAAGAATAGGAATCAGTTACAGCGTCATAAACCTGGCTGTTAGTGGAAGAAGGGAGCTCAAAGTCTTCGTAGGCACCTTCCTTGCAGGTAATATCCAAAGAGACAGCTTCCAGACCGCCGTAATTTACCTGGAATGTAATATTCTGTTTCTGTTCGTCAGCAGTGCAGGTAATAATTACTGACCCGCCCATGAAGGAAGCCGAGGTAATGGTGAATTTACCGTTAATATAGCTATTGCTTTTTACAATATTCGCATTTTCAATATCAATATTAACGGAATAAGTGGTATAATCATCGAAATTATAACTGTATTCGGAAAAGCTCAAAACGGAAGTTCCGGAAAAACCATCTGCATTCAGCGTTCCGTTACCGCTGAATTCGAATATGTTTACGTCATCTTCTTTTATCCAGACGGTATAGCCTATTTTGCTGCCTTTTTCGGCATAATAATAACCGCAGCCGGAAACTTTCTCTTCTTTCGTTACAAATTCCCGTCCCATTATTTTTCCGGTCTGGTCTACATATACATTCATTAATATGGATTCGGATGATTCTTTTACAAGCTCTTCTTCAGCGATTAATTCTTTAATTGCATTGTTTATCAGTTCAGTATATTCTTCTTCCTCGCATATATTTAAGGCTGCAAAAAGTTTTTTAACCGTTTCATCAATTTTAGCTTCGTTGAGTACATCGATTACCATGTTATAAGCGTCTATCTCTTGAATCTCGGAAGTCAGCAAATTATAAGTGCCGTTTAAACCGGAAGCGGTAACAGAGACATTTTTATCCAGCTTAATATTATCAATATTTTGAATCATTAAAGCGGTATATTTCTTTAATAACGAATTCAGGATTTCAGGGGTAAGTAAATCATTATTGAAAACATCCTCAATTTCTTTGGCGTAGTCCTCATAAATATACCCTGTTTCTCCGTAATACGACATAATTTCATTTAAAGAAAATAATAAATATGCACTGCTAAGTTCCGGTATACTCACAAACAATTCATCGGTTTCTAAATTAAAGAAGGTGTTTAAGGTAACTAGGGATTGTTCGTTATAGAAAATACCTATGGCCGTTTTCCCGTTATTATCTTTTGACAGTGAAGATATTTTGGCTTCAAGAGACTGAAAATCTGTCAGCTCTGCCATGTCGGTAAACTGGGGACTAACTGTAAGTTTTACGTCAACATCCTGTGCTGCCCCGGAAGCCTTTTTTTCCTTGTTAAGCGTAAGGGATTTGTCATAGGATTCGGTTAAAGTATCGATTCCCTTGTTGATGCTTTTCTTTTCAATAGCGTAATAGTATTCCAAAGGGCTTTTAGTCATTAAAGCAAACGTATTTAATAAAGTATGGCGGTTTGCAAAGGCCAGAACAGAACCGGCCAGAAGAACTGCGATTAGAATAAAAGCAGCAATTATTTTGGGACCGGGTCTCCTGCCGGAAGATATATCCGGTGTAATTAAATAACTCTGTTCATAAGGCGAGCTATCCATATTGTAGGGTTCCGTTTCGTTTTCAAAACTTTGATTGATGGAATCGGCAGGATTATAATCCATATTTTCCTGACTGTCCGGTGTAATCTGGCTGGAATCAAATTCGTTGCCATTATTTTGATTGTTGTTCATATCTCCCATTTTGAACCTCTCTTTAATTTATTTATGAGTAACATTCCCTCAAAATCTGTATGCTTATGTATTATACAGCTGTCGTTTTTTGAAGAAAGTAGCCATATCAGTTGTTATTCACATAAAAATGGTAGCAGAATAATATTATAAAGTCAATTAGAATAAGATTAGAAATCCTTGGCTGTTAAACCGGTTACTCAAATCTTTTCTTATTAATAAAATCCAGTACTTCAGCAGTAACGTCATATCCGCCTCTTAAATTTGCTATTAAAGCAGGAAGAGAAAGAATAACGAAAAAGGAAAATAAAGCAATTAATATATAATTTTCTGATGAATATAATTGGGAGGATAACATGTAAATAATAGTTGGTATATAAAATATTGAAGTTAGTAAAGACAAAATTATATATTTTATCTTAGCGGAAATAGCTTTCGAACTGTCCTGGTCAAAATAAACGGGTGAAACGGTGGTAAAAATGATGTAAAATATAAGGGAATACGAATAAATTTTAAATTCTTTTCCGTTATTAATCTGCGCAACCAATTCATCATACGTTAAATCTTCTATACCAATTATCCTTACCTTTGATTTGTACTTAATAAAGAATATACTGCTTTTTAAATCTTCATAGTAGTTAGGCAGCTTTTCTTTGAATTCCTTCATTTTATTATTGAAATCTTCAGAATTGAGCAATGTAACATCTTTATATTTCTCAATATATTTTGTCCTTATAACATATGTGCCGGCTATCTTATCGCCAAATCGCTGCCCGGTTTTGTTATTATGAACTATATAATAAGTAATTATGGGTACAATAACCAGCATGGGATTTGCTTCGATAACCCAAAATAAAGAACGAATTAACGATTGCTTTACAGTGGGATTTTCAAAATTATAATTTATTACCTTTATTTTAAATATATATTTTCCCAAGGTATAACCGGTAAGTGTTTCCAGAGATATAAAATAAAAAAGTTCCGTAATTATAAAGACCGTTAAAAATAAATAGATGTTCATTTGACGGAAAATAAATATAGTAAGGCTATACGAGAGAACAATTAACAGGATATAATCAATGCATGTTGAAAACAATCTATTCCTGCAAGTTAAATCGTCTGATAACATTAGTTTTTTTGTATTCATAATTCAGCCACCCATCTCCTAAAATTAATTACAAATATCTTGATAATATTTGTGAACTTGATACTTAACTCCAACATTACTCCAACATTACAATAATTAAATATGTAGTCATAATTAAACAATCCTTAAATTCTGTAAATAATTATGAAACTGAATAAATTATTATAAGTTCTTAATATCATAAATCATACAAATAAAGAGGGAAATGTAAAAAACAATTAGAATAATGTAAAATTTCCGGATATTATGTAAATTTATCTGTTTAAACCGGTTGATTAAAGTTATGCACATTAATAATAGTTCCCTTTTGTAATTAAGTGCTTTAATTAATTTAACGAAACATTTCGTTAATGTTATTATATTTTATTTTCTGAATGTGTAAATTTTAATTATCATAATAGTTGAATTAACGTAAAATATATTATATAATAATTCCGTGATATGTAATGAATTCAAAACATTACTTATAAAAGAGTTTTTTGTCTTAATTAGAAAGGGATGAATCCGCAGCAAATCAGGGATACATATAACAGTAAGTTATTTAATATAAATTTTAACGAAAATTTTAGTAAAATAACAGATGCGGCAATTAAAACAGAGTATCTGTCGAGAAGGAGATTAAAAATGAAATACGGCTTTTTTGACGACCCAAAAAAGGAATATGTAATTACAACCCCCACAACTCCTTATCCCTGGATTAATTATCTGGGCTCACAGGAATTCTTCTCTTTGATTTCCAATACGGCCGGAGGATATTGTTTTTACAAGGATGCGAAGCTTAGAAGAATTACCCGTTACCGTTACAACAATGTTCCTTTGGATTTAGGAGGCGGACGGTACTACTATTTATACGATAACGGTGATTTCTGGTCGCCGGGATGGGCGCCTGCCAAAACAAAACTGGATAGTTATGAATGCCGTCACGGCATGGGCTATACCAAAATTACCGGTAAAAGAAATGATATAGAAACCGAAGTTACCTTTTTTGTTCCACTGGATTACAAGGGGGAAGTCCATAAGGTCGTTATCCGGAATACGGGGGCGACTACGAAAGACGTTAAACTATTCTCTTTTATTGAATGGTGTTTATGGAATGCACAGGATGATCAGACCAATTTCCAGAGAAACTTTAATACGGGTGAAGTAGAAATTAAAGGTTCCGTCATCTACCATAAAACGGAATATAAGGAACGCAGGAATCATTATGCATTCTTTTCCGTCAATGCGCCCATAGAAGGCTTCGATTCCGACAGGGAGAGTTTTCTTGGGACTTATAACGGATTTGAAAACCCACAGGCAGTGGCGGCAGGCAAATCAAATAATTCGGTTGCGGACGGCTGGTCGCCCATTGCTTCCCACAGCCTGGCAATTACTCTGAAACCGGGTGAAGCAAAAGAATATGTTTTTATTTTAGGATATGTGGAAAATCCGCCGGAGGATAAATGGGAATCAAAAAATATAATCAATAAGAAAAAAGCGGAAGATATGATTGCAAAATTTTCAGACGGTAAATCGGTTGATAAAGCTTTTTACGACCTGGCAGCTTACTGGGACAGTTTATTGTCCAAATATACCCTTGCATCAAAGGATGACAAATTAAACAGGATGGTTAATATCTGGAACCAATATCAATGTATGGTAACTTTTAATTTATCCAGAAGTGCCTCCTATTTTGAATCCGGTATCGGAAGAGGCATGGGCTTCCGCGATTCCAATCAGGACTTGTTAGGTTTCCTGCATCAGATTCCGGACCGGGCAAGGGAGAGAATTATTGATTTGGCTTCCACCCAACTGGAAGACGGCGGTGCGTACCATCAATACCAGCCCCTTACCAAGAGAGGCAATAATGAAATCGGCGGCAACTTCAATGACGACCCGTTATGGCTCATCCTTGCAGTAACGGCTTATATTAAGGAAACCGGTGATTACGGTATTTTGGATGTAATGACTCCCTATGACAATGATGAAAGCAAGGCGGCGCCGCTTTCCGACCATATTAAGAGAGCCTTTGACCACGTAATCAACGATGTGGGACCTCACGGCCTGCCTTTAATCGGAAGAGCGGACTGGAATGACTGCTTAAACTTAAACTGTTTTTCCATGGAACCGGGCGAATCCTTCCAGACCACTACCAGCAAAGACGGCAGGGTGGCAGAATCCGTTATGATTGCAGGCATGTTCGTATACATTGGCAGAGAATATGCCATTCTCATGGATAAAACCGGCAATCAGGCAGAAACAGACCGGGTCGGCAAGGAAGTGAACAAGATGAAGGATATCATTATGGAACACGGCTTTGACGGGGAATGGTTTTTAAGGGCTTACGATGACTTTGGCAAGAAGATTGGCAGCAAGGAGTGTGAAGAAGGTAAGATATTTATTGAATCCCAGGGTTTCTGTATCATGGGAGGCTGCGGCATGGAAGACGGAAAGGCCGTCAAAGCCCTGGATGCGGTGGAAGAAAGACTGGGTACCAAATACGGTTTAGTCCTTAACAATCCCGCATTTACAAAATATTATGTTGAATATGGTGAAATCTCCACCTACCCGGAAGGCTATAAAGAAAATGCCGGGATTTTCTGCCATAACAATGCATGGATTATGTGTGCGGAAGCCGCAGTCGGGCGAGGAGATAAAGCCTTTGATTATTATACAAGGATTGCGCCTGCTTATACGGAAGAATACAGTGAAATCCACAGAATGGAACCTTATGTATATTCCCAGATGGTAGCGGGCAAGGATGCGAAAAGATTCGGAGAAGCGAAGAATTCCTGGCTGACAGGGACTGCTTCCTGGAATTTTGTTGCAATCAGTCAGTTTATTTTAGGCATCAAACCGGAATATGACGGCCTTATGATTGACCCGGCCATACCTTCTTCCTGGGATGGCTACCAGGTTGTCAGGCAGTTCAGGAATGATGTTTTAAAAATTACGGTTAAAAATCCAAACCACGTATCCAAAGGCGTTGCCAAAGTGACTGCAGACGGCATAGTGCTGGACGGGAATATTATTCCGGTATTCGGAGACGGCAAGGAGCATGATATTGAGGTTATATTAGGATAAAAATAAACGGACCTTTGCCAAATGTTTTATTCGTCTTTATTTAGGTTTTGTCTTTATTTAAAATTTATCTTGCATTTTTATACGGAATAAGATAATATACTATTACAATTGAATGAATAAAGGATTTATTTATAAACAGGTTAAGCTTATACTAATTAAAATATTTTAGAACCGGTTGTTCTAAGGCACTTAACGGATGTTGGGGCCAAAAGAAGAATACCGTGCAAAGCGGACCTTTATAAATGATTTCTGATTTCCATATGGATAGTCTTGACCATAAAGTATTGCGGCAGGAACTGGACAATGGTTATATTCAATATGAAAAAAGCTTAATAAGCCTATTATTGAATTGAGTATACTATGATATGCGCCGCATGTAAAACCAGGTAGTACAGGTTTTTCAGCGGTGCATTTTTTAATTATAGGAAAGTTCGTCCTATGATATAAAAACCCGACCGGGGATACGCAGGTGATGTGCATGACGCACTATGGAGATTTGTTACTTAGGTGACAGCGCGTCAGCGTCAGAGTCTGGCGGGCCAGACTCTTTCTGTCTCATAGGAAAGATTTTAACGGTGGATGTAATTCAATTGATAAAATGAACCAATACTATTGTTAGATTGGAGCAATCAGAAGGAGGAAAGCTTGAATTATGAAAACTATTACAAATCAGCGTACTTTAAAAATGGTGCAGCTCGCACTTTTTACGGCAATTATATTGCTGATGGCATTTACGCCCCTTGGTTATATTAAAACACCCGGACTGGAGATTACATTACTGGTCGTTCCGGTTACAGTAGGTGCCATCCTGCTGGGACCGGCAGGAGGGGCCATCCTTGGAGGCATATTTGGCCTTACCAGCTTTGCACAGTGTTTCGGAATAAGTGCTTTCGGAACAATTCTGTTAAGTATCAATCCCGTAGGAACCTTTATTGTCACCGTCTTTTCACGTATACTTATGGGATGGCTGACGGCTATTATATTTATGGCCTTAAGAAAAGGGAATGTAACCAAAGGAATATCCCATGCCGCAGCCAGCTTAATCGGGCCATTATTAAATACCTTGTTTTTCATGACCACACTGATGCTGTTTTTTTATCATACGGAATACATTCAGGGAATTGCAAACAGCCTCGGTACAGGCAACGTGTTTACCTTTGTCCTTGCGTTTGTAGGTGTGAATGGTCTCATTGAAGCGGTGGTATGCTTTTTCCTGGGAACCGCTGTTTCTAAGGCAATTGATGTATTTTCACGAAAATCAGGAGCTCAGGTGAGCTAGTTATTTACCGTGGCGGAATTAGCGGAATACCACTGCTCACAAAGATTTGAAAATGCAGTTTCAAATCGCTCGTCGTCTTCTTTGGAGCGTTTTTTCATAGAGCCGGTGCGGCCGCCGGCTCTTCTTTGTTTTTTGGAGAGATGGCGTTCAAACATAAGCAGGTTAATATTTTCTTCCGTGTAGTACTTTCCGTTCTGGTTTATGGCATAAGCCTTTTTGCCCAGGGCCATGGATGCCACACCATAATCCTGTGTTACTACAATATCCCCCGAATCTGTCCGGTTTATCAATGCAATATCAACAGCATCCGGAGCCTTGCTGACCTGTATAATTTTGCTGTATTCCGATTCCAGAATATGACTTGTATCAATAACCATAATTACAGGAATAAAAAATTTTTTTGCTATTCTTTCTATAATATGTTTTACCGGACAAGCATCTGCGTCCACCAATACTTTCATTTCTGCCTCCTATCTGTGCATCTTGCGGTTATGTTTGAAAGACCAATTACTAAAGCCGGAATAATAAATAAAACAACTAATACCGGTAAGGTTGTATAAAATAAAATTATTAATTATACTTTCTTCATTATACCGGTAAGAAGCATTTATTATGACTGTTTAAAAAATAATAATTTGCTTCCGTATAAAGAGTAAACGGAATCTTACAAATCTACAATAACAGCCTTATGATTTAAACAAGGCAGTAATTTATCCAATATATCCGCAGTCTTTATCTTAAGGCTTGACGTATTGATGCAGGGATGACAGCCTATGGCTTCCTGTTTCAGGACATCCCGGTCAATTAAAAGCTGCACCCGGTTATTGCAGTCATTCATCAGCCCTAATACGCTGACCGAACCAGGAGTAATATCAAGGAATTCTTCCATATATTCGGAAGGTGCAAAGGAAAGTCTTGAGGTTTGAATCTGTCGGCATAAACCGGCAGTCTTAAATTTTTTATCCCCGGGCATCATCAATAAATAAAATTGTGTTTTTTGTGCGTTGCATAAAAACAGATTTTTACAGATTTTTATTTCCAGCATTCTTTCCACTTCCAGACAGGATTCTATGGTGGCGGTAACTCCGTGGTCTACTCGGATAAATGGAATATTAATCTTTTCCAGCAAATCATAAACCCGTATTTCCTTTTCCGGTCTTCCTGAAGATTCCGGTCTTGTGGTATATAAATTCGAATCAATAAATAAATCAGCCATGCCAGCCTCCTTTTTATACATAGGTATGAATAAATAAACATAGTAGCCTCGGATTTAAGTTTATCATAAATAAAATAAGAATGTAACCATAATTTAACCCGGCGCCTGTGTTTTTCCTGACAGCAGCATAACAAAATATTATCGACGAATCGTTCTATTTGAAGTATAATGATAAAAACGATGATAAATTTACATGCAGGAGCAATTGGACAGGGAGGAAAATTATGAAACAAGTGGAAATGACCGGATGGCTTAAGTTGATTACTGTTATTGCAGGCGGGATCGGAATTTTTTTCTGCCTTATTATTCCGTCCTGGTACCAGGATTTAATTCCGGAATATTTCAACTCTGGATATTTACAGACTTTTTTTACGGCTTTTATTTGGATTACTGCTATCCCGTGTTACTTGTCTTTGTGGAAGTTCTGGGGAATATGTACGCGTATCGGCAGGGATTCTTCTTTTTGTCCGGAAAATGCGTCGGCTCTTAAGGCAATCAGCAAATTTTTCATTGCGGACTGTATTATTTATATTATTGTAACCATAGCCGCATTTATTTATGGAATACTGCAGCCCGGAATCCTGTTATTTATCATAGTAATTCTTTTTATCGGTTTTGCTTTGGCGATATTAACGGCAGCTTTATCCCATCTTGTTTTAAAGGCCAGCGATTTAAAACAGGAAAATGATTTAACAATATGAGGTGAGAGAATGGCGATTATAATAAATATTGATGTTATGCTGGCAAAACGTAAAATGAGCGTAACGGAATTATCGGAAAAGGTGGGAATCACCATGGCAAATGTTTCTATATTAAAAAACGGAAAGGCAAAGGCCATTAAGTTTTCAACCCTGGAGAAAATCTGCGAAGCCCTGGAATGTCAGCCCGGAGATATACTGGAATATATAAAAGACGAAGCAAACGAGTAATATATTATATAAAAGCGGGTATAGCCGCTTTTAATGATAGATATAAATGGCATCCGGAAAGAATGGCAGCCTGTTCTGGTTGTGGCAGTACAGGGGGGACCGCCTGTGGTATACAACGGGTGTAAATATGGAAGACGGAGTTAAGTATGAAAGAAAAAAATATTATTTTTAAATATATAAAAAGGTATAAATGGAAATATATTTTGGGGATATTGACCTTATTTATCGTGGATTACATGAATTTATACATACCGCAGCTAACCGGAGAGATAACGGACGGACTGAAAGGCCGTACCATGGACTTAAACGGCTTGTACCAAAATATTCTTAAAATCGTACTGGTTGGAATCATTCTCGCCGTGGGAAGATTCGGATGGCGTTATTTTATCATTGGCTCGGCTAGGGCCATTGAATATGAACTGCGCAATGATATGTTTGCCCATTTGGAAACCCTGTCCATGGGATATTATAATAAAAATAAAACCGGGGACTTAATGGCACATTTTATTAATGATTTAAATGCAATACGCATGTCGGCGGGACCGGCTGTCATAACCTCTTTTGACGCCTGTATCATGACCGTAATGGTATTGATGAAGATGATTCTTTATGTGGATATAAGGCTGACACTTCTTGCAGTTATCCCTTTGCTTTTTATTGCAGCCGGGGGAGTATATTACGGCCGGCTGGCTGAAAAAAGGTTTGCGGAGAAGCAAAAAGCCTTTTCGGATTTAACGGACCAGGTTCAGGAAAGCGTTTCCGGTATCCGGGTGGTTAAGGCATTTGTTCAGGAAAGAAATGAACTGAAAGCCTTTGCAAAAGCTAACAAGGATAATATGGATAAAAATATGAATATCGTTAAATTACAGGCCACCGTTATGCCTTTATTGGATGTGGTTATCGGCTTATCAAGTCTGATTACCCTGTTATACGGAGGGTATCTTACAATTACGGGAACCATTACCTTAGGCAGATTTATAGCATTTAACCAGTATATCGGCATGCTGGTATGGCCCATGATTGCGGCGGGGGACAGCATAACCTTTTTCTCACAGGGGATTGCCTCCATCAAACGTATCCAGAATATTTTTAATCATAAGCCGGAGGTTCACGATACGGCAGGGGAAACGGATTATAATATAAACCGGTTGGAAGGAGAGATTGAATTTTCCGGCCTCAGTTTCCGCTTTACACCTGAAACACCTAATGTACTTGAAAATATTTCCCTTAAAATAAAAAAAGGCGGCACTCTGGCGATTCTGGGGAGGACCGGCAGCGGCAAAACAGCCCTTGCCAATCTGCTTGTACGCATGTACAACGTGGAACCGGGAATGATAGCCATAGACGGGTTGGATATCCGTAAAATTCCCCTTAAGGTTTTAAGGGAAAATATAGCCTATGTGCCCCAGGATAATTTCATGTTTTCCGATACCCTCAGAAACAACATAGCTTTCGGTGCGGAGGTTAAAGATATGGAATCGGTACAAAAGGCTGCAGGGGAAGCCTGTATCCATGACAACATTATGGATTTTCCGGAAAATTATAGTACCGTGGTCGGAGAATGGGGAGTTACCCTGTCCGGAGGGCAAAAACAGAGAAGCTCCATTGCGAGAGCCCTAATGAAAGATGCGCCCATCCTGATTTTGGATGATTCCTTATCGGCGGTGGATACGAATACCGAAGAGCAGATATTAAAAAATTTAAAGAACAACCGGAAGGGGAGAACCACCATAATTATTGCCCACCGCATTTCCACCATACAGAATGCGGATCAGATTCTGGTTTTGGAAGAAGGCAGAATGGCGGAATACGGTACTCACGAAGAATTGTTAAACCGGCAGGGAATCTATGCGAAAATGTATGAAAAGCAGCAGTTGGAGAAACAGCTGGAAGCAGTATAATTTAATTTAACGGTTGAGATAACGACAGTTTGGAAAGGTATGGATTTATCATGGCAAAGAAAAATAATTTTGATTATGAAGGAGCCTTTCACGGCAGTGTTTTAAAACGATTGATGGCATATGTCAAGCCTTACTGGCACTGGATGGCTCTTTCTTTTCTTTTGGTGCTTTGCATAACGGGCTTTGAATTATACCGGCCCGTATTGGTCGGTCAAGCAATCGACGAATTTATAGGAAACGGCGATTTTAATAAGGTTAAAAAAATTGCTTTAATCTACCTTCTGGTATTACTGGGAAGTTTTTTCTGCAATTTTTGGCAGACCTGGATACTTCAGCTGACCGGACAGAGTATTATTTATAATATCAGACAGGAAGTATTTGAACATGTCCATCATTTGTCCCTGCGTTTTTTTGATATTACTCCGGTAGGGCGGATTGTGACCCGGATAACCAACGATGTGGAAGCGTTAAATGAAATGTATGCCAATATTCTGGTTAAGTTATTTAAAAATACCGTTAAAATAATCGGTCTGGCGATGGTAATGGTCAGTATAGATATCAGACTGTCCCTGTATGCTTTTTTGCTGCTGCCTTTAATTATCGGTCTTACCGTACTTTTTAAAACCATATCCAGAGCTACCTACCGTTTGGTAAGGACTAAAATTACGGCCATCAATACCTATTTATCGGAGCACTTATCGGGTATGAAGCTAATTCAGATATTTGCAAGGGAAAATGAAAAGTTTGAGGAATTTAAGCAGAAAAATACGGAGCTTTTTAAAGCCAATTACAGAGAAATGATGGTATTTGCCATATTCCGTCCCTCCATCTATATCCTGTCAATTATAGCTCTGGTCATTATTATTGCGGTGGGCGGTGATTCCGTGTTAAAAGGAGTAATATCCATCGGAACACTGTATGTATTTATCCAATATATAGGCTCTTTCTTTGAGCCCATACAGGAACTGGCGGAACAGCTTGGAACCCTGCAGTCCGCCATGGCTTCCGCAGAGAAGATATTCACCGTACTGGATGAAAAACCACTGGTTGTAAACCCCGGGGCGCCCAGAGAACTGACCGGAGTTAAGGGCCGTATTGAATTCGAGCATGTTTGGTTTGCTTATGAAGGGGAAAACTGGATTCTAAAGAATGTAAGTTTTGTAATTGAGCAGGGACAGCGTATTGCATTTGTCGGAGCCACCGGGGCAGGCAAATCCTCCATACTGAATTTAATAGGAAGATATTATGATATCCAGCGGGGAAGAATAACCGTTGACGGAGTGGATATCAGAGAGTTAAGCACCGAACAGCTCAGGAGCGCCATAGGTCAGGTGCAGCAGGATGTTTTTATTTTTACCGGCGATATTAAAAGTAATATACGGTTAAAAAATGACGGGATTACCGATGAAAGGGTAAGGAAGGCGGCGGAATATGTCAATGCGGCAGGTTTTATTGAAAGACTGGAACGTGCCTATGAAGAAGCGGTAACCGAACGGGGAACCACATTATCGGCGGGACAGCGGCAGCTGCTGTCCTTTGCCAGAACGCTGGCCTATGATCCGGCGATACTGGTTATGGACGAAGCCACCGCCAATATTGATACCGAAACCGAGCAGATTATCCAGGACGCGCTGCAGAAATTAATGACGGGGCGGACCACCATTATGGTTGCCCACCGGCTGTCCACCATACAGCATGCCGATAAAATATTAGTCATGCATAAAGGGGAAGTGAGGGAAACAGGAACCCATCAGGAATTATTAAATTACGGAGGCATTTATAAAAAACTGTATGAGCTGCAGCTGCGGTCCTGACAGACAAAAGCTATTTCCAGGCCGTTTTGGGTGCTTAATTATTACCCCGGGAGGAGTAAAATGACACAAATATTAGTGAAATTATTTGTAAAGGATTATAACGATACGGAAAAATCGAAAGTCCGGACCGCTTACGGCGTATTGGCCAGTGTTGTAGGTATTATCTGTAATCTTATATTATTTGGCACCAAGATTACAGTGGGGCTGATTATTAACAGTATATCCGTTATGGCAGATGCTTTTAACAACTTATCGGATGCGGCTTCTTCCATAATAGGACTGGTCGGTATTAAGCTTGCGGAGCGTCCCGCGGATAAGGAACATCCTTTTGGACACGGAAGATTTGAATACATTGCGGCTTTTGCGGTATCTTTTTTAATATTGCAGGTAGGTTTTTCCTGCTTTAAAAGTGCTTTTACAAAAATACTCCATCCGGAAGAGGTGGGATTCAGCTGGATACTAATCGGGATACTTGGTATTTCCGTGCTGATAAAACTGTGGCTGTCCTTATTTAACCGGACACTTGGCAGACGCATTCATTCCAATGTTATGAAAGCTACGGCAACAGACGCCCTGGGTGACGTGCTGATAACCACTACAACCATAGCATCTGTTATAATCGGAAAATTAACCGGATATAGAGTGGACGGCTGGATGGGCGCCGTAGTTTCGGTATTTGTATTGCTGGCAGGCTTTAATATAGCCAGGGAAACCCTTGAGCCCCTGCTCGGGGAGGCGGTTGACCGGAAAGTATACGAAGCAATTACGGAAATGGTAGAAGGATATGACGGAATTATCGGAAGCCATGACCTTATTGTCCATAATTACGGACCTTCCCACACTATGGCAACCATCCATGCGGAGATTCCCAATGATGCGAATCTGGAGGAAGCACATGAAACCATTGATAAGATAGAACGGGATGTACTGCGGGAATTGGGAATTTTTCTGGTAATCCATATGGACCCCGTTGAGATAAATGACCAGGAGGTTGTGGATAAGAAAAAGGCGGTAGTTCAGGTTGTAAAAGAGCTTGAACCGGAAGCCGCCATACATGATTTTCGTATTGTAAACGGAGAAAACAGTATTAACCTGATTTTTGACCTGGTTGTACCTTTTTCCTACAGTGAACGGCAGGAGCAGGAGCTGCTGTTTCAGATTGAAGAGGCTCTGAAAAAAATAGATGAAAGATACCGGATTGTAATAACAATTGAGAATAGTTATATAGCCGAGTAGCGGGAAAAGGCGGAATGTTATCTGGATATACCTGAGAGTCCTTCCAATATCTAACGGTTGAATAAGACTATTCGTTATGTTACCCTAAGGGGGTAACTTAATTGTAGATAGCAGATAGGAGGACATATCGAATGAAAAGATTTTTAGTAACTTCAATGTTAACTTTAACGTTAGTTTCGTCAACATTATTTGGCGGAAATCTGAAAGCTTTCGATGTTAACAACACAGCAGTAGCTGCTGCGGCCACTACAAAAAGCATTACAAAATGTAAACCAACGCTTAGTGTAAAAAGTACTACGGCTACCACTGCAAACCTTAATATCGGAAAAGTAAGCGGGGCTGACAGTTACAAGGTATATCGTGCAACTTCCCCAAATGGTACATATAAATGTGTTGGTACTACAAAGTCAAACAATTTCAAGGATACCGGCTTAAAAGAAGATAAAACATATTACTATAAAGTGAAGGCCCAAGACAAAGTAGACGGTAAAACCCTTGGCAGCCAGCTATCCAATAAGGTGAAAGCTACCGCTTGTAATAACAGCAGCAAGGCTACGGTGAAGGTGGTTAATGCCGGAAGCAACATCGATATTAATGAACTGATTAACAGTATTTTGAAAGGACAGACATCTGTTACGGCTCCGTCCGAAACTGAAACAACAACCCCGTCTGAAACCACAACTCCGTCCGAAACCACTACCCCTTCTGAGACCACAACCCCGGCCGATACTACGACTCCGGCGTCTTCTGACAGCAGTTTTGCAGACCAGGTTCTTAAACTGGTGAATGCGGAACGTGCAAAAGGCGGATTATCCGCATTAACCATGTCTCAGAATCTGCTTGCGCCGGCAAATAAGCGTGCCCAGGAAATTGCTCAGTCATTTTCCCACACCAGGCCCAACGGGACTTCATGGTCAACTGTACTGGATGAATATAATGTAAGCGTATCTGCTGCAGGTGAAAATCTTGCATATGGCTATAACACACCGGAAGCAGTAGTGAATGGATGGATGAATTCTCCAGGTCACAGAGCTAATATTATGAATGCTAATTTTAATAAAATAGGTATTGGCGTTTATAAAGACAGTAAAGGAACCGTATATTGTACTCAGCTATTTTCCAACTAGAGTGTGCTAAAAATACTTGCACCGGATGGAATGATACCTGAATAAAGGGTCAGGACCGGCGTACTAATCGTATTGTTATTCAAGACTGCAATTCGATTAGTACGCCGGTTCTGGCCACCTTCAGATTCAAAGAAAATTTATGAATGGTACTTTTTTTTATTACGTGTCAACGATGGTACCATCCGTAGATATGGTAACTACCTGCCAGGGTATCATTTTGCCGCTGTTAATCAGGGCAGTTTTAGCTGCGTTTACAATTCCGCCGCAGCAGGGAACGATCATCCGGACAATAGTAATACTTTTAATGTCGTTATACATAAATATTTCGGTTAATTTTTCGGAATAATCTCCTTCATCCAGTTTGGGACAGCCGATTAACGTAATTTTATTTTTCATAAATTCACTATGGAAATTACCGTAGGCGAAGGCTGTGCAGTCGGCTGCAATAAGAAGACCGGCATTATCAAAATATGGTGCGTTAACGGGTACCAGTTTGATTTGAATGGGCCACTGATTTAACATGGAGCCAGGTGCCTCAGCCGGAATAATGTCAGGCCTTACAGGAATCCGGTTAATCCTTCTGGACTGTGCTCCCGGACAGCCGGAGAAATGCGGAACTTCTTTCTTTTTCTCCATATTCTTTTTCACCTCTGCTTCGTCATATTCCAGGGCTTCTCTTTCTTCAAAAGTAATTGCATTTACAGGACAGACGGGAAGGCAGTCGCCTAGACCGTCGCAGTAATCATCCCGAAGGAGTTCTGCTTTATTATTTACTAATCCGATAGCCCCTTCATGACAGGCGTCCACACATAAGCCGCAGCCGTTACAAAGCTTTTTATTGATGGTTATAATTTTTCTTATCATAGTTTCCCCCATTCCTGCGCACGCTTTATGCGCATGAGGCTGAAAGTGAGATTCTTTCAACCTTAATTTTTATATTATTTTAACAGGTCTATTACTTACGTAACATATCTTATAATAAAATCCCGGCTAAATCAGTTGCATTTGCAACAAATATGAAAAAGCTAGATTATAATTAGGCCTGTTTCGGGGAGAAAGATAAAGATAAGAGCAATATGAAGAAAGGTCCGACGGACCTGAATTTATCTATTGAGCCTGAACAATTACAGCATCGGCAAAAAATTCCGGCATATGGAAGTTCCAGGCCGGATTGTTTATTACAGTATAACTTCCGTAGTGCTGTGCGGGGATTTCCTTTGCACATAGTTTATAGAAATTGCAGCGGATTCTGTCCCCCGGTTCAAAGGTATCTCTGTGGAACAGATCTTTTACATACTCCAGCGGGATGGCTGCTTCCACAGTCCAGGAGTTTTCACCAATACGGGCCTCACAGGTGCAGGAGGCGTTAGTAAATGCAGTGAATACTTTTCTTCCCGGGGGTACCTGGCCATAACGGTTAAGCATGGCTCCGTTGGCATTCATTTCAATATTTACGTAAGTACCTTTCATTGTATCGGGAGCAAATTCGATAAAAGCTTCCATGGCGCTGTCAAGATAAACCGGATCTTCATCTTTCGTATAGATGCGCAGTGGGTCTTTCTCCTCGCAGGTCATTTGTATGATAAAGCCGTACCCTTTTATATAAGCCATTTTTCCATAGGTTACAGGACGATAATCTCCGCCCCAGTTATATTTATCTACATAAAAAACAGGGCAGTCAGTCAATTTTGTCTTATCCTGAATAATGCGTATTTCATAACACATTTCAATTCCTCCCAAAGTATGATAGTCATAAAGTTACTGTGTCGTAAAAATCAATATACCAGCAATATAAAAGCAGAAGTGAAACCCAAAGGCATTTAAGCGAAGATATTCTTAATAAATTGAATGATAAGTTTAAAATATTGGTTATTACAATTGCAAGATGTGATTACCAATGGGTATAAGATTAATTAAATGTCATTTTAGCGGCATAGTTTTATTATACAATATAAAACCGTACATATGATATATTTTTGTGCAAACGTTTGTGTAGATATAAACAAAATACAAGTATAGGATGGAATGGATGAATTTCACGATTTTTACTGTCGAATGTTGTAAAAAATAACAATATTAAACTATTTTATAATAGGTATTGACATTTTTACAAATAGGAGTTAGTATAAGTGTGCAAATAAATTTTGTAAACATTCGGATAAAGTAGCATTTTGCCTGTATTAGTAAAGCGTTATTCTATTGGTAATTAGTTATAAAACTGAAACGCAATACATAATTAATGGTCAGCAAAATGCATTTTATTTTAGAAATGTAAACACGAGTGTATATTCAAGAGGAGGAAGTAAGTGATGGCAAAAAAAATTATTTTAGCATGTCTTACTGCAGTTATGATTATGGGTGTTCTTACTGCATGCGGTCAAAAGACAGAAACAAACAAGGACAAGAATACAGAAACGAGTGACAGCAAAAAGACGTATGAATTAACCGTATCAGGTATTAACGGCAGCATTAACTACACACCTGTGTATATAGCAAGAGAGAAAGGTTTCTTTGATGAAGCAGGATTAAAGATTAATGAAGTTTTATTTGATAACGGACCGGTTCAGATGGAAGCACTCAGCTCCAATTCCTGGGATATTGGTGCTACCGGAGTGGGCGGTGTTCTGTCCGGCGCCATCGGATATGATGCAATTTTAGTCGGAGCATCCAATTCAGATAACGGAACTCAGACCATCTGGGTTCGTGAGGATTCTGACATTGCGGCAGCAGGAGTTGGAAATAATACGGTCAATGCTTCTATTGTAGGCGATGCAGAGTCATGGAAGGAAGCCCAGGTCCTTTGTACTTCCGGTAATGTATTACAGTATTTGTTATTAAAAACTTTAGGTGGTTTTGGATTGACGCTGGATGACATTGAATTCGTAGCAATGGATTCGCCTACTGCAAACAGTGCATTTCTGGCCGGACAGGGTGATGCGGCCGTTGTAACCGGTGCCATCAGCTTTGCTGAGGATAAAGACAATTATGTCTTGGCTTCCAGCGGTAATTTGGCTGATACGGGACTTATGTGTAACTTTATGGCAAACAAAAACAGTTATTCAGACCCGGAAAAATATGAAGCCATGAAGATTTTCATGAAAGTTTATTTTGAAACAATTGACTGGATGAATAAGAATAAAGAAGAAGCAGCAGATCTTTGCAGTGACTTCAATCAGGAATGCGGTATTAACTTAAGCCCTGAAGTAGCAACGCTATACTTGGGACAGGACCCATACTATAGTTTTAATACGGTTTATGACATGATGCATGATAAAGCGGAAGGAGCCGAATATTCCGTTATGGAAGGCAAACTGATCGATGTATTAAATTTCTTCATCGAATACGGAAATTATAATGAGGGAGATGATCAATTATTCCTCAATCATATGGATACTAAATTAATCGATGACGTTTATGCTGAATTAAATGCAGAATAATGTATTAAAGTTTTGTTGATTCCCGTAGTCGTAAGGGAACAGAAAGGACCGGCAGCTGCTGTTATAATTATGGATACCTGCTGATGGCAGCTGCCGGTTTTGCGGCATACGAAATAAAAATAATAAATAAAAGGAGTTGGACTATAGTGGCCGTGTCTAAGGAAAGTATTGAAAAAGGCCTGAGGGAGTACCAGAAGAACCAAAAAAAAGACACTCTTAAATATATGCTGCTTCAAATGGCAGGTGTGATTGGATTCCTTGGTATCTGGCAATTAGCAGTTGTAAGCGGGGTAGTGGACTCTGCAAGGCTGCCGGCACCCTCTACAATTTTTAAAACCCTGATTTATAAAACTTATAACGGACAGCCGGACGGCAATATCTTAATAGTTAATATTCTTGCAAGCCTTAAGGTTGCATTAACCGGTTTCTTTACTGCAATTGTCATCGGAATTCCCTTAGGATTAGTTATGGGATGGTGGAAAAAAGCAGATCGTTTTATCCGTCCGATTTTTGAATTAATCCGCCCTATCCCGCCGATTGCCTGGATACCTCTTATTGTAGTATGGATGGGTATCGGTCTGCAAGCAAAAGCCATGATAATCTTTTTCACAACCTTTGTTCCCTGCGTTATCAACTCTTACACAGGTATTAAGCTTACAAACCAGACGCTGATAAATGTTTCGAAAACGTTTGGAGCATCAAATTTTGAAATATTTTATAAGGTTGGTATCCAGTCGGCCCTGCCGATGACCTTTGCCGGTATCCGGGTAGCCCTGGGAAATTCATGGTCGACGTTGGTTGCGGCTGAAATGCTGGCAGCCAGTGCCGGACTTGGATATATGATTCAGATTGGCCGTTCGGTTGCCCGCCCGGATATTGTAATTGTGGGTATGGTGGTAATCGGTATTATTGGGGCATTGCTTTCTGCATTACTCTCTTTTGCGGAGGGAAAATTGATGAAATGGCAAAAGCACAGACGTTAGAAGGAGGAAGAAACTGTGGATCAGATTGCTAGAGAGAGAAAGAAGAAGATAGATAAAATTTTATATTGGATACTTCCCGTATTGTCTGTCTTATTGGTTGTTATTGCCTGGGTTACCTTCTCGGCGCTGCACCCGGAGCTTATGCCGGGGCCTGCGGATGTCTGGGAGCGTTTTATCAGGACTTTTACGAAACCCATCGGCAGGATTAATCTGTTAGGACATGCCTGGGCAAGTTTAAGGCGCGTACTGACCGCCCTGATTGTTGCCTGGGTATTTGGTATCTCTTTCGGAATTTTAATTGGCTGGAATAAATCATGCCGTGCATTATTTGGCTCCGTATTCGAAATGATCCGTCCCATCCCGCCGATTGCATGGATACCGATTATCATTATGTGGTTTGGTATCGGGGAATTGCCAAAGGTTTTACTGGTGTTTATCGGTACATTTGTTCCTCTGGTAATTAATACGGCGACAGGAATACAAATGGTAGAGAAAATTAATGTCGATGTTGGTAAAGTATTTGGCGGAAACAACTGGCAGATACTTACTCAGATTGTCATACCGACTGCGTTACCATCCATTTTTGCCGGAGTCCGTACTTCGGTCAGTTCAGGCTGGACTACCGTTTTGGCTGCAGAAATGCTGGCGGCAACCGCAGGTTTGGGAGCGATGGTTACAAAAGGATGGCAGGGCGGAGACATGGCACTGGTATTGGTGGCTGTTATTACTATTGCAATTGTTGGTGCAATTTTATCGGTTGTATTAGCAAAACTGGAAAAGGTGGTTTGTCCATGGAACAACTGAAAAGAAAAATGGAAATAAAGAATGTAACAAAAACATTTTATAGTAAAGACGGATATCTTACAGCGATTGAAGATGTTAGCTTTGATGTGTACGACGGTGAATTTCTGGTCTTGTTGGGACCGGGCCGATGCGGTAAGACGGTTTTATTGAATATTATCGCCGGGTTGGAGAATAAAACAGGCGGAACTGTAATTTATGACGGAAAAGAAATCAATACTGTTAATCCGGAGGTTGGCATGGTATTTCAAAAGATAGCATTAATGCCTTTTAAAACCGTCATGCAGAATGTTGAACTTGGATTAAAATTTAAACATATGCCTAAGAAAGAAAGAGAAAATATCTGCCAGAAGTATATTGATCTTGTAGGGCTGCAGGGCTTTGAAAAGGCCTATCCCAAGGCTCTTTCCGGCGGTATGAAACAGCGTGTGGGAATTGCCAGGGCATATGCAAATGATCCCAAGGTACTGATTATGGACGAACCGTTCGGCGCCTTGGATGCCCAAACCAGGTATGCCATGCAGAATGAGGTACTCCGTATCTGGGAGCAGGAAAAACGTACTTTTATTTATGTCACAAATAATATTGAAGAAGCTTGTTATCTTGGCACAAGAATTGTTTTGCTCAGTGATTGTCCTGCCAAGGTAAAAGAGGTGTATCCAATTGACCTGCCGAGGCCAAGAAATATGGTCAGTAAGGAATTTTTAGAATTACGTGCCAGGATTTCCGATAATACGGATCTTTCAATCTGATTACCCGGAAGAGAAAAGATTTCACGGAGTTTGTGCCTGTGTAATCCGTGGCACAAACGGAATATACGCAGTAAACATGCGCAGGAATGGAGGAAAAAATGGTTGAAAACAACAATAACAGACCGATAAAAGTAGAAGTAAAAAATCTGACGAAAAGATTCGGCGATCTGCTGGTTTTGGATCATATGAACTTTAATATAAAGAAAAATGAGTTTGTGTGTGTCGTAGGCCCTACGGGATGCGGTAAAACCACATTCTTGAACTGCCTGACACGTATCCATGAACCCAGTGAAGGCGATTTATATATAGACGGAGAATCAGCCGATCCCAGAAAACATAATGTATCTTTTGTGTTCCAGGAACCTTCGTCACTTCCATGGCTGACGGTAGAAGAAAATATTGCATATGGTTTAAAGATAAAGAAGCTGCCTAAGGATGAAATAAATCGCAGAGTAAATCAGATACTGGACTTAATGGGGCTCCAGGAAAGCCGGAAGGCATATCCGGGGGATATGTCGGTAAGTGCGGAACAAAGGGTTATCATCGGCCGTTCTTTTGCAATGCAGCCGGATCTCCTTTTGATGGACGAACCTTATGGGCAGATGGATGTTAAGGTTCGTTTCTATCTGGAGGATGAAGTAATCCGTCTTTGGAAAGAACTTGGAAGTACCGTTGTATTTATTACCCATAATATAGAAGAAGCCGTTTATCTGGCGGAAAAGGTTATCATTTTAAGTAATAAACCGGCTACCATAAAGGAAGAAGTTATCATTGACCTGCCCCATCCGAGAAATATCGCGGATCCGAAATTTATTGAGTACCGTAATTACATTACGGATAAGATTAAGTGGTGGTAAAAGTAATCGGATAACAAAAGGATGGTGTGAAAGTAAAACTGCATTTACAGGCTTGTGCCGCAATGCGGCGGAATGGGAGGCAATTATGAATGGTGAACGTTTAAAAGATAAGGTAGCTGTAGTTACAGGCGGCGGCAGAGGTATTGGCTTTGGAATAGCCGGCAAATTTATTGCCGAAGGCGCAAAGGTAATCGTTGCCGATATACTGGACGACGGTGAGACGATAAAAAGCAAACTGGGTGAAAACAGTGATTATTATAAAATAGACCTGCGTAAGCGGGAGGATATATTTACCATGGCTGATGAAATCTATGATAAATACGGGCATATCGATATACTGGTTAATTGTGCCGGAATTGCCCGCCCGGTTCCTACCTTGAAGCTGACGGAAGAAGTACTGGATGAGGTTATTGATATTAATATGAAGGCGCCCCTGTTCTGCTGTCAGGCAGTGGGAAAATATATGCGCAGACAGGGCGGCGGCAGTATTGTTAATATCTCATCAGGCAACAGCAGGATGATTAATGTGGGCAGAACCCCTTACGGTATAACGAAAGGTGCTGTTAATCTTCTGACTAAGCAGCTGGGCGCGGAATGGGCCATATATAATATTAAGGTTAATGCCATAGCACCGGGATGGATTCGTACGGAAATGGTTGAGAAACCATTAAAGAGCGGAATTTTGGACCAGGATAAAATTTTATCGGTATCACCTATCGGACGTTTCGGAAAGGTGGAGGAGATAGCTAATTTGGCTTGCTTCCTGTGCTGCGGGGAATCAGATTATATTGTCGGCCAGGTAATATTTGCTGACGGTGGATGGAGCATGGGTATTATGCCGGATGCATTGGACTTTATTCGAGAAAATGATACGGAGGAATAGTGCGAACGGAGGTTAGGTTGAAAGAAAATTTAAATTTAGAAAGGTCTGCCGGATATGGATTCTTTCAACCTTTTATTTTCGGCAGTATCATATCTGTAAGCAGATGTGATATGCAATAGGTGTTAAAATGAAAACTTTAACAATACAGGAACCAGGAAAACTGATGATTGAGGAGATTGCAGAACCGGAACTGACCGGGGGCCATGCCGTCATAAAAATGGAGACCTGCGGTATCTGCGGTTCGGATGTAACGGCATACCGCGGAAGTAATCCAACTATGAAATATCCTATAAAAGGCATCGGTCATGAAGGAATTGGCACAATCATAGAAATCGGAGCAAATGAAAAAAACCTGAAAGCGGGAGACAGGGTGGCATTGGAACCCTATGTTCCTGATTTTACCTGCCATATGTGTAAATCAGGCCGTTATAATAACTGTGCGAATCTGCGTGTACGGGGCGTACATACAGACGGGATGATGGTTGAATATATATCACATCCGGTGCAATTGATTCATAAATTACCGGATGGTCTGGATGCCGTAAAAGCTGCTTGTATCGAACCGCTGACAATTGGGCTCCATGGAGCGACCAGGGCAAAAGTTACCAAAGGTGAGAAAGTTGTTATATTCGGGGCCGGTACCATTGGTTTAATGGCAGCCTTTGCATGCCTGAGTTATGGTGCGGTTCCTATTTTAGTAGATGTATTGCAGAAACGGCTTGATTTTGCAAAGGAAATTGGAATACCCTATACGTTTAATTCGGAAGACGGAGAGATTGCAGCATACCTCCGGGAAGTAACGGCCGGAAAACTGCCGGAGGCGATGATAGATTGTACCGGAGCACCTGTAATCCTTGCGGAAATGCATAATTATGTGTGTCATGGCGGCCGTATCTCATTGGTCGGATGGCCGAAACAGCCGGTTACCATTAATACGGTACGCTGTACCCAGAAAGAAATCGATATCTATCCTTCCAGAAACTCTGCAAATAAATTCCCGGAATCAATTGAATTGATTTATTCCGGCATGGTACCCGTAGATAAAATGATTACAAAGACTATTGAGCTGGCAGAAACCGAAAACGTAATCCGGGATATGATAGAAAATCCCAGTGATTACCTTAAAGTAGTTGTTAAAATTAATTAGAATGACAGCGGGGTGAAAAAATGCTTACTACAACAATGCAGATGCTGAAAAAAGCATATGCGGGACATTATGCAATTCCTGCTATCAATACGCAGGGGGGGACGTATGATATGATACGTGCCATATGTATGGCAGCGGAAGAACTGCGTTCTCCCATTATTTTAGCTCATTATACTTCTACAGCAGTTTATTCAGGACATGAGTGGTTTTATCAGACGGCAAACTGGATGGCGGAACATGTCAGTGTACCGGTGGCCATCCACCTGGACCACGGTATGAGTCTGGAGGAATGCGTTCAGATGCTGAAAATCGGCTTTACTTCCATCATGTTTGACGGTTCCATGCTGGAGGTTGAGGAAAACGCCCGGGCTACAAATGAGATTATTAAAATTTGTCACGCCGTAGGAGTACCGGTGGAAGCTGAAATAGGGGAACTTGCCCGCTTAGATGATCAGGGCAGATTGACAGGGAGTTCCAATAAAGCGGACCCTGATATGGTAAAAAAATATTTAAATTTGTGCCGGCCGGATTCACTGGCCATCAGTATAGGCAATGCCCATGGTTTTTACAAAGGGGAAGTGGATATTGATGTTGAAATACTTGATAAATGCAGGGAATTTACTGATATTCCGTTTGTTCTTCACGGCTGTACCGGAATGGATGAAAAACTGGTACGCAGATCTTTGAACAGCGGAGTAGCAAAGATAAATTTTGGGACACAGTTACGTTACCAGTACGTCAAGTATTTGGATGAAGGAATAAAGAATGGCATTGACCAGGGACACGCATGGAGACTGTCCCAATATGCGTCCGATTCCCTTAAGGAAGATATAAAAAAGATTATTTTACTCGCCGGCTCAGAAGGTAAAGCCTGAGCATTTGGTTTAAGTTTTAAACGTCAGAATAGAAGATTCCATTGAAAAATTTCTATTGATACCGATGTCTAAATAAAGTATGATAATATATATCTAGTACAGCCTTGTGTAAGTTTTGCTTAATATCAGGTGCTGAATTAAGTGATATCTATGCAAGGCTGTACTAGAGTGTGTTTGAAAAATCATTGCGCCATTCTGAACGCCCGGCACAAGCATTTTTCAAACACACTCTAACTTTATTATAGAAGTGTTTTGTCTATAAGGGGATAACGTATGAAGAAAAATAAAGAATTTTCCTATGTTACAAGAGCTGATGTTGCTAAGAAAGCAGGTGTAAGTGTAACCGTAGTTTCATATGTACTTAATAATAACCGGTATGTTGACAAGGATAAAAGGGAAAGAGTATTAAAGGCGGTAAAAGAGCTGCATTATACACCGAATACATTAGCCAGGGCACTTAAGGGAAAGGGAAGTAAACACATTATATTTATTGTAGAAAATACCTCTAATGAACGATTTGGAATTTTGGTGGGAGAGATGGATAAATTTGCATATGAAAAGGGCTATGTAGTCAGCCTGTGCGCAAACCGGAACCAGCCGGAATTAATTCAATCCATTATCAGCCGGAGATTTGACGGCGTTATTATCAGTTCCATCAGTTTTAAAGATGAATATATTAAAGAACTTGTAAATGCCGGTATTCCTGTAGTTGCCCTGCTTTCCAGGGAATATGATTCGGTAGAAGGCATTGCAAAGCTGGATACGGGCCTTTATCGTGGTGCAAGGGATTGTGTAGAGTATTTTTACGGTCAGGGCCGAAGGAATATTATTTACATAGACCGTATTTCCAACAGAAATCATTTCAGTAATATGTCCGATTTCCGTTATCGGGGTTATGTGCATCAGATGGAGGAATACGGATTGGACTATGCAAATCATATAATTACCGGATGCGGTTCAGAGGAACAGGTAAGGAAGAAATTGGATGACTATATCAAAGGACATCCGGTAGATGCGATTTTAGGCAGAAATGACAGAATGGCATGTATTGCGATGAATGCGGTACTTAGAAGGGGGATTAAAGTGCCGGAGGATATCGGAATTATAGGATTTGATGATTCCAGCGTATGCCAGCTGGTTACTCCGACCTTAACATCGGTAAGAATGCCGGAGGAGCGAATTGCCAAAGCGGCAATTGACATGTTATACAAAATGCATAAAGAACTATTTGTTCCTGATATGATGAAATTTTCCACGGAATTAATTATAAGAAATAGTACGGAATAAAAATTCCCCGGATTAGAGAGAGTGAGGAAATAGATGATTATGAAAAATAATTTATTGATAGTACACGGCGGAGGCCCTACCGCCGTTATAAATTCTTCCCTGTATGGTGTTATTACAGAGGCACTTAAGAGCGACAGGATTGATAAAATATATGGAGCAATAGGTGGATCGGAAGCGATTTTAAAAGAAAAATTTCTTGACTTAAGCAAAACGGGCAAAGATAAACTGGATTTACTTCTCGCTACTCCGGGCTCTGCGATTGGTTCTTCCAGATATGCTTTAGAGCAGAAAGATTATGAACGTATGGTTGATATCTTTAAAAGAAATAATATTAAATATGTCCTGTTTAATGGCGGAAACGGAACGATGGATACCTGCGGAAGAGTCAGCAAAATCTGCAAGGGAGACGATATTTATGTAGTAGGGATACCTAAAACCATTGATAATGACATTTCAATCATTGACCATGCGCCGGGCTATGCAAGCGCAGCAAATTTCATAGCGGTAACTACGGCAGAAATAGGACAGGATGTAAAATCACTGCCAATTCATGTATGCGTAATAGAAGCAATGGGCCGGAATGCGGGATGGATTACGGCGGCATCTGCGTTGGCCAGAAAGAATAAAAAGGATGCACCTCATTTAATCTATCTGCCGGAAAGAATCTTTGATGAAGAGGAATTTTTGGAAGACGTAAAGGCCTTATATGATGAACTGGGCGGAGTTGTTGTGGCAGTCAGCGAAGGACTTAAGAATAAGGAGGGGGAATCCATTGTACCTCCCATCTTTAAGTCTGACAGGGCGGTCTATTATGGCGATGTAAGTTCTCATCTGGCTAATCTGGTCGTAAAGAGGCTGGGTATCAAAGCCAGAAATGAAAAACCGGGAATCAGCGGAAGAGCTTCCATAGCACTTCAATCAAGTGTGGACCGGGAAGAAGCAATATTAGTCGGAGCGGAAGCGGTAAAAGCAGTTTTAGAGCAGAATACAGGGGTTATGGTAGCCATTAACCGCGTACTCGGTGATAAATACCAAATTAAAACCGGCCTGCTTCCGATTGAAGAGGTTATGCTGCATGAAAGAATACTGCCTGACGAATTCATTAATGAAAGAGGAAACGATGTTACACAGGAATTTATCGACTGGTGTAAGCCCTTAATTGGGGATAAGATAAACACATTTATCAGTTTTAAAGATATCCAATGACTTATAATGGCATAGGAGGAGCAGAAGAAAGTGGATCAGGAATTTGCGATTTTAAGACAGGTTTCATTGTTTAACGGAATTGAGGAGGCAGGAATTCAGGAGATTTTAGAATGTCTCGACAGTCACGTGAAGGAATATAATAAAAATCGGACAATTATTTTAACCGGTTCTGAAATAACCTCTCTGGGAATTGTTTTAAAAGGAAGTGTCCAGGTAATCCGGGAAGATATTATGGGAAACCGGATGATTGTTGCAAGCCTTGGAGAGGGGGAAATTTTTGGTGAAACTTTTGCCTGTGCAGGCATTTTAGAAAGCCCGGTAAGTGTAATTGCCGCCGAGCCATGCCGGATTCTCCGGATATCCATAAAGAGGATCGTTGCCCCTTCTTCTGAAGCCTGCAGCTTTCACAGCAATCTGATTACAAATCTTCTGCAGCTATTAGCCAGAAAGAATTTATATTTGAACAATAAAATGGAACTGTTATCAAAACGTACCATCCGTGAGAAAATCATGGCTTATTTATCTGCCGAAGCAGAAAATCATCATTCCAGTTCCTTTGAAATTACTTTAAACCGCAATGAAATGGCGGACTATCTTTGCATTGACCGGAGCGCCCTGTCCAGGGAAATCAGCCGGTTGAAGGAGGAAGGAATCGTGGAATGCCGTAAGAATTATTTTAAAATATTATAATAAAAGAGAGCAGCAGCCCATGACGAGCAATGAAATATGCAGGCTGTGTGAAAAAAGTAAATTACGGTCAATAAAAATTTGGGCTGCAAAAAATGATAGTTTTATTTGAAATAGATGACAGCTTCTGCCAAACATCCATATCATACTATATTTTATAACAGCCCAGTAGTAGAATTATTCCATTTATTTAGGTGTTACACCGAAGTAATCCTGTAACTTAACCGGGCCCTCTAATACAACTCTGTCTACATATAAAGTTCTGTCTTTCCTGGTTTTGACGGTCCATTTAACAAGTGTAATCGTACCATTTTCAATTTCAATGGCAGTGATACAGCGGGGATGTACACAACATCCGTCATTAAAATATAATGATTCGTTAGCCTGAGGAAAAACCGGCCTGTGGGTATGGCCTGCAATTAACATGTGTTTCTGTTTTTGGGTCCAATTCACTAATTTTCTTTCCACTTTTTCCTTCCTGGTATTGTTTTCCCCCGCACTTGTCGGGTCCCGTACACCGATTAATTCTAAAGGACGCCAGAGATAGCGGACTAAAAATCTGGATAATTTCCACATATTATAGTTTAAAAAATCAGCCTGGTGTCCATGGGTTAAAAAAATAAGATTATTACTGTCTTTGTATCTTAAAATTAAGCCTTCATGTATTTTTATATCAGGAAATAACGCTACCCGCTTTTGTATACTTTCGACAAAGTATGACCTTAAATTATTCTTTGCATAATTTTTGTACTTTTTTACTTCGTCATGATTACCGTATACCATGTAGAATCGGCCTTCTTTATAAAACTTTGACATAAGCCAGAAGGCGTCGCTGTGAATAGAAATGATACGGTCAATTTTACGGTTCTCCCATAGTTCATCGCCGTCACCAAGTTCGATATAAGTAAACCCCTTTTTGTAATAAAACTCCAGAGCTCCGAAGAATAAATTCTGATTGCTTAAAAAATTATCGCCCCAGGTACCGTCGCCTCTATGACAATCACTCATTAAAATTATTTTAGAGGAATCATCAAAAGTAATTTGTTCTGCAAAATTAAATACTTTATTCAAGCGTGTTAAAGCAGACATCCTTGTCATCCTCCTGTCTATGCTTTATTAACCTCGTCAGGCAGCTCAGAACTGTCGGATTCACCGTTCTCCGTGTTGTCCGGTTCCTGATTCAATTCGGAATCCTCCGGTTCTAAATCCGCCGTTTCGTTCTCTTCTTCCATCAGCTCCTTATAAAAGATTCCGTTTTTCTTATCAATGTTTCTGACCGGCTCCTTTACTCCTAAGAATTTTCTGATTAAATCATAATCTTTAAATAATTCCTTTGTATTCCCGACATTGATAATCTTATGATACAGTTTTGGCGCCGCATTTTTTACATAATTTAATTTATCAACCGTATTTTTATAAGTTCTTGTTGCAATATTATATGCTTCGCAGTTTCTCCAGTTATTGTCCTGCATGTATTTTTCAACATAAGGAGTCCTTGTCTTAGGCTGTCTGTAATGCGGAGTATCATAAACGAAGGAGACGGTATTGCCCCGTATGGTCAGTTCTTCCATGGTATAGCGGTTTTTCAGCATACCTTCTACAAAGGCATCCCTCATTTCCTGATCTTTTAAAGTAATCTCAATGTCTACCGTCAGTTCGGAAGGCCATGAAAATTCGCCTAACTTAAAACCGGTCAGCCACCAGTGTACTTCGCTTCTGTGAAAGATTACCTTTCCATTTTTTTTAAAGGTAAAAGCGATAGGAAGATGATCTTCCTCTTCGGCACAAAAATAAAAAGTACCGTTAAATATGCCGGGAATATTCAGAATGGGGCCGGTTGTGGTGTAGATGCCGATTTCACAGCCGCTGTTCATTCCGTATTGGCCTTTCCAGAATTCAATGAGCCATTTTTTTCCTCCGTATTTAAAATAGATTGGTTCGCAATCGATAATCATACTCAGAGGGGCACAACCTTCATCATAAAGCTCGCAATATCCGCATTCACTTTGCCACCCGTACATAATGGAATAAAAATAGTCCTGAGGGGGATAATAGGCAAATCCAAAAGGCTTTAAATCATTGTTCAAATCATCCAGAGTATAAGAAAATAAAAGGTTTTTCGGTTTTTTCTTCTGATTTTTATTATTAAGGCTTGTAATGCTTAAAAGGGTTTTCTTATTTTTCTTTTTACGGTAAAAAAATAATGCCAGAAATCCAACGCCGCAAATTGCCGTTACGGTACATAAAATAACGGCGGGAATAATAAATTCAGGATATATCATAATACCTAAAGGGTTAAAAATTATTTTAGAAATTTCATAATTCAACATAAAATAGCTCCTTTCTCATTTTGGCATATAATATAATATTCGAAACAGCCTCTCTATGTTAAAGGAACTGCAAAAGTACTTTGAAATACTTGATATTTTTCTGCAATTATATAAAAATGCTTTTCTGAGACAGGAAAGGAGAGATTTAACTATTTTTGAAGCAGCCTCAAAAATCCGGAAGAGGAACTACGCGCAGACCGAGAAACGGGCTGCTGACAACAAAAGGGCTGCATGTTCCCGCAGAGGGAATATGCAGCCTGTTTTGTTGTCGGGGATTGCCCCTTGACACACGACTCTGCGAAGCAAAGTGTAGTGTGTTATGTTATACGCTTTGTCAGCGTTACCGCTTCAAATGCCGTTGCCGCCGTGGAGGCAAGGGCGCATTTTGTTCTACGGCAAGGAACTGATTCGCCCGACGCTGGCGCAGATGTTACGTAACCCGGTTTATGTACAGCAGACCTTGATGTATATGAATTTTTTAAAAGTCAGGGTACGGCTTTGACGATAAGCGGCGGGTGCTGGATTTGCTGGTTACTACCGTGGAAGCCACCAGCGACAAGATGAACATTACATGGAAAATCTGACGGGCAGAACACCACCCGTCAGACCTTTGCCCTGTGTATTTCCTTGTAAACTGTACTTTGTGGAAATATAAACTATATATTCTCCCAAGCCCGGTAAATTATTATTTTGCATCAGCCCCGGAGTTTGGAATTACTGTTCCTTTTCAGAAGCTTTATCCGGTAACTTCTGCTCGAACTTCTGAATAAGTATAACTATAAGTGTAATTATTAAGATAACGGAAAAAATACCGAACATTCCTTTCCACATAATATCCAGGGTTATTAAAACATCTTCAAGCATAAGACAACTCCTTTCTAAGTCAACTGGTTCCCGCTAAATTATGGTACATAACTTTTATTTATAAAGGAATAAAAAATAGTCACAAAAACGAATTTATTGTTATAGAAGATTACTAACCAGGCCGATTATAATTCCACCTGCCACAACGGAAGCAATCTGTCCGGAAACGTTGGCGCCGATTGCATGCATTAATATGTGGTTGGTCGGATCTTCCTTAATTGCCATCTTCTGAATTACACGGGCCGACATAGGGAATGCGGAAATCCCGGCTGCGCCTATCATAGGATTGATTTTGTTCTTGCGGAAAAGATTAATAATCTTTGCAAACAATACACCGCCGATAGTATCAAATATAAAGGCCACCAGACCAAGTCCCATGATTAATATAGTCTGCCATGTAACAAAAGCTTCTGCTTTCATGCTAAAAGATATGGTTATACCAAGCAGTAATGTAATAAGGTTAGCCAGTGAATCCTGAGCTGCTTCAGATAAGCTGTTCAATACGCCGCATTCACGGAGCAGATTGCCGAACATTAAGAAACCAACTAATGCAACGGACATAGGTGCAACCAAACCGGCTATAAAAGTAACCATGATAGGGAATATGATTTTTATTCTTTTTGATACGGATACCGGATTATATGGCATACGGATTAAACGTTCTTTTTTGGTGGTAACTAATTTAATGGCAACAGGCTGTACCAACGGAACCAAAGCCATATAGGAATAAGCGGCTACCGCAATAGCACCGATGTATTTTGAATTTAATAATTGGGACACTAATATGGAAGTGGGACCGTCAGCCGCACCGATAATTCCTATGGAGGCAGCATCAGCTAAATCAAAACCCAATAAAGTTGCAATGGTTAAGGTGAAGAAGATACCAAACTGAGCGGCGGCTCCGAATAAAAACATAATAGGATTCGAAAGCAGCGGACCGAAGTCAATCATGGCGCCGATTCCGATGAATAGTAGAATAGGCAGGGCTTCCGAGGCTTCAATCCCCACATGGAAAAGCCACTCAATAATACCTTGTGTTTCGCCGATTCCGCTTAATGTCTGATTTAGTACACCCGATGATGGCAAATTGACCAGAATAGCACCAAATCCCATAGGCAATAATAAGGAAGGTTCATATCCTTTCACAATTGCCAGATAAATTAAAATTATGCCTACTGCATACATAATTAATTGCGGGATTGTAATAGATGTAATTCCCGATAATAAAAAGTCCATAACAAGTTTCTCCCTTCGTGCTAGTACAATATTAAAGTTATAGGATTTATAGCAAATAAAAAACCTATACCCAAAAAAAAGGATACAGGTCTTGTCATTTCAAATTAAACCAGAACAATTTGTCCATGATGTTGGCTTAACTGCACTAGAGCATGTTTGAAAAATGCTCTAATAAGCTGGTATGAATGAGCGCTTATTTTGCCGACTACTCCCCTATATCTAATTACGAATACAGTAGCATAAATAAACAGTGAAGTCAATAAAAATGAATGAAAATTATTCTCCTGCTACAATTAATTGGATTTTATGTTATAATGAAAGAGAAAGAGGAATTTCCAGGCCGGCTTGTAATTTCCGGCTGGAGCAACAAGGCTATGAACATGTTTTGTTTATGTATAATAATGCTATGAATAGAAACAATTTATAAAAGACCGGATAAGGGATGTGACACCATAAGAAAACTTTAAAATGATAAGACAGGAGTTTTGGAATGCTGAAAATAGGTTCCCATGTAGGGATGAGGGGAAAAGAGATGCTGTTAGGTTCTGCCATGGAAGCGGCAGAGTATGGTGCCAATACATTTATGATATATACCGGGGCACCGCAGAATACAAGACGTAAGAAAATTGAAGATTTGAATATCGCTGCCGGACTAGAATATATGGAAGAACACGGTATTTCAGATATGATTGTGCATGCGCCTTATATTATTAATTTGGGTAATACGGTTAAGGAAGATACTTTTGCAACGGATTTCCTGGCTTCCGAGTTAAAGAGAACGGAGGCTTTAAATAGCCGGATTCTTGTGCTCCATCCCGGATCCCATGTGGGAGCCGGTGAAGAAGAGGGAATTGCCCGGATTATTAGAGGAATAAATAAAGTGCTGGACAGAGAGACGAAAGCGTATATTGCCCTGGAAACCATGGCAGGAAAAGGGAGTGAGGTAGGCAAAAGCTTTGAAGAACTGGCCCGCATTTATGACGGTGTGAAGTATAATGACAAGTTGCGAGTATGCTTTGATACCTGCCACACCTTTGATTCCGGCTATGATATTGTTAATGACTTCGACGGGGTTATTGATAATTTTGACAAAACAATCGGAAAAGGACAGATTGCAGTATTTCATATTAATGACAGTAAGAATAGCCTCGGTGCTAAAAAAGACCGTCATGAAAATATCGGGTTTGGAAAAATCGGATTTGATGCGTTGAATTACATTGTGCATCATAAAGATTTCGAGGAGATACCCAAAATTTTAGAGACGCCGTATGTACCGGTATCCGGCAACAGCAAAAAGTCGCTTTCTCCGTATAAACATGAAATTGCCATGTTTAAAAACAAAAAATTCAACCCGGAACTGATACAGGATATACTGGGTGAGAATTAACTGCGATTGTGAAAATTCCAAGGAATATTCCTATTTGTAATACGTTATATACAGATAATAGAGAAAGGCAGGAATTACAGTGGCAAAGATTGTTGAATTAAACATGGAAAATAAAGAGGAGTTGTGTGAAGTTGCAAAAGCCTTATCGTCGCCGGTTCGTATTGAGATCTTAAAATTGCTGCATCATGAAGGATTAATTATAAATGAAATAGCAAAAAAGCTTAATATACCGGCATCGAGTGCTGCCCTTCATGTTAAAGTACTGGAGAAGGCAAATCTGATACGGCTGGAAGAACAGCCCGGAACAAGAGGCTCCATGAAACTCTGTAACCGGAAAAAAGATTATGTAAATATCAGCCTTATTGCTACCAACTATCATATCAATGAGGTTGCCAGCGTGGAAATGCCTATTGGTGCCTTTTCGGAATGCAGTGTAATTCCTACCTGCGGACTTGCTGACAGGGAACACATCATCGGAATGGAGGATACGGAGTATTGCTTTTATCTTCCGGAACGGATACAGGCGCAGATTATATGGAGTTCGGGCGGCTACCTGGAATACCGATTTCCCAATCCGGTTCCTAAGGGAAGAGAACCCAAACGGCTCAGTTTATCCATGGAAATCTGTTCCGAGGCGCCCAGTTACCGGGAAGACTGGAAGTCCGACATTACCCTGTGGATTAACGGACAGGAGTGCGGGACCTTCACAAGCCCGGGAGACTTTGGTGCCAGAAGGGGACGCCTGAATCCGGCTACCTGGCAATCCGGCAATACCCAGCATGGGCTTTTAATGACCTGGGAGATTAATCAGGAAGGCGCTTTTGTGAATGAAAGAAAAGTATTTAAACGCATCCTGAGGGAATTAAATATTATGGACCAATCTTCCATTACAGTCAGGATTGGAAATAAGGCAGATGCAAAATATGCGGGAGGATTTAATTTATTCGGCAAAGGTTTCGGGGATTATGCCCAGGATATAATTCTGAATGTAGAATATTGTTAAATGGTTTATAACTTAAAAAGATGGAAAGGCGATTTAAGAAGTATCAGCTTAAATCGCCTTTTTAATTTTACAGGAAAGTTCGTCCTATGAAATAAATACACTTCGATAATATTTAAACAATATTTATGTTTAAATATATAGGCCGAAAATTAATAGAACAATATAACTGTTAAAATAGCAATAATCACTATAAAATATATTTAAAATAATTCATAAACGACATTGACAATTTATATATAATAACTTAAAATAAAAAATAAGAAACAATAAATATGTAATAATAATAATCTTAATTTATAAAAATGTATAATTCAACAATATTAGTGTTATAAAGATAAAATTTATATATCGGATGACAATGTATTACAATGTATTACTAAGATGATGCTTTATAATATAAACTTTAATGAAATCAAATTGGTAAAGGAGGTATTTTTATGGAGAAAAAATTATTATGTGTATTGGTAGCGGTAAGTCTTCTGACCTTTTTTTTCACAGGCTGCTCCGGTAAAAATGCGGACAGTACCGCAAACACGGACAATGGGCAGAAACAGACCGACGTTACGGACACAAAAGATAAAGCCGAATCGACAGATACGGCAGATGTGAACGAAGACGGTACAGTCAACAACCCGGAGAATGTAAAAACGGAAGAAGGCAAATTGGTATTCTGGTCATTATTCAGCGGCGGTGACGGAACTTTTATGGATACCATTATTTCAGATTATAATGCAACAAATCCCACTACGGGTGTCCAATCCATTATGTTAGTCTGGGGAGATTATTATACGAAGCTCCAGACGGCCGTAGCAGCCAAAAAAGGGCCTGATATTGGTGTGGCCCATGTATCAAAGCTTCCGGAATTGGTGGAACAGGGCGTTGTAATTCCCATAGATGATTACTCCGGTGAGATTGGAGTCGACTGGGGACAGTATACGGATACGACGAAAAACAGTGTTACTTTTGACGGTTCCTTCTATGCAATGCCTTTGGATACCCATGCGGAGATATTGTATTTTAATAAAGATATATTGGAAAATGCAGGTGTTGTCTTGAATGCGGCCGGCCAGCTTGATATAGGAAGCGAGGCGGATTTCTATGCAATACTGGATAAAATCAAGGCAGTGCTTCCGGATGGTGCTTCCCCCATTGCCATAACCAACTCCGGTGATGATCCATACCGTTTATGGTGGGCCGTTTATTTTCAGATGAACGGAACTGCCCTGGTGGATGAAGAAGGAACGGAAGTTACCATGGATAAGGACATAGCGGTCAAAGCCGCGGACTTTGTAAAAGGGTTATATGACAGGGGGTATGTCAGCCAGGGTATTGACGACCATCAGGCATTTTTCCAGAGCGGCCAGGCAGGCCTTTGTATCGGCGGAACCTGGGCTACGGGAGCTTTTGAACAGACGGAAAACCTGAATTTCGGCGCTCAGTCCTTTCCGCAGTTATTTGAGAAGAATGCCTGCTGGGCAGACGCTCATACCTTAATTATCCCATATAACAAAGACAGGACAGAAGAGGAAACAAAGGCAGCGGTTGAATTTATTTATAATGTATCTTCAAAAGGAGCCGCCGCCTGGGCTAAATCCGGACAGATCCCCTCCAATAAATCCGTACTTGATAGTCAGGAATATTTGTCCATGGATTACAGAAGCGATTATAAAGGCGCTTTGGATACTGCCGTACTGCCGGCTAAAAATCCTAATTTTTATGCTATGAAGGATGCAATGATAACAAACCTGAATACTATCTGGACGGGTCAGACAGATTCCGCCGGGGCAATAGACAGTCTTTATGGTGAATTAGAAATGAACCTGAATTAACAACAACAGTTCCGCCTTTTTCTAAGAGAAATCATTGCATGAATAGCAGGGGGTTGAAGTATGGGCAGCAAATCGGGAAAGATAAGGACGGCACTGGCTGCGGCCGGATATATACTGCCGTTTCTGGTTTTTTATACAATATTTACCATATGGCCGATGATTCAGGGAGTTTATGTAAGTCTTCATAAATGGGGACTTATGGGAAAAATTAAATTTGTCGGTCTGAGTAATTATTCAAAATTTATTCAGGATAAATATTTTTGGGGAGCATTACGAAATACTGCGGTATTTACGGTTATTACCGTTCCGGCATTGATGATTTGTGCAATTGCATTAGCTTTGCTTGCCAACAGGGCAGGTAAATTACGGAAACTGTTCCGGACCTGCTATTACCTGCCCAACGTATTATCGGTTTCGGTGGCCTCCTTTACGGCAATCTACATGTTTGCCCCATACAGAGGATTTATTAATAATTTTCTGCATAGTTTGGGGATTCTGGCTCCGGGTTCCGAAATACAGTGGCTCCAGGACAGCCGTCTGGCCTGGATTACCATTTCGTCCATGACAATCTGGTGGACGGTGGGATTTAGTATGATGATTTACCTTTCTGCATTACAGGATATACCGGAGCAGATTTACGAGGCGGCAGATATTGACGGAGCATCCAAAAGGGTGCAGCTTTTCCGGATTGTACTGCCGTTACTCAAGCCTACAAGTTATCTTATTTTACTGCTGCAGGTCATTGCATGTTTTAAAGTATTCGGGCAGATTTATATGATAACGGGAGGCGGACCCGGCACCGGTACCAGACCGATAATCCAGTATATTTATCAAACGGCTTTTGAGAAAAACGATATGGGGTATTCCTCCGCAATATCCTATGTGTTATTTCTGATTCTGGTAATATTGTCGTTGATACAGCTTAAGGTTCAAGGTAAGGGGGCAAAGCATGATTAGGAAAATTAAGATAAGCAAATTATTTCTTACGGCACTTTCCTTCCTTATTGCGTTTGTATTTGTCACCCCGATTATATGGTCTCTTTCCGTATCCTTTCAAAGGGAAGGAAAACAAATCGTTAATATATGGGACTGGTTTGCGCCGCCTTATACCATGGAAAATTATCCGGATATCATCTTAAACAGCGATGTTCCCAACTGGATGTTAAACAGCCTGTTTATATCCGTTCTTTCAACGTTCCTGGTGGTATTTTTGTCTGCGCTGGCAGCATATGCCATAGCTAAGATTAACTTTAAGGGAAAAGGGCTGCTTTATTTTTATTTCCTGATAGGTCTGATGGTTCCCGGGGAGGCTACTATTGTGCCTTTGTTTATTACGGCAAATAAACTGAATCTGATTGATACTTATGCAGGCCTTATATTCCCAACTATTGCCGGTTCCATGAATCTGATTATCATGGTTACCTTTTTTAGAGGAATTCCAAATGAGCTGCTGGAATCGGTAAAAATTGACGGAGGCGGGGAGTTTACCATATTTACCAGAATCATACTGCCGCTTTCCAAAGTGGTACTTGTAACGGTTTCCATCTTTGCCTTTGTGGGAAGCTGGAATAATTACCTATGGCCGTTGCTTTGTGCCATGAGCAGTGAAAAATTTACGCTTCCCATCGGTATACCAACCTTTGCGGGAACGTATACCGTAGACTATGTACGGCCCATGACAGCCAATATGGTTGCATCTTTGCCGGCAATCATTCTGTTTATCCTGTTTGAGAAACAGATTGTAAAAGGAATTACCATGACGGGAGTAAAAGGGTAATAATACTATTATAATGGAGGAAAGATATGAGAGGCTACAGAAAAGATTATCCAAGGCCCCAGTTTGTGCGGGACAGTTGGGAGAATTTAAATGGAACCTGGGATTTTGCATTTGATGATAATAACTGCGGAGAGCAGGAAAAATGGTATGCGGATTTCAGAGCAGAGAGGAAAATCCAGGTTCCTTTTACCTATGAGACAAAGTTAAGCGGTATTGGTGAAGAAAGCAAGCACGAAAATGTTTGGTATAAAAAGGTTATTACCGTTGATGCAAAGGACCTGGCAAATAACAGCCTGCTGCTGCATTTTGAAGGAAGCGATTATACAACCAAGGTCTGGGTTAACGGTTCCTTTGCAGGAGTGCATACCGGCGGGTATTCCAGATTTTCTTTTGATATTACGAATCTGGTGATACCCGGTGAGAATTCTGTTGTAGTAAAAGCGGAAGATTCCTATGACAGGCAGCAGCCCAGGGGAAAACAGCGTTGGAAATCCGACAACTTCGGCTGCTGGTACGTTCAGACCACAGGCATCTGGAAAACGGTATGGATGGAATATGTCCCGTCTGTTTCGCTGTCAGGCGTAAAAATGACTCCGGTTCTTTCGGAAGGTGCACTGGATTTGGAATTTGATTTAAATATCCGTGACTGCCGGCCGGAACTGCTGCTTGAAATAACCATATTTTATAAAGAAGATAATATTAATAAAGCAATGCTGTCCGTTTTGGACGGACGTGCAGCAACAAGAATGAATGTCTATTCCAATGTATTCGAATGGGGAATTAAGACCTGGTCGCCGGAACATCCGGACCTTTATGATATCCGTTTCCGCCTGCTTAGTGACGGTGAAGTATTGGATACGGTAGAATCCTATTTCGGCATGAGGGAAATCAGGATTGAGAATTCCAACATTCTGCTGAACGGAGTGCCCATTTACCAGCGTCTTATTTTGGATCAGGGATATTGGAAGGATTCCCATTTAACACCTCCCAGCGAAGAAGCATTGATTGAAGATATTGATAAAATACACCGCCTCGGTTATAACGGCTTAAGAAAACACCAGAAAACGGAGGATGAGAGATTTTTATATTGGTGCGATGTAAAAGGCATGCTGGTATGGAGCGAAATGGCTTCCGGTTATCAGTTTTCCGATTATGCAATAGAGCAATTTACAAAGGAATGGATGGATATTGTAAAACAGAATTATAATCATCCCTGTATTATTACCTGGACACCCTTTAACGAATCCTGGGGCATTCCTCAGGTAGAAGTAAATCCTGAACAGCAGCATTTTACGGAAGCCATTTATTACCTGACGAAATCCTTTGACAAAAACCGTCTGGTTATCGTGAATGACGGCTGGGAGCACACGATTTCGGATATTATTACCCTTCATGATTATGAAGAAGCAGGAGAGATTTTTTATGACCGGTACAGGAATAATAAGGAAGCTATCCTGAGTACGGAAATTTATCACAGCGGGTCCAAATCAGCCATGGCAAATGGATATGAGTATAAAGGCCAGCCTATCATCATCAGTGAGTACGGAGGAATTGCATTTAATAACAGTGAGTCCGGATGGGGCTATGGAAATAAAGTGAACACCGAGGAGGACTTTATAAGAAGATTTGACAGCATTACTACGGCAATGAAAAAGATTCCGTATATATGCGGCTTTTGTTATACACAGGTTTCCGATGTGCAGCAGGAAATAAACGGTCTGATGGATATAGACAGGAACTTTAAAGTAAACCCGGAAGAAATCAGAAAAATTAATTTGAAATAAACAGGCGTTTAGCAAGAAGCAATTCATACTAATTACAGCCCCAAGAGTATTTTTACTTATTTAACATATATGCTACATTAATTAGGAAAACTCGAAAAAACCTTATATTATAGGAACAAAAATCATGTTCCTATAATCGAATGCGGCGGTAAAAAACACCGCCTTTATGAGTTGTCACATTACAAAAGACACCGCCTTAGTGGGATTATGGGCGGTGTCTTTGTTTAATTGAAAAATCAGGCTTTTATCTAATAGGAAAGTTAACCTATGAGATAAAAACCCGACCGGGGATACGAAGGAGATAGGGAATGGTGAAGTTTCATTGGTACGTTTGTGCCTTAAGGTTAGATATTAAATAATGACGTTAATTTAAGTTAATATTGATAAAAACTTACAGTAAAGATATAATAATTATATTGATGGAAATATAGTAATATATATGGCAGAAAAAATATAGAGGTATTGCCGACAAGAAAGGGTGAAGTTCATGAGTAATGACAGATTACAGCTGATTTTGAAAGAAGTTTATAATAATACCAGCAAACTATTTAAAAATAAACTCATTTCTGCTGTACTCTACGGTTCTTATGCCCGTGGAGACTATGACATGGAATCCGATATAGATATAGCATTAATTGTTGATTTGGAGCGGACGGAAATTAAAAAATATAATAAAGATTTAGTGTCTCTGATGATGTATTTTTTAAATACCTATGATATTGTGATTAATATCAATGAAATACCTATAAAAGAATTTGAAGAGTATAAAGATACCTTGCCCTATTACAGAAATATATATAATGAGGGGGTGCGTATAGGTGCCTGAAGATAAAGAGAAAATGCTTTCCGGATACCGCTTGGTAAAATCCCATGAGATGCTGGCAGATGCGGAAACGTTGTATGAAAAAGGAAGCTTTAAAAGTAGTAACAATCGTTCGTATTATTCTATCTATCATGCTATGAGAGCTGTTATTGCTTTGGATAAGGCAGATTTTAAGAAGCACTCCGGAAATATTCAATTTTTCCAAAAGGAATACGTTAAAACCGGAAAGTTTGATGTGAGATGTTCGGAAATAATTTTATATGCCAGTAAAATAAGAAATGCCAGCGATTATGATGATTTTTATATTGCATCCAAGGAGGAAGCAAAAGAACAGCTGGAAAATGCGAAATATTTCTGTAATCAAGCTAAAACGTATCTTGAGCAATTTAATATTAATCCGTATCAGCTCTAGCCGCCCCCTAAACAAAAAGAAAGTTTATTTTTCTAACGTATATAACCCATATGAAACAGATAGTATACAGGCTTATTCTGGTGTATGACATTGACACCTGAATAAGTTTTTTTGTGCAAAATGTAATATAAATACATTGTTTTATGTAAAAATTGCACTAAAAAGACAATTAAAAAAGCAAATAATGCAATAAAATTTAATTAAAAACGCAATTAAAGCATAGTTTTTGTATGACGTGCTTGTTACAATTGTTTTGTTATTAAGTAATTCGAATCGGTTTATAAATACTGCCGGGATTTATTTATATTTATGCTTACCAATATAAAACGGGAGGAAAATTCATGAAACGTAAAATTGCTGGGAAATCAGATAATCATACCCATAAAACACCGAAAAAAACCTACATAAAAAATAATTACCAATTATATCTGATGCTGGTGTTTCCGTTAATCTACCTGCTGCTCTTTAAATATAAGCCTATGCTTGGCACGGTAGTGGCATTTAAACAATTTAATATCTTTGAAGGTATCTGGGGCAGTGAATGGATAGGCCTTCAGCATTTTAAAGAAGCATTTTCTTCTTCTGATTTCTGGCTGGCGCTTAAAAATACTTTGATTTTGAATATCGGCGATATTATACTTGGATTCCCGGTTCCGATTATCCTTGCCTTGTTCCTGTACGAGTTAAACAGTAAATTTATTAAGAAATCCACCCAGCTGGTTTTGTACCTGCCGAACTTCTTTTCCTGGGTTATTATAGCAGGAATAGTAAACCAAATATGTTCGAATAACGGGTTGCTTAACAGTCTCATTGGGGTGTTCGGCGGAGAAAGTATTGATTTTCTTACCAATCCCGCCATATGGAGAGTCGTCTACTGGATAACCGGTATCTGGCAGGGAGCAGGATATGGATTAATTATTTACCTTGCGGCCCTTACAGGCTCGGATCCAAGCTTAAGTGAAGCTGCCTATATTGACGGGGCAGGGAGATTAAAAAGAATCTGGTATGTTACCATACCTCAGATTAAGGGAACAATCTCCGTAATGCTGATTATGAAACTTGGACAGGTAGTATCTATTGGTTTTGATCGTCCCTATATGATGGGTAATACAATTGTAAAAGATGTTTCGGAAGTTATCAGCACCTATGTATACAGTGTTGGTCTGCAATCGGCGAGGTTTGATTTTGCAACGGCAGTGGGCCTGTTCCAGTCCGTAGTCGGTGTGATTCTTATTTTAATTGTCAATGCCATGGCCCGGAAATTCGGAGAGGAAGGTGTTATTTAATGAGTGAAGTTAAAAGCAGGTCATCCAGGATTTTCCAGGCTGTTGTGGGCAGTATTTTCATTATTATAACTTTACTGACTATTACTCCGATTTTACGGGTCATATCGGTATCTTTAAGCTCCAAAACAGCAATTCTTTCCGGAAATGTATGGATTTTCCCGGTGCAGTTTACAACGGAAGCATACGAAAGAGCCTTTGGCAACAGCAATTTTGTAAATTCTTTCTTATATTCGGTGCTTTTAACCGCCGCGTATACGGGCATCTGTATGATAATGACAATCCTGGCGGCCTATCCCCTTTCCAAGGAAGGGTTAAAGGGAAGAAAATTAATAATGACATTGTTTGTTCTTACCATGTATTTTGATCCGGGAACGGTTCCCAATTACTTAAATGTGAAAAGCTTCGATCTTATTGATACGGTATGGGCATTACTCATACCGGGTGCTCTAAGCGCCTACAACCTGATTATTATGCGGTCATTTTTTATTGGAATAGATAAATCTCTCTACGAATCGGCTTACATTGACGGCTGTTCCGAGTTTAAGGCACTGACTAAAATTGCCATTCCCCTGGCGGTGCCGGCCATTGCCACTTTAAGCCTTTTCTATGCGGTCAGCCGGTGGAACGGTATCAGCGACGTATTGTATTACATTAATAAATCAAGTCTGTATACGGTACAGATGATGTTAAAGCAAATGATAGATTCGGTAAAAATTTCACTGCAGGAAGGAACCAACACCCAATTGATTGCAGATAATATCAAAGCTGCCAGTATCGTTATCTCAATGACGCCCATGCTGATTGCATATCCGTTCATTCAAAGATATTTTACCAAAGGTATTATGCTGGGAGCCGTAAAGGGCTGAGTAAATGTATTCTGGTCATTTGCCCTGAGCGGCCCAAGGCTGCCGGGGAATATGATAAAAAGCATATAAGGAGGATAAATATGAAAAAAAGATTAAAAGTAACAGGTGTATTGCTGCTGGTCATAGTTATGGCGTTTACTGCATGCGGAGCGAAATCATCCGGCACTTCGGGCAATTCCCAAACAAATTCCGGCGATGCGGATAGTGCATCTGAGAAAAACGGCACAGACGCATCCCCTTCGGCGGATGCCGGAGAGACACAGGAAATCTCGGTTATGGTATGGGACCGGGGCAATGCGGCGCCTAACACGACCAATGAAGAAAACACTCTGACAGAATGGATTCAGGAACAGGTTTTACAGGCATGCAACGTAAAGGTTAACTATGTAGCGGTTCCCAGGTCCGGCTCGGATGATAAGCTGAATATTATGATGGCCGGCGGCACGGCTCCGGACATCGTATTTACTTACGATCAGGGCATTTACGGCAACTATGCCTCCAAGAACGGTCTGGCGGATTTAACGGAGGCCTATGCCAATTATGGCTCCACCATAAACAGCACTATCGGAAATATACAATATATGGGCCAGATGGACGGAAAGCAGTATGCCATTATGAAAAGAAGAGGCGTACAGGTTCCCCGTCATATTTCCTACATCCGGAAAGACTGGCTGGATAAGCTTGGAATGGATATTCCGGCCACAAAAGAAGAATTAATCACCGCCCTGCGTGCATTTAAAGAGCAGAACCCGGGCAATGTTAAGAATGTGATACCGTGGGCTATGGGCGGTACGATAGATACGGAAAAATTCTATCTTAATTTTATCGGTTCCTATGTTCCGGAATTATCGGAGAGAGATGCTTACATATATTCGGAAGCCTTTAAGATATTTGCAGATGGTGCCGTGGATGGCTTAAGGCAAATGAACCAGCTGTATAACGAAGGTCTGATAAAAAAAGATTTTGCTACGGATACCACCAATGATATTTATGTTCAGGATGTCAGTGCGGGTAACGTGGGTTACGTGTTGGATGACAGTACGAATATATTTGCCTATATTCCCGTATTGCAGTCCAATGTTCCCGATGCCGAATTCGTACCTTTAAATTGTTTTGACACACCGGAAGGCAATTATATTAATCCTACCGAGCCATTATACGGCATGTTCATAATGGTGCCTGCCACAAGCGCAGACAAGGCAGATGCCTGCATAAAATACCTGAACTGGCTGGCGGACCCTGAAAATGCGCAAAACGTAGCTTATACGCCGGATCATACGGTAAGTGACGCAGGCGTACCTGTTGCTCTTACGGAAGATGAGTTATATGCCAAGGGATATCCCGGAACCTGCGCGGACTTAAATATTGTAAACGACCATTTTGAATTTACGGACAGCAAAGAGGCCGTGGTATCGCAATGGGCTTCCTCAAGCACATGGGAATCGGAAGACTGGTTCAGCAATCTGTATGATGTTATGTACACGGGCCAGTATCTGTATCCGACCTATCCTGCAATTCTGGAATCCGAAGCCACTTATCTGGCAAATGTAAAGAAGCTGGCAATTGAATATGTCTATAAGTTAATCAGCTGCAGTCCCGGGGAATTTGATTCCTTGCAGAAGTCCGAATATAATAAGGTGGTAAAAGCCGGCTTAGACAAGATACTGGAGGAAAGAGCGGCTTATTACGATACCAATGTGGCAAAATAATATCTTTATATCCTGGCGGAAATAACTGGCTGGAAGTTATCAGTCAATAATAGGGGCTGTTGCAAGTAAGTTATATTTTCAATTTGCAGCAGCCCCTATTGTAAAGGCTGTCCCGACGTTATGGAAAAGCAGGATATCAAGGAGGTATAATATGTCTAAAATGACTAAATTATTATCAACCGGTTATGACATTATAATGGAGCTTAAGTCTGTTTCGGGTGAAGAGGTCATATATGAAGACCACCGGAAGGAACGGCTGCATAATATAGTTCTTTGGCTTGAGGAGCTTTGTAATCATCAAAGGCTTTATTATGTACCAAAGCAGTATGGGGAAACCGGTCCGGTGAAGGTATTTGTGAAAGACGAAACCAGCGAGGGAGTCCCTGCCCAGGTAAGATTCTTCCCCGTAAACTCCGGCGGGCCAGAGCAGAAGGCTGACGGAGGACTCGGTGAAATTAATATTATCAGGGAAATAACAGACTGGAACGGTAAATTAGAGGCTGTCCTTCCCGCCGGCGATTATATGGCTGAAATATCAAAAGGTTCCGAATATGAGATAAATACCGTGTACTTTTCCGTTTATCCCAATCGCGAAGCAAGGCTCATACAGGAATTGATTCCCATAACTCATCTAAAGGCGGATGGATGGTACTCGGGCGATCTGCATCATCACAGCATTTACAGCAGTCCGGTGTATAATGGCACCGATCCGGTCATAGAGAGTCCCGCACAGGTATGCCGGTCAATGGCGGCCATGGGGGCTTCTTACGGAGCACTCAGCGACCATCATAATATCCTGAATCATAAAGAGTGGAGCGCATTAAAGAGAGATTCCTTTACACCTGTTATCTCCAAGGAAATATCCACTTCCAACGGGCATGTTATGGCACTGGGAGCGGATGAGGATATTATCTACCGGATTCCTGTAAAAGAAAACCGCACCGATACTTATCTGCGGAATGAATTTATAAGAATTTCGGATGAAATCAAAAAGCTGGGCGGGGTTGCGCAGATTAATCATCCGAAAGACTCCAATAAGTCCATTTCCTGGAATAATAATTTTGATGATATAATACAGATATTTGATACCATGGAAATCTGGAACGGCTCTAACCCTATGATTAAAGGTTCGCCGAATTATAAAGCTTTTCTTCTGTGGCGGAGACTTCTGGAAGAAGGAAGGTTTATTCCTGCCACGTCAGGAAGTGATACCCATAATATTCTGGCAGATGATTACCATGTATATTATAATAAACTAAACTGGTTAGCCGGCCTTATAATAAACGGCGGATTATCCCTGCCGGAGACACTGAAAGACGAAGCGGTTTCTTTTCTGAAATTGTATCAGGAAATGAAACCGGTCTTTCATAAATGGCTCGGGAGCAATCTTACAAGTGCGGGAGTAAGAACTTATGTACAAGTAAAAGGAGAAATTACCCAGGATAAATTGCTGGCCGGGCTTAAGAAAGGGAACAGCTTTCTGACCAACGGACCCATATTAATTCCGGATATTGACGGAATGCTTCCCGGAGATACGGTACGGAGAAAGGCGGATAAGATTAGCATCCGGTTAAAACTGCTGTCAAACCGGCCCCTTAAGAAGCTTACAATCCATACCAATGGGAACCGAATCAGGAATTATCCCCTGGAACCGGCGGATACGGGGAAGGGTACTTACGATTACAGCAGGATATTATCGGGCATTGATATAAAAAATGTAAAATGGATGTTCTTTACAGCGGAAGAAGACTGTACGAATATGGCGATTACCAATCCCATATTTTTTGTGCGATAGAATATTACACTCTAGAGAGTGTTTGAAAAATAAATATTGCACAAAATGCCCGACCGGATATTTTCTTATTCAATAGGAAATTGCGTCCTATTGAATAAAAACCCGACCGGGGATGCACATGACGCACCAACGGAAGATGTCACTAAAGTGACAGTTTTTCACTTTAATAGTAGAAGGAGTAAATACAATGGACAGATATATAGGCCAAATAATCCGTTCCGCCGAAAAACGGGTGGCGGATTTTATGCATAACCAGGTAAGGAATCCGGAAAGAAAGGATTACGGCAGCCTGAAAAATCCCATTTTGGATGTAAAACCGACGGTGTATGTTTTAACTACCGCAGCGGCGGTATACCTGAATGAGGACAGCTGCTATTATCATAATCCGGAGCTTTATAAAGCAATGAAGCTGGCTCTGGATTTTGTTGCCGCCTTCCAGCGGGAGGATGGAAGCTTTGATTTTCCTTCCTGCAACTTTAAGTCGGCGCCGGATACGGCCTTTTGTTTTAAACGGCTGATTGCCGCTTACCGCCTTTTTTTGAGATATGATAAAACGGATAAAACGGGGGAGTTAAAAGAGCAGTATTTTAGTATTTTGTGCAGAGCGTTAAAAGCCATAAGCAGCGGAGGCTTCCATACGCCGAATCACCGCTGGGCTATCTGCGCGGCCTTAATGCAGGGGGCCAATCTTTTACACAATGAGCCTGTGGCAGAGGAGTATCTTGCCAGAGCCAGGGAATATCTTACGGAAGGAATTGACGGAGACGAGGACGGACAATATGCGGAACGTTCTACAGGAGGCTATAACGCAGTCGTAAACAATGCCATGATTGCCATGTATGAGGAGAGCGGGGATGAAAAGTATCTGGGGTTTGCAGAACGAAATCTTCATATGATGCTTACATATATCGAGCCGGATGATACGATTTTCACCCAGAACTCAACCAGACAGGATCAGGGCAGAACAGAATATATGGACAGGTATTTTTACCAGTATCTCTATATAACCAGCCTGCGGTTTAGTCCGGAATTGGATGCTGCGGCACATAAAATAATAAAGGATTGTTCCGGGCGGGGGTGCGAAGCGCCGGACTGTCTTCCTGTTCTGATGTTAAATGAACGCATGTGCAACTACCGTTTTACAGGTTATGGTTTTTTGGACAGCTACCGCAAATATTACCAGAATCCGGGTGTGGTAAGAGTGAAAACGGAAAAGTTCGGATATACCCTTATAAAAGGCAGCGGTAATTTCCTGTTTTTTAAAGTGGGAGAAACACCCATATACGTAAAAATCGGCGAAAGTTGCTGCGAGGTACGTAATTTTCTTCCCCGGACCCTTAAGGCGGGGGATAAGGAGTATACCATGACCGCAACCATACGGGGCTGGTATTACCTGCCGTTTCGTAATTACACCGGAACCGGCGACTGGTGGGAAATGGATCATTCCAAAAGAGAACTGCTGTATAACAGTGAGATAACAACTACGGTTACAGTTTCGGAGACAGAGGACGGATTACGGCTGCATATGAAAGCAGATGGTCTTAACCGGCTTCCTCTGCGGCTGCAAATCTGCATACCTTCCGAATGTATCTTGGAAAATGAACATTTTTATTTCCGGGCCGAAAAAGGCTCATCCATGATTTTACGGGACGGATATGTAAACCTTACCCATAAACGGAATCGTATTCTGATTGGACCGGGTTTTGGTACTCACGAATTTGACGGGCATTATTTCGGAGAAGAAAGAAATGATACGGGTTATACCATATATTTGAATGATTACACGCCATGTGAAAAAACAATCTACATTAAAGTTCTGGATTACGTGTAAGGCTTCAGATAAATTCTTTATGGAACTGACGGGCAAAGAACCCTTTTGTATTTATTCCCCGGTATGAAGGAAATATGCCGCTTTAGAGCCTTTGTTTGACCGGTATTTTGAAGGTGAAGTACCGCAGTGTTTACGGAATGTACGGTTGAACTGGGAAAAACTTGAGAAGCCGCATGCTTCGGAAATCCGTGTAACATTCATATCCGTTGTCAGCAGCAGCTGCTGGGCATTTCGTATCCGTGTCATCTGAATATAATTATTTAAAGTGAAACCGGTTATATTTTTAAACTGGTGGGAGAGGTAATAGCTGCTGATATAAAAATTCCTGGACAGGAATTCCAATGACAGTTCCTCTCTGTAATGCTCATGGATATAAGAGGTAATGGAATAGACTTTGTTTTTTAAGTTATCCACGGAGGAATGGACAACATAAGTATTATGCTCCTGAAATAAATAAATCTTTGCAAGGAATTCCAGAAATTTATTATGTATAAGCAGGTTGTTTATACCGTTTTTTCCGGATTTGGTCAATCGGAAAATATCATTTAGAACCGAAAAAATCTGCTCTTTATAGTTACCGGTAAAACGGTAAATCGGTATGGGTTTATCAAAAATGGTAAACAGACTGTTCAAATCATTACTTAACCCGGCCGCATCCAATGGAAATATAAAATTAATGATTAACCGTTTTTTGGGCCCTCCGTGGGGATATTGAGTTTTATGCAGTACGGGGGGCTTTATGGCCACAATATCCAGAAACTGAAGATCATAGATATCACCTTCAAGCAGATGGTCGGCCGATTGATCCAGCAGTATGCAGAATTCATAAAATTGATGGAAATGCTGAAATTCCATATTAATTGTATAGGAACGTTCATCATAATCAAAGAAATAATAAAATGGGTCTTCCGGAGTATTGATTTCCGTCAGATGATGTTTCTCATAAAGAACCATGTTTTCGAGCAGCATCAGGAAGCCTCCTTTTCCGGATTACAAACTGTTTTGCCATTACAGTAAATTTAATTTAAGGTAATATTACGTTTCCGGTGGGAAATCTATGCTAAAATTATAGTGTAAAAAAGCAAAAAATGCAATGAAAATAGCTATAAAGGTAAGAAAAGCGTAGATTTTGACAGTATAAAAGAATAATATAAAATTACGGTAAGATAGGCCCCGGGATAATATTACCTGGCATATTATATCAAATAAAAGGCAAGTCCTGACCAAATGTTGAAAGGAAATAACAGATGTCAGCAAACATAGAAAATAGGATAAGTGATAAGCTTAGCAGATTAATCATGAGTTTTAAAAAGGTATTGTATGAGGAGGATGCCACTTTTTTATCCAATATGAAAACAAGTAATCTGGCAGGCGATGATATAAGCAAATATCAATATTGGGAATGGACCCAGGGAATAGGTTTGTTCGGTCTGTGGAAGCTGTTTGAGAAAACAAAAGAGAAGAATTACCTGGATATGCTCATAAAGTATTATGATGAGCGGCTTAAGACAGGGCTTCCCTCCAAAAACATTAATACCTGTGCCCCTATGCTGGCCTTATCCTTTCTTGCGGAGTATACGAATAATCATATTTATCTGTCTCTGTGCAGGGAATGGGCCGAATGGATTATGGAGGGTCTTCCGAGAACAAAGGAAAGCGGATTTCAGCATATTACATCGGATACGGTAAACGAGCAGGAATTATGGGACGATACTTTGGTAATGACTGTTCTTTTCCTTGCTAATTACGGCCGAATCAGTAAACATAATGAATTTATGGAAGAAGCGATATACCAGTTTCTGCTGCATATCAAATATCTGACTGACAAAAAAACCGGACTGTGGTTTCACGGATGGACCTTCTTAGGAAACCATAATTTTTCAGAAGCCTTATGGGGAAGGGGCAATTGCTGGGTAACCATAGCAATCCCTGAGTTTCTTACCATAATACCCTGTGAGGAAAGTGTGAAAAGGTTTTTGCTGGAAGCTTTGCAGCAGCAGGTAACCGCTTTGAAAAAATATCAGGACCCGTCTGGAATGTGGCATACTTTGATTGACGACCCGGATTCTTATCTGGAAACAAGTGCCACCTGCGGATTTTCCTACGGTATTCTCAGGGCGGTGCATCTGGGATATATAGGGGAATCCTACCGGGAATGTGCCTATAAAGCACTGGATGCGGTATTAAATAATATCAGGGATGACGGTATAGTAGGCCAGGTTTCTTACGGTACCGCAATGGGCAGGAAATCAAAACAGTTTTATAAAAATGTTGAGTTAAAATCCATGCCGTACGGGCAGGCCCTGGCAATACTCTTTTTATTGGAAATAAGGGATGATTCCTCATCTGAATTATGTAAGGAAAGATGTTGAGAAAATAAAACAGGTAACGAAACAATAAAGTAAAGGGGCTGCTGTAAAATTTAAGAAATATAACTATATTTCAAACCCAAGTTTGGTAATTTTATTATTTTGCAACAGCCATTTTATGTATCATAAATCATTTTTGAGAGTATTTAATATTGCTATAAAATATCTTGGTTCATCTATTAAAATCAGATATACATCATCTCCATTTTGAATACTTACGCCATTAGAATATTCTTGCACAAATGCAATATCATTAACTTTTATTTCAAATCCCTTTTCCTGATTAATAAATATTATACTCTTACTTGTAATAGCAAGCTCGCCATGATAATGATAAGAAATGTCTTCATATACGGCTTTGCTGATTCCGGTGCTTTTGCTTTTGTATTGCTCATAATCTGAGTTGAAAAAACTGGCTAATCTTCTGGTGTCTTTTGTTGATTCATTTATTAAACCTACCATTTTATTTTCTTCATATAATAAAACTGCAGGCTCATAGTAGTGTAATTTAGCATTGCCCAAAAATAAAGAGGGTATATTTAGAACCGGGAGTCCTGTTTGCAAATTGTTAATTTTCTCGTTTTCATATTCAATTTTTTCATTTATTTGTTTTTCAACTTTGGCTAGTTTTTTAGCCTTAACTATTTTTTTTGCATAAATCAAGATTATTGGTAAAAACATAAGAATAATCGCTACCACATAGTCTCCAAAGCTATACTTTGTATTAACTACTATGCCCGTAAAAAAATATACAAACCATACAAATATAAAGATGTACTTAAAGATTTTTTTTAGCATTTAGATTTCCTTTCAAGCTGATTTATTACCACTATTATAAACCAAATACAGAAATATTTCTACATAATTATAGAAAAATATAGAAAAATTGGAACTTTTAGATATATTGCGACCGACAACCCATTCCCTATAAGTCTGAATATATAAATTTGGACCAAACAGAAGGAAAAGGCTATTATGTGGAGACTTATCTTGCTTCCGTGTTATTGACAGAAGCTTAAGGGTATGCTACTATAATGAATGCTTATTATAAAAAAAGTATAATTATTCAACGGATTATACGGGATTGCGGAGGGCTAGTGAAAATGAAAAAAATGATAAAACTATTTGTCATAACAATGTTATTAGCAGTATTGGCTGCCGGATGTTCCAAGAAGAGTGATAACGGAACCGGTTCTTCTGCCGAAGCGGATACTTCACTGGAGGACATCAAAACAAAAGGTAAACTTATTTTAGGCCTGGATGATGCGTTTCCTCCCATGGGGTTTAAAGATGATAACCAGGAAATTGTAGGCTTTGACATAGACGTAGCCAGGGAAGTATGCAAGCGCATGGGTATAGAGCTTGAAATTCAGCCCATCAGCTGGGATGCCAAGGAAGTGGAGCTTTCTACGAAGAATATTGACTGTATCTGGAACGGTATGACATATAATGAAGAGCGTGCAAAATCCATGACCTTAAGTATTCCGTACATGCAAAACACCCAGGTAGCCGTTGTATTAGCCGGCAGTGATGTCAATACCCTGGCAGATTTAGCGGGTAAAACGGTTATTATCCAAAATGGCTCCACAGCATCGGATGCGGTTGATGCCAATGCGGATTTTAAAAGCTCCTTAAAAGAACTGGTTAAAGTGGAAGATAATGTGCAGGCCCTCCTGGACCTTAAAGTGTCCGGTTCCGACGCTGTGGTTATGGATGAGGTGGTTGCCCGCTATTATACGGAAAAAGAGGAAGGAACCTATAAAATCCTGGAAGAAACTTTAGCGGATGAAGATTATGTGGTAGGTTTCAGAAAAGGTGACAAAACGCTGTGTGCCGAAGTAGAGAAGCATTTAAAAGAAATGGCTGCGGACGGTACCCTGACCCAAATCAGTGAAACCTGGTTCGGAAAAAACCTTACTACAATAGAGTGAAATATAAGCTAAATACGGGTTGTAAATAATTGCCGATTCAGCGGTAAGTATTCGTGTATAGGCACAGGCAGTTTTCAGACACGTCCTAACAACAGAATATATAGTCTGTCCAATAGGCTTGCTTTTAGATAAGCATGTATATTGGACAGACGTTTTTTATGTAATAGAAAATTATGTCCTATTGAATAAAAAGCCCGACCGGCAGGATACACATGACGCTGTGGAAATTCCTCAATCTCTCTATCAATTCAGTTTACTGTAATAATATATTACTTCACTAATGCAGTAAAGTGTGCTATAATGTACAAGTATCTGATTCTGCATTAGGAGGAGAACAATGACGCAGGAATTATTTCTTGATTTGCTTAAAATAATGGGGGAAGCATCCTTTGTAACCCTAAAAATCTTTATATTGACTTTAGGTTTTGGGTTACCCCTTGGATTGATAGTATCATTCGGAAGAATGTCCAAACATATATTGATTAACGGACCGGTAAGGTTTTATCTGCTGATTATGAGAGGCACGCCGTTAATTTTGCAGCTATTTTTCTTCTTTTATTTTCCGTATTACGTATTTGGAGGGACACTGCCCAGGTTCTGGGCAGCCATTGTGGCCATGACAATTAACTATGCCGCCTATTTTGCTGAAATTTACCGGGCGGGTATTGAATCCATGCCAAGAGGGCAGTATGAAGCGGCTACGGTTCTGGGTTTCAGTAAGAACCAGACTTTTTTTAAAATTATATTGCCCCAGGTTATAAAACGGATTCTTCCTCCTATGAGCAATGAATTTATGACTTTAGTAAAGGATACGGCTTTAGTCAGTGTAATTGGGGTAAGCGAAATATATGACCTGGCAACCGATACCATGTCCAGGATGGGTTCCCTGATGCCGTTAATTATGGCAGGTGCCTTTTATCTAGTTATGAACAGTGTAGTTTCAAAAGGCTGCTCCATGGCGGAAAACAGCATGAGCTACTATCGATAACCGGAGGAAATAAAATGAGTATATTGGAAGTTAAAAATTTAGTGAAAAATTTTGATAACCTTCAGGTGTTAAAAGATATATCCTTAAAGGTTGATAACAAAGAAATTATATCCATAATCGGTTCTTCCGGCTCCGGTAAATCAACGCTGTTACGTTGCCTGAACCGGCTGGAAACCGTGGACTCCGGAGAGATTATCGTGGACGGGGACATTATGGTATCTGACATTAACGGAAAAAGTGTCTATGCCAATGAAGCCGTATTAAAGAAAATAAGAATGATAACCGGCCTGGTTTTCCAGAATTTTAACCTTTTTCCTCATTATAATGTGCTAAGGAATATTACGGAGGCACCTGTCTTTGTTGCAGGTATACCAAAAGAAGAGGCGGAAAAAACAGCTTTTGAGTTATTAGATAAATTAGGGCTTAAGGATAAAGCAGAAGCACTTCCTTATCAGCTGTCCGGCGGCCAGTCACAGCGTGTATCCATAGCCCGGGCCCTTGCACTAAAACCCAAAATTCTGTTCTTTGATGAACCTACTTCGGCCCTGGACCCCGAACTTACCGGAGAGGTTTTAAAGGTAATCCGGTCCCTTACAAGCCTTGACATGACTATGATTATCGTAACCCATGAAATGGGTTTTGCCAGGGATATTTCCAACCGTATGATTTTTATGGATCAGGGAGTTATTGTAGAGGATACCACGCCTGCGGAATTATTTAACTCAAGCAATGAGAGGACCAAGGCTTTTCTCGGTAAATTCCATGAAGCTATGTAAAGGAATTCGTATCCGTCAGAAAGGGGTTGTACATCATTAATGCGTGATTCTCCGTAACGTATTCATCCCCAACGAAAGTACCGTCTAAATAATATATTTTCCGGAAAAGAACATTGTGCCTGCTGTATCCGCCCCAATATTCCAAATCCATACGGTGTTCTTTTTCATATACCTTATAAAGACAGGAAGGAGGCACGTTGGATTTTAAACAGCCCGTCAAATGGGTATCCGTTATATTCAGGCATAATTGAAATGTCATGGCGGTTTCATTTTTAATTATTAAATCCCGGTAATTATAGACACAGGTTGCCCCGCTGCCGAAGGGTTGAGTCCGGTCGGAATCGGGAAATACATCATAGCTGTGGCGGTAACGTTCCATGATTGTAAGTGAGGTATGTATTGTCATCCAATAAATCAGGTTTGATAACTGGCATAGTCCGCCACCGATTCCCGGCTTAAAAGAACCATGGGACAGCGTCATGCCGTCAACGTAGCCTTTTTTTCTAGTTGGTTTTCCAATCAGTTTCCAGTAAGAAAAAGTTTCCCCGGGATATATAACGACGTGATTTAATTTACTTACGGCAATTTTCAGATTGATTATTTTATTATATTGCAAATGCATATCCACATCCTTCAACTGCCTGATAAGCGGTGTTTTATGATAAAAACATTCGTAGCGCAAGGGCGGATTCTGTTTCTTTTCTGCGAATTTAACATTCCCTAGATACCACCATAAATATCTTTTCCAGGTATAATAACTGCGTCCCGCATAGAGCCGGAATTTACTTCGTATTTTTGGTTTTAATTTACAAAGGGCAGCCATAAAATCCCTCCTATTCCTGTGGTATAAAATGATCAAAGATAAAGAAATCAAACGAGTGCCTGCTTTCGTTTAATCCTTCCTGGCTTTTTATGGTCCACGCAAAGGCAGGCACCTTGTATAAACGGCGGCAGAGTATAAAAGACAGCATGTAGCGGTGAATATAATTATAGGATATAAAATCCGGTTTTGTTAAAAAATTCAGCAGCAGGTTCTGAAGGATGAAATATAAGGTTACACTTCCCATTTCTTTATCCTTAATCAGATTACTGGATAACTGGCCTCTCATAATATGGGGACGGTTTTTCTTATACCAGAGCAATACCAGGGGGTTAAAAGATTCAATGCAATAAAGACCTTTGTACTTATCCAGCATGGGAGCGGCAATGTCGCAGACAGAGATATCACGGAGTTCCACCTTAAATTCTATTATCAGGGGAACCTGGCCGTCAACCATATCCAGAACAGACTGCAGGGAGGGAATGCGTTCCCCGGACTGGTATAAGGATAACTCCTGCAACTCGGCAAAAGTAAGGTCACGTACTTTCTTATTCACTTTGCATACCCGCTTAAGGCTATAATCGTGAAAAATTACAGGGATATTATCTTTGGAAAGCTGAACATCCATTTCAATGCCATAATCATGCCTGACGGCAAGACAGAAGGCAGCCATGGAATTCTCCGGTATCTTGTTTTTATTCTGATGAAGTCCCCGGTGCGCATAATATTTTCCCTGCCAGGGTGTTAGATTGTGCCTTCCGGTCATTTTAGGCATAATAGCAAACAAATATAAAAGCAATACGATTCCGATTATCATTACAATATAAAACCACATAGCATCCTCCAAAGCAGCCGGCTTGCTGTCCGTTAATCCTGTTTCTGAAATTCCGTTGACAAACAATATAATCGAATGCAGTCAAGCCCAATATGTTATTTCAGTCATCTACGTCAAAATGTTCCAGGGCACTTCCCTTTTTCAGCGGTATGGAATCCCCATGCCTGACACAGAGCATGGTGCAAAAGGATAGTATTGAAAATATAAAAGAATACGGGAAAAGTGTCCGGTAAGATATATTCTCCAGCAAAATCCCGGATAGGACCGGAGTAAATATTTGTGCCGCCATGGAAAAGGTATAATATAAACCGGTATATTTGCCTATGTCGAAGCTGCGGCTCATTTCCACTACCATCGGGTAGGAATTGACATTAATGGCTGCCCAGCCTATACCGGTAAAGGCGAATATCACAAATATGACGGGAGAAAACGAGGTAAACATATATCCGGAGAGATAGGAAATAGTCATTAAAATAATGCCGCCAAGGATTGTCTTCTTTCTTCCCAGCTTGCCGGATATTATGCCAATGGGTACATAACTGATGGTTGCAGCTGCGGTTGCCACTAACAGGGTATTGGCAAAGCTTCCGCCCTTAAGACCCCAGATTCTGTCGGCATATCTGGTAAAAGCAGTGGTAACTGCGTTATAAGCGGTAAACCATAAAAATACGGAAGCCAGAATAAAGAATAAGCTCCTTTTTACTTCGGCAGGGAGGGGTTCCTGTGATGTTTTTTGGTCGTCTTTCTTTGTAGTCTCCGAATAATTTAGATTGATCCGGGAAATTTCCTGTGCCAGTTTATTTTCCCGGATTGTTATGACCAACAGGGAAACAGCTGCAATCATCAGAACAGCAACCGTTATAAAAATTGGCAGGTAGTCCGGGTAATCTGTATTAGGGATTAATAAAGCTGACATTACTAAAGTAAAAACCGCTCCCAGTGTACCCATTAAGTTGATAATGGAATTGGCGCTGCTTCTTAAAGGCTTCGGAGTTACATCCGGCATCAGTGCTACGGCAGGAGAACGGTAGGAACTCATTGCAATCAGCACAATACCTAAGGAGATAAAAAATAAAATAAAATGATTCATCCGGTCTGCTATTGGTATAAAAATCATAAATAAAACCGCAAGTATTGTTCCGGTAATGATATAGGGAATCCGCTTACCTAACCTGGTATGCGTTTTGTCGGACAAAGCTCCAAACAGCGGAAGGAGAAATAAGGCCAGGATGTTGTCCATAGCCATGATACCGCCGGTCACAGTTTCTCCCAGACCAAAGGTATTGGATAATATTAATGGAATAAGGTTGTCATATAACTGCCAGAAGGCGCATATGGACATAAATGCCAGACCGATAAAAAAAGTCCGCTTATAGTTTAGTTTCATAATATTGTCTCCCAGTAATATTAGGATATGTTTTTTCCTTTCTTATTATAGCATGCAAAAGTTACGGTTACAATTAGGAAGGTTATAATTTACAAAATATTAACCTTATTCCAAATTTATTTTAACATAAGATTATTTTTACTATCCAGGTTATGCAGGCCAAGAAAACGCAAGAAGGAAAATGATACCGGGGGAAAGGCAATTTCCGGATGTAGTGTCTGACTTGGCAGGAAAGAACCCTATAACAGGCAGTATGTTTCTTATATCTTCGTATGGCTGTGCAATTATCCGAAGGAACCGTTTCCGGTGAATTATATGCAGATTTGGCGGTTGCGTGCAGGAACCGCCAAGCCCTATATAATTCAAATTAAGTATCTGAATCTAGAATATTAACTGTTACCAATCATATATTTAATTAAATTAAGTATAAGAGGATGAACCAGCCTTGGATCAAAATTGCGGTGAACGGATTTATAGTGAGGATTTTGCAGACTTACTCATTGAATATCGCAGATTTCCCCAGGAATTGCAGGATATTCCTGATAGCTGCTATAATATAATCAACGATACCCATGCTGTCTTATATGCACCAATTGAATTTTTGCCAAGCAACATAGTACAGACACTGGGTTACAGTGTTGTTCCAAATCTATTTGGCCTGGCTGATATCGGCAGCCTGGAAGCATCCGGCATAAACAGAGTACTTAATATACCGGCCTTTAATCTGAACGGGCAGGGAGTTTTAATCGGTTTAGTTGATACCGGTATTGATTATACACACTCGGCATTTAGAAATGCGGACGGAACATCAAAAATTATTTCTATCTGGGACCAGACAA
>DBEP01000051.1:67729-92168 GCA_002294045.1 Lachnoclostridium sp. UBA903 | reverse complement strand
CCCGCCATTACCCACACCACCGGGATTTTTGAAACACACATCAGCCATACGCTCTGAAAAGACTGCCCAAAATCACTGCTGCCCAGTCCAAACATTAAGCCAGAAGAAAATCCCAATGTAAGCATAATGCCAGTGACACACAGCATAGAAACCAACAAATTGCTGAACATCCATTGTGTACGGCTTACCGGTTTTGCCAGTATCATTTCCGCATGATACTCATATTCCTCTTTTTGCAGACGTAAAACGCTCATTATCGTATAGGCGGCTATTGCCATTGTTAAAATGTAGATAAATACACCGATGAATGCGTTACGATTACCAACCTCCGCCATCCAGTTCATCCCGCCAAGACCACCGATCAAATCACCGATGCCTGCGGTTTCTGATACGCTTTGTGCCATACCACCGACAGCACCACCTATTAGTACAATTCCCACAAGTACGCCAATAGCGGAACCTTTTTGCAAGCGCCATGCAAGAGCAAGAGGGCTGCGAAATCCGGCTGCGGCTTGCGCCCTGCCCGATTTCTCTGGAAAGATGCCTTCCCCAAGGTCACGTCGGGTAGACAAAGTATAAGCGACTACCAGCGGAATTGCAAGGAGAAGCACCATAAAAACCAGCGATAAAGCCTTGTCTCCATAAAAAGGCTGTGCCACTCTGTGCCACGCCATTGGTGAAAGCCATGCCCAACCAGAATAAGACCCTTGACTGTTATTGATAATCAGGAAAAATACTTCTGCACCAGCAAATGCCAATGCAATGCCTCTTGCCTTATCGGCCCCTTTGTTAAGCTGTGCGGCCAAGCCACCAACGCCCGCATGAACACAGCTCGCCAAAGCGATCATCATGCCGAATACAAAAGAACTGCTTACTGCCTGCCCCAATGAAACAAAGTAAACTGCCACTAACAGACCTGCCAACATACTGCTGATGCAGGCGATGAGTAGAGCGGCCGTTAATGAGGCATAGGGGCCTGTAACATAAGCGCGAAGCAATTCGTTTCGTCCGGCTTCTTCCTCGCTGCGGGTGTGGCGGATAACTGTCAGCATCATGGCAATACCTAAAATCAGAACGATTTGGCCAGTGGAGCGCCATACGACCACGCCTGCAACATCGGGTGACATTCCCGGCCCTAAAATAGACGATATAAGCGGATTTGCCGTTAATTCTTCGACGAATAATCGCAAATCCTGATACACCGCGGCACTGCTTACAACACTTACGGATATTAACACCGGAAGCAATATCCACAGGGGAAGCAACCAGCGGTCGCGCCGAAGGTAAAGCCTTGCCAGCGATAAAGTGCCTGTAAATGAGTGCCTTTTCATTGCCGCTTCCCCTCCTTCTGTGTGTCGGCGCTATAATGCTGCATGAACAATTCCTCCAATGTAGGCGGCTCCGCTGTGAGTGCTTTAATGCCGAACGGTACGAGGAATTGCATAACGGCATCCATAACTTCGGAATCTGCCGCGAAGTGCCATTCGCCATCTTGCAATGTGGCGTTGTGGACACCGGGTATTTTATGCAAGTTGGTGGCGGGATTGATAGTTTGAACAACTATTTTAGTACGCGTAAGGTGGCGCATATCGGCCAATGCGCCCGAATCCACAATGACCCCTTGCTTAATTATGCCTATCTGGTCGCACAAGGTCTCCACTTGTGACAGAATGTGGCTTGACAGTAAAACCGTCTTTCCGGCTGCTTTCGCCTCTGCTACACAGCTCTGAAATACCTGCTCCATTAAAGGGTCAAGGCCGCTGGTGGGTTCATCCAATAGTAATAGCTCCGCCTCACAGGAGAGCGCAGCTATCAGAGCAACCTTTTGTCGGTTGCCCTTTGAGTAAGTGCGGCATTTTTTTGTAGGGTCAAACTGAAAACGTTCCAAAAGCATTTTGCGTTTAGCCATGTCAATACCGCCGTGAAGCCGCCCTAACAGGTCAATGACTTCCGCACCTGTAAGATTGGGCCACAGAGCCACGTCGCCCGGCACATATACCAAGCGGCGATGCAGCTCTACCGCATTATGGTACGGATTGCCTCCCAATACCGTCACTTCTCCAGAACTTTTGCGCAGTATTCCAAGAAGTATCCGTATGGTTGTGGTTTTGCCCGCCCCATTTGGGCCGATAAATCCATATACGCTGCCTCGTTCAACCGAAAAACTCAAACCATTCAGCGCCTTTGTGTTGCCGAAATTCTTGGTGAGATTTTTAATCTCGATAACTTTCATTTTTATACCCATTGCATATCGCAAGCCTGCTTGCGATACTGCCACAAATAAATAGGTTGAAAGAATCTGTTAGTGGCATCCTTTCTTCATACTTTATTTTCTTTCAACCTTTCAGACATGATGCCGCTTCTGCGGCATCACAAATAATAAGGGAAGAAGCTTGGAATGAGCACCCTTTGTGCTCATTTCGAGGTTCTTCTGGTGTGAAGATGTTTTTTTCTTCACACTTCTCCCCCCTATCGATAAAAATTTTCTCTGAAGAAACGGATATACCGTTCTACTTCGCTTATATACCGTTCGTATTCGCCATAATATTCCTCCGTTGTTTTTGCAGGTTCGGCTTGACTCTCTGAATAGCCCTTCATGGTGAAGAATATGACCCGGAGCACCGTATCCACATCAATGTCCTCACGGAACAGGGAGCGGTCAATGTCAGAAAACAATTTGGGAGATTCGGCGTCTAAAATCTTGTTTTGCTGCTCCACGATATTGTTTTTGACTTCATCGCTATCGGGAAACTGCGCGTTTGCGACAAAAGTAAAAATCATCGGGTGTTTTTTCATCAAGTCCATTTTAAGGAATATGATTTGCCGCCAGCGTTCCAAAATATCCTTTTGATTCAAGTTAATTAAATCATGAAACTCCGATAGCATAGCGTTAACAGCATAATCATATGTGGCTACGAATAAATCTTTTTTTGTTCCAAAATAATGGTATAGTAGCCCTTTGGATACGCCAGCCGATTTTACGATGGCGTCTGTCGAAGCTTTTTCGTAACCATGTGAAAATTCGGCTATCGCTGCATTTAGGATATTTTCCTTTTTTGAATCTTCAGCATTGAAATTTTCTTTTTTTTCTTTAGCCAATGTAAGCCCTCCAATCTTGACTAAATGAGTCATTCACTTTAAAATACATAGACTATTTGGGTCAATATAATAATAACACGACTGACTATTTAAGTCAATCATGTTATTAAAAATTTCGCTATGTGTTTTTAAGCGAAAGAAAAGAGCCGATAATCATGAGTATTCTCACAAATTATCGGCTCTGCATCTTAGCGTCTGACTCTTTGATAACAGACATATTCAGTTTGTTTTACATTGATTAGCGTTTCCTGTTTGCACTTGGGACAAAATAGCGGGAAGTTTTCAAGTACCGTATCGATGCGTATCTTGACCCGTGTTTTGTTGCCACAGACCATCTGATATAGACCTTCTATTCCGTTCCCACCTTCAATGCCTCGCTCATCGGGATACGCGCCACTTTTTTTCTGCACATCAGTTTTGCAAACTCATACGTTGCCATAACGACAACAAGGCACAACAGCATATACCAGACATTAAGCTTAACCGGCAGTACAAGTTGCAGGCTTTCCGTCAGAGATTGATATAATATGCCCACGGTTCCCAACAAAGCGGGGATGCCAAGCAAATAGCCCAGCACAACAATTACCGTATTGCTGTTCAGGATCAATTTATTGATTTCCTTTTTCCTGTATCCAAACACCTTCATCAAAGAGATGCTGGCGCGGCTTTCGTCCACCACCAAGCCGGTTGCGATATAGATGATTATCAACCCGACGATAAAGGCAGCAGAGATTAAACCATAAATCATGGGCCCCATTTGGTCAATTAAGCTGCCGAAACCTGCGACAATGGCATCGATGGATTTTGTGGTCTGGATTTCTCCCTGCGAAAAGGTCATCGGCTCATCGCTCCAAATGCCGATGTAAGCGTCCTCGTGCAACCCAAACTCCGCATTAAAGCGGTCGAGCGGCATAAACAGAAAGTCGCCGGCGTAGGTATCCGCCACTTGTTCAATGATAAAGCTATGTTCCTTTCCGTTTTCCGTATCGAACACCGTCAAGGCGTCCCCCACGCTCACATCCAGTTTTTGCGCCATCGGAGCCGTAATGGTGTTTTGCTCCGGCTTAAGCGTTTGCCCAGACAGGTCTTTCAATCTGATCCTTTCTGTGCCGGGCAGAACGCCGGTAATATAAAAGCTTACGTCATCATTATCCACCAAGCTCACATATGCTGCGCCAAACTGTTCCGTTCCCGCCGGAGGCTCACCGGTTTTTACCGATTTGAAAACATACTCATAGTTAAGGTTATACATCTCCTTTACGCCCTCGTTGAGCATGTAGTCAACAGAGCTTTTCATCGTAAAACCATATAATATGAGCATCGTGGCGACAACAACGCCAAATAGCAGGAAGAAGCTTCTGGATAGGCTGCGAACCTGTTCCCTGATTTGGAACTTCGTGCTGAATTTCAAACGGTCAAGCCGCAGGCTCCTTTCAATAAAGTTTGTCTTGTTTTTGGATTCTCCGCCTTTCATAAGGATTGCCGGAGGCGTTTTCAGTATCCTGCCGATAATCACCCGGGTGACGCCGCAGAGAATGATAACCGGAAGTAAAACCGCGAGTACAATTATCCCGTTATTGTATACCGTTTCATAAACCGGCATGGGGAAAGCCGCCAGCATAAATTTAAACATGACGTCTGTTAGAAATATGCCCAATATGGAGCCAACCACCGTTCCGACGAGAGACACGACGAGAGGGAACATTAAATAGTGGCGGCGCAGCTCCCGTTTTCGATAGCCCTGGGCATAGAATGTCCCGATAAGGACCGACTCGCTCTTCACCGTCCGCCACATTAGCATCCCGAGCAAAACACAGGCAAGGGAAAGCATCATAAACGGCACGGCGGCGCTCATGGTGGACAGCACGCCGACCTCCATAGGCACATAGGATACGTTGATTTTCTTAGCCGTGCTCTGCCAGCTTGCTACATGAACCCCCTGCGAACGTAGTTCATTTTTTACTGCCGTTTCCTTAGATTGAATATTATCTCGTTCGTTAAAACGGATGGCATAAACCTGATTTTGGTTAGGCAAAGCAGTAAAATCCGCTTGCCCAACAACACCTACGCCAAAGGTGTTGGGGTCGTTCATCATTACTTCCTTTGACTGAACCACATAGATGAAATTCGGCAAAAGACTGTAGCCCGAAACAGTTAAATCCTTGTTTGCTACAGTGATTGTGTCGCCAATTTTGTAGCCGTTTGTTTCAGCAAATAAGCGGTCAAGCATAATTTCCGAAACGCCGGGAAAGCTTCCCTCTTGGGCAGCGGGGATATTCACCGCATCCATCATGGAAAATACCCGCAGCATTTGACCGGGTTTTACCTCGCAATCCGCCGTGCCGCCAAGCTCAACCTTTGCATCAAATTGTTCGCCCAGCGCGGCAACGTCGATATTGGCATCAACCGAAAATTCCGCATCGGATAAAACATTCTGCTCGGAAAACAAAGTGAAAGTATGATCTAAATTAATAGATGTATTATTTGTCATAACCAACATCATACTGCTGATTATGAGCAAAAGCATGGAACCGATGTAGCGGGCCTTATGCTCCAGCATGGATCGTATTACTTTTTTGAACAGCATCGTTACCACTCAATCCTTTCCGCCGCGGCCACTTCATCATGCCGGATCATTTCAACGATCTCTCCGCTGCGCAGCTTATAAACTTTGTTTGCCATATCTCCGATGGCGGTGTTGTGGGTGATCATCAGGATTGTCGTCCCAAAGTCGCGGTTGATTTTTTGCAAAAGGGAAAGCACGCCGTGCGACGTTTCATAGTCCAGAGCGCCGGTTGGCTCGTCGCATAGCAAGAGCTTCGGGTTCTTCACAATCGCGCGGGCGATAGATACGCGCTGCTGCTCACCTCCGGAAAGCTGCCTCGGAAAGCTCCTTTTTTTCGTTTCCAAACCGACTGCTTTCAACACCGTATCCATATCCAGCGCAGATTTTGATATGTTGGAAACCACCTCGATGTTTTCCACTACAGTGAGATTGGGAACGAGATTATAAAACTGAAAGATAAAACCGACCGAATCTCTTCGGTAATCCGTCAGCTTGTCGTCGTTAAGGGCGGTAATCTCCAGGCCGTCCACATGGATACTGCCGCTGTCCGCATGGTCAACGCCGCCGATGATATTCATCAGCGTAGACTTTCCCGATCCGGATGGGCCAAGGATTACCCCGACTTCTCCTTTTTCAAGCGTAAGGCCGACCCCTTTTAACACCTCGTTTTTGCTGTCACCCGTCTGATAGCTTTTTTTCAGGTTTTCAACCGTAATAAACATTGTTAATTCCTCCCCATTCCTTGTTTTAATAACAGAACCATGCTCTCCATAAGACTGTTCATTTTGAGAAGCTGCTCCTCCGTAGGCTCATCATTAAAATTCTTTGCAATTTCTACAATACGCATGGTGAACTTTTCCGTTACTCCTTGAAAGAACAACAAAAGCATTTCGTCGTTCAGGTCACTGCGAATCGTTCCCTTTTTTTTGCCGTTGTGAATCAACCCGATCTCATATTCGTCACCAATCCGCTTTAACTCTCTGTTTATTTCTTCTGCCAGACTGCCGTACTTGCCCTGTGTAAAGGCAATGGAAAATGAAATTAATAAAGGTTCCTTTTTTATAACTTCAAAGCGTTCGCGGCTTCCTGAAAGGAAATATTCATAGACATCCATGTCTTTAAGCGGAGTCTGCCTATCAATGATCTTCATGAAATACTCTATTGCCCATGTGACGGAATATAAAAACAGCTCCTTTTTATCCTCAAAATATTGATAGATACTGCCTTTGGCAACCCCGGCGTTTTGAGCGATTGACTCTACCTTCGCTTTTTCAAAGCCATGCATTTGAAATTCCTCAATTGCTGCCCGTATCACTCTTTCTTTTTTATCGTCGTCAAGACGGTTAAATGTTCTCTTCGGCAATGTTTCACCCTCCTATATCTCAATTAATGACCTGTCAGTCACATTATATGACTGAATAGTCATTATGTCAATATCTTCAGTGAAATTTCTTGCAAATCATGATGTTGTCGTTTCATCAAGAAGTAGGGTTTTAAATTGCTTCAACGCCAATTCTAAAAAATAATGGCAATGGCTTTAATATATCAAAGCCATTGCCATTATTTTTCGTATTAGTGGTTTCATTATGTCTTGCGTCTATAAGCCCTAAGACACCTTAGACCCTCGGGTTTGCCCTTGGCTTTATTTTGTTGTTTATATGTCAATACTGGTTCTTTATATGTGTAGCAGCCAAACAACTCATTCCGTGCCCGCTTTCAGCGCCTCGCTCATGGATATTCTTGCGAGCTTCCTTCCGCATAGCTGCTTGGTTAGCTCGTACACCGCAAAGATCAACACGAAGCTGATCAGGACATACAGCGGGTTCACCGTCATGGGTATCAACATATTGGTTATCTCCGCGACATAACCGTACAGGTTGTTCCCGAAGGCCAGCATGAACGGAATCCCCAGCCAGAAGCCGATCAGCACCGCCTATAATGTTCATCATAGTGGATTTACCCGAACCGGAGGGACCTAATATTATTCCGATTTGTCCTCTTTCCATCTTTAGGTCCACACCTTTACATATTTAATACCCCATTTCTTTTTTATTAGTTTCATATCCGCGGTCATTTCTGCCGTAAAGTCAATATATAAATTCACCCAGCGCACCATAAAAGAAAGAGCCGACAACTGTGATTTCACTCACGGTTATCGGCTCTGCGTCTTAGCGTCCGGCTCTTTAATAACTGACATATTCAGTTGTTTTACACTGATTATCGTTTCCTGTTTACACTTGGGACAAAATAGCGGGAAATTTTCAAGCACTGTATCATCACGTATCTTGACCCGTGTTTTGTTTCCACAAACAGGACATAATATCCACTTGTATTCACACACTCTATCATCCCTTTACTTGATATTTTCGTTGACCAGTTTAATGCCTGCTAACTTTAAGCTACTTTGCGTTTATAAGCCCGCATTGCGAAAATATACGCAACAATAAGAATACCCAAACACCACGCAAGAGCGCCCCAAATGTCATTGCCAACAGGCTGCTTTGCCAGCAGGGAGCGGATCGCGTTGACGATGGAGGTCACCGGCTGATTTTCTGCAAAGGCACGGACAGGCCCCGGCATCGATTCAGTGGGCACGAACGCCGAGCTGATAAACGGCAGGAAGAGTAACGGATAGGAAAAGGCGCTTGCGCCGTCCACCGATTTTGCGGACAGTCCGGCAATCGCCGCGATCCATATCAGGGCCAGAGTAAACAGTGCGAGGATACCGGCCACGGCAAGCCATGCAAGCACCCCTGCCGACGAGCGGAAGCCCATAATCAGCGCCACCAGAATGATGACGGCAACCGAAATCGCATTGGATACCAGCGAGGTCAGCACGTGTCCCCACAGCGCGGCCGAACGCGCGATCGGCATGGAGTGGAAACGCTCGAATATACCTCGTTGCATATCCATAAACAGGCGGAAAGCCGTATAGGCGATGCCGCTTGCGATCGCCATCAGCAGAATGCCGGGGAGCAGATAATTCACATAATTGTCCGTGCCGGCTTGAATTGCGCCGCCCAGCACGTAGACAAACAGCAGCATCATCGCGATCGGAGTGAGGCAGACCGTGATGATGGTGTCCATGCTGCGGGTAATGTGGCGCATGGAACGCCCAAGCATGACACCCATATCACTGAAAAAGTGTTTCTTTACGGTTTCCATTTACTTTACCTCCTTCTTGCCGATGATTGCGAGAAATATTTCCTCCAAGCTCGGCTGTTTTTCAACATACTCCACTTTTGCGGGCGGGAAGAGCTTTTTAAGCTCCGCAAGCGTGCCATTAGCAATAATCCTGCCCTCATGAAGAATGGTGATCCGATCCGCAAGCTGCTCGGCTTCCTCCAGATACTGTGTAGTCAAAAACACCGTCGTTCCGCCGCCGGCAAGTTCTTTGACTGTTTTCCAGACCTCGATGCGCGCCTCGGGGTCAAGCCCTGTGGTCGGCTCGTCGAGGAAAATGAGCCGCGGATTTCCGATCAGGCTCATGGCGATGTCGAGTCTGCGGCACATCCCACCCGAATAGGTGGATACCCTGCGGTCGGCGGCATCGGACAGGCCGAAGCGTTTCAGCAAATCGTCCGCCACTTGACGCGAATTGGCAAGGTGCCGCAGTTTGGCGATCATAATGAGATTTTCCCGCCCGGTCAATATCTCGTCCACGGCGGCAAACTGCCCTGTCAGGCTGATCGACTGTCGTACATAGTCGGGCTTTGACGCAACGTCGAAGCCATTTACGGCGGCGGTGCCCCCGTCCGGCTTGAGCAGCGTGGTTAGGATCCTGACGACCGTCGTCTTGCCCGCGCCGTTGGAGCCAAGCAGGGCGAAAATATTGCCCTGCTCCACTTCGAAATCCACGCCCTTCAGAACGTGGAGCTGTTTGTAGGACTTTTGCAGCCCCTTCACTTCAATTGCTTTTTCCATCCCGGTCATCCCCCTTTTCCTTTGTTTTGTACAGATCCTTTTTTATGGACTTGTAAACATCCCGGTTCACAGATTCCTGCAGGATGTCTGCGTTCGTTTTTGAATCTTTGATGAGATCGTCGCAGAAAGCCGCTACGTCGCGTCCCGTCACTTCGAGCACATCTTTCCCCAGGGCTGCTCCCTCTTCAAAAAGATCGACAATCCCCGAAAACAAATCCGTCCCGTCTGTCAGCCCATCAGCCATCTCAACAGGGCCGACCCGAAAGAGATATTTTTGTATCTCTTTATAAACGATCTGATACTCCTGCGGGAGCGCCTTGACGCGCGCCATGTGGGCCCGCCACTCTTTTTTTCCTTCGATGATATCCTGTATACTCATGTTATCCTCCTATCTGCCTAATTTTTTAGCTATAGTATTGTTGAGCTGCTCGCGCCACTTGTCGCGAATCGACTTTGCGCCTTCTTCGCCGGCCAGCGCTGAACAGAAGCCTTTGATGTCGTCGCCCAAAACCTCTTGGACACTCTGACCGTCCGCTGCCGCTTCTTCGAGCAGGCCAACCACGCCGTCAAGGATCGGCATGAGGTTGCGGCCGGTGAGATCAGTGTGCGACCAAAGATTCAAATTGATTTTTTCCCATGCCTCCTGATAATCAGCCGGCAGCTTTTTAATACGCGAATCGAAAACTTTCAATTCTTTCGTCATATCGCTGCCTGTTATTCTTTCCCAAAAATTCATTGTTTTTCCTCCTTTAGCTCATTAATTTTTGATGATATGAACTCCCATTTTTCCCAGAACCTCCGCAACTCCTCACGCCCCGCATCGTTGAGCGTGAAGAACTTACGCGGCGGCCCCATGTCGGAGGGCTTCTTGGTGATCTCCACCAACTTGTTTTTTTCAAGCCGGATAAGGATGGTGTACACCGTTCCATCAACAACGTCCGTGAAGCCGAGGGCGTTCAATCGCCGCGTGATTTCGTAGCCATAGGTTTCTTTGCGGCTTATAATTTCAAGGACGCAGCCCTCAAGCACACCTTTGAGCATTTCCGTTAGGTTTTCCAGATCAACCCCTCCTTTGCTATTTTGCATGACTTGTATGCAGTAATACTAACTACCACTATATAGTAACACAAAATAGTTGCTATGTCAATAAGTTAAGACTCCCTCACTACTAATCCGGTTTCGTGAGGGGGTCTACAAAAAATATTTTTACTTTTCCATCATTTTTTTATGTTTCAGCCGAATCTGGCGGTCCCGGTAGCTGATGGTTTGCTGTTTGGTTCCGGTCTCTTCGTCCACCATAAGGACTGGCTGGGGTCGCTATAAGCGTCTTTGAAATACTCGTCCTTAACGGACAGCTTCGCCAAGTCCTGTTCCGACAACTCGTTAAAAAATCACGTTCACCGCGCCGTTTCAGCTTGCAAGAAATGAGAAATAATTTGCCGTAGAACGCAAAAAAGCCCGACTGGATGAAATCCAATTGGGCACAAGAACCCCTTATATCAAAACCGCCGTTTAGTAGTATGGGTTATCTTACCATGCGTATGATATAACCGCCTAAACAACGGTTTTGTATTTGTTTCGAAATATTATGTCTCTCCTGTCATAATATTAGATTTTCATTTCTACCTATATCTCTCATTTCAGGCAAGCCTAACTAATTATTCATTACAAGACTTCCAAGTTGCCAAAAACAGTTTCACTGAAAGATATGGCCAGTCCCAAGAGCAGCAGATTACATATTGCGAATACAGGCAGCGATACCGCAATTTCAGCCATGATAAGATAACTCATATAAGCAATGGCAAAAACAGGCATTTGAATTACCAATTCATTTAGACCCTCTGCTAACTTAAACAATGCGTTTTTATTCGCCTGCCTTGAAAAAAGACATTTGAACAACACAATTGAATAAAGGTTCGTTATGGTCATGCTGCAGAGCGCAAGCCAGAGAATAACGCAATGGATTACCGGCTGATTCGCAATGACAAGCAAGGATAGAGCTATTGCTGTGTTCATCACGACGGTCTTTGCCATTGGAATTAAGTTAAGCGCAAGCACTTTCCCGCGAAAACTCCCCGGAAGCAAAAATACATAACTCTTTTTCAGCTCATATTCAACTCCCGAAAACAAAGACGAGCTTACTGCTTGCAACACAATCCCAAAGATAAAAACAGGCAATACCAATTCAAGCAATGTCTTGCCTTGTGTGAAAAATCCCAAAGCAATGCAGGCAGTTCCAAAGCCTGCGATTTTAAGAATCTTTATTGGCAAATCATCCTTCTTTCTTTTATTTGCCAAAATCGCTTTCCACAGAAAGGCCGTTGCATTTTTGTATTTACCTCTGATGTTGACTGTTTTGGTTTCGTCTGCACGAATAACAGGACGTAATCTGCTTATCGCTTCTATATCCTGATTTGATATGGCCTCTTTTACCAATTTACCTTGAACGGCGGTATCCGCTGCATCCTCAAAAAAGTCTTTGGAATACAAAATACATCTGAGTATTTGCGTTCCTAAAGTTAAAAGTGCCAACACCAACCCGATTGCGCGTAATGGCAAAGGTTTGACAGGGACAAATGCAGGTGCTATTATTGCGAGAAGTGTAAATAGAACCATTTTCGCCATAGACCACATATATATAAAACTCTTTGGCATAGGCGAGGTAAACAGCAAATTTACATCCGCTAAAGAAAATTGAGCGTTGCGAACGCGTTTGAAAAGCCAATAGCAATTCACCCCAAATAAAGCCAGCGGTATTGCCATAAAAGCCCATTCCAAGGGAATTGGAAGCTCTTGCTCTACCACTACATTCAATACGGGAAAAAGCATGAGCGGAAGAACAGCCTTTATTGCAAGTGCAATAAACTTATACGGCTTCTTGAGCGTTTCTAAAATCCTGTTCTTAATCCCCATAACACTCTTGTAAACAAGAGCTTTTATGCCGTTCCTTCTATCAGACCGAATCATCGTCCGTCACCTCCAAAAATACATCCTCTAAGCTGGATTGCTGCGTATGCCCAAACTCGCTTTTTAGCTTATCGACAGCGCCTGCCCAAACGGCTTTTCCTTTTTTCATAATAATTACGCTGTCGCAAAAGCTCTCGGCATTATCCAACAAATGCGTACTTATGAGAACGGTTTTCCCTTCTTCTTTTAACTCACAAAATATCTTTTTGAGTTCTCGAATTGCTTTAGGGTCAAGCCCAATCATAGGTTCATCCACGAAGATAACTTGTGGATTGTGCAAAAGTCCGCACAAAATTGATACCTTTTGTGTCATGCCTTTGGAAAGATTTTTGCAAAGCTCATTTCTCTTTTCTGATAAATCAAATTGCACAAGCAAAGATTCAGCCTTCGCTTTCCAATTATCAAGGCCAAAGGCATATGCGATAAATTGCATATGCTCCCATACGGTAAGCATTGGATATATATCCGGCATTTCGGGTATATACGCAATGTACGTCCTTGTTTCAATACGGCTTATTTCCTTCCCTAAAATGGAAACTGTCCCCTGTGTCGGCCTTAGCAGGCCGGTCAAGCATTTAATTGTTGTGGTTTTTCCAGCACCATTTGGACCGATTAAACCGGTAATTGTGCCTTTTTCCAAAGAAAAGGAAATATTATCCACAGCGGTATGCTTGCCATATTTTTTAGTTAATTGGTTCACGTTCAATACCATAATAAACCCTCCAATCTTTTATGAAGCTATAATACCTCACTAATTTAAAAATAGTTTAAAGAGAAAGAACCGGCTCCAAAATGGAAACCGGTTCTTTGAACAACCTATATTTTGCAATTATTTCGGCAAAGTCACGATGAAGATGGTTCCTGACGGTTGATTGTCCTCTGCACGAATTTCGCCTTTGTGTAGTTTGATAATTTGACTGGATATGGTAAGACCAAGCCCGCTGCCTTGATTGGCGCGATTGCGTGCTTTGTCCGCTTTATAAAAACGTTCAAATATGCGCTTTTTATCGGCATCGGTAATACCCGTACCTGTATCGGCTATCTTAAATTCGACCTTATCGGTAAGCTCACACAGATATAAGATGATTTTCCCGCCATTAGGCGTGAATTTAATGCTGTTATACAGCAAATTGAGCCACACTTGACTTAACAGTTCCTTATCCGCCGTTACGGTAACTTTGTCAAGTTCTGTTTCCACTGCAAGTTCCTTTTCCCGCCACAACGGTTCGCAAGAGAGTACCATATCAACAATTTGATTATCCAGCCGATAAGGTAAGGGATTGTATTCGATTGTTTCCGCTTCCAGCGAAGCCAGCCTAAGCAAGTTATCGCTTAACCTACTGAGCCTGAGACTTTCCTCCTCTATGATAGTAAGATACCGCAATCTTTCCTCATCGCTGGTATTCCCAATGCGTAAAGCCTTAGCAAACCCTCGAATGGACGTTAGCGGTGATTGAATTTCGTGAGATACGTCAGATATAAACATTCGACGCATTTCATCTATCTTCCTAAGCTCAATTGCCATTTTGTTGATTGCATTTGTTAATTCCTCGGAAAGTTTTTCGACCTCATTTCGCGTTTTAGGATGGCTTAATTCTATATTAAACTCACCTTTAGATATCTTTTCAATAGCCTTTATGACGGATTCAAACACTCCTTCTTTCAGCATTACAGGGAGCTGTTCTGCGCGCGATACGGAATATTGACGAATCATGGCGGCAGCAAACGCCAGAAGCAGCAGGCCCAGTACGACGTCAATAAGATAAGCAAGCAAATCAGGCATAGATATACCTAAACATATATAAAGCGCAGGCGTACATAAAGCTGGTATTGAGAAGCAAACCGCAATTAAAGCTAAGACTGCTCCGATAAAACCAAGTGTCTTTAATACTTTCATAATGCTTCCTCAATTCTGTATCCGATTCCCCTTGCTGTTACAATTTTAAATGCGCTGATGTTTTCGGGGAATCGCTCACGGAGTTTTCCGATATGAACGTCAAGGGTGCGTTCATTACCATCAAAATCATACCCCCATAAAGATTCTATAAGGCGCTCACGGGATATTGTCTGCCCGACGTTACACGCCAATTTATAAAGAAGTTCAAACTCTTTTAACGGGAGATTTATTCGCTCATCTCTAAGAAAAACCTCATGGGTTTTCTTATTTACTGTAACCTTTCCAAATGCTATCATTTGTAAAGCATTTATTTTATATCTTTTCAGCAGCACTTTTACTCTTGCGACTAATTCCACAGGGTCAAAAGGCTTAACCATATAATCATCCGCGCCAAGTGAAAATCCCTTGACTTTTTGTTCGGTTGCGTTCATCACAGTAAGAATGAGTACGGGAATATCGTAACCTTCGCGTATTTCCCCACAAAGTTCATAACCGTCAATATTAGGCATCATAATATCCAATACGGCCATGTCAACCTTAGTTTTTTCCAGTAATTCAAGCGCGGCTTTTCCGTCCTCGGCTTCCAAAACGTCAAAGCCTTCATTGCTTAAAAACAGCCTGATAAGCCTGCGGATATTTATATCGTCATCAACGACAAGTATTTTTGCCATTATTATCACCTCTTTTTTTGGAGTTTAGGGATTTGTGACGGAGATTAAACATTTTCTTTTGTCTGACTGCTCTTATAACGCCCACTTTTAATATACTAGCAAAGAGTTCAGTTGTAAATGGATTTTCAGGAGTTCAAATATATCATCCGATAAAGGTATTCCTACAATCGAGGTTACGTTGTCCATCTACCGTACACCCAAATAACATCGTAAGAGCCGGTGGAATCAATTTGACCATGGAGCGATAATTGCGAGTTTTATTTGAGCAGACAGGACATAATATCAAATTTTCTGTATCCAGGCGCAGCACCTCGCTATTCTTCATTTAAGAAAAAAATATCTTCCACCTTCATATCTAATAATATGGCAATTTTCATTGCTAGTTCTAGTGTGGGATTATACTTATCATTTTCTATGGCAATTATAGTTTGCCGACTTACGCCTAATTGTGTTGCCATGTCCTCTTGCCGTAATCCAGCTTGTTTTCTAAGTTGCTTTATATTATTTTTCATACGCTCTCCTGCTTACTTACTGCTTAACAACAAGTAGGAACCAATAGATAAAACAATAGTAACAACAGCAATGAGCATGATAATACTCCATAGAATTATGTTTGGCTCTTTGTATTCCTCATCTCCAGAAATCATTTTTCTCTTCATGACCATTTCCGAAAATCCTTGAACACACAAGGTAGCTATCAAAATTAGAGTAGGTAAGGGATTATAAGTTCCCCCGTTGAAAAAACTTTGCCAGCATTCATATAAGCCCCAAATCGCTAATATAAGCACAGATGACTTGAAACCTAATTCTTCGGAACGTAACCTGATGTTTCTATCCATCTCGTCCATTTTTTTCATTAAAATATACCTCCAATGTTAAGAACTCTTTACATTTTTATTATATCCATAGCTTCGTTAAATGTCAAGAGCTCTTTACTTTTTATTTTTGGAGGCTTATTTATATGATTTATTTATACCATTTCCGCGAATTACTGCGTAATTGCTTCGGCTACATAATTTCCTAACATAAAAAACACCTGCCGGCAATATGATATGCCGGCAGGTGTTTTTTACAATATTCAATATACAATTTACAGCACAATTATATAATTTCAAAAATACTAAGTTCCTGTTACCTTGAAGCTTTTTTCTTTTGAGCTATTGCAACCGCAGCCCCCAGCAGGACTACAACACCCGCTACGCCTGCTATAGGCAGTACACTGCTCTTTTTGCCTTCCGCATCATCCTTAACCGGTGCATTTTCTGCTGCAAAATCCACATTGTCTTCTGCGGCCACATCCGTTCCGTCTTCTGCTCCCGTTATCCTCATAACGCCATCATCGGCAATTCCGGTGGTGGCCTCTACGCCAGGCTCCTGTCCTTCTGTTACTTCTATCATATCTTCACCTAAAAGGCCATAGATAAAGTCTGCATTTTCCTCAGTATAAGGAAGGATACCAACTTCAATATATCCGTCCAGAGGACTCGTATGCGTAATAGCAATTCCCTTGCTTTCTATTTCAGCCGCTTTATCACCATGAAGAATATCAATAACTTCATCCAGTCTTTCTACGAGATTTTCGTCAATTACCATGGTAGATACGCCCGTATTCGGTTCTGAACCTCCGCCGGCTGTGTATAATACCGCCTTTTCGCCTTCCACAACCTTTACCTTTTCACTGCCAAAGATTTTGTACAGATATTCGGCATTTTCTTCGCTGTATGGGGTAATGCCTATTTCCACAAAATCATCCATGGGACCGGTATGGGTAACCGAAAAACCTAATTTTTGAATTTCATCAGAATGGTCCTCAAATACATATTTGTCAATCTCTCTTTGTAATTTTAATAATTCGCTATCTGTTCCGGTATCCTGAACCGTAGCCTCAGCCCTTTTAATATCAATTGTTCCCGCAAATACCATTCCGGTGGATAAAGCAGATATACATACGCCTAATATAATAGATTTCACAAATTTAGCTCTTGTCATAATTAACACCTCGTCTTTCTTAAAATAAATTTATTGCTACCATTTTTATTTCTTCCATAAAAATAAGTTATCGGCTGTACTGACTACAATTCATTTATCTGTTCTTTCTATGTTTAGTGCCATGTCCTCCTGGTACCGTAAGAGGACATTTCCGATACCTCCTTTCCAAGTGCTTTACATAGATTAGACGAGAATATTAATTTATTGGTTCCAAAAAAATAAAATATTTTTAATTAAAACAGTTAATGACTGCTTCAATAAATTCTATATAGGTATTGCACCCGGTTATTTTTGCAGCATTTTGTTTTTCCAGCAAAAGTACAATCAAGTTATCGTAGACATCATGAAAGATTTCTCTCTCATCTTCATTGATTGCAAATAATAAAACAATATTAATATAATTATTATCCCATTTAAGAGGTTTCTTTTCGTTTAACAGCACAAACATGCCTGTCTTATTGGCATTTGCTTTCATGGAATGGGGTACGGCAATATGCCCGAAGGCTGTGGATGCCCTCTTTTCCCTGTCAAATACCTCATCGTAGTAGGAATTATTTACATAGCCCTCCTTTATCATAATGTCCGTCATAAAGCGGATAGTCTCCTGTTTATTTTTAAAGTCCATATTTTTATAAAAAAACTTGGGATTGGATATTTCCATAAGATGTTTTTTCAGTCTGGCTTTAATTTTTCTTAAATTGATTTTTTGTATTTTGTCCTCAATAATCTGAAAATCGCCGCTGCTTAAGAAGGGAGTAACCATCACCCATTCAATATGCATTATATCAGGAAGCGGAATGGTTGATATGACCAAATCGGCTTTTTCCATTGCTTTTATTTCGTCAATGGCAGTGATAACCGTTTTAATTCCCAGACGTTCCCCGAAACGTTCTTTCAGTTTTTCAACCATCTTATTGGAAAAGTCGTAATATTGAGGGAATAAAATAATACAGCTTACGATTTTCCTTTTGGATTTCTGGGTTTCCAGGTTCCCGCCGATATGAAGGGCAATGTAAGCAATCTCATCTTCCTTAATATCATATTGGGTAACCTGCCTTAATTTATCCGCAACCTCTACCGCACATTCAAAAATAAGAGGACATGTGTTTTTAATATGGCTTAATAGGGGGTTTTTCGTTGTATATCTGTTTTCCAGCCTCATCAGCAGATTTTTAATATGAAGGGTAAATTTTACGACAAAGTCCTTATTATTGGTATCTATATAATAAGTTTTTTTCAGTAATTCCATTATTTCATCCACAATTGCCATACATTTTTTTCCAACTATTCCTTCGATATTATCACTGTTTAATGTAGCAAAGTCAACCTTCATAAGATGGCTTAACAAGATAATAGTTAATTCTTCCATTTCTATCTGGCTGTACCGGATCTGAAAGTTCCGTTCAATTTCGTCGGCAATATTCTGGGCTAATTCCTGTTCCCTGATTCCAAAATGCCTGCCTTCCTTCCTTGACTTGCCGAAGGTCCGTTTCTTTTTAATCCGGTCCATTCCTATTACAATATCAAGAACAAGATGTAAAAGCGCATATTCATTGACAAAGTAATGAAACCTGTTGCATTCTTTTCTGATAATAGTCTGCAGCAGTTCCAAATTGTAGTCGGGAAATTCCTTTTCCAATATTTCAAGGCTCATAATATTATCACTGAATTCCTCGTATAAAATCAGGCTTAATAATTTTCTCTTGTCCAGTTCCTGGCCTTCCAGAGTGACGTAGGAATTCACCGACGCCAGAATTAATTCGAATTCCATCAGTCTTTTTTTTACTTTAACTATGTCTTTTTTTATGGTCTCATAGCTGACATAGATTTCATCCGCCAGTTCATATAAATCCGTCTTTTTATCACCGCCCACGTCATTGGTAATCAGTCTGGTAATAATATAATTTACCCTTTCTTTTGAGGTCTGAGGCAGTTTTTTACCGGGACTGCCCAGTAATTTCCTTGCCCTTGCCATATCAATGGAATAACCTTTCCTGGAAGAGGTAATAAGACCTTTTTCCTGGTAATTTATTTCTGCAACATAGCTTTTTACGCTTCTTTCCGAAACCGTTAATTCATTGGCTAATTGAGCTGCCGTCATCCAGTCTCCGTTATCTAACATGATTTTAATCAGCTGCGTACATTTACTCTTCATTTTAACACCCTTCTTACGCGCATTTGTGATTTTAAATGGTTACAAATACAACAAATCTGCCGCAGTTCGCTCCAAAGCGGAGCGTTTTTATTCAATAAGACCCAATTTCCTATTGAATAAAAACCACCGTGACTGGACAGTCACTCCAAATTTAATATTCCGATAGCAAACAGTACACATGCGATTCCCATAATACCAGTCAGAGACACATTTTCACCAAATACCATAACCCCCAATACGGTAGCCACTACCGGTTCCACAGATGCTAAGATTGACACTTTGCTTGCCTCAATATATTTTAACGCATTTGTATATAAAATATAGGGTATCACACTGCATATCATGGCAATTACCATAACTGCCGGTACAGAAACAGGTTTCTCCGTTACAATCTGTACCATTCCTTTTACGTCACCGACAAATACCCCTCCCATGCCGGCCAGTAAAAAGGTATATAACAATATGGTCAGCGCATGGTATTTCTTTACCAGTATTTTAGCGAAGATTCCGTATAAGGCATATCCAAGTGCGGCACAAATACCAAAAAACAGCCCTTTTACCGGAATTTCTTCCGCAGCGCCGTTTAAAACACCGGAAACCAGTGCACATCCGGTTACGGAAAACAGTATTGCCACACTTTTTTTTATTGTCAGTTTCTCTTTAAAAACAGGAATGGAAATTAAGGTTACAAAAACCGGCGAAGTATATAACAGCACCGCGGCCATGGACAGGGAAGTCAGGGAAACCGTAATACAATAGCAGGTATTAAAAAATAACATACTGATAATTCCCGTTCCGATAAACCACTTTATATCTTTTATTTCTATCCTTAATTTATTTTTGTCTGTAATCAGCAAATAAATACCCAATATAACCGCAGAAACACTTAATCTTGCCACAACCATCTGAATGGAGGAAAAACCAAATCCCGAGAGTATTTTAACAGTAACTCCCAGGGTTCCCCACATACATGCGGCTAAAATAACAAATAAAACCGCTGTCTTTTTTTTACTCAATTTTTATCTTCCTTTTCGATTCCGTAAAATTTATCCGCCTCACGGCATAGAGGGAGATTCTACAAAAAGATAATTCTGTAAAATCTCCCCTGTAAAAAGAGTCCGGCTTGCCGGACTCTGGCGCTGACGTGCTGTCACCTAAGTGACAATCTTCCTCTAGCGCGTCATGCGCATCCCCGGTCGGCTTTTTATTCAGTAGGACGCAATTTCCTATTGAATTAAGAAGGAGTCCTTATTCCATTCGCCAGGAATTACAGCACTTCCCCGTTTGTTTCCACAACTTTCTTATACCAATGGTAACTGTCCTTTAAGCTTCTCCTGCCGGAACCTCTTCCGTAATTATCCAGGTCAACATATATAAATCCGTACCTCTTGCTCATTTCCGAAGAAGAACAGCTGACAATATCAATAGGTCCCCACGGATAATAGCCGGCTACGTCCACCCCGTCCAAAACAGCTTCTTTCATCTGTTCTATATGAGCCCTTAAGTATTCCGCCCGGTAGGCGTCATGAATGCTTCCGTCTTCTTCCACCTTGTCAAAGGCCCCGATACCGTTCTCCGCAATCAGGATAGGTACCTGATACCTGTCATAATACATGTTCAGTTTGGTTCTAAGGCCGACCGGATCAATTCCCCAGCCCCAGTCACTGGATTTAATATACGGGTTATCATAGGAAGTCTTCTTCTTTTTAATACTTTCTGCGTCACAGATTCTTGTATAATAATAAGAGATTGCCATAAAATCAGCCGTGTTTTTTAAGATTTCCTCATCCTCTTCACCGAATTCAATATGAATATGATTATCATCATAAAAACGGAAAGCATATCCCGGATATCTGCCGCGTAACAGGACATCCCCGTACAGGAATTCCATCTGGTTTCTTTTATAATTGGCAAGGACATCTTCCGGCTTACAGGTTGCAGGATAGCTGATGCCGTCACAGAACATCATGCCGATATGCATATCCTGGTCCAGTTCTCTTGCATATTTGGTAGCCTTTGCACAGGCAACCATTTCATTATGGACGGCCTGATATTTCGCTTCCAGCAGATTTTCCACTTTATCTTCCGCGATTCCCAAATGGTTAAAGGATTCATGTACAATGAGATTAATTTGATTTACAATAATCCAGTATTTCACTTTTCCTTTATACCGGTCAAATAAAACTTGGCAGTATCTTACGAAGAAATCAATCACTTCCCTGGAATACCAGCCGGTGTACTTAAGGGTTAAATGAAGCGGCATTTCATAATGGGATATGGTAATCAGGGGTTCCATTCCGTTTGCGATAATTTCATCAATCAATGCATCATAGAATTTAAGTCCCTCTTCATTGGGTTCGGTCTCATCCCCGCCCGGAAAAATCCTGGCCCAGTTTATGGAGGTGCGGAAAGAATTCAACCCCAGGCCTTTCAGTAATTTCAAATCCTCTTTGTAAGTATGATAAAAATCAATTCCCCACCTCTTGGGATAAACACCTGACTCATCTTCCATTGCTTCCATAATTTCTTTTGTGGTTATTTCTTCATTGTATTTCTTATTCAGGGGAATATCTTCACGAAACCGGTTAATGTCTGCAACACACCAGCCTTTTCCCCCTTCCTTCCAGGCACCTTCGCATTGGTTGGCAGCCAATGCACCGCCCCAGAAGAAATCCTTTTTAAAACCTTTTATTTGACTCATACCCATAGCTGCTATTCTCCTTTCTCCAGTCTCACTATTCTTTTCTCCAATGATTCAAATACCTTGTATAATTGTTTGGCCAGATTCAGTTCGCTGTTAATGGTCATAAGGGTATCCTGGGCATGGGAAAATAATAGAGAATACCCTATTCCTTCCCCTCTGGCCTCACCTTGAATCATGTCAGTCTGGACTGCATGGGCTTCGGTTATTTTTTCCTGGGCCAGTTTTAATTTATCGGCCGCAAGATTATAATTACCCTCCGAAATTCCATTTAAGGCTTCCGTTACATATAGTCTTGCATCTCCTGCGCTGATAATTATATTCATGGCCGAGCTTACTATCTTATCTTCTTCCATTAAGCCTGCTCCTTCTGTATATTTGCTGCTTCTTCGCTTATTTTTTGTTTTTCATATGTCTTATAAAATGGATACCAGATAATTGTTGATACGGCAACTACAATTATCAGTAACAGCAATCCGGTAACACTTTTTGTCAGTATCCAGGTTGAAATCGGGAAAGGACAATACCACATATCGAATACTATGGTGGGAATCGGGGCTATTGCTATGACTTTTGTGAATATCCACACAATAATGGGAAGAATAATACCCTGCAGCCACATAGGAAACATCATAATAGGGTTCCATGCAATGGCGCCGAAAACAACCGGTTCATTGATATTAAAGATTCCGGGTACGATACAGGCTTTTCCCAATGCATTTAATGATTTGCATTTGGAAAGTACCATCATAAATACTACAGGAAGTGTACAGCCAATACCGCCTACCCATAAATATGCGGAATAAATTACTTCGGAGGTAACCACATTTAAATTGGATACGGTTGCCGTACCTGCTGCCACCAGGCTCACATTGGCGGTAATGGCCGCCAAAAGAACCGGCTTTGTAACAGGCGTCAGCACCCAGCTGGAAATACCCATGGAGTACAGGAAACAGTAAACAAACATGATAATTACGAATCCGTAAGGCGTCTCCATAAAACCCGCTATAGGCATAAAGATGGAAAGAATCATATTATAAATATCCACATTCATAATGAGTACTACAATCCAGCCGGCCAATATAACAATTCCGATGGGAAGCATGGAATCAAACCAGGATCTGACAAAGTCCGGAATTACGGAGTTTTCCTTAAAGAAAGAGAACTTCCCAAAGATACTCATAACAATACCGGTAAATATACCGCAGAAAATTGCAATAAACATACCTCCGGCACCTAAGGCATCATGGTCAAAACCGGCTGCTCCGCTTAATATCACCTGAGGTGAAATTACCATTAAATATAAAACCAAACCCGTCATACCGGCTATTAAACGCTGTTTGCGGAGTCTTTTCTTTTCCATTAGGTTAAAGGGAATTAAAAACGCAACAAATAATGAAATTTTACCCATTGTCCATCCGAAGGGAGTCCAGAAAGAAGGCAGGGAGGGAAAATAATTATTTAAAATTGCCAATAAACAAAATACGGAACCTAGCAGGATAAACGGCAGGGTCTGCATAATGGAATCTTTTAAGGTAACTACCCAGACATTATTATTTATCTTGCTCATTTTTGGTGCAAAACTATTTTCTAGCCAATTAACTAAACCTTTCATATTTTAAAAATCTCCTTTCGTATCAGAACAGTGACAGAATATGGTCAAGTGCTTTCTCCCCGTTTAACGTTGCGTAATAATCCGGTTTCATCAATTCTACCTTAACTTTTGTGTCTCCGACAATTTCGTCTACTTCATCCAACAGATAGGCCAGATGGGGTCCGATCATTAAACAGTCAATTTCATCGATATAATTCTCTATTTCCGATTCGCTTCTTGCATTAACCGTAATCTCAAGACCTCGTGACGCTGCCGCCTTCCGGATGTTTGCCGCCATAAACCCGCTGGAAGCCCCGGAACCGCATACCAATAAAACATTGTGCTTGTGCATAAATACATCTCTCCTTTCCCAATTACGGATTTTTATAATTAAATTATATAAGAGTTCAAATATCCCAACAAATAAATATTTTCACTGTAATCGTGCAAATAAATACTTAACCGATGCACAAAAAGATACCCGGAACTTATAAATTCCGGATATCTTTTTATACCGCATATATTTTAAGGTTGTTGGGATAGGCTGGTTACATTGCTCCTTTTAATTCTTCATAACTTTTTTCTTCGATATTTCTAATCTGTTTTTTATTCATGGCAAATTGAAATATAGATTCGCTTGCATGTACAAAATCATAAAAATTACAGTTGCCGGTTCTTTCACCGATGCCGAATAAGGTACAGTCTATATAAGCAGCCCCGGCTTTCGCACCGACGATGGAATTGGCGACTGCCATACCTAAGTCATTATGTACGTGCATCTCTATTTCCACGTCGGAATGTGCTTTTATGGTTTCCACCATTTCTTTTGTGCGGTTCGGTGTTAAGATACCTACGGTATCCGCCAGCCGTATAACA
>DBEP01000051.1:32720-67685 GCA_002294045.1 Lachnoclostridium sp. UBA903 | reverse complement strand
CTCCATACCGATATTTTCGCCTTCTTTGTATTTTCGATTATTTCTCTGATTCCATCTGTTTCTGCGGGACTGATGCAGGGTACTCCCGCTTCGATTTCATATACCCCGATTTCATCCAGTAATTTTGCTATTTTCACCTTAGCTTCTGTACAGAGGGCAATTCCCGGACTTTGCTCTCCGTCTCTCAGGGTTGTATCCACAATAAATTTATTCTCTTTCATGGGCAATCACCTCAACAGCCAGCTCTTTAAACTCATCATCCCTTAAACTGGTTCCGTTTTCCGTACAAACTTCCCTGACTAAGTTCAGGATTTTCTCCGCTATTCTTTCCTCCGGGACGGCAAAATTCAATTCCTCCATTTTTAACTTAACGGCCTTTATTCCGGAATGCTTTCCTATTACGATTTCCGTTCTGCCGCCGACGCAGCCAGGTTCATAGGCTTCATAGGTAGCAGGATTTTTCTTTAACCCGTCGGCATGGATTCCTGCTTCTACTTTGAATATATTTTTCCCGATAACAGGTTTTTTGTTGGCTATCCCGGTATTTGTTATTTTTTCAAAAAGTTTTGTCATCGCAGGCAGTATGGTTAAATCACGGTTCGGTTTATGCCGGACAGCCAGGCGCAGCGCCATAATCACTTCCTCGGTGGCCCCATTGTTTTTCCATCCGGCAAAGCTTGTGGTTACGTCGTTTCCGTAATTTAAAAGCCACTGGACTGCCAGAGCACTGGCACAATGATATGTGTTTTCAGGGCAGAAATTAATTTTACTGTTTGGCAGCACTCTTTTTATTTCTTTCATTGTTTTATCATAGGCGCCGCAAATTAAATCGTCCAGGCCGGTAATGCGAAGTTCCTTACAGCTGCCCAGTTCCCTTAATTTAATAATCTCCCTTGCATCGTTCATTTGGATTTCCCGGATTATTTTCTCCTGGCTGCCTTCCTGATGGCATGTGTACCGGCTGAAACCGGGATATTTTATTATCTCATCTGCAAAGTCAATACGTAGAACATAATTGCCTTCCCCAGGCAACCCTTCCATTTTTTTGTATGCCGCTTTTGATAATTCAACCATATCTACGCCAATATTTACCAGTGATTTACAAAACAGGTGCAAATCGTTCTTTGATGGCAGTCGTCCATCAAATCCGGTTAAAGTATTATCGATAATTCGAATCATGCTGCCATCTCTCCCTCCCTCATTAAGAAGTTCTGGATTGTGTTTGAAAAATACTTGTGCCGGGCTGAATGCCCTGCCCTTCTGTAAGAGTTAAATCATCAATTCCTTTACTGCTTCTCCGCCTTCCATATGCTGTTCCATAATTGTTTCCACGTCTTCCTCCGTCAGATTGCCGTACCAGACTCCTTCCGGGTAAACCACGGCAACAGGACCTTTGTCACAGATACCAAAACATCCTGTATTGGTAATCATGACATCCCCGGATAAATCCCTGTCATTAACCTCCTCCATGAATTTCTGCACGATATCAACGGAATCTTTGGAAAAACAAAAACCTTTCTGAACCCCGTTAATACGGCAGCTGGTACAAATAAATATGTGGTATTTCGGACAAACCATAATAATCTCCTTTCTTTCTTATAATCAGCATAAATCAGAGGAAAACTCCGATACGGCCTTTTTTACGGACTCTTCGATTCTGTCATAGGTAGTAAAAACCCGGATTCCTCTCTGTCTTAATTTTGTTTTAGGGGACTCTCCAATCCGCATTGCTATAACCGCATCACAATCCGCTATGGTTTTAATAATGGTCTCCATTCTGTTTTCTTTTTCACCGCATTCTTCACTGCCGGTACAATACTTTTCAATGCTTCTTTTTTCTTTGAACACTGCGTTTCCATGATTATATTCATATACATAGAATTCCGAAGCATGACCGAAATGCTGGTCCACCAGCATTCCGCTCTTGGTTGCCACTGCGATCTGGATTATTCTCTCCCTGCCCCTTGCTTTGTCATCCGCTTCCGCCATATCAATCATATTTGCTTCACTCCCTTTACCCGTTTTTATTTCATAACTGCTTCCGGTTTTTATATCCGCTCCGGTTGTGTTGTCGTTATTACGGTTTTTATTATCTTCTCCTATCGTTTTTGCATTTCCGACTCTATGACAGGCATTGAATTCTATGGACCTGTCACTTTCCAGTGTTCCGATTGCATCCGCACGGCACTGTTTGCAATGATACATCTGCGGCATGGTTTCCCCGCATTGTTTCCGCATTGCCATAATTTCCTTGTTATTAACCAGGGGCAAATCCTCAAATACACTTCCCTTCACGGGAATCAATTGCATTATATTGGTTATGGTTCCGCCGGTTTCCTTCACTTTTTTAACCACTTCCGGGATATGTTCCTCATTAATCCCTTTTAACATAACAATGTTAACCTTGCATATAATGCCTTCTGAAGCAAGCATTTTTATACCGGCCAGCTGATTGGCCAGCAAAATAGATGCAGCGGTTTCTCCATAATAATAGGAGCCCATATAATTCACATATTTATATATTTTGCCGCCGATTTCAGGGTCAACCGCATTCATGGTCACCGTAACATGGGATACCCCTAAGTTTATGAGAGCAGCGGCATACTGCGGAAGCATAAGTCCATTGGTTGACAGGCAAAAGGTTACTTCTTTGTCCTGTTCACGGATTAATTCCAGCGTTTTCTTCGTTTCCTCAAAATTGGCCAGGGCATCTCCCGGACCAGCAATTCCCACTACGGACAGATTGGTAACCTTTCTTTTAACCTCCATATATTTGCGGAAGGCTTCTTCCGGTTTCAGGATATCCGTCGTAACACCTGGCCTGCTCTCGTTGGGACAATCATATTTTCTGACACAGTAGTTGCAGCTGATATTGCATTTTGGGGCAACCGGCAGATGGATTCTGGCATAATCATGGGCACCGCAGTTAAAACAGGGATGTGTTGCCGTTTTTTCCTCTGCTGTTTTTTTTGCAATATAATTCTCCTTCTTATATTTATGTATCTTAAGCTCCACAATATTATTATCTATCTGCCGCCTTGCATCTTTTAACTTATCTTCTTTGTAATACTGCCTATACAGCTTTTCACGAAAGGTATTTTCTTTCTTTGCCAAAATAACATTGGAAATATCGTCCAGAAAACTTAAAGCGCCTTCGTAACCTAAGGTACGAAGCCTTTGGCCTCCGACCCGGTCATGAACCGGAAAACTTCGGCGCACTAAATCAATTCCCGATTTTTCCGCTATTCTTCTGCCGTCCGAATTGCCGATTAGCACATTTACTCCTAATTCTCCGGCGTATTCTTCAATAGTCTGAAAGTCCGCATCATCCAGTATTTTATATTCATCCATAAAATAGCTTTCCGCAACTTCACTTATTTCCTTTTCCAGCATGGCTTTTAAACCGCTGCATTTAGACCCTGTGGCAGCTATCATGGGCATAATTCCGTTTTCTGCGCACAAACGGACGGTACTGTATACAAAATCCGGTTCTCCGTAAACCGCCGCTTTCGCTTCCCCGTTATATTTATGGGAATCCACCATAGCATCCAGAAAACGCCCTCTTTGTTTTTTCAGTTTTTCCGGAGTTCTTTTTCCGGATATTTTCTCTAAAAGCCGTAATAAGGAATCATTATCCCTTAAACCGACGGGCAGGTTGCACTTTTGATAAGGAACATCATAGGTTTCATTAAGATATTCCGCCACAGACAGGTTATCCCCGGTAAAAGCGGACAATTCTATGGTGAAACGGGCTCCTGCCATTTTTTTAATGTCCTTTATATCCGTACCCTGGGAAGGCAGTTTTTCGTATTGAGGTTTATAGATTCCGTCCAGATTCTCCGACAAATCCGGCAGCAATATATAATCGATGCAATAACTTTCCAGTAATTCTTTTAAATACCTGGTATCTGCGGGAGAAAGAAGACTGGTTACAATGTTAACCTTTTGGTTTTTCGCCGGATTCATATCCGCATTTCTCACAAGCTGATACAATGCGTTCCTATATCCTTCAAACTGAGTTCCTGCGTAACCCGCCGACGGTACCGGTATGACCTTTATATTTTTATATTCCGGATTTTCGTTGTAAAATTTATCGATAATCCTGACAATGTCTTCACCGATTGTCTCTGCAAGACAGGTTGTTGCAACGGCAATCACTTCCGGTTCATAAACTGCAATCAGATTCTTAAGACCTTTTATCAGATTCTGCTCCCCTCCGTATACGGTTCCTTCTTCCGTCAGGGAAGAAGAAGCAATATCCACAGGTTCATTATAGTGGGTAGCCATATGCCTTCTGATGTAAGTGCTGCAGCCCTGGGAACCGTGGAGAATGGTCATGCATTTTTTTATTCCGTAAAATGCCGTCACAGTCCCCATGGGCATACACATCTTGCAGGGATTCACGTTTAAATTAACCAATGTTCCTCTCATACCAACCTCTTTTCCGCATAATCCGGGATACCCCGGTCTTGCTTAAAACTAAAAGCAGGGAACCCTTATAACTGTATAATTACAGTTCTTCTTTTACGTATTTCCACACCGGATTGTTCATGCTCCGGTTGATTTCCCTGATAAAATTAACAACTCCGTCAAATCCGCACAAAGGATGCTTTCTTTCATGGTTATGGTCACAGAATGCAATGCCGAGTTTGTAAGCCAAAGGCCTTTCTTTTACTCCTCCTACCAGGATATGGGCTCCTTTTTCTTTCATGAACTTCTCCAGTTCGGCCGGATTGGTATCATCCAGGATAACGGTATCCTTATTTACAAGGCTTTCAATTATTTCATAATCGTCTTTTTTGCCGGTCTGGGTACCGACCACGACCGTTTCCATTCCCATGGACTTAAATTGCCGGATGAGGGAAATTGCTTTAAAGCCGCCTCCCACATATATGGCGGCTTTTTTCCCTTCCAGGTTCCTGCGGTATCTCCTTAGAAAATCCTCAAGCTTTTTCGTTTCCGCTCCGGTAAAACCGATAGCTTTCTGTTTCGCTTCTTCATCCTTTATGGCTTCCGCAATGCGGATTAAGGAACCCGTGGTATCTTCAATTCCAAAAAAGCTCACTTTAATATAAGGTATTCCCATCTCTTCTTCCATCCGCTTTGCCAGGTAAGTGCTGGAACCCGCACACTGGACTATATTTAGTTCGGCGGCAGAGGCTTTTATCAGGGAGTCATAGCTGGAATCCCCGGTAAAGGTAGATACCACCGGTATTCCGATTTTTCTTAAATAGTCTTTTATAATCCACATTTCTCCCGCAAGGTTAAAATCGCCCAGGATGTTAACCCCCTTCTTCTTAACGGAATTATGCCTTGATATTAATTCCATAATGGCATTGCAGGCCATTTTATACCCTACCGATTTATTACCGGAAAAACCCGGTGACTTAACGGGTATTACCCGGATATTATATTTTTCCGACATTGCCTTACAGACGGCATCTACATCATCCCCAATTACTCCCACTATACAGGTGGCATAGACAAAGATTAACCTGGGATGGTATCTGGGGACAATTTCTTCTATTGCGGCCGTCAATTTCTTTTCGCCGCCGAAAATAACATCCTGTTCCCTTAAATCTGTGGAAAAACTGTTCCGGTATAAATCATCCCCGCTGGATAAGCTTCCCCTGATATCCCAGGTATAACTGGCGCATCCGATGGGACCATGTACGATATGAAATGCATCCGTTATGGGATTGAGTACAACCCTGGCCCCGCAATAAACGCAAGCCCTTTGGCTGACAGAACCGGACACACTGTTCGCATCGCATTTCATTTTGCCGCCGCCGCATCCATCTTGTTTATATAATATAAATTCTTTTCTCTCATCTAATACGCTTGCATTTTCCATATGATACATTTCCTTTCGTAATATTTTATTTTAAATGTTGCATAGATAGTTTCCTTAATAACTGCTTATTTCCGGGCTCCCATTCCGGAAGTGCCGAAATTTAGTTCGTTGTTCCGATAGCAGGCTGAAATCCTTCATAATCACATAATTCCCGCAAAAATGACTCATTTGTCATCCTGCGGGAATCATATTACATTACCATTTCAAAATCTTCTTCCGTACTGTCCCTATCCTGTCTGTCCATTAGGGCATTGGTAATCAGCTCTGCCAGTCTCATGCCGCCCTTATAGCCTACTAAGGGCATATACGAATGAATATAGCGGTCAATGATAGGAAATCCTGCCCTGACAAACGGAATATCCTCTGCCCTTGCAATATACTTGCCGTGAGTGCCGCCAATCAACAGATCCACTTTTTCCTCTTTAATCCACTGATGTAATTCGTACAAGTCATTGTTAGCTTTTGCCCTGCAGCCTTCCATACCGAATTTGGCAAATAAGCCTTCCGCTGCTGCTTCAAATGCATCTCCCGGCGTACCGGTTACCAGATATTTCGGAATCATACCCATTTCCATCACAAATTCCGCCAGTCCAAGCACCGTATCCGGATCGCCGAATATGGCGGCCTTCTTATTATAAGTATAGGGATGGATGTCAATAAGGATATCTACCAGCTGCCCCCGTTCTTCCTCAATTTCATAAGGTACCTCTTCCTTGTTAAAGCTTTGCAGCTCCATGATATACCTATCCGTATTACCGATACCGATGGGCATGAAGAGGGTTTTAAACGGGACACGGCATTTCTTCTCCAGTGCTTCTGCGCCGGCTTCGCTGGCAAACCTGCCGATTGCCAGGGTGAATTCGGAATCACCCAGTCCAATGATTTCTTCCACGGTAGTACCGCCCCTGGGATACATTTCATACTTGCCTGTCATAGGTCCATCCATTACTCCGCTGGTATCAGGAAGCATGGTGCAGGTAATTCCCATTAATTCTGCAAGACGTTTCATTTCCCTCATATCACCCGGGTTTACAAAGCCGGGTATAACGGTTAATTTACCGTTGTGCTTACCGGAAGTTTTAGACAGGTAATTTATGAAACTTACTACCATATTGGAAAAACCGGTAATATGGGAACCTTTGTAGCTTGGTGTATTGGTGTGTACCATATACTTGCCTTCCGGTATATCGATTCCCTGAATCAATGCGTTTAAGTCATCACCGATAGTTTCGGACAGGCAGGTTGTATGCACAGCAATAATGGCAGGCTTATAAATATCGAATATATTTTTTGCCGCTGTCTTCAGATTACTGCCGCCGCCGAATACGGAAGCACCTTCGGTAAAAGAACTCGAGGACGCCATTGCCGGGTCTTTAAAGTGCCTTGTCAAAAACATTCTGTGGAAAGCACAGCAGCCCTGTGAGCCATGACTGTGAGGCATACATTCATGAACCCCCAGCGCCGCATACATGGCACCTACCGGCTGGCAGGTTTTGGCAGGATTAATTCTTAATGCACTTCTGTCATATTGTTCTTTTTTCGTATAATCTAGCATGCTTTATCACCTCTCACTGTTCCCTCCAGAATCGGAGCCGACTTCCAGGGAGTTTTTACGTAGCTCCAGGCCGGAGTATAAATTCCCATGGTTATATCCCTGGCAAAATTAACGGCTCCTCTGAAACACGAATAAGGTCCGCTGTAATCATAGGAATGGAGCTGCCTGGATAAGATACCGCCCTTTTGTGCAACAAATTTATCCTTAATACCGGAAAAGAAAATATCAGGCTTTAATAATTTTAAGAACTCTTCCGTTTCATAATGGTTCAGGTCGTCAACCATATAGGTGCCGTCGCTCATATCCTTAACCATACCGCCGTAATAATCCAGAATTTTTTCTTCCTTTAAGCGGTTTAAGTCATTTTCCGATAAATATACATGGAATTTTTCCGGTTCCGGCGAAACGGTAATAGATTCAATGTTTTTACTGTCCGCATCCGGTTTTACAAAGGGAATTACTTCTCTTCCTTCATATTCCTCCCGGTGTCCGAATTCATATCCGGCTAAAATGGTATGCACTCCCAGGTCGTTTAACAGAAACTGATAGTGATGTGCTCTGGAACCGCCTACATAGATGGCGGCAGTCTTGCCCTTTAACTTGGATTTATAATAGGCTATGTCTTCTTCAATTAAATCCAGTTCATCTGCAATCACCGCTTCCGTTCTTGCCGTAAGCTCCGGGTCATTAAAATATTCCGCTATACTTCTGAGTGATTCCACGGTCCCTTCTACTCCGATAAAGTTTATCTTCATCCAGGGGATACCGTATTTCTCTTCTATTAATTCGGCAATATAATTTATGGACCTGTGGCACTGAACTAAACTTAAGTTGGCCTGATGGGCATTTTTGATATCATCCATACTGCTGTCACCGGTGAAAGTTGATATTACTTCATAACCGATACGTTTCAGCAAACGTTCCACTTCCCAGCCGTCACCGCCGATATTATATTCCCCCAGTATATTAACGGCAAATTTCGTTTTTATTTCCCTGTCGCCTTCGCCGATTACATATCTGACCAGCTGATTGTTAGCGATATGATGGCCTGCCGACTGGCTTACGCCTTTATAGCCTTCACAGCTGAAAGCAATACATTTGATTTTGTATTCCTGTTCCGCCCATTTGGCAACGGCATGGATATCATCGCCGATAAGGCCTACCGGACAGGTAGAACAAATCATAATGGTAGAAGGACGGAATAAATCCATGGCTTCCCGGATAGACTGCTTTAACTTCTTTTCCCCGCCGAATACGATATCTGCTTCCTGCATATCCGTGGAAAAACAATACTGCAGATAATTGTCGGTGCCTTCTTCCTTTTTCGCTTTATGCCTTCTGGTACCCCAGGTATAATATGCACAGCCAATCGGTCCGTGTACTATAATAAAAGCATCCTTTATCGGACCGAGTACAACACCTTTACAGCCTGCAAAGCAGCATCCTCTTTGTGTTATAATGCCTGGTATGGTACGGACATTTGCCGCAATCTCATTTTTATCATTCTTGTTAACGGTAACTATATGCTCTTTTCGGTTTTTATAGACTCTTGAGCTATATTGGTCAAGTACCTTATCCGCTATACTCATATTAATCCTCCTTCCGTTAATATGCCTCCGTTGTCATCTCTCCGTTGCGTACCCGGTAATTTTCATAAATAGGAAATACAAATATCTTACCGTCCCCCGGGTTTCCCGTAGAATTTACATCCATAATTGTTTTTACCGCTTTTTCTACTTCATTATCCTCCACAATCATGGTAAAAACTCTTTTGGATATTAAACGGTTCATTTCCGACAAATACTCCCCCGTAGGAGTTGCAGGAATCTCACCGGCATCCACAATGGAGCGTAAAAATGTCATGTCAATTAATTTTTTCCCCCTGCCTAACACTTTTCTGCAGGTAAAAGCCGGAATTCCGGCTTCTGCCAGGGCCTCCTTTGTAACATTAACTTTATTTTGTCTTACAACCGCCATTACTTCCTTCATAATTACCTCTTTTCCGGACCTTAAGCCCCTATAAGCCCTTTGCCTTGGTACTGATGGTATATGCCTCTTCCACCGGGCTTACGAAAATTCTGCCGTCACCAAAATGCCCTGTTTCTCCCGTTCTTGCATATTTCATGACAATCTTAACCACATCGTCCTTATCTGCGTCTTCCACCACCATCAACAGCATTTCTTTGGGAATTTCATCGTAAAAGACTTCGCCGACCTTAACTCCCTTTTGCTTGCCGCGGCCGTAAACATCCATTTTAGTAACTGCAGGATATCCTGCCGATAACAATTCTGATAAAACGATGCCGACTTTTTCCGGTCTGATAATCGCTCTCACTAATAACATAAACTTACCTCCTGCTGTTTCATGTTTTTATAACTGTTTCGCCACATAATTTCAGATATCCATTAACCCGTGCTCCATTAACAATTCTTCCAGTCTTTCCTGCTTCATTGGTTTTGGTATTACAAACATGTCATTTCCTTCTACCTTATTGGCCAGTGTACGGTATTCATCCGCCTGATTTGCGTGAGGATCAAAGTCAATTACCGTTTTTTTATTGATTTCCGCCCTTTGCACCATGTTATCCCTGGGTACGAAATGAATCATCTGGGAACCAAGTTCCCTGGCAAAGGCTGAAACCAGTTCCGCTTCCCCATCCACCTTTCTGGAATTGCAGATAATACCGCCAAGTCTTACGCCGCCTGTATTGGCATATTTTTGAATCCCTTTTGATATATTGTTGGCCGCATATAAAGCCATCATTTCTCCGGATGCAACAATATAAATCTCCTGTGCCTTGCCTTCACGGATGGGCATTGCAAAACCGCCGCATACAACATCTCCCAGTACATCATAAAATACATAGTCCAGGTCGTCCGTATAAGCCCCCAGCTGTTCCAGCAGATTGATGGAAGTGATAATACCCCGTCCTGCACAGCCGACACCCGGTTCCGGTCCGCCGGATTCCACACATCTTATATTGGCAAAACCATTTTTCATTATAAAATCAAGATCAATATCCTCTCCTTCTTCCCGGAGTGTATCCAGTACTGTCTTCTGGGCCAGCCCCCCGAGTATCAGCCTTGTGGAATCCGCCTTGGGGTCACAGCCGACAATCATAATGTTTTTGCCCATTTCTCCTAACCCTGCCGTTAAATTCTGAGTTGTGGTAGATTTTCCGATTCCGCCCTTACCATAAATTGCAACCTGTCTCATAATCAATTCCTCCTTAATTATTGCTTGCCAGACTCTGGCGCTGACGAGCTGTCACTTCAGTGACAATCTTCCGCTGGCGCGTCATGCCCATCCCGCCGGTCGGGTTTTTTATGCAATAGGACACAATTTTCCTATTGCATAAAAAACGTCATTACTGATTCAGTAATGACGTCTCTGTCTAATAGAGTGCATGCAATTTCTATAGGTAAGATTCTAGCATCCGGGAAATAATTATTCAATACACTGATTTGTCAATAATTTTTCTCAATAAGGAGTGTTTTTGCACATAATTAACTATCAACTTTATTTATTTTATACTTTTAGTAAGAATTCATCTTCCGGAATGTTATAGAAAAATTCATCCGGACCGGAGCCATGCCCATTCAGAATCTTTGTTACAGTTCGGTCTTACGGCTGAACTGTAACGAATCTCTACTTTTTCGTCGGTAAATATCTATGGTTTCAATATGACTTTTATGCAGTTGTCCTGCTTTTTATCAAATATCTCATACGCGTGCTCCCCTTTATCCAGGGATAGTTTATGGGTTATAATATCCGTTGCGTCAAATTTTCTTTCTTTAATCAGTTTATAGATTCTCTCTATATAGGCATGGGCAGGGCATTGTCCCATTTTTAAAGTAATGTTTCTTCCAAAGAAGTCACCAAGAGGGAAATTATTATATCTTGCTCCATAAACACCTACCAAAGCGACGGTTCCGCCTTTCCTCACCGCCTGGGCAGCCAGCTCTATGGCAGATTTGGAGCCGCCCTGGAGTTTTAATACGGTTTCAATCAATTCAAAGGTTGTCATTTTACCGTCCATACCGACACAGTCAATTACCACGTCGGCGCCGCCGTGGGTTATTTCCTTGATATATTCCCCTGTATTATCATATTGTTCAAAGTTAACAATTTCAGCCCCGTATTTTTTGGCATGCTCCAGCCGGTAACCGATATAATCTACGGCGATGATTCGTTTTGCTCCCGTAAAAGCCGCCCACTTAATGGTCAGCAGGCCGACCGGCCCGCAGCCCAGTACAACTACGGTATCTCCGTTTTTTACGCCGCTGTTTTCAACACCCCAATAGGAGGTGGGCAATATGTCGGTTAAAAACAGTGCCTGTTCATCCGTCAGCTCTTCCGATATTACCAAAGGACCAACATTGGCATAGGGTACCCTGAGGTATTGGGCCTGGCCGCCGTCATATCCTCCAAAGGTATTACTGTATCCGAATATACCCCCTCCCTCGCCATTCGGATTGGAATTGTCACACTGGCTCCATAAATCATGCTCGCAATACCAGCAGTGGCCGCAGGATACCGGAAAAGGGATTACTACCCTGTCCCCTTTTTTTACCTTATAGACATCTTTTCCCGATTCTTCCACAATACCCATTGTTTCGTGTCCAAGTATAAATCCCTGGGGCATATTGGGTACCATGCCATGAATGAGATGCAAATCCGAGCCGCATATGGCAGTTGAGGTCACTTTTACAATAATATCATCCGATTTTTGAATTCTAGGCTCTTCAACTTCTTTTACCTTAACTTTTTTCATTCCTTCATAAACAATCGCTTTCATTTTTACCCTACTTTCGTACCGCAATTTTCCTGAAATTATCGTTTCCATATAGGAATAAAAATATACCTTAAGAAAATATGTAACAGAGTCTGGCTTGCCAGCCCCTGGCGCTGACGCGCTGTCACTTCAGTGACAAACTATCTCGGCGCGTCATGCCCATCCTGCGGAGGGTTTTTATTTCATAGGACGAACTATGAGATGAAAAAACCTGGCCAGCTATATTCCTGACCAGGTTAATAAAAAATTCTGCACTATAAAATAATATGATTAATCCTCATCCTGCAATGCGGCGCAGCCGGTTTCTCCGGTACGTACTTTAACTACATCTTCAACATCATATACAAATATCTTTCCATCACCGATATTGCCAGTGTACAAAGCTTTCTTAGCTTCTTCAACCACGGTCTCTACCGGCACTTTGCATACGGTTATCTCAATTTTTACTTTCGGAAGCAGGTTCATTTCCAAGGGAACGCCACGGTAATATTCCGTTGCTCCTTTCTGCATACCGCAGCCAAGAACATTAGTAACCGTCATACCGGTTACGCCGATGGCATTCATAGCCTGCTTTAATGCTTCAAATTTACTTTGCTTTGCTACTATTACAATAGTAGTAAGCTTACTGCCGTCCGTACCGGGGCCTGAATAGCCTACTTTGGAAACAGGAACTGCCTGTTCAACAGGAACGGTAAATGCGGGCGCAGGCGTTTTCTGGATTTCGGAAACAACATCGACTGTAGGCATAAAGTCCGCATAAGCGCTTGTTAAACCATGCTCTTCAATATCAAGACCGGTAATTTCTTCTTCTTTTGATACCCTAAGACCGATGGTGTGTTTAATTATCTGGAAGGTAATTGTAATTGTAACCGCAACCCAGGCCAGTACGGAAACCACTCCTGTAAACTGTATTAACAGAAGGGAAACTCCGCCGCCGTAAAATAATCCGTCTCCCTGGGCAAACAATCCTACCAGAAGGGTACCCGCCGCACCGCATAAACCGTGTACGCCGACCGCACCGACCGGATCATCCACCTTAAGCTTCTTATCTATAAATTCAATACCAAATACCACGACAAAACCTGCAATTATACCAATAATTGCCGCCCCAAATGGTGTTACCAGATCGCAGCCGGCGGTAATGGCAACCAAACCTGCAAGGGAACCGTTTAAAGTCATGGAAACGTCCGGTTTTTTATAACGGAGCCAGGTTATACACATAACTGTTACGGTAGCTACCGCAGCTGCCAGATTTGTTGTCACAAAAATACTGCCCATAGAAACCAGAACATCATCCCCTGTAGCTGATACGGTGGAACCGCCGTTAAATCCAAACCAGCAGAACCATAATATAAATACGCCTAATGCGCCCAATGTCAGACTGTGGCCGGGAATGGCCTTTGACTTGCCGTTCTTATCATATTTACCGATACGAGGCCCCAGGATTTTGGCACCGATAAAGGCTGCCACACCGCCTACCATATGAACGGCAGTAGAACCGGCAAAATCATGGAAGCCCAGTTGTGCCAGCCAGCCTCCGCCCCAGATCCAGTGTCCGGAAACCGGATAAATAACCGCACTAATTACCATACTATAGATACAATATGACGAAAACTTGGTTCTCTCCGCCATGGCACCGGATACTATGGTAGCCGCCGTCGCACAGAACACGGTCTGGAAGATTAAGAAGGCCATCAGAGGAACGCCTGAGGGTAATATAGAAGAATAATCTCCTTTTACCATGGGGTCAAAACCGCCGATTAAGGCGCTGCTTCCGCCGAACATGATACCAAAGCCTAACAGCCAGTAAATGGGTGTCCCCAAACTAAAATCCATTAAATTTTTCATTACGATATTACCTGCATTTTTTGCCCTGGTAAAACCTGTCTCTACCATAGCAAACCCTGCCTGCATAAAGAATACAAGTGCTGCCGCAATCAAAACCCATATAGTATTTTCTGCTGAATACATAAATTTTCCCTCCTAAATAAAAAACATATATCAGGGCTGATTTCCTCTTTCCCAATACACGTCTTTGCGTTTTTTTTCATATTCTTTTTAATCACAATCAATTAAATTAATTATTACCTCCTCCGGTCAATACCTGTTATCCTTAACCTGCAATATAATAAGTAAAGATTACCCAGACTACATCCCTCCTTTAATACGACAGCCACTTCCGCCCGGCCGCTTTGCGGCAATTTTCCCTTTGTACGTGTACTTTTCCTAAGCAGAGCGTTATATGCAACAGAATACACTCCTATTACACAAAAAGGCGCTGCAGGTAATACCCTGCAACGCCTTTGCTTTGTTTAATAAGTATATATGGTAAGATATAATTTGTCAATTATATAATTAAAAATATTAAATTTCCATCAAAATTAATAAAAATAAATAAAATATTTTCGAATATTTTGGTATAATTATAAATAAACTCTAAATTTATATGATTAATTAATACTTAAATCAGTTCCCTTATTCTATCCTCGACCACATAAACAGACTCCGTAGGTTCAAATCTTTCTACCACATTCCCATCGCGGTCAATTAAAAATTTGGTAAAGTTCCATTTAATGCTTGGATCTTTTTCATATTCCGGATCGGCTTCCGATAATTTTCTCTTTAGTACCGGGGTAAGGTCATGTTTTTCATCAAAGCCGGCAAAGCCCTTTTGGCTCACCAGAAATTTAAATAAAGGATGTGCACTTTCTCCGTTTACATCAATTTTGGAAAACATAGGGAAGGTTATCCCGAATTTCGCATCACAGAAACTGAATATCTCCTCATTACTGCCGGGAGCCTGGTTTCCAAACTGATTGCAGGGAAAATCCAGGACTATAAATCCGTCGTTTTGATGTTTTTCATATAAATCCTGCAGTTCATCATACTGAGGAGTAAATCCGCACCTGGTAGCGGAATTGATGATTAAAACCACTTTCCCCCTGTATTTTTCCAGGGATACCTCATCATCCTTAATATCCTTTACCGTAAAATCATAAATATTCATACTTTTCCTCCTTACCTGTAAAATGTCTATATAAAATATATTCCTGAATCGGAAATATATATTGTTTTCTATTTAATTGTATCCAATTTGTTTTCTTTTGTCAATACTCTTCTTGACTTTTTTTTTAATATTTATTACTATTTAATTGTGTAAAATTAATTAGCGCAACGTTTATGAATACTAAGTGTGTTTAAAAATGTTTGTGCCGGCTGTTTAAATCTTTCACAGGACTGTATAATTCAGCGGATACATTTTCAGCCGGTACAATTTAACCAATATTAAAAACCTGAAAGGATATGAGATAATGAATTTAGAAAATAAAAAAGAATACAATACGGTTCATTCTGCCCCTGTCTCCGAGGACGAAATGTTAAAGCTGGATAACCAGCTCTGTTTTGCCTTATATGTCTGCTCCAAGGAAATCATCCGTAAATATAAACCTATCCTGGACCCCTTTGGTTTAACTTATACCGGGTATATTACCCTGTTAGCATTATGGGAACAGGATGAGGTTACGGTAAAAGGCCTGGGCAGAAAGCTGTACCTGGATTCCGGAACACTTACTCCGCTTTTAAAAAAATTAGAATCCCAGGGATATATAGAGAGAATCCGAAGCTCTTTTGACGAACGGAATGTTGTAATAAAACTTACGGATAAAGGACGGGATTTTAAGGCCGCTGCATACCGTATACCGCAGGACTTAATATGTTCCGCCGATTTTAGCGCCATAGATGTAAAAGGCCTTTTGTCCGGCCTGCATCAGTTCATGGAGCAGATTATCGACAACGGATAATACTTTATAAATGATTATCTTTATGGTAAAATAGGTAAAAAGAATTCTGAGGGAGGAAACATAGAATGAAATTATTATGGAGACTTGGTAAAGAGGCCATTAAATATAAGGCCTTATATCTCATAGCCATAATTTCCACATTTGCACTGACTTTAATCAATCTCGCCGCCCCTAAAATTCTCTCCGCTATGACTGCCATTGTAGAAAGGGGATTTACAGAGGATGCGGTGAATAAGATTGTTTTTTTAACAATTTTATTAATCGCTTTATACCTGCTCCGCATTTTATTCCGGTATTTCAGCAATTACCTGGCCCATAAGGCAGCCTGGAATCTGGTTGAGGATTTAAGAGTGCATGTTTATAAACATATTCAGGAGTTTTCCATGAATTTTTTCCATGATAAACAAACCGGTGATTTAATGAGCCGCGTCATCAACGATACGGCAACTTTCGAGCTCTTGTATGCCCATATTATTCCGGAGATGGTCACCAATCTGGTTACGGTTATCGGGGTCATGATTATTCTGCTGACCATTAACGTAAAACTGGCATTATTGACCTGCATTCCCATCCCTCTGATTTTATTTTCCGGCTGGGTCTTTGCCACCAAAGTGCGCCCAAATTTTAAGTTATCCCAAAAGGCTCTGGCCGAGTTAAATGCCAAGCTTCAGGATAACATTTCAGGCATCCGTGAAATCCAGGCCTTCGGACAGGAAGAATATGAACAGAATCAGGTTACGGAACATGCCGGCCATTTTACTAAGGCAATGCTGTATGCCTTAAATTTAAGTGCGGTATTTCATCCTGCGGTTGAATTTCTCTCTTCCGCCGGAACCGTCATTGTGGTAGGCTTCGGAGGAATCCTGGCCTTTCGGGGAGAACTGTCCGTAGCCGATATCGTAGCCTTTTTATTGTATCTGTCCTTATTTTATACCCCTATATCCGGCCTTGCCCGTTTACTGGAAGAAGTACAGCAGGCTTATGCGGGTGCGGAACGTGTTATGGCTATTTTAGATACCCCCACCCAGATTAAAAATGATGCGGATGCGGAAGAACTGAAGGATGTTAAAGGGAGCATCACTTTTGAATCTGTGGATTTTGAATATGAAGAAAAGATATCCGTTCTGAAAGATATCTGTTTCTGTTGTGAACCAGGCCAGATGGTTGCCTTAGTCGGCCCCACCGGAGTGGGCAAAACCACCTTGACCCAGTTAATTTCAAGATTTTATGATCCAACAAACGGCAGGATATTCATTGACGGGAAGGACATTAAAAAGGTTACTTTGGAAAGCCTGCGCTCCAATATCGCCCCGGTGCTTCAGGACACCTTCCTGTTTAACGGTACCATTGCGGAAAACATAGGATATGCCGATCCCAAAGCGTCTGTGGAAGAAATCATTGCAGCGGCAAAGGCTGCCAGAATCCACGACAATATTATGGATATGCCCCGGCAGTATGAAACCAAAGTAGGTGAGAGGGGAATGCGGCTGTCCGGAGGCCAGAAGCAGAGAATTGCCATTGCCCGGGCAATTTTAAGGAAGGCTCCCATCATAATTCTGGATGAAGCCACCGCCTCCGTAGATGTGGAAACGGAACGGGAAATTCAGAGGGCCATAAGCGACCTTGCCGGAACCAGAACCATTGTTGCTATTGCTCACCGCCTGTCTACCATTCAGAATGCGGATATAATTTTAGTATTGGAGGATGGCAGAATTGTGCAGAGAGGCACACACAATGAATTAATGAAGGAAGATGGTTTATACAGGCGCTTGAATCTTGCACAGAATAAACAGGCATCTTAACCGTACACCGTACGGCAAAGTTTTAGGAGGAAAGTTTATGTTCATTAAGCCGCCTGCTTTTGCCTGACAGGTATCACACGTCATTTAATCCCGCATATATTAACTATAAATGTTTACTCTAGCCGGAGAATGCGAGGTTTGTATGATAATTCATGTTGTTCAGCCGGGGGATACCCTGGCATCCATTGCAGACCAATACGGTGTGACACAGGACAGAATAATTACGGATAACGAACTCCCTAATCCCGAAAATTTAGTAGTCGGACAAAGCATAGCGATTTTATATACAGAGGTAACCCATACGGTAGTTCCTGGGGATACTTTATACGGAATTGCGGAACAGTACGGCGTCACCCCTACACGGTTACTTCAGAACAATCCCTGGATTAGTGAGTTCGAAGGGCTGATTCCAGGTCAGTTAGTCGTAATTAGTTTTCAAAGAGATGAGGATTTGGGAAACATTACGACAAACGGTTATGCTTATACCTTTATTGACCGTACGGTTCTAAGGAAAACCTTGCCTTTCCTTACTTATTTATCCATCTTTAATTATGGGTTTACACCGGAAGGCGAACTGATTCCCGCCGACGATGAAGAACTGATACAAATTGCGGAAGATTACAACGTGGCTCCCCTCATGGTGCTCGCCCCCATGGACGCCCAGGGCGCCTTCAGCAATGCGCTTGCCCATGCGATGTTTATCAACACGGAGGGGCAGAACCAATTGATTCAGAATATCTTAAACACCCTGCGGGAAAAAAATTACAGAGGCGTGGATATCGATTTTGAATTTGTTTTACCGGAAGACCGGGAATTATTTATTACCTTTATTTCCAACATGAAAAATGCCCTGGAGCCGGAAGGCTTTATTGTAACGGTGGCTTTGGCTCCGAAAACCTCCGGGGAACAGGTGGGCCTGTTATACCAGGCTCATGATTATCCCGCCATCGGTGCCATAGCCGATTTAGTACTGCTTATGACATATGAATGGGGATATACCTTCGGGCCGCCAATGGCTACTTCACCGATAGCCAGCGTAAGAAGAGTATTGGAATATGGCATCTCGGTAATCAATCCGGACATAATATTAATGGGTATGCCAAATTACGCTTATGACTGGCCCCTTCCCTTTATCAGGAACGAAACACAGGCAGAATCCATCAGCAATGTTCAGGCAATTGAGCGGGCTGTCGAATTCGGAGTAACCATCCAGTTTGACGAAGAGTCGCAGTCTCCTTTCTATTACTATACCGATGCACAAAGTACGGCACATGTGGTCTGGTTTGACGATGCCAGAAGCATGAATGCAAAATACCGTTTAATACCTGAGTATAATCTCCAGGGAGACGGCATCTGGCAGATTATGAATTTCTTTCCCCAAAGCTGGCTGGTGGTTAATTCTCTTTTTACTGTTAATAAGGTTATGTAATTCTATTATCGCTGAGGTCTCCGAAATTAACCTTTATGGATGTTTTTTTATTGATTATTTAGGGTTTTCCTCCAAGAATATGGAATCAAAAACTGAATTAAAAGAGTAAATTATGCAATGTATCTATTTCATATGTTACGTATCCATGCCGGCTGTGCTTTTACCGCACAGCCGGCATGGTATATTTATATAGTCTGACTTCATAATCCGAATACTCTCAGTTATTCGGCATTTAATACACGGCTTAAAAATTCCCTGGTCCGGTCTTCGGTAGGGTTATTAAAAATTTGTTCCGGACCTCCCTCTTCCGCTATAACGCCTTTATCCATAAACACCACACGGTCGGAAACCTCTCTCGCAAACCCCATTTCATGGGTAACCACCAGCATGGTAAGACCCGACACGGCAAGCTCCTTCATTACCTTAAGGACCTCTCCCACCATTTCAGGGTCCAGCGCCGAAGTCGGTTCATCAAACAGCATAACCTCCGGTTCCATGGACAAGGCCCTGGCAATAGCCACCCGCTGCTTCTGCCCGCCCGATAGCTGCCTCGGTTTTGCATTGATATATTGCTCCATGCCTACCGTTTTTAAATATTTCATGGCAACGTCTTTCGCCTGTTCTTTGGAACGGCCCAGTACCTTTATCTGGCCGACCATACAGTTACTTAATACATCGTGATTGTTGAACAGGTTAAATTGCTGGAATACCATGCCCAGCTTGGTTCTGTAAGCGTAAATATCATGCTTATTGTCCAATATGTTCTCCCCGTTATATATAATCTGTCCTCCGGAAGGCTTTTCCAACAGATTAACACAACGAAGGAGCGTTGACTTACCGGACCCGGAAGAACCGATAATGCAAACTACTTCACCCTTATTTACTGAGAAATCAATATCTTTTAACACTTCGTGAGTGCCAAAGGACTTACTCAGATGTTGTATATCAATGACTTTTTCCATTTTTTTATTTTCGACCTCTTTTCCTGTTTAGCAACCGTTCTTTTTGTGTCCCGCTCAGTATTTCGTTTACTAAACCTGCATCTGATTTCCCATCATAATATAATCATCCGGTCCGTCTAATTTTCTTTCAATGGCCCGTAAAATCCTGGTTACCGTAAAGGTCATGATAAAATACAGTACACAGGCAACAAAAAAGGATTCAAAATATCTGAAATTATTACCTGCCACAGACTTCGTATTGAAATATAATTCGGAAACTGCAATCACGTTAAGCACGGAAGTATCCTTAATATTAATTACAAATTCATTACCCGTGGCCGGTAAAATATTACGGATTACCTGCGGCATTACAACATGCAGCATAGTCTTAATGTGATTCATGCCAATAGCGGCGGCTGCCTCAAACTGGCCTTTGTCTATGGAAATAATACCGCCCCGGACTATTTCTGTCATATAAGCCCCGGTATTAATGGAAACAATAAAAATGGCCGCAACCGTTTTGTTCATATCCAGATTAAACGCCTGTGCGGAACCGTAATAAATTACCATGGCCTGTACAATCATAGGGGTTCCCCGGAAAAATTCCACATAAGCGGAAAGTATAAAATTCATAATTTTTAATAAAAGCTTTTTTATGCCGCCCTCCGGTATGGGGATGGTACGAATGGTTCCTACCAGCAGGCCGATAAGGGAACCTAAAATAGTTCCGATAACAGATATATAAAGGGTAGCCCCGGCCCCTCTTAAAAACATAGGCCAATTATTTGTTATAATCTTAATAAGCCAGTCCAGGCTCATAGAAATTCCTCCTTGCTCTTAAGCATCCTGGCGTGTGTTTGAAAAATGCTTGTGCCGGGCTGGATGCTCCACTTTGTGGGANNAAGATTACGGCTCAGTTAAATAATTTTTCAAACACACGCTGGCATAGCGTTAGTCATTTAACAGGATATAATTCCCATTACAATAACAGAAACCGGCTGCATGCTTTATTCTATACATCCCGGTTTCATGGTCTCCTGCATTATTGGGCTGCCGGCTGGTTTAATATGGCAGTATCCATAATGGCCGTACGTTCTTCCTCTGAGATGCCTGCTAATATTTCATTGATTTGCGCAGTCAGCTCACTGCCTTTTTTAATGCCTACCGCTATGGCCGTATCATCATCCGAAGTTTGAAATCCGTCTGTAAATTCTACCATTGCAAGATTTTCATTGGCTGCGGAAGCGCTGACACCTTCGGGCCGTTCCGATACATAGCCGTCAATAATACCGGATTCCAGTGCAACTCTCATAGCCGGGAAATTATCCATGGCTGTCTCTTTTTTAACTCCTTCAATTTGGTCAATAACCGTATAATGGAAGGTATTTAACTGAGCCGTAATCTTCGCTCCGTTAAAATCCTGGATGGAAGCAGCATTTTCATACTGGCCGCCTTTTTTAACTACCATTACCAAATTAGATTTATAGTAATTATCTGAAAAATCAATGGTTTCTTTTCTTTCGGCAGTCGGAGACATACCTGCTACAATTGCATCTATTTTACCGGAGGTTAAGGCCGGAACAAGGCCGTCCCATTCTGTTTTTACAATCACCAGTTTCTTTCCCAAACCATCCGCAATTTTTTTGGCAATTTCAACATCATAGCCGCCTGCAAATTCCGCGCCGTCTTCTATTGCAACACCGCCGTTGGAATCATTCATCTGTGTCCAGTTAAACGGTGCATAACCCGCTTCCATGCCCACCTTAAAAGTATCCTCGGCACCTGTAGCCGCTCCGCTTCCCTCCGTCTCCTCATCTGAATTACCGGTATTCTCCGTCGCAGTTCCGGCCGTCCCCGGCTCATTAGAATCCGTTTTTGTTCCGCATCCTGCCAATAACATAATTGATGCGAAAGACATTGCTAACAATACAATCCACTTTTTCTTCATAACTTAATCTCTCCTTCTTTTGAAATGTTACTTCCCTGTCCTTTTGGTCCCGTTCTATCCGCAAACCGATACCTGCTTCCCGCAAACGTCTTATGCGAAAAAAAAGACCTGAGGTAAACCCAGGTCCAATATGCGTATTGTCCTAAAATCCCTCCCCTTACCCAAACGAGATAGCACAACTCAATAAACCGGGATGTTTATTGAGACAGTCCTGCAGCTATTAACTGCAGACCCAGCAGATAATCCTGAGAGTATTATCCGCTTCGGCGATATTTCCTTCTCCATAGCATCTTTGCTTCTCAAACTCCACTAAAGACTGTTAAATACCGCGCCTCTACCTCACCTGTAAAAGTGAGGCTGTTATTAAATTATGTTATATATCTTACAACATCCTGCCATATCTGTCAATCTGGGAAATAATTTTTATTCTTCCAAATACAGGTCAATTTCCATTCCATATCAAGTCATACCCGTCCAAGGATCAGTTTTCCTAATCCGACAGGAACCGTTTTCTATGGCACAGGAAACTTAGGATGAGGAAACAAATTTAACTTAAGGAAAAAATTTTTATAAAATCCCCTGCGGCAGGAACCATCCCGATTTTCATATCATACTATAAATTAGCTTAGATTAAATAAATTAATCGTATTTAAATTAATTGGAGGTAAAAATATGCTGAAACTAGATGACATATCTGTAGGAAAATATGTTATGGTTGAAGACCTGTCATCCACCGATATACTGAGAGAACGAATGCTAGCTTTAGGTCTGACCAAGGGGGCCAGGATTGAAGTAATACGAAAAGGCCCGTCCGGAGACCCCACCGTTTATAATATCAGGGGAGCCATGATTGCCTTACGGAAAGAGGAAGCATCTTTGGTCACAGTTACAGGAGGCTGTTAATGGGTTTAACATTTCAATCCACACAATGCTGTTCCCTGGAAGACATTTTTCAGATTGAGAAAAAAGAAGAACAATATGTTATTGCCCTGGCGGGCAATCCCAATACCGGTAAAAGCACCGTATTTAATTCTTTGACGGGGCTTCACCAGCATACGGGCAATTGGCCCGGCAAAACCGTTGTCAACGCAAGAGGGGAATATAAACACAACGGGACCGATAATATTTTAGTTGACCTTCCGGGAACCTATTCCTTATTTGCCTCTTCGGTAGAGGAAGAAGTAGCCAGAAATTTCATATGCTTTGGGAATTCCAATGCCGTAATAGTAGTCAGCGACGCTACCTGCCTGGAAAGAAACTTAAACCTTGTCTTTCAGGTTATGGAACTTACCGATAACGTAATATTGTGTATTAACCTGATGGATGAAGCGAAGAAAAAAAATATAAGTATTGATGCAGAAGGTATTGAAAAAGAACTTGGAATTCCGGTGGTTTTATGTGCCGCACGAAACGGCGCCGGCATGAAGGAGCTGAAGGAAGCGGTATACAAGGTAACTACCGGAGTCATAAAACCAACTCCCAACAGAGTAATTTATGAGGATTTTATTGAAGATAAGATTCGTTTCCTGATACCGTTTATGGAAGAAAACCTGAAAGGAATCAACTCAAGGTGGCTTGCCTTAAGAATCCTGGACGGAGATACAAAACTTCTGGAAGCCATATCCGACAGGCTCGAACCCGAAATATTTGAAAATATACGACAGGAAGCAGTTGAGTTTCAGTCCCTGACCGATAAAATAAATATCAGGGATGTAATAACCAAACAGCTTTATAAAAAAGCGGAGGAAATCGCTGATAAGTATGTAACCGCAAATGCTGCCAAATCCGACAGGGACAGAAAAATCGATAATTATGTAACTTCCAGGATTTTTGGAATTCCTCTTATGCTGCTTTTATTGGCCCTTGTTTTCTGGGTTACTATCAGCGGAGCAAACGTTCCTTCTTCCCTGATAGCCAAATTTCTCTTTTATATAGAAGATAAGCTTACCATATTATTTTACAGCTTTGGTGCTCCCGACTGGCTGCATGGAATTTTAATTCTTGGCCTTTACCGGACTATGGCATGGGTTATTTCCGTTATGCTGCCGCCTATGGCAATTTTCTTCCCGTTATTTACCATACTGGAAGATTTAGGATACCTGCCAAGGGTAGCTTTTAACCTGGACCATTTATTTAAAAGGGCATGCGCCCATGGCAAGCAGTGCCTTACCATGTGTATGGGATTCGGCTGCAATGCCGCAGGTATTGTATCCTGCAGGATTATTGATTCCCCAAGAGAGCGGTTAATTGCAACTCTGACAAACAATTTTGTTCCCTGCAACGGAAGATTTCCTACTTTAATTGCTATTTCCTCCGTATTCCTGGTAACAAAGGCAGGAACCGGCCTGGGTCTGCTGCCGGCCTTGTCCATAACCGTGCTGGTTATCATAGGCATAGGAGTAACCCTTCTGGTTTCGTACGGGTTATCCAAAACCCTTTTAAAAGGAGTTCCTTCCACTTTTACCCTGGAACTACCGCCATACAGGATTCCCAAAATAGGCCGGGTTTTATATACCTCCATCATAGACAGAACTATTTTCGTACTCTGCCGTGCCGTCATAGTAGCTGCCCCTGCCGGAATTCTAACCTGGATACTTGCTAATATATACATTGGGGATTTAAGTATAATAGGCCATACAGCCGCATTTTTAGATCCGTTTGCCAGATTAATAGGACTGGACGGATTTATCCTGATGGCTTTCCTGTTGGGCCTGCCGGCTAATGAAATCGTTCTCCCCATATTACTGATGTGCTATTTGTCCACAGGCACCATGATTGAATTTGAGAGTATAGAATCTTTGCGGAATATACTTCTTAGTCACGGCTGGACTTATCTTACCGCACTTAATGTTATGCTGTTCTCCCTGCTGCACTGGCCATGCGCCACTACGCTCCTGACCATAAGAAAAGAAACCGGAAGTATAAAATGGACCGTACTGGCAGCAGCAATACCGACGGGAATAGCGATTGCCGTATGTTTTATTACCTCTCTGGTATTCCGTATATTGGGCCTGGCATAAAAAAATATTTTTGTGTTAAGTTATGTGATGAGGCTGCTTATTCTTCTGCAGCTTCTCACTGCTTGGCCCAAAATGCTTTCCTGTATCTGTTTTCTCTATCCGTTCTTATAAAACAAACAAAGCTTCGGATTTAAAACGACTTACTGTTGTTTTACTTTAACTGTTGTTTTTCGAGCGCCGGTATGTAAGAAACTTTTCCGTAACTTCAGGATTATTATCCAGAAATTCAACTAAATCATGGATACCAGTAAGTATTTCATTACTCATTGTGTGCTCCATTTTCTCCGTACCTTCAAGCAGGCCGTCTTTTATACCTAAAACCTTCAGAAACCGTTCAATTAAATTATGCCGGTTAAGCAATGCCTTCCCTAATTCGATGCCGTTTGGTTCAAGCATAATAACCCCATATTTTTCATATTTTATTAGATTAATATCAGCCAGCTTCTGAATCATCTTTGTGACAGACGGCGGTTGTACGTTTAAAGCTGCAGCAAGGTCATTGACCCTTGTAAACCCGTTTTCCTCCGAAAGCCTGAATATCATTTCCATATAATCTTCTGCCGATGCAGATAAAAGCTCCTGATCCTTTCTCATATATTCGCGGAAAGTAAAAAATCCATGTTCCGTCATTATAAAGCCTCAGTTGACCTCTCTTATTATATGCTTATTCCGTTTGCAAAACAGATATGCCATATTCCAGAATAAGAGCTGTAGCCGCCGCTTCCTGTCCGTTAATTAAAAGCACAATTCTGTGTTTTCCGGGATAATGGCGTCTGGTGGTCAGGTCTGCCCAGCTATGAGCTCTGGCTCCCTTTAAACTGGTTCCTCCCGGTACGGTTTTATCCGTTAATAAAAATACTTTCCTGGATGTGCTCCCATTTGCTTTTACAAAGTCAATCCCGTATTCAATACGAAAATGTGCCGGTTCCCCTTCACAGAATGCAAGCTCATACTTAAGTTCACAAGTATCTCCTATCTTCAAAACGGAGGGATTTGCCTGTAAGTTCGCATACTTTACCAGTTCCGACGTATCTTCCGGATATCCGAATAAGCCCAGGGCTTTCGGTTCTGCCCGGCGAATCAAGGTCCTCAGGCCCCGGCGGACTATCCAGTCCGTATGGGGATGGATGCCCTTCCACCGGTATGCCGTTTCCAGAACAACCGCAGGATTATCCTTTGCAATATCATTCAGGTTATTGGCAACGCTCTTGCGTACATAAAGGGAAGAATCCTCCCTTAACTGTTCCAGGATTCCAATAACCGGGGAAGGATCGGTTTTAAACATGGGCAGGCTGATACCCCAGGGTAAACGGGGACGGCAGCCTTCACTTGCAAGTCTTCTGACATGTTCACTCCCATGTCCGGCCCAGGCGGCCATCTGTTGCATACCTCTTTCCGGATCTTTGATTAAAAACGGCCTTATTGCAAACTCTGAAGAAGATTTTCCGGTAAAGCGTTCCAGGGCCTCCATAGAAAGGTCCCAGTGTTTTTCCGCCTGTCCGTACACTTCCACAAAATCCGGCAGAATCAGGTAAGGAAAACCATAACAGGAATCTTCTATTGCATACAATACTTTTAAAGCCTTTTCATATTCAAAAGGCAGGTAATTTCCTAAGTTCCTGCTTATCTGCCTGATACGTGCCTTCAATTCCAATGCTTCCCAGGCAGCGTCCATGGTATCCGCAATAAATTTGTTTACGGAAAACGGCCTATACACAGCTTGGAGCCGTTGTCCAAAATCAAGCAAAAAAGCTTCGTTATATATATCCTTTAAAAGCTCAGGCATTATTTTCTCCTTTTTATTCTTTTACCGGACAGGAAATTTCTATAGCGTTGCCTTCACTGTCGGCAAATTCCAGAACCTTATTTTTTCCGATAAGGGTTAACGGAAATGTAAGCTTGCATTTAAGTGCCCTTAATTTCTTCAGAAATAAATCCGTATCCCCATCGCCTCCTGTTATAAGTGCATATTCCTATGCGGGTAATTATACCTGTAAATCCTGACTACAGTATGTCAGGTTTATAAAATTTATATATAAATTCATTATAATCACAGATTAGTCGGCTGTAAATAGAGATAAAATTCAAAACCCAGGGGTACTTCCCCAGCCCTACAGTTGACGCATATGGCAGACTTGGTATTTTCAAACATACTTTCCAGTAATATATTGTAGAAATTTGTAATCTAAAACGTTACAATGAGGGAAGAAGAATTATGTTAACTACAATTAACCTTCGGGAGGTTATTTCATGAAAAAAAAATATTTGATTTTCCTGTCATTCCTGGTTCTTGCGGTCATCGGATTGGCAGGTTATCAGTATCTGAATAAAGATAAGGCTGAGCTTGCATTGCCCTACCCCTCATTTCTGGAAGCCGTAAATCAAAATCAGGTGGAATCCGTTATTTTAGACGAAAAAAGCAATACCTTTAAAGCGGTACTGCGTGATGAACCGGATAAGTTATACACCGTACCCAATCCCAAAACGGAAGACTTTACCGAATTTTTATTAATCCATAACATTACCGTCCAATACGGCCAGAATAATGTTATGGCAAAGTTCCTGCAAATAATGCTTCTGGTGATAATTGCCGGCGGTGTATTTCTGTATGTCCGTAAAGGAAGCAGCGATAAACCTTTGGTTTCCGACGCCAATAAAAATTCCGGCCCCGGTTCGTCCCTTACCTTAAACCAGATTGCAGGTAATACGGAAGCCAAATTAATGGTGGAAGATATTATTGAATTTATAAAACAGCCTGAAAAATATGCGGCAGTCGGTGCCAGAATGCCTAAAGGACTTTTGTTATATGGTCCGCCGGGAACGGGTAAAACCATGATGGCAAAAGCCATTGCCGGAGAAGCCAGTGTTCCTTTTTATGCCATGAGCGGTTCCGATTTCGTTCAGATGTATGTGGGAGTCGGCGCAAGCCGTATCCGGGGTTTGTTTAATAAAGCGAAAAAAAGCGAAAAAGCCGTTATATTCATTGATGAAATTGATGCCATCGGTAAAAAGCGGGCCAGAAATACCTCCGCTAGCAACGATGAGCGTGACCAGACCTTAAATGCCCTGTTGACCGAAATGTCAGGCTTCCATGAAAATGACGGGATAGTGGTTATCGGCGCCACCAACCGTCTGGATACCCTGGATGAAGCCCTGCTCCGGCCCGGCCGTTTTGACAGGCAGATAGAGATTGGCTTGCCGGATGTAAATGCAAGAAAAAAAATTCTCGCCCTGTATGCCGATAAAAAACCCCTGTCGGATGATGTGGATTTGGATGCCCTTTCTAAATCCACCGTATACTTCAGCGGTGCCATGCTTGAAAATCTTTTAAATGAAGCAGCCATTAATGCAGCCAACGAAAAACAATCCGTTATAAATAACGGGCATATTGAAAAAGCCTTTTATACGGTAATTGCCGGTGCCCCTATGTTAGACCGGAGCTTTATTTCGGAACGTGACCGTAAAATCACGGCCTATCATGAAGCCGGACACGCTTTGGCAACCAAATTGCTGCAGCCCGAACACTATATCTCCAAGGTTACGATTATCCCAAGTGTGCGGGGAGCAGGCGGCTTTAATCTAAGCATACCGAAGGATATGATGTTCCAGACTCAAAAGCAGATAAAAGCCAATATACAAATGCTGCTTGCCGGCCGCGCGGCGGAAGAGCTTATCTTCGGCAAGGACGAAATAACTACCGGGGCAAGTAACGATATCCAGAAAGCCTCCTCCATAATCGTAGATTATATAAATAAATACGGAATGGATCAGGATATGGGGTTATTCAGTACAAGTGTTATGGAAGATGGATTCGATAAGGAACTGGTAAGCAAGTGCAGGTCCCAGATGAACATCTTATATGAGAATATCAAAAAGTTACTGGAAGCTAATCTGGTTTTACTGAAAAAAATCACAGCCGAGCTTTTGGAAAAAGAATCCCTAAACGGTGAGGATATTAACCGTATCTGCGCTTAGGTTTGATGGATTCTTCCAAAGGTTGCCGGTGAAGGAAAGGACATTTACGGGATATTTAATATTTACCCATAAATGTCCTTTTTCCTGCGAAATTCCGGCCATGATTAAGGCTAAATTCCGACTGCTATTTTACTTATTAAAAAAGAGTTAAAAAAGATTAATGTGCATATCGGCATTTACAATAATTGTAAATCATGTTACTATATGTATGTATATGGTGGTGATAGTAAATTTAATATTTGGTAACAGTACTACACTTAATAATTTTATATTGTAATTGCAAATCTCGCTGAAGGCAGATAATTGACCTGTGGATATAGTCGGATAAACCATGTTTTTAGATTTCAGCCATTTAACAGAATTACATAAGCTGTTGTAAAAAAGTACGCAAAAAGAACCGACAGAGACTTTATTTAAACGGCATCACGTATTATACGGGGTGTGGAACTGCGCAAATGCCAAAATAATTTTTATGCATTGAAAGGAGATTTATATGAAAAAACATTTATTAAAAATGTTAGCTGCGATTTTAATGTCTTCATTCGTTTTTTGCACATTATCGCCTACGGTTGTTCAAGCTTGGCCATCAACGGTAAACACGGAAGGCAATCATCAGCTGCTTTCTGATTTTGCTGTAGAAACTACAAATTTAACCAGTGATGAAAGACGAATAGTAAAACTTGGGTCCGTTGCACCAGATAGGTATTTTAAATATGGGGATGGCTATCCGAGCTTGCATGGATTCGAAAATTATATAGACGCTTTTACATATATTTCGAGAAAGGCTGATACTATAACTCCAAGTACTTCGTTTACATATTATCCTACTAAAAGTACCTATGTACAACAAATTGATAGTGCATTATATGTACTCTCACAAAACTGGTCAAGCTATTTAGAAGGTAAAACGGTTTCATCAAGAAATATAAGACTTTATGTTTTAGGTATGTCACTTCATTTAGCATCAGATGTATATGCTCATCGGGCATATGTTTATGTCAGCAGTCAAAGCGCTTGGATACCTGTAACTCATTACATTACCCCTGAAAACAGCTCATATTTTGATCAGATTAGTGCGGATGATAGATATGCCTGCCCTAACAGATTTGAATTATCTAAATGGGTATCCAGATATACCGTAGAGAAATGGATTAACGGTACTGTAAGAGACTACAATTTATTCAAATTTTATAGGGATGATTTTAGACTTGACAAATTATATTCTTACTCTAATTATCAATCCCTATTATCTCCAATGAGTATTAATGACTAATATAGGCTAAGAAAATAACCACCATATACTTTTCAGGGCGAACCGACTTTCCAGACTGGGCTACGCATTGCCGCCGCAGGACTTAGTCTCCGCCTTTGCCCGTATGGAAAATACGGACGTTATTACAAAAACGCAGCAGATTAAGGATACAATTCAGGCTGAACATTTTTCAGACACGACCTAGAGTGTGTTTGAAAAATGCTTGCGCCGGGCTGGATGCTCCAATTTGTGGGAGACAAGGAGCGATTTNNCGCAAAGTGGAGCGTTCAGAACGGCACAATGATTTTTCAAACACGCTCTAGAGCAGATATAACCTTAAAAGCAAGATAAACGATATATCCCGTCAGCAGGAAGACCCCTGTAAGTCTTTGCAGCTTTTTGCGGAATAACGACATAATGAATACAAAAAAGGTAAGCGCCAGCATTATAAGCACATCCACCCAGAAACCGCTATCCGAAGGAATTGGAGAAATGACCGAAGAGAATCCCAATACGAGAAGAATATTAAAAATATTGCTACCGATACAATTCCCGAGCACAATCTCCGGTTCCTCTTTTCTTGCTGCTACTATGCCTGTGATAAGCTCCGGCATGGTTGTGGCAAGGGCTACCACCGTCAGGCCTACCAGCGTTTCGCTTAACCCAAAGCTTTGTGCGATCTGCGTACTGCTATCTACCGTCAGTTTTCCTCCAATAAAAAGCCCCAGCAAAGACAGTAACGAGCAGCACCATAATTTAATCAGCCCAGTATTTTTCTGTTCATTATCCATTTGTGGAGATAGCCCATTTCCATCGCTGTCGGTATCGATGTCGCCTTCAGCGTCAATCTGTATTTTGATTGATTTCCTGGCATCCCTGGATATATAGAGCATAAATAACACAAATGCCCCCAGTAGAATGAGTCCCTCAAATCGCGATAACTGCCCGTTTGTGAATAGCATTGCTCCCAAGGCAATTTGTATAACAAATAATATAGGCAGTTCCCGTTTTACGACGGTGTCTTTTACCTGCAAAGGAAAGATAACTGCCGCAAGCCCGATAATCAGTGCAATATTTGACATGGAACTTCCAATGATATTTCCCAGCGTCAACTGATTCTTATGATTTATACCTGACACAATCCCGACTGCAAGCTCGGGAGCACTGGTCCCGAAGGCAATAACAGTAATACCGATAATAAAAGAAGAAACACCATATCTGCGTGCTATTTTAGACGAGGAATCAATCAAGATATCTGCACTCTTTATAATCATTACCAAGCCTAAAATCAAAAGTAGAAATTGCATGAAATCGCCTCATTTTATTCTTTATTTTTATCATATGATGATATAATTCCCTAAAAATATTTACATATTACAGTAATTGGGTAAACACAGGCAAAAAAAGGTGGAGAGCTTCTCGCGAAGCTCCCCACCCAATAAGCTTAAAGTCTTGAAGCAGTTTTCCTGCCCAACCGGGTAAAATATCATACAATGTACAACAATATATCATGTTCTAATGATAAAGTCAAATAGTACATTTCTAAGTTAAAGGATTTTTCCGTACCCTTTTCCGAATGACTGATACGCCGGAATAAATCCCTATGAGAACAATAAAAATTTCCAGCCTTCCAAGTATCATGCCAAAGATTTCAATCATTAGCGTTGCCGTTCCAGTTGTTGGGCCGGTCAGTCCAATTGACAGGCCTACCGTTCCCAAGGCAGACGCAAATTCAAACATAGCCTCCGTAAGTGAACAGTCAGCAGTTAATGTAAGTAGTAATGTTCCTATCATGAAAATACATAAGTAGCATGCTACAAACCCAGTCGTGTCCGCTGAAAGCGAGTTATCGATAAAGCTTTTCCCCTGCGCCTTATAATAATAAGAAACCGTAACATTTCGCGAGGGTGATAACCTCTTACGAATATTTATAAGAATCATACGCATCATCAGATACACTCGAGTCAGCTTGATACCTCCGGCCGTTGATCCAATTCCTCCTCCAATAAGCATTAATACGATTAAAATACCAATGGCAAAGGGTGGCAGATCAACATAAGACATAGTGGAATATCCGGTTGTGGAAAGCGCCGAGGTCACATTAAATAACGCTCTGCGTAAACTCTCTCCTATACTTAAATTCAGTTCACTCGCTAAAGAAAAGGCAATGACCGGAATAAAAAATATCAGCAGTATCAGCATGAACTTAACTTCACTCGTTTTAAATATCCGCTTAAATTTTCTTTTTGTCAGAAGCTGAAGAACAGCAAAGTTAGTCGTGCCAATCAACATTAATAAGATAGTTATCATTTCTATCGGCAGGCTGTTATACTCTCCGATGCTGTTCAGCTTGGTAGAAAATCCACCGGTTGATAAAGCGCACATTGCGTGAATGATACCATCAAAGATATCCATACCAGCCATACGATACGCAATTGTTCCTATAAGCAGAAAAGCTAGATAAATTAAGGCAATCGTCTGCGCCGTCTCCTTTAAGTTCGGCATGAGCTTATCCGAATGCCCTTCGGCATTGTATAAATTCATGGATTGTTTCTCCTGGATAAAGATAATCATTACCAGAACGAAACCCAAACCGCCGCAGAATTGCATAAAAGCACGATGAAACAAAAATATACGCGGGGTAATTGCAACATCTATCACGGAAAGCCCGGTGGTTGTCCACCCGCTGACCGCTTCAAACAGGGATTGCATAAAACTCAATTTTCCTGAAATAAAAAAAGGGAGTGCACCGGCAATAAAGCCATAAGTCCAGGCAAACAGAACAATTATACTGCTATTTTTCAAAGTAGGATTCCATTGGCAGCTGCTGTTGTTACTCCTCGGCAGCAAACACAACAGCAGCCCCCATATAATAGATACAAATGACGGTACTAAAAATGCAGAGGCATATTGAATTTCTTCGGGGAAAAAGAGTAATACTGGGAGAGGTACTGCCAGCAACAGTCCTATCAGTATCACAAGCCTGCCACAGGTATTGTAATTAGAAGACCTCATTGCAACACCTGTCCTGTCAGTTCTTTGATTGCAGCCATCTCCTGCTTGTCCGACGAGATTAAAATAAGCATATCTCCGGCAAGTATCTTAGTATCCCCGTGAGGGATCATGCTATTTTCGCCGCGAAGGATACATCCTACAATGACTCCTTTGGGCAGATTAATTTCCCAAAGCTTTTTATCTACAACCGGTGAAGTACCCGATATGGGAACCTCGGCAATATTAATACGTGCCTCCCCTATTGGTATTAAGGTTGCTATTCCATCCAGAAATGTTTGCTGTTCTATAATATTTGTAATGGCATTTACGGCACAAACCACAGAATCTATCCCCATTTGATAGAAAAATTCGGTCTTTTTGGGGTCGTTTACCAATGCAACCGTCTTTTTAACATGAAATTTCTTTTTGCATAGTTCACAGATAACCAGATTATCATCATCCCTTTGTGTAAGAGCAATTGCTATATCTGAGTCTTGTGCATCGGCGTCGTCCAAAACAAACGGTTTCGTACCGTCACCATAAATGACGGTTAGAGATTCCATTTCCGCCAATATAAGGCAGCTTTGATAATCGTTGTTGATTACCGTCACGCGATAGCTCTTTTTTATTAAGGAATCGGCAAGTGAGCGTGCTTTGTGAAACCCGCCGATTAATAAAGCTCTCTTTTTCATATAACCGCCTCCTCTTCCTTGTAGCTTAACAGCTTCCTAATTTCATTAACGGACAAAACGGCAGGAGATATGGTATTAATGCCTAACTCGCTATATACAAACTCCCGTTCCGGATCATAAAGCCTTGCAATCACATGGTCTTTTTTAAAAATTGCTTTTGTCATTTGAGCGACCATAATATTGGTATTATCACTATTCGTTACCACAACAACTGTCGTTGCTTTTTCTACCTGCGCTTCGTGAAGCATATCTATGTCTGTAGCATCACCCATAAGCGTAAGACCTCCATAAGAAGGTGAGAGCTTTCGGAAAGAATCTTTATTATTGTCTATGATCAAGACATTTTCCCCCTCGTCGGACAAAGTATTCGCGAGGCTGGCCCCCAACCGACCGCAGCCTACAATCACCGTATAATTAGTCTTCTCTTTCTTTCTAAAATACTTCATCATTCATCCCTCCTGACAATATGACCGATACCATGTTTATCATATTCAATTTTATATAAATCCTGCTTTTTCTCCTGCGGGCAGTCCAACTCATCAAACGCCCATTTACCCTTTGGATAAAAGCTGCTGAAATGCTCTAAATTATAGCGTGCAGGAATATAAGCAGGATTAAGGGCCCATGCCGCACGAAAATGTTTCAGAGCGGTAAGATGGTCTCCCTGCAGTTCAAGCAGCAGGCCGATCAGATTATGCGGCTCAGCAGCATGGGGAAACTTTCCCATAGCTTCTTTGACCAATAATTCTGCTTCCTGATATCTGCTTTGTTCTACAAATTGCCGGACCGCATTACTCAATTCATGCATATCTTGCGGATTCTTTATTATATTCATCTGCTTCATAGCTTCCGTCCCTCCTTAAATATTTGTGGATAAGTTCCATAAATTTATGATAGCAGGTAAGCT
>DBEP01000051.1:395-32556 GCA_002294045.1 Lachnoclostridium sp. UBA903 | reverse complement strand
TAAAAAACAAGGCCAGCAGATTATACTCCATTGGAGTCATATGCAATTTTATATCGTCAAGGGTAACCAAATGTTTATCCAATTCAATCTTTAATCCTGCAACAGCTATGGAACCCGGTAGCTTATCTTTGTTCTGCATATACAAATGACGCAAAGCTACGCGGATTCGCGCCATAAGCTCTGTGGCGGAAAAGGGCTTTGTCAGGTAATCGTCCGCACCCAGATCCAGTGCTGCTGCTTTTTCTTTATCCTGATCCCGGGCAGAAACAACAATGATTGGCAGTTCTGACCATTCACGCACTTTTTTAATTACATCTGTGCCATCAAAGTCCGGCAATCCAAGGTCAAGCAGCATAATATCAACTTGCTGCGAAACAAGGTGCTCCAGTGCTTCCTGTGCCGTGTGCGCAGTTATATATCGAAATCCTGCCTGTCTCAGAGAATAACAAATAAAGTTTCTAATCTGTGCATCGTCTTCAACGACAAGGAAGTATTCACTGTAATTGTCCATCGCTTTCCACCTCCAGTGGTAATGTAAATATAAATTCCGCTCCGCTGCCATCTATCCGGTTATTCGCTTCAATATTCCCGCCATGAGCTTTTATTATGGCATCGCAAATCGAAAGCCCCAGCCCGACGCCTTGCTTTGCATCGGGATGCCTGGCTTGCGAGGTATAGAACATCTGAAAAATATTCGGCAGATCCTCTTTCGCTATACCGCTTCCCCTGTCCCTCACGCTAAAAACAACCGCCTGCTTTTTTTCATCCTTTTCTACCGAGACGCTTATCTCTTGGCTGGGCAGCGTATGCTTGATTGCATTGTCTAATAAATTAATTAAAACCTGTTTGACCAGTTTAGCATCCATGGGGACCAGTAAAAATTCATCGGGTGCACTTACGTTTATTTCATGTTCCGGTGACCGCTTTGCGATATGATCCACTGCACCGGCTATCACTTCTTCTACAGCTTCCATCTGCCTATTAAGAATTAATCTGCCTTCCTGCAGTCTAGTAAGACTCAAAATATTTTCCACCATTGAGTGCAGCCAGTCCGCATCTTTGTGAATGTCAAATGCTAATGAATAGCACGGATCGTCTTGCCCTGTCATATCCATAATCATTTCCGACGTCCCCATAATACCGGAAAGCGGTGTACGTAAATCATGTGAAATTGCCCGAAGAAGGTTCCCTCGATATCGCTCCTGTACAGTTTCCTCCCGAAACTTAATACGTTGCTCGGCAGCTCTGAACCGGTCCATAGCAAGAGCGCTGCTTTCAATCATGGCACGCAAGAGGCGAATCTGTGCCTCGCTCATTTTCTTTGCGTCCTCCCTGGGTATCCGAATAAGCCCAAAAAGATTTTTTCTACTTTGAATCGGCCAATCATAAAATTCAGCGCCGGCATAAAAACCGGAAGGCAGCCTCCCCATTCGCTGTCCGATATCTTTCTCTTCCAAGGCCCTCTTTACCAGTCTTTTGTCTTGTGTATGCTGAATAAAATATTTATCAGGTGCTCCTTTTTCATCAAAGCAGAGGCAGGCAGCCTGGCAATAAAAGCAACCGCTGATTGCCTTTACGGTAATACCGGCAATATCAAGTATATCCTTTGCCTCTGTCAGCAACGTGGTAAGGCTATAAACCGACTTTGTTTCTTCCTCTTTTTGTTTCGCTATAAGAGCGCTTTGTTTGGCGTGGGATGTTATGGTACTTGTAATAAGCGCTGTGATTGTCATAATAATAAAGGTGATACTGTAACTTGGGTCGTCCACTGAAAAGGTTAAATAGGGTTCTGTAAAGAAATAGTTGAATAAAAAAGTAGCAAGCAGAGATGAAAACACGCCGAATATAAAACCATCGGTTAACCATGCTGTCATAAGTACAGACAGAATATAAATAATTACAATATTGGTTTCGGGAAACCCAATAAACCGAAAAAAAACTCCCGTAACAGAGGCAGCAAAAAGCAGCACTACCATCAATAAAGTATGAAAAATAATATTACCGTTGCCAATGCCCTCACGTTTCATCATGCAGATCTATCTCCTTTTGTCCGTATCTTATAACTATACATACCTCTTTTCTTATGAAACAACCATATTTTTATTCTTAGCTTTCAATAATATCCAAAATTTTTCCCATAGACATCTCGAATTCTCCCTTGGAAGAATTTTTAAAAATCAATAAGTCATCTTTACAATTCGGATCATTTAATTGGCTTGGAATATCAAAATTAATACCTGAGACATATTCGTTCCAGTTATTCAGCTTCCATCGGTCCCGCTCACTGTCCCGCTCAATCATCCGTTGCCTGCATATCTCCACATCCGTTTGAACCCATATTATGGTAAGCTTTGCACTTTTTTCAGCGAGTTGGGTTCTCAGCTCAGCCATATACTTTGTATTACGTACCTCTTTTGTAAAAGGGGCATTAATCAGCACAATATCGTCATACTCTAAAGCCTCCAAAGCAAGGTCGATAATTGCCGCATACTCATAATCACGAATATATGTCTCGAAAAAGTCCGAACTTCTGTTATATTCTTGGCCTGCAACCAAAAATATTTGCCTGGATAAAACTATCAGTGTATCTTTGTCAAGATAAACAACATGCTTAAGATTTTCGGCAAGCCGCTTGGATACATAGGTTTTTCCACTTGCAGGAGGAGATGTTACCAGAATCAGTCTTTTCATAATTACCTCTTTTCTTCATAAAATACCGTATTAACAGTGTCATGTCTTAATTTAACTCCTCCACCATCCGGTAGCCCACACCCATCTCGGTCAGAATATATTTAGGCGCTCCTGGATTTGACTCGATTTTTCTTCGAATATTAGCCATGTTAACGCGCAGCGTATGGCTGTCACCGGCATATAACCCCCATATTTCACGCATGATATAATCGTGCGTAAGTACCTTTCCTGCGTTTTTTGACAACAATGCCAGGATTTTATATTCAACCGGCGTTAGATGTACCGTATTCCCGGTAAGTAGTACCGTTCGCTTTCCGTAATCAATTTCAAGCTCACCAACAGTTAATTTCTCAGCCCCGTTTGATTCTCCTCCCAGACTTTGAGGACTATGCCGAAGTGCCGTTCGTATACGGGCAAGCAGCTCGGAGGTGCCGAAAGGTTTAACGATATAATCGTCGGCCCCCAAATCCAGGGCTTCCACTTTTTCCCGTTCATGTCCGCGTGCCGAAACTACTATGATTGGTATTTTCGACCAGCGGCGTATGCTCTTTAATACCTCCACACCGTCGATATCCGGCAATCCCAAATCAAGCAGAATAATATCCGGAGAATAGGACGCAGCCATGGAAACTCCTTCTTTACCAGTATTTGTTTTCACAACTTGATATCCGTTTGAATTTAGAATCGCTGTGATAAAGCTGCAAATAGCTTCTTCATCCTCAATGACCATGACCAAAGGTTTTACATCCATAATTATTCATTCACTTCCTTCCAACGGCAAAGAGAATTGAAAAACCGCGCCGCCTTCTTTTCGGTTATTAGCTTCCATTGTACCGTTATGCGCCTTTATAATGGTCATGCAGATAGACAGGCCAATACCCATTCCCCGGGATGAATCAGAACTTTTGTTCCCGTTTGGAACATAGCTTGTAAAAAGATATGGAAAGTCCTCATCCGCTATTCCTTTTCCATGATCATACACCTCGAATATGGCGCTTTCTCGGTATCTTTTTAAAAATATCTCCACAGGAGAATCCTTTGGCGAATGTTTTATCGCATTTTCCAGCAAATTAATCAATACCTGTGCAATCAGCGTTCCATCCATCGGAACCTCAAGTAACTCATCTGGTACACGAACCACGATATCACGCTGTGGAAATCTTATTTTGATTCGACTGACCGCTTCCGCTATAATTTCTTCAGCAGCTTCCGGGCTTTTTGTTACCTTAGATGCCCCCTCATTAATACGGGTTACGGACAGCAGGTTTTCCACCATACGTATGAGCCACTGTGCTTCTTCCTGAATATCCGTATTGAGCTTCTCCCGGGTATTTTCATCAAGCGTATGCTTGTTTTCACGTATAGCAGAACTGGCACCCAGGATACCGGCAAGGGGCGTACGAAGATCATGTGCAATCGCACGCAAAAGGTTGCTTCGCATTTTTTCCTTCTCTGCTTCTACAATAATACCCCTCTGCTCATCCGAGAGATGCTGGCGTTCCAATGCCATGGCCACCTGTGAAGCAATCATACGCAAAAACAATCGGGTGTTGTGATCCAAGGTGCCTTTTAAGCAGGAAATACCTAAAACCGCAAGTACCTTTCCCTGTGAGATAACCGGCATATAAAATGCTCCTGCGCCCATCAGCGTATCCGTTCCTGCCCCTGCCCGTTTTTGATTAAGAAAAACCCAATGAACCACCGCTTTCTCGTCTGCCGAATTGAGAAGAGTGCCATTTACGTCCTCCGGTGCCTGCATAACACTTCCCTCTTCACCCTGTTCGGGGTCAGCAGTAAAAAATACAACAGAGCGGTCAAACAGGTTGACTATATATTCGTTCGTCAAGGTAACTATATTATCCAGTCCTCTGGTAATAAGCAGCTTTTTATTTATTTCATAAAGCACCTCCGTACGTCGTTCCCTTTGAACTGCAAATCTTGCCTGCGTCTTGATTCTTACTGTCAGTGTACTGGTGATTAAAGCTACCAATAACATAATTAGAAATGTAATCGGATAACCGGCCCGTATCGCATTGAAAGTAAAATAAGGTTCCGTAAAAAAGAAATTAAAAATCAGCACACTAACTATCGATGCGATAATGCCATATACATGCCCGCCTGTAATCCTGGAAATTATCAAAACGGAAAGGATATAGACCATGATGACATTCTGATCTCCGATATCCAGCCTGCGCAAACCAAGACATAGAAAGGTAGCGGTTACCAGAAGACCAAGGGTTTTCCCAAAGTCCTTCCAGGAAAAACCTAAATTCTTATTTCGAATTGCTCTGCGGGGCTTTTTATAATCCCGTCGAATTGTGCTGCTTGGTATGATGTGAACTTCGATACTAGGCAATAAAAAAATTAATTTATCCTCAAAGTCTTCTTCAAATAAACTTTTGAGTGTCTTTCTGTTCCGGCTTTTACCAATTACTATGTTCGTAATGCCGGATAGTTTTGCATATTCGGATACGGATACGGCGATATCATGTCCGGTAAGCGTAACAATTTCAGCACCCAGTTTTTCTGCCAAATCCATGTTTGCACGGATTGTTTTTTGTTGCTCCTTGGTAAGAGCATTACCTTCAATACTCTCAACATAGAGCGCCACCCAGTGTGCGTGAAAAGCATCAGCAGCTCTTGCCGTCCACCGAATGCATCTTGCGGATGAGGGAGAAGACCCAATACAAACCAGCATCTTAGTATTGGCCATCTTTTCCGATAAGCGCCGCTCATTTTGATTTTCATTACTAATTCGGTCAGCTGCTTTACGCATTGCAATTTCACGCAGCAGCTTTAAATTCTCACGAGAAAAGAAATTACGCATAGCTGTCTGAGCCTGTTCCGGTTTATATATTTTTCCTTCCTCAAAGCGTCGGAGCAGTTCATTCGGTTCAATATCAATCAGTTTAATCATATCGGCACGTTCGAAGATATAATCAGGCACTGTCTCATGAACTCTTACTTTTGTTATATCTTCAACCACATCATTCAAACTTTCCATATGCTGAACATTGACAGTGGTATAAACGTCTATCCCTGCATTCAAAAGTTCCTCAATATCCTGAAAACGTTTCCGGTTTCTGACACCCTCCGCATTTGTGTGCGCAAGTTCATCTACCAGAATGAGCTCCGGCTTGTACTTCAATGCCTCATCCAAATCAAATTCCTTAAGCTCAATATTGCGGTAAACAATTGTTTTCGGCGGCAAAGCCGGAAGACCATGCAAAAGCTGTAGAGTCTCCGGACGGGTATGCGGCTCAACATAACCAACAAGTACGTTTTTACCGCATTGATATTGTTCTTGTGCGTCATCAAGCATCGCATAGGTTTTTCCTACACCCGCAGCATATCCGAAGAAGATTTTGAGTTTACCAAAGTTTTTTTCCTGACGCGATTTTATATCATTTAAAATAGCATCCGGGTCAGGCCGCTGATCAAATTGTTCCAATTATCTCACCCCCTTTATTTAATATTATACCATTCTTGTTTATCAGACAAATGTTCTGTCCACTGTACTTGCAGCTTAAACAATCTCCAGCAGAATACCATCCGGTCCGAAGCAGGTTTTCAACAATTATTGTGCTCTTTATAGCAAACCATCTAATGCTAAGTTTACTTTCAAAACATTTACAGCGGGTTCTCCCCAGAAGCCAAGAAAGCGCCCTATGGTGTACTTTTCAATAATCGTTCTCACACTATTTTCACTCATATTTCTTTCTCTGGCAATACGGGCTATCTGATACTCTGCCGCCTCCGGTGAAATATTAGGGTCAACGCCGCTTCCGGAGGTTGTAATTAAATCCATAGGAATCTCAGCCTTGTTATCCGGATCCATGGAATACCACCAATCAATCCGTTCCCTCACAAGCTTTTCCTGCTCTTTACTTACAGACGAAAGATTTGTTGTACCCATCGGTCTTCCAATCAAATATTCTGGTTTTGTAAATTCCTGCGCGATTAGCGCTGAACCATACTCCTTCTGCGAACCATCGCTTAATGTAACTATTATTATGCTTCCGTTTGCCTGATACGGAAATAGCAGCTGTGTAATACCTGTAACTGCTGCCGTATAGAGTATGCCACACAGAATCGTCATTAGGCCAAAGCAAACAAAAGCGGGCTTTAATATAGATTTCATCATCATTCCTCCTTACACAATGCCGCAGGCGGTCAGCAGCATATCGATCAATTTTATTGCAATGAAAGGCGTAACAATGCCTCCCAGACCATAAATTAACATGTTTCTTTTCAAAAGTTTTCCTGCCGGCAGTTCACGGTATTTCACACCCTTAAGTGCCAGCGGTATGAGTGCTATAATAATCAGCGCATTATAAATAATTGCTGAAAGGATTGCAGTTGTAGAACTAGTGAGACCCATAAAATTCAAGGCAGTCAACTGCGGATATATTCCAAAAAATAATACGGGAATGATTGCAAAATATTTAGCCACATCGTTTGCTACGCTGAAAGTTGTCAGTGAGCCTCTTGTCATCAACAGCTGCTTGCCAATCCGTACGATATCAATGAGCTTGGTCGGACTGGAATCCAGATCAACCATATTACCCGCTTCCTTTGCGGCCTGTGTCCCGGTATTCATTGCCACAGCCACATCTGCCTGTGCAAGCGCCGGAGCATCGTTAGTACCGTCACCGGTCATAGCAACTAAATGTCCCTTTGATTGATAATCACGGATAAGTGCCAGCTTGGTTTCCGGCGTAGCCTCTGCCAAAAAATCGTCCACACCTGCTTCTGCTGCGATAGCGGCAGCTGTCATAGGGTTATCGCCGGTAATCATAATTGTCTTGATACCCATTTTTCGCAGGTCTTCAAAACGTTCCTTCACACCGTTCTTAACAATATCTTTCAGATAGACAATACCCATGGCCTGACTGTTTTTTGCTACAACCAAAGGAGTCCCGCCAGCTCCGGCAACTCGTTTCACAATCTGCTCACATTCCTCCGGATAGGTGCCTCCCTTTTCCAATACAAAAGCTTTTACAGCTTCCGCTGCACCTTTACGGATTTCGGTTCCCTGGTAATCAATGCCGCTCATTCTGGTTTTAGCTGTGAATTCCACAAAGTTTGCGTTCAGCTTGGTAAGTTCTCTGCCCCTTATTCCAAACTTTTCCTTAGCCAGAACCACAATGCTCCTGCCTTCGGCTGTTTCATCGGCAAGAGAAGAAAGCTGGGCAGCATCTGCCAGTTCCTGCTCCGTTACACCCTTAACCGGTAGAAACTCACTGGCCTGCCGGTTTCCTAAGGTTATTGTTCCTGTCTTATCCAGCAAAAGAACATCTACATCCCCGGCAGCTTCAATAGCACGCCCGCTCATCGCCAGCACATTGGCCTGATTTAAACGACTCATCCCGGCTATGCCAATGGAGGACAAAAGCGCACCAATGGTAGTGGGAGCGAGACAAACCAGAAGGGCAATCACATTTGTGATGGATATGGCTGAGCCCGCACCAGCCTGACTGCTTGCAAATCCCGAAAAAGGTAACAAAGTCGCTGTAACCGTTAAAAATATGATAGTTAAAGTCACCAATAATATCTGCAGAGCAATCTCATTGGGTGTCTTTTTTCTGGAGGCACCTTCTACCATTGCAATCATTTTATCAAGAAAACTTTCACCCGCTTCCGCTGTTACCTCAATGACAAGCCAGTCCGATACCAGTGTCGTTCCGCCGGTAACGGCACTTCGGTCGCCGCCCGACTCACGGATTACGGGCGCCGATTCGCCGGTAATCGCACTTTCGTCCACGGACGCCGCACCGTCGATAACCTCACCGTCCATAGGTATTTGCTCTCCGGCTTTTACAAAGACGATATCTCCTTTTTTCAGCTCAGCAGACAGTATTTCCGTATATTCGTCTACATTACTTACTGACTTAAGCTTTCTCGCCTTAACATCCTTCCTTGCCTTACGCAGAGTATCCGCTTGTGCCCGCCCGCGCCCTTCGGCAATGGCTTCTGCAAAGTTGGCAAACAGCACGGTAAACCATAAAATAAGAGAGATTGCCAGAATATAACTGCTGCTTTCATCTTTGATACCTGCAAAAGACAGAAGATAAAGGACAGTTGTCAGGATAGCGCCAATATAGACCACCAACATGACGGGATTTTTCACTTGTATGCGGGGGGCCAGCTTTACAAAGGACTGTTTAAGCGCATCCGTAAAAATATTTTTATTTACACTTTTCTTTTCCATTTTACTCACCTCATTCTTATCGCATCGTAAAGTAGTCTGCAATCGGTCCAAGAGCTAAAGCCGGCAAAAAGCTGAGCGCTCCTATAATAAGGATAACCCCGATTAAAAGTCCCACAAATATCGAGTTACTGGTAGATAATGTTCCCTCGCCGGCAGCAACTGTTTTCTTACCGGCCATATTAGCCGCAAGGAAAATAGCCGCTGTCATCGGTATAAATCGGGCCAATAGCATAATAATTCCACCGGTTACATTGGTAAATACGGTGTTTGCATTAAAGCCGGCAAATGCACTGCCGTTGTTATTTCCCATGGAAGTAAAGCCATACAAAATCTCAGAAAATCCATGAGCACCTGAGTTGGTCAGCCATGATGAAGCGGCAGGCATAACAACTGCGGCAGCTGTACCAAGCAACGTTACCAACGGAGGAACAAGAACGATTAAGCAAACCATTTTCATATCATAAGGTTCAACCTTTTTCCCTAAATATTCCGGTGTCCTGCCTACCATAAGTCCGGCAATAAACACGGTAAGAAGGACAAAAGCCAGCATTCCGTAAAGGCCGCTTCCCACACCACCAAAAACAATTTCGCCCAGTTGCATCAAAAACATCAAAACCATACCGCCAAAAGGAGTATAGCTGTCGTGCATAGAGTTTACCGAACCGTTAGAAGCTGCGGTGGTTGCCGTAGCCCATAAAGACGATGTTCCAACTCCGTGTATTACCTCCTTTCCTTCCATACTCGCAGGAGCTACTGTTCCGGTAAAGCTTGGAGCAGTTAACTGTTCGCTGGCCGTTACTGCTGCAAGAGAAACTGTAAACAGAATCATCATCGCAATATAAATGGATTTACCCTGTTTGCTGTCCTTTACCGCTTTCCCAAACGATACGCACAGTGCTGCGGGAATTAGCAGAATAGACAGTAGCTGCAGCAGATTTGAAAATGCTGTTGGGTTTTCGAGCGGAAAAGACGAATTGACCCCAAAGAATCCACCGCCGTTTGTTCCAAGCTGCTTAATAGCAATCTGGCTTGCCGCGGGACCAAGGGGAATGGTTCCGGCAGCCCCGTTTTCCAGCATGGCAACATCTATATACGGACCAAAGGTTTGCACTACTCCCTGTGAAACAAGTAATACTGCGAGGATAAGGGATAATGGTAATAGTATATACAACGTTGTTTTAGTCAGGTCTACCCAAAAGTTTCCAATCGTCTTTTTTTGTCTTAGAATTAAGCCCCTGATTAATACAAACAAAACTGCAATCCCCATTGCCGCAGAAACAAAATTTTGAACGGTGAGACCTAAAAACTGTGTAAGATAAGACAGACCGGTTTCACCGGAATATGCCTGCCAGTTGGTATTAGAAGCAAAGCTTGCGGCGGTATTGAAGGCCAAATGCCAGCTTGTGCCTTTTATCCCGGCAGGATTAAACGGCAGAATCCCCTGCACCATTTGGACACCCCAAAGGAAAACTATTCCAATGGCGCTAAACAGCAGAGCTGATAGCGCATATTTCTTTGCCCCCATTTCCTCATCACTTTTAACTCCCATAAGTTTATAAAATCCATTTTCTAAAGGAGCAATTATACGGGTTAATATTACTTTTTGACCTGTCATTACCTTATATATATAGATACCCAGAGGAATGGATAGCCCGATCAGAAAGACAATATAAAAAATGTCCTGAAGTACAATCACTTTCATAAATTTTCACCTCGAAACAAAATATAGAATAAGTAAATCAGCAAAGCAAGGCCTATAAAGCCTGATAATATCTGGACGATTCCCATTTTCTCAACTCCTTTTCAATTTTAAATTACTAATTTCCCGCTAAGTCGATCCGGCTTAGCAGCATTCCACCTATATGTTTTTACTTATAGTGTTACCATTTTTTATGCTGTATAAAGAACGAAGCGGAATATCTTTTACAGCCTGCAGGCTGAAGCGACAGCTTTTATACCGTTTGAACTATGCCTAATCTGTAATACAGCCATATGTTCGTTGCAACTATAATAATATCAGAAAAGAAGTCAAGGAGGTGTCAATTTGGTATGACAGAATGTCAAGAAATCGTCAAGATTTATATAAGATTCTAAACGTCATTATGAAAGTTAAGAAACTATTCTTTATATAAAACATATCATGTAACTTACCGTCATTATGTGCTGATTATACTGTCAAGCAGTGAAATTCCAATTAATCTGATTTTCGTATATGAGCATTCCTCCATTTCGATTTTTTAGGAACGGCGAATCGAAACGAAATGTTTTTTGTGGAACGACGAATGTCAAAAAAAGTATCTGAGAAACTATCCCAGACACTCTGTCATGCGTTTTAAGTATAAATCGGCAGGAGGCAATGATTCTATATTAGATTTTGTTTAAAAACTTGTAAATAAGTGTAATAATATACAGAATACTAGTACTAAGTCCTGACAGAAGCAAAAAACTACTTGTACCCTGCCATAGGATTTCCCCTACCCAAAAACTAGGCAGGAAAGCCCCCAAATATTTGTAGGGTACAGGAACAAACCACGTAACGAATATTCCTAATAAAAAAATTCCCGACAACTTCGAAATTGCCAGTCCCTCCACCTTATTGTTGGCAAAAGAAACAACTAACATTGATAATGCAATTCCCATCAATGTGCTGATAATTCCGCCTTCAAAAATCTGCATAAATGTCAGGCCAGATAAACCAAAAAGTGCAGTCACTATCAGGGAACTGATAAAGGCATAAAGCATGGGAAAACCAATTCTTGCCGATAGATATGAATACCCCTGTATCGGCGTAATCTGGTAATATCCGCCGATTCCCTCGTCTCTTTCTTCGAGAAGGAGAAAAGCACTTCCAATTGCCGGAAGCATCGGCGTGAGTGTGAGCATCATCCCGTCTGCCAATGGATACCACGGTTTAATTGAAAATGCAAAATACTTCCACACTAATTCATTGATAATCGGCATAAGAATTCTCAAAACAAATCCCAGCAGGAAAGGAGCGGGAATCAGCATTAAAAGCATCCCGTCTCGGATAGTTTGGCGTAAGCCGATTTGAAACAGTTTATAAGTTTTTTTCATGCTTTATTTCACCTCCGTCTGATTGCAGTACTGCCGGAACACGAAGTACGGCAACAAGAATTGAAAGACCAAGCCATATTGTCAATTCAAGGAATAGAAACCGCTCCACCATATCTGCTTGAGCATATATGGAGGCATCTAGCAGCCGCCAAAGCATGGTGCCGGGAAATAAGTCAAAAATCAGATGGCTTATACCAAATGCTGTTAAAATGGGTGGAAGTATTAAAACAACCCCAATTGGTATTCCAAGTATCATATAGTGGTTCACAGATTTTGAAAATGTGGCAACGGTTAATCCCAGCAATGTAAAGATACAGGCCCCAATAAAGATACTGGCAAGCAGCAAAGGGAACACCACAGAATTCCCAACGCCAATCAATACAATGAAAAAAGCGGATAGTGTGGATAACATAGCCAGGGATACTGCCTTCGAAAAAATGTACTCTGCCGGGCGCAAGGGAGATATGCCATAAAACATATGTACACCCTCGTCTTTTTCGAGCAGCCAAATCCCTCCTATGAAAAAAAAACCAAGCATTGCCGGGTCAGTCAGTAAAATAAGAGAAGCCCCTATTGCCTTAAATTGGGCCGGAAGAAAAATCAGGATAGTAATATATAGCACAGTGATAAATGCGTACAGAAAGTAAAAACCATACTTTACCTGATAACGCATATCATTTACTGCCGCTGATACAAGCCTCATTGTAATCCCCTTCCCGTCAACGATATAAAAACATCCTCTAAGGTTTGTTCTTTAGAATGGATGCTGGTAAGCATCCCGCTTCCGAGGGCCGTCATAAACGTATCATCTTTACCAAGCTGAACTAATGTGCTGCTCTTTTCAATTTTTTGGCCGTTCATCAAATATGAATAAAACACTTTGGTATTTGAACGGCTTACCTGAAAAGCTTGTGGCGTATCCAACGCTCTTATCTTGCCGTCCACAATAAATGCCACATGGTCACACAATTCCTCTGCATCACGCATGTTGTGTGTGGTAAGGATAATTGTTTTCCCCGCTTTTTTTTGAATAGTTATCATGTTTTTCAGGGTTCTGGCATTGGCAGGATCAAGTCCGCTGGTCGGCTCATCCAAAAAAAGAAGCTTCGGCTCGTGCAGAAGACTGCGTACAAAACCCAGACGCATCTTCATCCCCTTTGAAAAACTGGATACCTTTTTTCCTGCATCCTCTTTAAGTCCCACCGCTTCTAACAGCTCCATAGGATCAACTGTTTGTTTCTCATAGAGAGAAGAAAAATATTTCAAGTTTTCAAGTGCAGTGAACTTCCCATAAAAATTAGGAAATTCAAAATCAACACCGATATTCTCATAAAAAGAACTTTTACGTTTCTTAACTTCAACGCCTAACACATGGACGTTGCCTCTGTATTCCCGCAATACTCCCGTCAGGATTTTTTGCAGGGTGCTTTTGCCAGCGCCGGACGGCCCCAAAAACCCAAAAACTTCTCCTTGGTTCACTTGAAAGCTGATATCTTGAATGATATCTTTTTTCATTCCCGGATATTTATAATATACATTTTTTACGCTAATCATTTTCATCCCTCACAATTTGATTAATAAGGCTATCCAGCATCAAATTTAGAACAATGTCATTATTTGTTTCCTCCTGCTGCAAGTAAGCAATACTTACATACAATGCTTGAAAGGCCTTCGCGGCAACTAGCAAATCAACGGTAAAATTTACTCCATGCTCCTGTAGTGCTGCCAGCGCCCTGCTATCCTCAAAAGTATGTGCCTCGATTACCTCATCCGGTAATTTACGATGCAGGTAATTGATAACCATAGAATCCGACTGAAGCAATATTGGGTATTGCCTGGTTTTTTCAAGTAAAAACAGAAAAACCTCTTTCATCTTTGCTTTAGGACCAAGCTGCCGCTTCCTTTCCAAAAAGCCGTTTAATTCTTCCCACATCTGTATCTGGCATCGCTCGGCAATATCCATATACAAGTGCTCTTTATTTGTATAGAAGGCATAGAAAGAACCTTTCGCAATTCCCGCTGCCTGCACCAAATCATCTACGGTTACTTTTTTAATTCCATAGGAAAGGAATAGTTTCTCCCCTTCGGTCAGGAGTTTTTCTTGAATAATTTTTTTTTCCGTATCTGAAAATTTTGGCATTTTGGGCCCTCTCCTTATATAATATATATGACCAATAATTAATTTTAGTCATATATATTATAATATTAAATCACCCTGCTTGTCAACAACAAGTATGCACTTTATTTTCTCAATAATTCCTTAATTTTATCCTCTATTTTTGCAGGATTTACAACAGGCGCATATCTGTGAATAACATTGCCTTCTTGGTCCAGCAGGAATTTAGTAAAGTTCCATTTAATATTGTTTCCGAGTAACCCTTTCTCTTCATTTTTTAAAAATTGATATAAAGGATGTGTATTTTCCCCATTTACGTCAATTTTCCGGAACATATCAAAGGTCACTCCATAATTTAGCTGGCAGAACGAATGGATTTCCTCATTCCCTGCCGGGTCCTGCCCGGCAAATTGATTACATGGGAATCCTAATATAGCCAGCCCCTTTTCCTTATATTTATTATATAATTCTTCCAATTCCTTAAACTGGGGAGTAAGCCCGCACTTACTGGCAGTATTAACAATAAGCACTACCTTTCCCTTATACTCATCCATTTTGATTTCTCTGCCATCCATTTTTTTTGCAGTATAATCGTAAAAATTCATCTGTTTCCATCCTTTCATTCCAAATTTTATACTATTAAATTGCGCACAATCTTTTATGCTGAATTAATGATACTACGATTCCGTTCCCTTGTCAATAATCCCTATAAATTCTCCCAAAAAATTACTCTAAGAGTGAAAAATGGAACGTCTGAGCGTAAGCGAGTTGTCCATTTTTCACTCCGCTTTAAGTGATTTCCTGGAGTTTTTTAGTGTCATAGTGGGTTCTTTCCTGCAAAATCGGGCAACTACATCCGGGAATCTGGCCTCCTAACGAGATTATTTACTTCCTGCGTTTTCCTTAAGCACCCATACTTAGGCTACAAAAATCAATCCGCCGTGCATACGCGTTGTCATGTACCACCTAAGCAGGTCAAATTTAATGAGCCTTCCTTCATCTGATGCAGTCGCCATAATACTGTCTTTCCGGACATCGGCCCCGGTAACGGTTATCCAATGCCAGGCCTGAAGGTTAACTTCTTCTCCTCTGGACAGATTTAAAAAAGCCAGGGGAGAGTCGGCTAAAAGGCCCTGGTGAACAAATTCTGCAAGCTTCTCCGGATAACGTTTTTTTGTAAAACAATTTTCTATGGAAAAAACTCTGGTATCTATTTGCAATCCTCTGTCCCTGGCAAAAAGGGTTATACCATCGTTAAACTTATCCACATGATTCACCCCCATTGCACCGGGTGTCACATAACGGAATAATTCATCCATATGCCTGGTAAAATCCATACGCTCCAAACTAAACGGTTTAAAAAGTTCCTTATACCTCTCCCTGCTCTGAGCAAGATAGGCCGTAATATTGGAAGCACAAGCCGGACCGCATCCGGCTTCCCTGTTCCACGCTTTCGAATACCATGCCTGGTTTGCACCAAAATATGTTTTATGTTCTGAACTGTCTGTAATAGTCAGCAGCTCCGGTTTTTTTATAGAAATCATCATGTAACACCAACCCTCTTTCACTGTCTGCGGCTGCCGCAAAATAGCCCCAACTGACTCTGGCGAAAGAATCGGGTGTAAAATTAAACACGCGCCATTTTGCACAGCCGCTTATTCCGTTAGCATGTCCGGCTGTTTGACAAAAAATACGAATATAGTATGTTTTATTCCTCCTATTATAAACGGTATCCTTGCAGGATGCAACAAAAACATAATGGCAGATAAGACAAACATAAAAACAGACAGGACAAACGAAGGTTGAAAAATATTCTTCCCTTTAGATGACGGAGAATTACCAGTGAAAACCTCATTTTCAGAAACCGTGGCTGCTGTTAAGCCCCTTTTTTAACAGCTAAATGAAAGGTCCCTTTTAAAACTTAAACTGCTAAAATTACACCAGGAGTGAAAATCGGATTTGTCTGAGCATAAGCGAGTTGTCCGATTTTCACTCCCGTATTAAGTAGTTTTTTGCTATCCGCCTATCTGCAAAGAACCACCATAACGTCATTTACGTTTGTTCCCGTTGCCCCTGTCATAATTAAGCCGTCCACCGCCTTTAAACCGTGGTAAGAATCGTTATTATCCAGTATTTTATCGCAGTCCATTCCCAGCTTGCTTAATTTTTCCACCGTTTTACCATCCACCATACCGCCGGCAGCGTCAGTGGGACCGTCGGTACCGTCGGAACCTAAGGAAAAGATAAGAGTGTTCTCCAAACCGGCTATCCCTTTAGCAGCAGTTAAAGCCAGTTCCTGGTTTCTTCCCCCTAAGCCGTTGCCCTGAATCTTTACGGTTGTTTCCCCGCCTGTAATCAGTGCACAGGGGGGGTTAATGCCGTAGAGGTTTCCGTTACGGACTTCCCTTGCCATAGATGAGATAAATTTTCCTGCTTCCTTAGCCTCGCATTCCAGGGTTGAGGACAGGATATAGGGTGTATACCCTAATTTTTCGGCATTTTCAGCAACTGCCCTGCATAATTCGCTGACACTTCCGGTTATTACCGTTTCCACATTGTCAAGTGCCTTTGGCGTTTCTTTCCTTAAAGCATTCATAAGGGCTTCATTAAATTGCAAATTATATTTTTTAACAATGTCCAGAGCTTCCTCAGCCGTGGAACTGTCCGGATAAGCCGGGCCGGAAGCGATGGAATCCAGCCGGTCGCCGATAACATCCGATAAAACAATGGAATAGACTTGGGCCGGTGCACAAAGGGCAGCAAATTTACCGCCTTTTACATCGGACAAACGTTTACGGATGGTATTTATTTCAATAATATCTGCACCGCTTTTCAGTAAATCCCCGGTTACATTTTTAATATCCAAAAGGGTAAGGCCTTCTGCCGGTTTCTCAAATAATGCGGAACCGCCTCCGGAAACCAGAAATATAACCTGGTCCTTCTTACTTAAACCCCGGACGGCTTCTACCGCCCGGTTTGTGCCGAGTACGGAATTTTCATCGGGCACCGGATGTCCGGCTTCAATAATTTCAAATCCTTCAATTTCACCCTGGGAATGCTCATACTTGGTAACCACAATTCCTTTTTTGACAGAGGCGCCCAATATGTTTTTCGCAGCCTTAGCCATAGTCCACGCGGCTTTTCCTATGGCTATCACTATTATATTTCCGTTAAATTTTTTATTGGCGAGTGCCTTTTCCACCGCTTTTTGGGGCAGTACATTTTTAATGGATTCCTCAATAATTGTAATAGCCTCTTGTTTCATATCTATCATTCTCCTAACCTCTCCGTATCCCTTTATTTGCCAATGTCCGTGCCTGAAATCTTGGCATAATATTTAGCCAATGCGCTGTGATCGTCCCCTCCGCAGTTATCTGCATGTAAGTTCTGGAGCATTTCCATTACCTGAGCGGTTAGGGGAAGGGGCGCTCCCACTTCATGAGCGGTATCCAGTGCATTCTCCAGATCTTTAATATGTAAATCAACTTTGAAACCAGGCTTGTAACTATTATTTAACATCATGGGAACCTTGGCATTCATGACGGTAGAGCCTGCCAGTCCGCCCCGGACGGCATTAAATACCGCTTCCGGATCTACTCCGGCTTTTTTTGCCAGGGTAAAGGCTTCGGCGCAGGCAGCAATATTTAATGCCACCACTACCTGATTTGCTAACTTGGTTGTGTTGCCGGCACCTATTCTGCCGCAGTGGACCGCGCTGGAACCCATACAAAGTAAAATATCCTTAACCCTCTCAAAAACCTCTTTATCGCCTCCGACCATAATGGACAGGGTCCCGTCAATAGCTTTGGGTTCCCCGCCGGATACCGGCGCATCAATCATTTTGATTCCTTTTTCGGCACAGGCCCTTTCAATTTCCTGGGATGCCAGGGGAGCAATGGAACTCATGTCAATCAGAAGGGAACCTGGTTTTGCTCCCTCCAAAACTCCGTTTTTCCCCATAACAGCCTCTTTTACATGAGGAGAATTGGGCAGCATGGTAATAATAATATCACTGCCTTCTGCCGCCCGGGCACTTGTGCCGGCTGCGGCTGCTCCTGCTGCGGCTACCTCGTCCACCGCAGCGGTATTTAAGTCATATACCGTCAATTCATATCCGGCTTTTAATAAATTTTTGCTCATGGGCTTCCCCATGATACCTAATCCGATAAATCCAATTTTCATAATTTCCCCCATTCCTGCTCTCGCTTTATGCGCCTAAGGTTGAAAGTAAGGATGCCGCTCTGCGGCATCTTAAAATAAAACTTACTTTTCTGTCACAAATCTGTTGTTTTTTACTGCTCTTTCCGTTTTTTAATCTCCCGTTTATTCATTCACAATATTAACCGGTTTTCCGGCAAGAAATGCCTTGAGATTATTTACGGCTGTATCCATAAGCCTTTGCCTGGATTCCTTGGGTGCCCAGGCAATGTGAGGAGTTATAATTATATTTTGGGCAGAAAGCAGAGGATTATCCGGCTTTATCGGTTCCGCAGATACAACATCCACGGCGGCTCCGGCAACCTTGCCGCTGTTTAAGGCATCCCTTAAATCTTCTTCCACAATCAGCGCTCCTCTGGAATCATTAATTATCAGTACGCCATCCTTCATTTTTGCAATGGTATCCTTATTGATAATCCCTTCTGTTTCCGGAAACAACGGGCAATGCAGGGTAATCACATTGGAACGGGCCAGTAATTCATCCAAACCGGCATATCTGCAGGTATCATTTTCCAGTTGCTTATAACGGTTACGGGAATAAGCCAGCACCTTCATGCCAAGTGCCTGTGCAATTTTTGCCGTGGCCTGTCCGATCTTTCCGAATCCTATAATCCCCAATGTTTTTCCCGCCAATTCTATTAACGGATAATTCCAGTAACAATAATCCGGGCTCTTTGCCCAGTCCCCTCTCATGACACTGTCGGAATGGGCGCCTATATGATGGCATAATTCCAATAAAAGAGCAATGGTATATTGGCTGACTGCATTGGTGCCGTATGCCGGCACATTGGCAACGGGAATTCCCCTCTTCCTTGCCGCGTCAACGTCCACCACATTATACCCGGTGGCCAGAACCCCGATAAACTTTATCTTTTGGCAGGCCTTTAATACTTCTTCGTCAATGACGGTTTTATTTGTATATATTACCTCCGCATCTCCGGCCCTTTCAACCGTTAATTCTTTTGGTGTCCTTTCATAAACCGTTAAGTCACCCAGTTTACTAAGACCCTCCCAGCTTAAATCCCCAGGGTTTTCCGTATATCCGTCTAACACAACTATCTTCATCCCAGCCGCCTCCTTAATCCTCTAAAAGCGCCCAAGCCCTGTTGATAACACGCTTGGTATTTGCAAGTATAATATCTCCGTCTTCCTCTCCCCAGGGTTTCACTTCCATGGAAAGTACGTAAGGATTCCCGGCATTAAAAAATCCTTCCTCTTTCAACACCCTGAAGAAATCCAGCAGTTCCCTTGTATCATTGGCACTGTTGGGATAGCCGAACCTAGGATGCATATCCCCATAAGCCTCACACCCCGGTTTTACAACCGCATTGCCAATATGCAGATGGGTGATATATGGCCTTAAAGTCCGGATAACAAATCTGCTGGTTTCATAAGTAGTAGGAAAATGGGATAAATCCACCAGAAGGCCGAAATTATTGCACACCGTCCTCATATCCGCGGCAAATCCGGCCGCATAGGGCGCAGGTCCAATCAGGGCCGCCTTATCCATGTCAAAGTCGAATACTTCCAGGTTTACCTGCATATTCTTTTTGGCGGCATAGTCACATACTGCCCTGGTTGTTTTAAGAAGCTGGGAATAGGCTTGCTCTTTTGTTTCTTCCTCCCATTTACCGGCCAAAAATGCGATTCCTCCGGCTCCTAAATACTCCGCTTCGTCCACAGCTTCCAAAAGCTGCGCTTCCGCCTTCCGCCTGCCTTCTTCCCTTAAATCATTGGGATTTAAGCCTGTGGACAGCAGTCTTGGCTGCGCTCCGTAACAAACCTTCAGATGGGATTGTTCCAGTATTTTTTTTGCTTTCTCCCGGATGGCATCATCCTTAATTTGCGTTATCTCGATGGCATCAAAGAACTCATCACAAGCGATGGTTTTTAAGGAATCCAGCAAATTATAGGTGTCCGGGGGATGGCTCATCCATTGGACGGTTCCTACCTGGAAAAATTTGTGTATTGAATCTCTCAAAATTAGCACCTCCTGATTAAATAAAGATTTATGATTGATTGGGAAGTTTTCCCTTGTTATCCAAAAAACCAAAAGCTACCTGATATCGTAGACAGAACACAGTTCTAACGTTTTTGGCCGCCCCTCTATTATAATACTCCTAAGCCCTTTCAATTACAATCATTTCATGCTCATCAAGGGCTTCAATTATAAAAGATTTCTTTTCTTCCTCCCCCATAAGGGTAACTATTTTTCCGGCAACCGTAAGCTGTGCCTTTAAGTCTCCGGTATAATCCGAATGAAAAGTCACGATTACCGGCCCCACCGGCAATGTTTCCTCACAGGTGCCCACAGGACCATTGCATCCGCTTAAGTTAACCAAATGTATAATATAAGTATTTTCCTGTTTATAAAAGTTCACGTTAATATGTCCCGGAGCTTTCACCGAAACAGGAACGGTATCCTTGGAAACCCAGCGTATACTGTTGGCAAGAAGTTCACCATGATCCGGTATCCTTTCCTTTCCATAGCAGCGGTCAACATCCCCTGCAAAATAGACTACCCTGGACCCGGTGTCAAGGGTTCCCGCATATATGGGTGCAATGTCCTCTCTTTCCTCCCTTATCCAGCTGAATTCCGGAGGATAAATCGGAAAGGACGGGATGTAACTGCATACCGGCCGTAATATTCCCTTGCTTTCCATAATCCGGATACCGCCTCCGAAAGGTATAATATCCGTTTCCTCAAATCCTTCCCATATATCATGGCGTACCTTCGGAAGCCTGAAATAATTATGAGCTTCCTGATTCATCCAATTACCGTCCTGTTTCCCGAAGGCTCCTATGGTTTTTCCCGTATGCTTTAACCCTAATAACCGGTACACCGGACTGTCGGTAAAATGCTCTCCTTCTTCGTCCAAAGTTGCCGTTATACCGGTAATTATAAGATTTTTGCCCTGCTTTAAGTAATCACAGACACTATTCTGCTGTATATCCGTCAGTATGGCCGTTTCCGGAAGAATCAGCGTCTCAATACGGTCCGCATATTTATTGATATCCTCCGCATGTATGGGAAGAAAAGGAATTCCTGCTTTTGAAAGGGCCCGGCAGAACCCGGCCCAGGGGTATGCGGTTTTCTCAACATAATCATCCCGGCCGTAAAAGTCAACATTTTTCTGGCTCCAGACAATAGCCACATTGGCAAGATTTTTTCGGTTGCAGATATATTTCTCATTTTTTTCATGCCAGGTTAAAGTCGGAAGACAGGCCTTAAACTGCCGTCTGTCATTGGTGCTGCCTCCGATGTAATGATACCAGGGGGATATACCGCCTGCTATACCGGTCTGCATCCAGGCCGTTATTTCCTTAGTAGGCATGGCGGTTAAACGGAACGTCCTGTTTCCTTTAAAATAATGGGCCATACTTTCCAGCACAATCAGATTTTCCTCTCCGGCCATACGCAATAACGCACCGTTAACGGAATTCTGCTCAAATCCGTTCAGAGTGTCCCTGGACTGATGATCGCTGAAAATGATGGAGCTGCGCTCACACAAAGCTTTCACATCCGTAAAGCTTCCCACTGAACTAAAAGGGTCTCCGTTAATCATACCACACCAGAGACAGTCCTTGCCACCGGCTTTTTTCGTTGTCTCATTGAACAGGTCCCAATTTTCACTGCGGCATTCATAGCTCCACTTTATCCATGTCCGGTAAACCGGGTCATCAAAGGATACCTGCACAGGCAGGTCAAGCCCATAATCTTCTTTAAATTTCTTTTTACAGTTCTCACAGTAACATATTGTATTTCTTCCAAGACCTTTCCAACTGTTGTCCGCAAAACCGTCAGGATGGTACTTCTCTATAATTTCCTCCAGAACTGCCGGTATATATTCCTTATAATATCCGCTGTTCACACAGGATACATATCTTCCCTGGGTCATAACCGGCTCCCCGTTCTTATCTCTGGCAAACCAGCCGGGATGCCGGTCATAAAACTCCTTCGTCGCACAGTTAATATCCATCCTGGCTATAACAACCAGGCCCGCTTCTCTTGCCGCTTTGTTAAATTCTCCGAATAAATCGTTCTCTCCTAACAAAGCCGCATGATACTGCAGGGGGAATTTACTCGGATAATAGGCTACAATTCCTCCGCAGTTAATAATAAGTCCCTGAATTTTAGCAGCCTTCCAGTACTTTTTCCAAAACTCAAGATCACATTTTACAGGATCATCTTCCGTCAGATTGGTCTGTCCAAATCTATGGAGCCGCCGGTACCATGGTATACTGTCCGTATGATTCATCCTTTCACCCTCCTTAAGTGTTCTTTCCAGAACTATAAAAAATAGTAATTCAAAACCCTGTTATTCCGCCTCTATCAAATAAGCCGCATACTGATTTAATACCGGAATACAAACTTCACACGCAGCCGGCAGCTCCTTTTTTCCGTCCGGCAAAAGACTGTATATAAACCTGGGCTTAATATCATGAAATGAGACCTGGATATCCTGTATGGGAATCGGCTCAAACACCGTAGTTCCGTTAAAACCGGACAGATTAAGAAACTGCAGCAGATAACGGTTTTTACCGCATTGGTCAAAAAATATTTCCACCTGCTTTGGTGCATTGGTAAAAAAAGCATTTTTAACCGGTTTTACAGAATCTAACAGGTTTAGTACTATATATTTAAAATCTTCATATCCATGCTGATAATATAAGGTTCCCGGCTGCCAGGGCAGGTAGACATTCTTTCCCTTTACGGCAGCAGAGGGCTGTTTCGTGATTTCATGGCCGAAGCAGCGCTCAGGGGGCCCGTATATGGCCGGAGTAATCAGAGGAAGAAGATTCCCCCCGCCCTCTTCGGTATCCATATAATAATACTCCTTATCCAGATAAACCCAGTTACGGTTTTTAAAATTTTTAAAGATTGATTTGGGTTCCGTAAGGAGATATCCGCCCCTTGGTTTTTCCAGCTTTTCTTTTAGCCGTACTCCGAATATTTCTTTCAGTTCCCCTTCATTTTCCGCCATTGACAGTCCGGTAGCGGCCACACAGGCATCCGTACTTTTTAATGCCTGTAAAAATGCCTTGCTCTTCACAAAACGGATGCCCGGTATCAGTATGAGGTCATAGTGATTCAGCTTTTCCGCAATATAATCAAGCCCTGCAGCCTCCGCTACGTCAAATAAGCGATGTTCTTCCTTCAGCATTTTAAATATGCCCAGATATTCATAAGCTGCAGGATTATGTACGCCAAAAGGAGATGGATTTATGAGAAGTATCCTTGCTTTACTGGTAAAGCCGCCAAAATAATCCTCGTATTTTTTGTGAAACTGAAACACTTCCTTTACCAGGTTAAAATTATCCCGGTCCGGATAATCTTCAAAGGAACCTATAATACACCAGTCCAGGCCTCCTCCCGAGGCCATATCCCCATAAAGCCGGATTTGGTTTAAATACCTGGATACCCCCATAAAGCGGTAATAAATATCCACTGCATTTATAACGCAGTTACTGGAGATTTTATCCTCAAAGCTGTCCTCTACTACGGAAACATTGTTCTCACTGGCATAAATCCAGAAAGGATAAGGCCGGTCAAGGGCTGAATTGGATTCGTTTCTTACCATGTCAACACCCTGGTGGTTATAAGTGCAAACCAATACCTCCGGATTTATTTTTTTTACCTCTCCGCTGATTTTATTTAACAGTTCATCCACCGTTATCTGCCTAAATTCCTTATACTTACAGAAGGCTGCGTCCGATTCGTCCTCCGCTTGGGGAAGTTCCATATGATACATTTCCCGGAAACGGGTTTTACAGCTGCCGCACTGGCAGATTCCTACATAATTGCCGCTGTAATCCCTGGTCTGGTAACCAAACATATTAAAGAAAACTCCGTCAACCGGATAGCGTGTTATTACCTCACGAAGGATTTCTAAGGTACATTCCTGCTGATATTTCCCGTTTACGCAGGTTGCAACCGTATCGTGATACCTGACCGGCTCTCCGTGAACGGATTTTGTGTACCAGTCTTTATGTTTTTCATATATACTTTCATGTGTTTTGCTGAAATCAAACCGTGCAATGACCCGGATACCGTTCCGGTGACATTTTTCTATTAATTCCCCGAAGAAATCTCCCTCCATATACGGATTCGGATATTGAAATTCCAGCTTCGTAGGATAAAAAGACGTAATTCCTCCGCAGCCCACCATGCAGGCATTGGCCCCAAACTCCTTTAAGGTAGCGATATAACGGTCAATATCCATCTTTACATCAATATCGCGGAGATTATTCTGTATCATTCTTAATTTATTTTCCAGCCACCAGGCCATACTATTCACCTCTTACTGAATTAAAATCATATCCCAGATATCCAGACGCTGCAAATTAATATTAAGATATCCGTCTTTTTCTTCCCAGGTTACATTCTGCCGTCCGATTAGGGAGGTTACTCCCGTAAGCTTCTTTGGCGAAATTGCTTTTACCCGCAATTTAAGATTGAAAACCGGAATATTGTCAGCTAAAGGGCGCTGTCCGATTCCGTTGACCAGATGTATCATTACATTATCCTCTTTGCCGTAAACCACTGCCTGTAATCCATTAACGGGCTCCATAAAAAACTGCTTATTATTTCCTAACATATAAGTCAGACAATTATTCATCAGCTGATAGTAGTCACTAATTTTATATTCCAGGGCAAGCTTCCCTGATTCAAAGGCCAGAAATAAAATCCGGCCTTTTTTATAATCCCTTAACGTACACAGCGGCAAATCCGTATGGGACACGCACAGGCTGGCCCGCTCCGGAGGCGCCCCCACGCCGTCCACAGGTGCAAAAGGCGGAACCAGGGTCATTAAAGTTTTTGTGTCCGTACCCGGAGTACAATATAATACTGCTCCACCCAGAGGCAGCAGTTCTGTTTCTTCCAATTTATTTCTTAATACTTCCCCTTCCTTTTCAAACCTCATATAACTTGCATAAAGAGGCGGGCTTAAATCCGTAACAGGTTCAATACCTATCAGTTCCATAATTTCAGAAATATCCAAATCCCTTATGCTTTCGAGAATTATCCTGCCTCCCGACGCGGCATAATCTTTTAACATACCTGCGGCTTCCCGGGTAAGCTTGAAATCTCCCGGAATAAGAACCACCGGATACCGTTTTAATCTATCCGGGTTCAGATGCAGTTCATCCAGTAAATCAAACTGGCACTGTGTATTTATCATCGCTTCCGCCCAGCCCATGGCTGACATACTGCCGTTCCATAAAAGCAAAACCTGTGCCAGACTGACGGCATCCTCCATATAAGCTTCACATTTTATTATGCTATGGTTTAAAAAGCTTACGCTTTGTAAAATTCTTTTATCGCCTATGGTATCGTCAAACCCGGTTAGGGAATGCCAGAGAACTCCCCCGTTTGCAGGTATCTGGCTCATCCAGTACCGGTATTCGGCAGCCGGCAGCCCGGTATGTCTCCAGTCCATGCCGGGTGAGGAATGAATGATTCCAAAAGGCTTTGGTTTATTATCAATACTGCTGCCGATTTTCATATTCAGTGCCGGCTTCCAGGACTGGGGAATTCTCTTTGAACCCTTCGATAAAATATCCTGTGCTTCCGTACATATCATATCCGCAGTGGCATACCGGTCATCCAGATTATCAATCCGGTTTTTACCGCCTTCTTCAAAGGTGGAATAATATAAAATTACCGGTAATTCCGGACGGAGCTGTTTTACCATGCCGTATATTCCGCCGATATTATCACGCAAACACAGGGAGGCCCAGTCCGGTTCGAAATCTTCTTTTTTCTCCGGAAGTTCTTTCCCGTATAAATTATAATACTTGTTGCGGCAGTTTCCGCAATGGCATTCTTCCACATGCGGTGCATTAAAAAAGATTCCGTCAATGTCGTAGCTTCCCAAAACCTCTTTTACAACAGGCACGGCAAACGCTTCATTCCGGTAACCGCCGTTGACACAGGTGGTTACCAGCAAAGACCATTCCCCCATGCGGTCTTTCCCGTAAATACGCGGTTTTTTATCCGTATCGCATACAAACCAACCGGGCTTTTTAAGATATACATAGTCATCCGCCTTGCTGAAATCAAACCTGGCTATTACCCTGATATTACGGCTATGGCATTCTTTGATAAGTTTCTCAAGCAAGTCCTTATCCCGGGGAAGATATTCATTCACATGATGATATTCTATCTTACTTGGATACCAGGCATAAATGCCCCCCACATTCAGAACAACCGCATTTGCTCCCAGGTCGGCCAAATCCCCTGCAACTTTTCCGGGCTGCATCCCGGGCGTATCCTTTACCTGCAGATTATATTGAATGACCCGCAATGGCTTCTGCCACCATTTTTTATTCTCCATACTAAGCCGCCTCCTTTAAACGGATATGACTGCCGTTTCCGGCTGTTTACTGCTTAATGCCGCTGACGGCGATACTTTGTACAATATGCTTCTGCAACAACAAAAATACGATTGTCAACGGTATGGCACTGATTACGGCCACTGCCATTCTGGGACCGTAATAAATTGCGTCCTGCTGGGCATTAAATGCGGCCACACCAACGGATATCATCTGCTTTACGGCGCTTTTTATGGTAACCAGCGGCCAAAGATAAGAGTTCCAGTTGGAGAGTACCTGCAGTATACTTAAAGTCGCTATTAAAGGTTTGGACAAAGGTATGATAATTTTAAGGAAAATCGTCCATTCGCCCGCGCCGTCAATAAAGGCTGATTCCCGCAGGGAATCCGGGATGGATTCAATATTCTGTTTTGCAAAAAAGGTGCCGTATACATAGGCGAAGCTTCCAAAAACCAGCGGATAATAAGTATCCAGCATGCCCCAGTTTTTATATTGCATAAATAACGGTATCATTCTGGATTCAAAAGGTATCATCATAACCGCAAGCATAAATATAAACCAGAACTTTTTAAATACAAAATCTCCTTTTGCAAAGGCATAGCCGCACATTAATGCAAAAAATACGGATAAAACCGTATTGACCGCAGTAACAAAAATCGTATTCAGATACAGTCTTGCCAGCGGTATGGCACTGAATGCATATTCATAATTAAACCACTTAAATTTTCCGGGCAGTAATGAAAAGGCCGGCAGGTTCGTTAAGGCATTGCGGTCAAAGGAAAGAACAATGCACCAGTATAAAGGAATTAATACGATGACCAGAATAACGAATAATATGGCACAAATGATTAATTTTCTTATTTTCTTCGCTTTCATTTTCCTGCTCCTATTCTTTATTTTTCTTGAAGAAACCGGTCATCCTTAAATTAACTAAAGTAATAAGTAAGGTGACTGCAAATAATATCATGGCGCCTGCCGAAGCTATACCATATTGGGGAGTTTCAAAACTAAACTGGTAAATATACATTAAAATGGTCTGCAGGGTTCCCCCGGGACGCCCGGACGAAGTATTTCCTCCAAGAATAAAAAGATCCGTAAAACGTGCCAGTCCTCCGATAATGTTCGTTATAAACAGAAAGGCAAAGCAGGAAACCATCTGGGGTATTGTTATCCTGAGCCAGCTTTGAAAACCGGTAGCACCGTCTACCTCGGCAGCTTCATAGATTTCAGACGGTATGGATTGAAGGCTTGCCAGATTAATTAACATGGAATAGCCTAAATTGCTCCATACGGATAAAATAGTAGCACCAAATTTACCATAATTGGCATTGGTAAGCCAGCCTATGGAAACCTCCTGCCCGGTTATTGAGGATAAGAAATTATTTAATAAACCGTCATTGGCTTTTAATACGATTTGAAATACCAGGATTACACTTACACCGGTTATGATATTGGGAAAATAATATCCCACACGGAAAAAGCCCTGGACTTTTCCACGGCCGATACCATTAATCAGGGATGCCAATATAAAACCGACGGGTATGGATATCAAACCCATCAAAGCCAGAACAACCGTATTATAAACCGATTTCAAAAAAGAAGAATTATTTAATATCAATTTATAATTTTTAAGTCCTGTGAATTTCTCACCGAATCCGACGACAGAAACATCATAAAAACTGTATTTAATGGTAGTTAACATGGGTACATAAGTAAGCACAAGCAGAGTAATAATGCTGACTATTATAAAAGAGTACCATGTCAGCTGCCTCCTTACATGATACAAACCTGATTTATTTTTTTTCATAGGCTCTCCTTAATGGGGCTGCTGCAAAATAATTAATTTACCGAACTTGTATCCGGATATGGTTTATAATTTAAAATTTTGCAACAGCCCTGTTATATAACGTTCTGCTATTGAAGCTGACTATTTAGTTAATGGTGCTAAGATAATCATTCAGGTTTTTTTGAACAAACTGTACTGCCTCGTCAGCGGAAGTATTTCCAATAAACATTTCATTCAGAACGGAAGTAACATCATTGGCAAAGGTTCCGAAATTGCCGCTGTCATAACACTCATTTGTGGAAGCACTGAATTCCAGAGGCTGCTGCCGGAGAATCATCTCAATTGCATCATAATATTCAGGCTTAACGGATTCCTTGAGTTTGGGAAGAGCCGTCAGGTTATTGGGTATTGTATTGCAATCTACCAGCCACTGCTGTACTATTTCATCCGTTACCATAAATTTAATGAATTCCCATGCTAAATCCTTGTTATCACTTGTATTGCAGATAGCCATGTTCCAGTCTCCCATATGACTTGACGTAATACCTGCATTCTCTCCGCTTTCAATGGCCGGCAGAGGCAAAAACATGAAACGGTCAAGCAGCTCCGCCGCGGCCAGTTTATTATAATCATCAATGGGATTTTCCGTAATACGCATTGCAAGATTATTTTCAGCCGTATTGGCAACTGCCAAATCAAGTCCTTCCAGATAGTCAGGGTTGGCAAATGCATACAGTTTTGTTACATAATTTAAAACTTTTTTGGTTGCGTCTGAAGTAAAGTCGGCTTTGGTTTCTTTTAAAGTTTTGCCGAATTCAAATACAGGTGCATTAAATCCTCTGGAAGCCCATATGTAATTCTTATTGGCACTGGAAGCTGCCAGCATGCTCATTCCATAAGTCCGGTTACCTGTTACGGGATCCGTACCTGTCGTTTTTTCCGCAAATGCTGCCAAATCATCAAATGTCCAGGAAGCATCCGGCAGGGCCGACCCATAATTTTCAAATATCTGCTTATCCACAACTACTACGACAGGGTTGGCCGTAACGGTTAATCCATATGGAATATACTTCGAAAAATCGCCGCCGTTATCCTCTGTCCTGCGCATAGCCAGCATACTGAATAAACCGTCCAGTTCCGGACTTGCTTCCAGATAGGTCCCAACAGGTTCCGCAATAGCGGTAATAGAAGAACCATGAAGCAATACATCTACATCCCCCGATAATGCTGAAGTCTGCAGAACTGCTTTCCAGTTGTCCCATGGGCTTGTTTCAATTTCAAGTTTTACGTTGGGATATAATTTGTTCCATCTTTTTACGACTTCCTCATATCCCGGTAATTCTATTCCCGTAACCAGATCCGTTGTACCGGCCGCACCAACCGCGGTAAAAAGTCCTGGACCGGCAATTTTTAATGTTGCACTGACATCACTGATAACATCAGACCCCTCAGTTTTTGTACCTGTATCAGCTCCGTCCGAATTGGTTTCTGCTTCCTTCCCGCCTGTCTCAGTACCTGCATCTCCTTTCGAAGAACAAGCCGCCAGGGAAAATACCATAACAAAACATAATAATAAAGAAAAAAATTTATTCCTTGCTATCATAAAAACCTCCTCAAAATATTTAGAAAATTAATTTTTATATAACTAACTGCTAATGTGCTGATTTAAGTTTCCTTCCTCTTCTCCTTTCCCTGTTTATTCACATTAACAATTTCTTACAAAATAGCGAAAATATTAAAAATCCAAAAAAAATGCCTTATTCAAAATGGCGTTTCATTATTAAATCTGCCAGGACCGCGTCTTTTTCTTCGATAGCCCGTATTATAATTCTGTGTTCCGATATACTGCTTTCCGTAATATTTTTCATAAAACCGGTAATTCCTCCTCTCTCGCATAGGATACCGATATATTCTTTTATCAGCGGATTTTTGCTTGCTTTCTCAATAATACTATGAAATTGCATATCTAATGCGGAAAACCCATCCCCTTCCGGAGATTCCATTATGACAAATTCTTTTCTGCCGTTCCACTTTTCTTCCAGTTCATTCTGTATATTTTTTAATTCGGTTAATTCTGCGTCCGATATATTATCAATGGCCCTTTCCAGCGCAACTCTCTCAAGAACTTCAAGAATTTCATAGTAACAGCCTGCTTCCGCATCCTTATTTGCTACTACCACACCGTATCCCTGAACACGCTCTAACAATCCTTCTTCCACAAGAACATTAAATGCGGTCCGGATTGGTGTCCTGCTGACCTCCATTAATTTGCAAAGCTCTGTTTCTATCAGCTTTTGATTTGATTTAAATGTACCGTTTTTGATTCCTTCTCTTAATTTATCCGCTACCATATCGGCAATTGAAATATGTACAATGGACTGATTTGATTCCATGCCCGTAAACATCACCTCTTTTGTAATTTTTTGGAACATAATTCCCATTTTGTGTTTATTGTATACAATTTATTATATTTTTAATGTTTTTTGGCTGCTTTTTAGCATTTATTTTCGTTTCTTGCATACATTCTATCATGCTGCTATCTATTTGTATATAATAATATTATCTATATTATCATTATTTTTTTGTTTAAATCATACAATGTTCACTGGATTTTTCTGAAAAACAAAAACGACCTGCCATTTTTTGGCAAGTCGTTTTTTGTATACAATAAACCCCAAGAAAAGTTTATCAAATATTTGAATTGTATGCAATAATTTTATCACGAAGGGATTTCGTACTCTTTTGAAAATGAATATCCATATACTTTTTAGCTATTTCCGCTTCATGAGTTTCCAAAGCATTAATAATATCCTCATGTTCTTTGCAGCTATAAGGAATACGCCCTTTTTGGAAAGGTACAAAATTTAAAACCATGCGGGTCTTACGGTGGAGTATGGCAAGCTGTTCTTCCAGAATCGGATTATGTGCCCGTTTGGCAATGTATATATGAAACTGTATATCATAAATATCGGCATCCTCCGGATTTACATCGGCACATGCCAGCATTTTATTATTGATATCTCTCAGTTCCCTTATCTCCTCCTCCGTAATATAAGCGGCCGCACTGTAGACGGAAAGCTGCTCCAATACACCGCGCACTTCGTAAAGCTGGACTACGTCATTTATTCCGATAGTTGTTACAACAACTCCAACTCTGGGATTATGTACAACCAGTCCTTCCGACTGTAAAATACGGAATGCCTCCCTTACCGGTGTCCGGCTGACATTCAGCTGCTTGCTTAATTCCACTTCCCGTATTTTATCACCTGATTTTAAGGTTCTGTTCATTATATCATCTCGTATTTTTTGAGCTACCATTTCAGCAATAGATTCCTGCACTACCCTCATCGAATTATTTGCCATTTTATAACATCCCCCGACTTTATTTTGAATTTATGATACCATGTCCGCAAACCCCCATGGCATGCGCCACTTCGCGGCGTTGATGCGCACTCACTACATTCGGCGCGGGTATAATGTCTGCCGACATTATACCATATGCCTCACATAATCTCAAATAAAAATTTGTATTGAAAAGGTTTCCCTGTGGCGCTTAAAATACGGCTGAAATGGATAAGGACTGCCCTTTCTGGTATAATTTTGCCTGCCAATTAATAAATTGTCTGTATTTCACCGTCATAAGTAAGGATTGCCTTATATAAATCCGGCCTGCGGTCTCTGAAAATTCCCCATTCAATCCTCTGTTCCCCGATGGCATCCAAATCAA
>DBEP01000051.1:0-335 GCA_002294045.1 Lachnoclostridium sp. UBA903 | reverse complement strand
TCCCCGATGGCATCCAAATCAAATTCCGCCAGCAATACGGTTTCTTCGTTCCGGCCGGCCTCCGTTATTTTCTCACCAACCGCATTGGTAATGAAAGAAGAGCCATAAAACGTAATTTCAGAATCCCCGATACGCTCACGTCCGACCCGGTTTGAAACAACAACCGGTATCAGGTTGCAGGCCGCATGCCCCATCATGCATCTCTGCCAGTGGTCCCTGGAGTCAACTTCCGGGCTTTCCGGTTCAGAACCTATGGCAGTGGGATACAATAAAAGTTCCGCTCCCATAAGCGCCATACATCTCGCTGCTTCCGGATACCATTGATCCCAGCAGAT
>DBEP01000047.1:86710-86974 GCA_002294045.1 Lachnoclostridium sp. UBA903 | reverse complement strand
AGGATAATAGATATTAATCCAGTCAAGAGTTTTACCGTCTTTTAAGTAGTTAGCGATACTTTGTGATAAATAGTCCTCCGGTGTTAACGTAACGCTGTCATAGATTGGAATTAACTTCATGTCCTCAACATAAATCTTCTGTCCGGTTTCAGAAGTAAAAAACCAGTTGATAAAATCCAGAGCACCTTCCTGCTGTTCATTGGTTGACTGGGCCGCATCAATGGAGAAGTAAAGCGGAACGCCGACAGAAATCTGGGTATTCCC
>DBEP01000047.1:85527-86601 GCA_002294045.1 Lachnoclostridium sp. UBA903 | reverse complement strand
TCCTGTATCATGGGAAGTGTCCAGTTACCCTGGAACCATGTAGCCACTTCTCCTTCAGCCAAACGCAGAACGGCTTCGTCATAAGTAGGAGATAAAGGAGAATCTTTGGAAATGTTATATTCTTTTAACAAATCAAATGTATCCACCCATCCGTTAAATACCGTGTTTTTCGCAAGATTTGCTTCTCCTGTCTTTAAGCTGGCAAGAAAATCGAGAGCAGCCTGTTTATCCCCCTGGGGTGCAAAGAAAAGGTTGGTAAGATGTGCTCCCAATGACCAGTCCAGAGGACAGATATCAACCGCACCCTTTCCTGCTGCTTCAATCTGCTTATATAAGTTTTCCAGAGCACTTCTTGAATTAATTGTCAAAGGGTCGAATTCTCCTCCGGCTACTTCATCTAAAACGTCTTTATTATAAAGAATTCCAAATGCTTCTACCGTCAATGGGAAGCCTAATACTTCACCGTCTTTTGTTACAACATCATAGGAGCCTTCCTGTGCCTGCTCCAGCAAAGGCTCATTCTTGACATCAAGCAGATTGTTACTGAATTCCGCAACTTCCTGCCCCATAGTCATAATAGTCGGTGCATTTCCGGATGCATAAAGAGAAGTCATTTTTTCAAAAGCATTTCCATCCAGAGGAATAGATACTAATTCATATTTATCTTGGCTTGCATTATAAGCTTGTCTTGCTTCTTCAAACTGAGCGGCAACTTCTGTTTTAATGGTTCCAAGAATCGTAACCTCTATTTTGTCACCGTTATTGGCTGCCTGTGTTGTTTCCTGGCCGGTTTGATCATTTGTTTTGTCATCCGTATTACTACGGCAGGCAACGGTACTAAGTGCCATAACGCCCACCAGGATAAGTGTCAATAATTTCTTTTTCATATATAATTGCCTCCTTTGTTTCGTAAAGTTACTTTATCATAGATAACTATGTATGTCAACCGTTTGCATATAATTATTACACAATGAAGTAAGATTCAGAAATCTATATTTATATGCAAATAACACAATTTTAACTTGTATTCATTTCTTTTTTAAGTATTTGGATAGTTATATTTAGGAAACCGTT
>DBEP01000047.1:84960-85414 GCA_002294045.1 Lachnoclostridium sp. UBA903 | reverse complement strand
TTATCCGATATAATAAAATATATTAATATGACGAAAGAATACGAAAGGAGTTTGTTATGAAAAAAATTAAGCGCATATCCGCTTTGATTCTCGCTGTTTTTTTATTTTCCTTATATGGACTGACCTTATATGCCGCCCTTACCTCATCACCCGAATCCCATGCCTTATTTATGGCCAGCATATACTGTACCGTAGCGATTCCCATTACAATATATGCCTATATGTTAGTATACCGTCTGTTAAAAAAAGATTCCCAGGATAAGATTCATAAAGAATAATATGGGCTGCTGCCTTTTCACATTATCCGTCTCTCTCCCTGCCCAAGACATTTCCCCGTTCTTCCCGGCTCATTCCTCCGCCTCTTTTTTAATTCTTTCCAGATGCTCTTTTATAATTTTCTCATAGCCCTGTTCCGTCGGCGCATAAAACACCCTGTCCTTTAGCTCGTCCGGCA
>DBEP01000047.1:83665-84894 GCA_002294045.1 Lachnoclostridium sp. UBA903 | reverse complement strand
GCTTCCGGCATTCCAAGCCGTTCAACCGCCTGAGCCGCAGCCGTTGCCACAACCAATGCATTCGGGTCCGCATTGGAAACGTCTTCCGAAGCACATATCATAATACGCCTGGCAATAAAAGTGATGCTTTCGCCCGCGTAAAGCATCCGTGCCAGATAGTAAACCGCCGCATCCGGGTCAGAACCTCTCATGCTTTTTATAAAGGCCGATATGGTATCGTAATGATTATCTCCGGATTTGTCATAGCGTATTACCCTTTTCTGGATACATTCACCGGCGACCGGCAGAGTAATGTGTATCTTGCCGTCTTCCGCTCTTTGGGTGGTTAGAATCCCCAATTCAACGGCATTTAAGGCTGCCCTGGCATCACCGCCGGCCATATCGGAAAGGAAATCAAGGGCATCTTCGTCGATAGCCGCATGGTAACTGCCCATTCCCCGTTCTTCATCATATACGGCCCTAAGCAGCAGCTTTTTAATATCCTCCTTTTCCAGGGCTTTTAATTCAAATATAATCGAACGGGACAACAAAGCACTGTTTACTTCAAAATACGGATTTTCTGTCGTAGCGCCAATAAGGATAACCGTTCCGTCTTCCACAAAGGGTAAAAGATAGTCCTGCTGGCTTTTATTAAACCGATGGATTTCATCTATAAACAATATGGTTTTCTTACCGTACATACCCACATTCTCTTTCGCCTGGGCTATCACTTCTTCCATATCTTTTTTACCGGCTGATGTGGCATTTATCTGGGTAAAAGCAGCACTGGTTGTTCCCGCAATCACTTTTGCCAAGGTAGTTTTTCCGGTACCGGGCGGCCCATAAAATATAATGGAACTGATTTTATCCGCTTTAATAGCACGGTATAAAAGCTTATCTTTGCCTATAATATGGCCCTGCCCTACTACTTCATCCAGGGTTTCGGGACGCAGCCTTGAAGCCAGGGGTGAATCTTTCTTAAGATTGTTATTTCTCATATATTCAAATAAATCCATATTAATACCTCCGTACCTATATCCTTTAGTTTACTTCATAGTTATATCCCGGCAAAACAGTACACCCGTATTTCCTAAATTGTATAGAAAAATATATTCGGAGTCAACCATTCTTTTATGACTTTCCCTGTCTTTTCCGCAGCCTTTCCCCCTCTCCCTCTTGATTTATGGTGAAACTATGATAAAATATAGGAATCAAATAGGTTTCAGGAGGTATCTATGGCAATTCCCCAG
>DBEP01000047.1:0-83640 GCA_002294045.1 Lachnoclostridium sp. UBA903 | reverse complement strand
AAATAATTGAGAAAAAATCCAGGTTTATAGCCAATGTTGCTCCGGTTTCTTCCGAGGAATCCGCCCTGGAATTTATTGAGCAGATGAAAAGAAAATATTGGGATGCCAGACATAACTGCTCCGCTTACGTAATTGGTTATCAAAATGAAATCCAAAGATGCAGTGATGACGGTGAACCTTCTAAAACTGCCGGAAGGCCCATCCTGGATGTCTTGCTGGGTGAAGGAATCCACAATGCGGTTATTGTTGTAACCAGATATTTTGGCGGGACACTGCTCGGAACCGGAGGATTAGTCCGGGCATATCAGAGCGCCGCTAAAGAAGGTCTTAACAGCAGTACCATAATTGAAAAGGAGTATGGCTTTAAAATACAGGTTATTACGGATTATAACCATATCGGTAAACTCAAGTACCTTATTTCCCAATCAGGTATTACGGTTCTGCAAAATGATTATACCAATATCGTAGTAATAACCCTTTTAGTTCCCCTTGATATTTATCAGGAATTCCAAAAGAAAATCATGGAAGTTACCGGCGGCAAGGCACGGATAACGGAAGACGGCGGAGTTTATTATGCCGTGATAAACGGACAAGCCGTACTATTTGAGGCTTGAACAGATACTCTTTGCGGTACGCACCTATGAGATAACAAAGTAAGAAATCTCCTGATTTTAAAAGAGATTTCTTACTTTTCCATATACAAATTCATTTTAATTACCTACTATAATCAGAATGCTTCATATTTCTGGTTAAATACAATCACTAACCAAATCATCTACAATTTCAAACATTGATACTAAGGTCACCCCGTTATCACACAATTTATGTACCATATCTTTCACGATATCTCTTGAGTAAGATATGGGTTCCGTATATTCTGTCTCCAGATAGCTGTCCATATGCTTAACTATTTTTATACCATATAAACTAATAACTTGTCCGCGGTCCTTGTAATCTTCTACCAGATAATAATCCAACTGAACCTCTTTATTATCTTCCATAACTAATTTTTTTGTACCCTCTAAATAAAGTTTTCTCATTGCCCCTCCCTATAAATCCATCCAGTAATATTTTTAAAGCATCTTCTCTTACAGTAGGTTTAAATCTAATTACATTATATATTTGTTATAATGTGAATTAAAGCATAAACACTCGCATAAATCGCCACCTTTCGACAATTAACGTATTTATCTCACGATATGTAAAAAATAGTATAAATTATCCCATTATAATCTTCGTAATTGTGAATATTATGACAATTACCTACATTTTTATTGAGCAACATTTTGTTGCCTATGAAGAGATAATTGCTCACTTTGCCTTTACGGAACAAACGCAGAAATAAAAATCTTTATTTTGCGGCCACTATTTGATATAATAACAGGATAAAGGAGGTTTATTATGGACTTTAGCAAAAAAGGAACTGCAAAAAAGCAACAGCAGATAAAATCTGCTTCCAGAAAAATTGCCTCAAAAGCCGGGGTATCTTTATTCAGAGTGTTCTTAATTGGAATAGTGTTTGTGGCAGTTATTGGGTCATTTGCCGGCTTTGGAGTTTTAAAAGGTCTTGCCGACAGTGCGCCCAACATTGATCAGATCAATGTTGTCCCAACCGGTTATACCACCAATATATATGATAAAGACGGCAATTTAATAGAAACTTTAGCCGGCGCCGAAGCTAACCGTGTATACGTTACCATAGATGAAATACCCAAAGTATTACAGAATTGTATTATCAGCATTGAAGACGAAAGGTTCTATCAGCACAGCGGAATCGATATAAGAGGTATTTTCAGGGCTTTCTTCTCCGGCTTAAGCCAGGGTAACTTTGACGAAGGCGCCAGTACCATTACCCAGCAGCTGATTAAAAACCAGGTATTTGACGGCGGCGCCGAAGATAATTTTACCGACCGCTTTATCCGTAAAGTCCAGGAACAATATCTGGCCATCCAATTGGAAGAACATCTGGATAAGGACTCCATACTGGAGTATTATCTGAACAATATTAATCTGGGTGCAGGCGCTTATGGTGTGCAGACAGCATCAAAACGTTATTTTAATAAAGACGTAAGTGATCTGAACTTATCGGAAGCTGCCGTTATCGCAGCCATTGCACAGTCTCCTACCAATATGAATCCCATTACCCATCCCGACAACAATGCCGGCAGAAGGGCACAGGTTCTTGAAAACATGAAGAAGCAGGGCCTGTGTACGGAGGAAGAGTATCAGGAAGCAATAAAAGATGACGTTTACTCCAGAATCCAATCCATAAATGAAGAACAAAGCGGAACTTCCTATTACAGCTATTTTGTCGATGAATTAATCGAGCAGGTGATTGAAGATTTACAGAAGGAAAAAGGTTATACCTATACCCAGGCCAGCAATGCGCTTTACAGCGGCGGATTAAGTATTTATACCACACTGGATTCCAAGATACAGGGTATAGTAGATGATGTTTATTCCAACGAAGACTACTTTCCTGAGATTGGCAGGGATTCTTACTGGGAGTTAACCTATGCCTTATCCATTCAGAAGAAGGACGGAACTACCATCCACTATCACACAAATGATTTGGTAGATTTCTTTAAATCGAAGTCCTCCTTCTCTACCTACTTCTCCAGTAAAGAAGACGCGCAGGAACGGGTAGAGGAATTTAAGGAAGCCATGGTGGAGGATGGGGATATTATCCTGGGAGAAAATACAAGTTTGATTATCCAGCCGCAGTCTTCCATGGTTATTATGGACCAATCCAACGGACAAGTCGTTGCTTTAGTCGGCGGCAGAGGCGAAAAAATCGGCAACAGGACATTAAACAGAGCCACGAATACGGCAAGGCAGCCCGGTTCCACCTTTAAGGTGCTTTCCACCTATCTGCCCGCTCTGGATTCCGCAGGAATGACACTGGCTACCGTTATTGATGACGCACCTTATAAATATCCGGATACCAATAAATATGTAAGCAATTGGAGCGGAGAAAATTATGAAGGTTTAACTACCTTAAGACAGGCAATTACCAACTCCATGAATATCGTAACGGTAAAAACCCTGGCTCAGGTAACCCCTCAGATAGGCTTTGATTATCTGACAAAATTGGGCTTTACCACTTTGGTGGACAGCAAAACAACGGACAGCGGCAAGGTTTATTCCGATATTAATTTAGCCATGGCTCTTGGAGGCATTACAGACGGTGTTACGAATCTTGAACTGACCGCAGCCTATGCCGCAATAGCCAACGACGGCGTTTATGTAAAGCCAAGCTTTTATACAAAAATATTAGACCATGACAATAAGGTTCTCTTAAAATATAAACCTGTAAAACAGAAAGTAATGAAAGAATCCACCGCTTTCCTTTTAACCAGCGCTATGGAAGACGTAGTAAAAAAGGGAACCGGTACTGCCCTCAATTTTACGGAAATTAATATGCCTCTTGCAGGTAAAACAGGTACCACCTCCGATGATAAGGATCTTTGGTTTTCCGGATTTACCCCTTATTATACGGCTACCATCTGGTCGGGCTATGATAATAATCTGAGCCAGACAAACAAAAGCTACCAGAAAACCATTTGGCGTGAAATAATGCAGCGTGTCCATAAAGAGTATGATTTGGAAACCGTTTCGTTTAAAAAGCCGGATTCTATTGTAAGCGCAAAAATATGCACCAAAAGCGGCAAATTGGCTGTGGACGGCTTATGTGATAAATATATCGGCGGTTCTACCGTCCGGACCGAATATTTTGCCAAAGGCACGGTACCTACAGAAAAATGTGATATTCATGTTAAAGTCACGATCTGTAAGGATTCCAAACAAATTGCCAATGAATATTGTCCGGAATCCTCTTTGGAAGAAGCCGTATATCTGATTAAAGAAGAGAAAAGTACAACAAAAGATACGCCTTATATACTACCGTCCCAGACATGCACCATTCACAATTCCAAAACATTTATCGCACCTCCTGTCACTCCTTATCTGCCGTTTGGCGGGAATAGCGGTATAAACAGCAATAACAGCGGCAATTCAACAGACTCCATCCGGAACGGAGATACGGATTTAGAATTCTATTATGATTACAGTCAGTAATCATAAGCAATTTCCTGCCGCATACAAAAAGAATCCCCGGTTTTAAAACCGGGGATTCTTTTTGTATATCATCTATATTAAAAGCCAATATATACCTTATATAATATAAAATTGAAAATTCTTAATTTTATCATCATATTTTATATTCAGTAATAATAACTTATCGGATAAGAATGCCTCTTGCCGGCATTCCGGTCATATTATAATGGAAATAAAATTAAGATATATATTTGGCTTGAAATATAACAGAGCCGGCTTAATCCTTCAGCTTCGGGTTAAATATCCAGGAGGCTATATAGCTGAAAATTAAAGCTGCCGAAATTCCTACCGCAGATGCCGTAAACCCTCCTTTGAATAGTCCGATAAAGCCTTCTTCTGTTATCGCTTTTTTCATACCTTTAAATAAAATATTCCCAAATCCAAGGAGAGGTACACTGGCTCCTGCCCCTGCCCATTTTGTAAAAGGTTCATACACTCCTACGGCACCTAATACGGCTCCCAGGCACACAAGTATAACCATAATACGCCCCGGCATAAGCTTCGTATTATCCATAAGTATCTGAACGACGGCACAAATTGCACCTCCTACTAAAAAAGCTATTAAATAATCCATATGCTTCTCCTATCCGGCCTTTATTATATTAAAAAAGCCTTAGTTAACAAACCTCCAGTATGACTCCGTGTGCAATTCCGGGAACTGAATTTCCTTCATTAAAACTTACCTGTGAAAGCAGCGCCCCCGTTGGTACAAACAAAATTCTTGTCCATTCATGCCTCATCAGCTTTTTAAAAACATATCCTGTCAATGTAATTGCACTGCACGCACAGCCGCTGCCTCCGGAATGAGTATCCTGAGTTTCCTTGTCAAAAATTTGAATTCCGCAGTCCATATGATTGCTGCTGATATCAAATCCATCCTGTTTTAATAAATCTATTAAAATATCCTTGCCAACATATCCTAAATCGCCGGTGATGATTTTATCATAATAATTCGGTAATACATTTAAGTCCTTTAAATTCCGGGATATTGTATCGTATGCCGCGGGGGCCATGCAGGCTCCCATATTCATGGAGTCCTTCAGGCCGTAATCCACAATTTTGCCTACGGTTACTCCTTTTATCGTTATAACGCCATTCTCCTTATCGTTATCTTTGGAAACCGGCTTATCTTTTCCTATCACAACGGCACCGCTGCCGGTTACCGTCCAGGAAGCGGACAAGGGTCTTTGATTTCCATACGCCAGGGGGAACCGGAATTGCTTCTCAGCTCCCGCAAAATGGCTGGAAGTCAGGGATAAAACCCTGTCCGCATATCCCCCGTCTACAATAATGGCACCAAGAGCCATGGATTCACCCATGGTAGAGCAGGCTCCAAAAATGCCAAAAATAGGAATGTTAAGATCCACAATACCAAAGGAAGTAGCAATCAGCTGTCCTAATAAATCCCCTCCGATAAGATACCGGATATCTTCACTTCTAAGACCTGCCTTTTCTATTGCAAGTTCGGCAGCTCTTTTCATTAAGCGGCTTTCTGCATCTTCCCAATTATCCCCTCCGAACATGGGGTCTTCTTCAATCTGATCAAAAAAACTGCCAAGGGGGCCTTCTCCCTCTTTCTTGCCCGCAACCGATGAGCCGGCAAGTATATTGGGAGGATTTGAAAAAAGGATACTCTGCTTTCCTATCATTTTATTTATTATCTCTTTTTGTTCTTCCATTTCAACCTCTTTTCCGGATAACCGTCTGACCTGGAATCACTTATACCGAAAACCCCAGGGCAAACGCATCCATTTTACTTTGTTATTAAGACAGCCTTCGGGTTTGATTTGGAATTAAACCACACCTAACTCCATCAGAACATAATATATAACCCCAAGTATCCAGGATGAGAAAATTCCGTACAGTATAACAGGCCCTGCAATGGTAAAGATTTTGCATCCGATACCAAATACCTGCCCTTCCTTTTTGAATTCCACCGCCGGTGCGGCAACTGAGTTCGCAAAACCGGTAATCGGGACAACGCTCCCTGCCCCGGCAAATTTAGCCAATTTCGGGTAAATATTAAGTCCGGTAAGCAGAACCGCTAAAAAAATTAATGTAATCGTAGTGTAAGACGCGGATAATTCCTCTCCAGCACCCCAGGACTTAAACAGGTTCGTCAGTCCCTGTCCGATTGTACAAATGATACCTCCTACCAGAAAAGCTTTACATATGTTTGCAAAACCGCTATGTTTGGGTGTCATATCCTTGACATATTTATTATACATCTGTTCTTTCTTGTTTTTATCCCGTTCGATTATCACATCTGAGGCAGTTACCTTTTTCCTGTCATCCGGCATATCAATTCAACTCCTTATATTTTAATTTTTAATCACTGATAAATAGTTGATAAAAGGCACCAATTCCCTTACCGATTGCTAAACTCAGTACTATGATTGGCATTCCGACTTTTAATCTGATTCTATATGTCAATACGGGAAATACCTGGAGAACTTCTTCTAGCGCAACGGCAAGACAACCTATAAAACTTCCTGAAAACAAACCAAAAATTATCAGACCGATTGTTCCGAAGGGAATCGGAATTTCAAAAAGCAATATAATATTGCCTAATGTTGCCCCTAACACAACAATATCCTCGTACATAAGAATCCTGTTGGCCGTTTTTGTCCGGACCGCCAGCCTGGTCAGGACACCGACTAAAGTAATAAATGCAAATATACCCGCAGCTACGACAAATCCTGACGTGACACCAATAATGGCCAGAAGGCCGTATTTATACATCAATGGTCTTATCCTCCCTACTGGCATTTTCAATCAGAGTCTTGTCCAGGTCTTCCTCATATAATCGCATCTGCACCTGCAGGGGCGTCGGGTCATTACCTAACTTGGCTTTGGAAAAATGATTGAAAAACAATATAATCCCCATGGGTAGTCCGACTGCATAAGAAATTTCCAGAATTGACCCGCCGTCTTTTTCATTTCCCATAATCAGCTTATAAATGGTATAAAATACTTCCTTTACATTAGCATCCTCATTAAAGGTCATAATGGTAAACGCGGCGCCAAAGAAAACCATAAGTGAAACAAATCCCACTTTTAAATATTCAAATAGTTTAGACTTTTTTTTCGGCGGATCATAGTGTATTATAAAATCTGTTTCCCCAAGATTGACAATCTGTACATCCGGATATAATTGATTAATATTTTCAATTAATTTTAATATGGAAAAGATATAATTGGTTCTTTTATTACTCTGGATTTCAAAAATAACCTGGTTATTTAAATCGTTTACCATATTGGTATCAACGCTATACAGCTTTGCTATATCCCTTAAATAAACGACTTTGTTTTTAACCATGTTATTTTTATCAATTTTGATATATAAATTCGTTTTTTCCATGTCAAATAACTGCCTCCTGACCATACCCTTTTACAAGAGTACCTTTAAAATCCTCACCATTATCCTTATTGGCGATAAAAGCAATCAATACCGTCGCCAGAAATAATGCTATTACAACTGCCAGTATATATATCCTTCGTTTTATAATCATTCGTTATCACCTCTTTATCCCCCGGAGAAAAATTTCTAAGAAAATGCAAATTTTTATATGAAATAAAAAGCATCCGTATAATATACTATACCGATGCTTTTCTTTATTTTTCTTATTTATTATTTTGTATTTTACCTATACATTACTAAATATAATTGATTTTTTATTATTATTTGTCTCATTACTATTAATATACTGGGAATATTTACATCATTTTTTCCCGCATTTTTAATAAAATTTTCTTTTCCAAACGGGAAACCTGTACCTGCGATATCCCTAATTCCTTGGCTATATCCGTCTGGGTTCTATTCATAAAGTATCGAAGCCTGATTAATTCCTGGTCCTTTTCATCCAAAGACGCAATCGTTTCTCTTAATGCAAGCCTGTCAATCATATTTTCATGTTCATCATTGGTTTGTTCTAATTTATCAATTAAATAGATTGCGTTGCCATCTCCCTGATAAATGGTCTTATACAAAGATTCCACTTCCGCTCCGGATTCCAGAGCCATTACCACTTCTTCTTTTGCAAGATTGAGTTCCGCACTTATTTCTTCCAAGGTCGGTTCCCTGCCGTATAAATTGCTCAGCTTTTCTCTGGTAACACGGATTTTGCCTGCCGTTTCCTTCATGGAACGGCTCACTTTAATTACACCGTCATCCCTTAAGAACCGCTTTATTTCACCCATAATCATGGGAACAGCATAGGTGGAGAATTTTACATCATAAGACAAATCGAATTTGTCAATGGCTTTAATCAGCCCGATACTTCCAATCTGGAACAGATCTTCCGGCTCATGGCCCCGGCACATAAATCTGCGGACAATACTCCACACCAATCCGATATTGTCGGTAATTACTTTATCTCTTGCCTCTTTATCTCCTTGCTGTGACAGACGTATCAATTCTATTGTATCCACTGTTTCACTCCCTTCTTAAATGATACTAAGCATCCGGATAAAGATTTCCTGAGATTGCAGGAAATCTTATCCTAAGGAGAGCATAATGTCCTGTTAAAATCAATCAATGGATCAGTTTCTTCATTTTAACTGTGGTACCTTCACCAAGCTTTGATTCTACCTTTAAATCGTCCATAAATGCTTCCATAAACGAAAATCCCATACCGGAACGCTCCAGCTCCGGCCTGGTCGTATATAAAGGCTCCATAGCCTTTTCAATATCTTCAATTCCCTTGCCGGTATCCGTGACCTCAATAAATACTTCATGATTACAGATTTTGCAGCTTATCCTTACTTTTCCGGCACCGTTATTATAACCATGGATAATTGCATTGGTTACCGCCTCCGAAACTGCTGTTTTAATATCGGCAATTTCCTCAATTGTGGGATCCAGCTGTGCCACAAATCCGGCAACCACCATTCTAGCAAAGCTCTCATTTCTTGACTGACTGTCAATCTCCAATAACATTTCGTTCGTAAAATCCATACTTATCCTCCTGCTCAGAACGTCCTCCCATGCAGACCTTTTTGTCTGCCCCTTTGCGTTCAATAATATTTAATTATGGTTAAATTTCTTTACCGCGTCATCAATTGTTTCAAACTTATGAATGATTTTATATAATCCGGATAAATGAAAGATTCTGTCCACACTTTTATTGACTCCGGTTACGGCAACTTTGCCCCCTGCAAATATCACCTTTTTATAACGGCCCATAATAACCCCAATACCGGAACTATCCATAAAATCCGAACCGGTAAAGTCAAATATAATATCCTTTATATTTTTACCGGCAATCAGCTTATCAGACTGTTCCCTTACGGGAATGGCATTGTGATGATCCAGTTCTTCCATTAATTTTATAACCAGGCAATGGTTAATAATTTCAAAATCCGCTTTCACCCCCTCCCTCAACTGCATAATTGTTGTATTTTTTTTCTTTTTTTGCTGCTTGTCCATACTTTACACCAAACCTTACTTCATATTTTTACATATTATTACATATTTTATCATATATTTACTGCTATCTCTATAAAAAAAGACATCTCTAATGATGCTTCACTAGAATTGTCTTTCTTTTAAGTGTCATTTCATCTGATGTGTTCTATTATTCAATTTCAGCCATTCTGGCTTTTGCTTCATTGGCCCGGCCCGTATTCGGGAATTGCTCAATAACTATCGAATAATACTTCTTAGCATTCTCATAGTCGCTCATCCGATGATAGGTTCTGCCAATAAAATAAACCGCGCTCGCATTGTCCGCATTGTATTGGTAGGATTTATCCAGAGTCTCCAATGCTTCCTCATACTTTCCGGCAGAATAAAAGTTATGTCCGTCATCATAAAGCTCATCCGATGCTTTTACAAAGGTTGCATCTTTAATCTGATTGTATAAATCCTTTGCTTCCTGCTTCTCCAGTTTATCAAGCTCTACTTGGGCCAGGGCATCCGCAACCTTAACATAATCCATATTATTCGGATTGCCGGACATCAATTCTTCCGTATAAAGGGATGCCGCTTTAAATAATTCGTTATATATGGTATCATCATATTCCACTACTTCAAATCCGTCTATTTCGGCCTGTAAATCCTCCACTTTCTGCTGCAAATCTTCATTTTCTTTCTGAATGGATGACAGGGTTTGTGAGTTTTTATTTATTTCGGCATTGTATTCCACTTCCTGGTTTTTAAGCTGATTTTTATAATTACTTTCCACGGTAGGTACAATAAGGAAGAATACACCTAAAATACCGATTGCAATCCCTAAAATAAGATTGACAAATACCCAGACATTCGGCTTATCTTCTTTGTAACTGGTCTGCGGAAATAATGCCGGCTCCTGGCTTTTTCTAACATTCTCTTTATCCGTTATCCGGCCGTCATCTCTGGCGGAAGCATTCATTTCCCCCAGCTCGTGAAGATACCTTAAGGTAGTTGTGTTGGAAACATCAATTTTATTGGCTCTTGACAGATATTTAACCGCTTTGTCCGTATCGCCGTTCTTCATATAAAGAAGAGCTAACAACTGCAGCGCTTTCACAAAATGAGGATTTAAATTCGTGACCTTCTTTAACTGTATGATTGCCAGGTCCTCACTGCCCTGCTTGGCTGATTGTAAGGCCAAATTATATTTTTTAATGGTTTGATTTAAGGTCTCCAGTTTGGTAGGGTTAGAGCGGACGGATTCCATATATTCATCCGCGTCATTCTCTTCTGCCTGAAAATGCTTGCTGATGACCCATTCGCTTAAAGCAGAAACCGTTTCTCCTACCTCATAATATATCAGGCCCAGCAGGTTTCTGGCATTAATATTTCTATTATTAAACTCAAGGCTCTTTTTCAGAACCAATATGGCACCGGATAAATCCCTGACCTTTGCTTTCTCCAGTCCTTCATTATAATATCTATTGGATAACAGGTATATTTTCCTGTAAATTTTTATATCCTCGCCGCATCTCTCGCAGCGGTTCCTATTTGCTGCTACCGTACTGCCACACACCGGACAAATCATATTCATCTCCACCTAACGTTTATTTTCCTGTTTACATCCCCGGTTTTCTTCAAAACCGGCTCCCGCCGTAATCCCTATTTCTCTTTTATATCCTGAAGCATGGTTTTAATTATGTCTGTAATATCTGATAAGTCATTATTATTAATCGCATCTTCCGCCTGGTCTACCTCAAGGCTTGGCTGAAACTTAGCTATCTCTTCATCAAAATTAATCATATTAACTCCTATCCGCGCATCTTTACGCTTAAAGCAGGCCTGCCTAGCCTATTCCCTGCTTTGCAACCTGTATTGATAAAATTCCATACCGGCTATGCCGCATATTTTAAAATACTATTTATCTGAATATATACATCATAACTACTTTGAGAACAAAAATCAAGTTAATATTTGCCTGTATCATATCCCCTACTTCCATTATAATATTACTGGTTTTTATTGCAAGAAAAATTGTTCGATTGCCTTCGACAGGTTAACCTATTATTTCCAAATATTATGGTTTTTCCTGCCCGCAGGGAATGCTTTCCATAGCTGCACTGTGCAGATTTTGTTGCCTGCGGCTGCTGACGGCGTTATTTGCTAAGCTGCAATAAACGTTCCGTTACCTGGGCCATCATATTCGTATATTTTTCTAATTTTTCTTTTTCTTCCGCAATTTTTGATTCAGGTGCTTTACCAATGAACTTTTCATTGTTCAGCATACCCTTAACCCGTTTTAATTCGCCTTCCAGTCTTGCCTTTTCTTTCGTAAGCCGTTCTATTTCCTTCTCTATATCCACCAAATCGGCAAAAGGCATATAGATAGAAGCTTCCGGAATCACCGCCGCAACGGAATCCGACGGTATACCCGTTTTATCCTCCCGGATAGTTACCTTGGCAGCATAACCTAAGGTAGCAAAAAATACTTTGCTGTTTTCAAAGATTGCCCTAATCTTTTCGTTCCCGGAAACAACTATAACAGACGCCTTTCTGCTTGGCGGAACATTCATATCGGTACGGACATTACGAATTCCCTTAACGGCAGCCTTAATAATTTCAACCGCTTCCTCATCTGTCTGATATGCCATGGATTCCTCATAAGCAGGCCACTCAGAAATCATAATTGATTCATCCTCCGCATTTTTTCCTTCCATCTCTTTTAAAGTACAGTAGATTTCCTCCGTAATAAACGGCATAAAGGGATGGAGAAGCTTTAGGGATATGGTAAGCACCTGCTTTAACGTCCACATTGCACCGGCCTTGGTTCCATCCGCCTCACCGTATAATCTGGGTTTTACCATCTCAATATACCAGTCACAGAATTCTTCCCATATGAAATCATATATTTTCTGCACCGCAATACCCAGCTCAAAATGCTCCATATTATCCGTAACGTCCTTAACCAGGGTATTGGCTTTGGATAAAATCCATTTATCCGCTCCGGTTAAGATTCTGGAATCTATGGCATCTCCGGTTTGTGCTTTCTCCAGATTCATCATAATAAACCGGGAGGCATTCCATACTTTATTGGCAAAATTTCTGCTGGCTTCCACCCTTTCCCAGTAAAAACGCATGTCATTGCCCGGGGCATTGCCGGTTACCAGGGTCAGCCTTAAGGCATCCGCACCGTATTTATCAATAATCTCCAAAGGATCGATACCGTTTCCGAGAGATTTGCTCATCTTCCGACCCAAAGAGTCCCTTATCAGACCATGAATCAGAACCTTGCCAAAGGGTGCCCTGCCGGTATATTCATACCCGGAAAATACCATCCGGATAACCCAGAAAAATATAATATCGTATCCCGTTACCAATACGTCGGTGGGATAAAAATATTTTAAATCTTCTGTTTCCTCCGGCCATCCCAGGGTGGAAAAAGGCCAGAGGGCAGAACTGAACCAGGTATCCAAAGTGTCCTCATCCTGTTTCAGACGGCCGTGTCCGCATTTCGGGCACTTATCCGGTTCTGCTTTGGATACCGTAACTTCACCGCATTTATCACAGTAATAAGCCGGTATCCTGTGTCCCCACCATAGCTGTCTGGATATACACCAGTCCCTGATATTATCCGTCCAGTTAAAATATATTTTATCGAAACGTTCCGGTATAAACTGAACTTCACCTTTTTTTACCGCTTCTACGGCAGGTTTAATCAGTTCGTCCATTTTAACGAACCACTGCTGTTTAATCAGGGGCTCAACGGTTGTCTTACACCGGTCGTGGGTTCCTACGTTATGGACATGGTCCTCCACCTTTACCAAAAGGCCCAGCTCTTTTAGTTCTTTTACGATTGCTTTTCTGGCTTCATAACGGTCCATGCTCGTATATTTCCCGCCGTTTTGATTTATGGTCGCATCGTCATTCATAACATTGATTTCGGCCAGATTATGTCTTTTGCCTACTTCAAAGTCATTGGGGTCGTGGGCCGGGGTGATTTTAACAACACCGGTTCCGAATTCCTTATCCACATAAGCGTCGGCAATTACCGGGATTTCTTTATTCATCAGAGGCAGCAGAACCTTTTTTCCAATCAGGTGCTTATATCTTTCATCCTCCGGATGAACGGCCACAGCCGTATCTCCCAGCATGGTCTCCGGTCTTGTGGTTGCCACTTCAACAAATTCGTCACTTCCCACTATCGGATACTTAATATGCCAGAAATGTCCCGACTGTTCCTCATGCTCCACTTCTGCGTCGGAAATACTGGTCTGGCATACCGGGCACCAGTTTATAATCCTGGACCCTTTATAAATATAACCCTTTTCATACAAACGGATGAATACCTCCGTTACGGCTTTGGAACATCCTTCGTCCATGGTAAAACGTTCCCTGTCCCAGTCACAGGAAGAACCTAATTTCTTTAACTGGCCGATAATCCTGCTGCCGTATTCTTCTTTCCATTCCCAGGCTCTTTTCAGGAAACCTTCCCTGCCAAGGCTTTCTTTGTCTATGCCTTCCTTTTTCAACTGCTCGATAATCTTAACTTCCGTCGCTATACTGGCATGGTCTGTTCCCGGCTGCCACAACGCATTATAGCCTTGCATTCTCTTAAAACGGATTAAAATATCCTGCAAGGTATTGTCAAGAGCATGACCCATGTGTAACTGCCCCGTAATATTGGGCGGCGGAATCACAATGGTAAAGGGTTTTCTGTTTTTATCAACTTCGGCATGAAAATATTTTTTATTCAGCCATTTTGCATATAATCTGCCTTCTATGTCCTTAGGATCATAGGTTTTAGCCAATTCTTTCTGCATAAGTTTTTCTCCTTAATTCCAATCTTATTATTCCAATCAAGAGTTTGCAAAGCAAACTCTGCGCTGACGCCGGCACGCTGTCACTTTAGTGACGATTACCGTTAAAAAATTTTCTGTAAAACAAAAAAAGTCCTCCGTCAGAAAGGACGAAGAACCGTGGTACCACCTTTATTTATGGCATAATACTGCTGCCACCTTAAGGGCCAGTTGTACTGGCCGCCGGCCTGTAACGGGACCGCCCGTTATTTCTTACTCTTCTTCAGAAATACTGTTCCGGAGCTACCTTCAATAAATTCTCCTTAAGATAACCTTCCAGCCTAGGGTCATCCTCTCTGATAAGTTCACTTATCTAATCCTCTCCATCCTTACATTTATCCGGTATTGCTATTCTATTATAACTTGTTTAATTATTGTCGGAAATTACAAGCAAGCTTGCAATTTCCTCCCTACGCTTTATTATATAATAATATGAAATGTATTCGGATCTGTCAAGACATTTTTAAAACTAAATTTTCCAGGCCGCATTATAAATATATACCGTATTTTCTGAGCTTTCCCAAAACTTCTTCCCGGTTCTCCGGTTTCTGATTAATAAACTTTTGGATTTGTTCAATACTGTTTTCTTTTAAATTATTATTATAATCTATCCGTTCCCTGAGTTTTTGCCTTCTCGCATTTAACCGGTGCCGGACCTCAACCATTTCTTTGCTGTCGATAATGGCGGCGGCCTGATATATCCATACTCCAGGGTCTTTCAAATCATAGTTTCTTAATTCCTTTACAAGCTCCCTTTTATAAAATTCCAGCTTTTCCGTATTCTTATTATACTGTCTTTCCTCTTCCCTGGCTTTCAGATATTCCTCCCATAAAAACTGGAGTTCGGCATAACTGTTTACCATGTATTTCTGGTAAGAATAATCCAATTCGTTGGTATTATTCACATACTTTATCTTAACTTTATTCAGAAGACCGATTGCCTTGTTTAATTTTAATTCCGTTAATTTCATTTCTTTTCTGTTTGCGGCGGAACTTATAAAAATGTATAAGGCTGAAACCAATGCCATAATAATTGTCATAAGAAATGGAATCTGCATATCCGCTTTTGTAAAATTATGTATTACAAGGAAGAGCAGAAATAAAATAACGACTAAGATGCAGGTTATTAAGGAAACTCTTTTTAAATAAGCATGCTTTTCTAATATTTTCTCCTTTTGGTAATTAAGAGCCCCTTTTTCCCCCTCCAGATATTTCATATCCGTTTTAATGGTATTATGGTAAACCTCCTTCTTTTTCATTTTGGTCAGTTCCGAAGGCATTGCTTCCTCATATTCGGCAATGTGCTTAAACTGGGCATCCGTTATCTTTTTCGGATTATCCTGGTATTTTGCCTTTTCTCTGGTAAAGGTAATTATTTTTCTAACCGTATCATTTAAAAATTCCCTTTCATCAGCAGGTATCCTCTCCAGTTTCTGGATATCGGTTAAGTAAGAAGTAACTGCCTGGTATTCTACCTTTAATTCCTCCACCTGTTTTGATGCCTCAAGAATCTGGCTGCAGTTATCAGCAATCATATCGCCCCGGTCTGACGTCTGCTCATAATCCGTGTTCTTTTCCTCCGGCTTGACTTCCGGATTATTATTCGTCCCGTTTTCCGGTGTATATTTCAAACCGCTGTTATCCCCTGCTGCTTCCGGTTTCATTTTTACTTTAATTTTTTTACGGTTTGTGTTCCTGCCGGAAAATAGTTTCTTTAGAATGTCCATATAATCCCTCTCCTGCTTACGGATTTTCCTTGCGGAATTCCTGTTTCCATTGGTGAATTAAGTCGCCTGTTAACTGATAAAACTGTACTATTCTGCCGGAGTCCTTATATTCCATAAGATTATTAATAGACTGATAATCCTCTGATTCCTCGGCTTCCGTATAATATGAGCGCAACTCACTTTGAATCTGCTCCATAAAATCCGCACTGATGCCATAATCCAAACTTTCCCTTTTCAGTCTGTCTTCCTGCCTGCTCATAATTAAGGCAAAAAAATACTGTTTTAAAGTTTCCTTGTTATGATTCCTGTCATATGCCTCCTTAAATCTGTCTGCCGCAGCAGACAAACCAACGGTATTTATCTGTGCAAGAGCCAGGTTATGTACCAGGTTGCCGTACTGGATACTGTCTAATAAAGCCGCTTCCTTACTGTTTAAAATCTTTTCGTATTCTGTGGCTGCTTCGGTAAATTGCCTGTATTTTATGTAAGTATCCGCTTTTTTCTTCTTTTTATCAAGAGGTGACAGATTCCCCAGCTCATCCATGATACGTAACAGCTGTTTTATTTCGGTTTCCGAATAGTAATCCGCACTGCATAAAATGCATACAACATAGTCTTTCAGCCCGGCCTTACTGTCTAACAGCTCAAGAAGCTTATCTGCTCTTTCCTCTAACTTAAGCTCCTCCCGAATCCATTTCACAAAAGCATAATCAAACAGATCCTCAGTAATAGCCTCAATATTGTTATAAAAATAATAACACAGCTCCTCTATGGAATAGATATAAGTATCCGTCAATTTAAAATAATAAGGCCTTTCCGCCTGCTTACCGTTGCAAATAATTAATTTTCCCATAAAACCCTCCTACTAATCTCTACTATAAAGATAAACCATGCTTTCCATAGTCTTTTGGAATTCCCCCTTAATAAGAAACCTCCTTTTCCCATATACGGTTTGAGGAAGGATAAAAATTACCAAAACCCTTGTCCTTCACGGAAATGACTGCCGTGTTTTTATTCAGGAATCTGATTCTCACCTCAACCCTTGTGGTTTTAACCGGCCTGTTCGGTAATCCTCTCATAGGCAGGCTGTATGTAACCGTCTCATGTTTTAAAAGGTCTTTCCGGTAAATGGCAATTTCGTTTATGCCATCCAATATCAAATCAAGCTTACCATCTGCTTCATACCAGGGTGTACCGGCTTTGGCCAGGACTGCTTCCGCTATTTTGGCATTATAATACCCGGATATAAAAAAGGTACTGGAAATCATTTCACTGCCAAGAAGTAAAAACCCGTCTAATTTACGCTCTCCTGACAATTCCCTCGCAGCATAGCAGGCGCCTTTGGCATATAGATTCTGTCCTTTAAAAACTCTTCTTCCGATACACAGTTCTTTTAAAACACTATCCGCCCAGGTTCCTTCAAACCCTTTGCCGGTAATATAAATGGTGGATACAATCTGTTTATGAAGTACTTTCCTTGCCAGGTTTCCAAATAAATATTCAAGCTTTTCATTATCTTTTGTTTCTCGTATAATCTGATAATTTAAAATTTCCTGAAAATCTTTTTCCAGGATGCCGACAACACTGGGCTCCGTCTTCCTGTCTATGGTTATCTGCTGGTATACTAACCCATGTTCATCAAAATCAAAAAGACCGATATCATTCAGCCACAACTCTTTTTTCTGACTGAGGGCATAATACTGATAGCTCTGGGAATGACTCTGCACCCAGGAGCGGTCTTTTCCGATACCCAGGTTGTTAAGGGCCTGGTATATACCCTCCTTTATGCTTTCATTCTGCTCTTTTACCGTAACAACCAGCTTAAGTATACTGTCCATAGGAAAGTAAATTTTCAGGAGCTGGAGACATTTGCGAAAATACTTTTCCAGTAATGCAACCGGTTTAAAGGGCACACCGTAGATTTCGGTATCCTCCCCATTCCTGATTTTAGATAATAAACCATCAATGCAAACTCCTGTCCCTGCTTCTTTACAGTTGTAAGCCTCTTCTCCATAAACCCATTCCTTCGATTTTTCCTTTACTCCTAATGCGGTAGGTATTAAATATTTCGTTTTATCAGAGGTTACACAGATAGATTCCGGTTCAAAGGTCCGCGGATTATAACAGCAAATCTGTGAATCATGCTCACACAGGTCAAAACCTACAACAAGACTTCTCTGCTCACTCATATTTCATACCTTCCTTCCGCGTTGTTCCTGGCACAGCATTGCATAGATTTCAGTGAATCCAGCACCCGCTATTTACGCCGGTGCTGTACTGGTGTACCGGTTCCTGTCCAAGCAAATATTATAAGAGTCTAAATGCCTTAGATATTACATGATTCGTTTTGTAATAATTCCTTAAGCTTTCTATTAAGGTTATATCATCCTGTACATCCAGAGCCGTAAGCATAAAATTAATATGGTTATATCTGGTATCCTCTTCCAGTTTCATATCATGATCCAGCCGGACATTCACACTTTCGGTTACGGATACCTGTCCGTTTTCGTCTTCTTCCGTAATATAATACTGTATGCTTTCATTGTAAAATAAAATAAATTCCTTCATGTGGATGCCAAGATAAACGTTTTTCATTTCTTCGGAAATAAATTCTTCCGGACTGTTTTTTTCTTCCAGCCGGTAATGAATTGTCACCTTATGACAAGGATTCGTTATATATTCCGCAAAAATTCTGTCATTAATCCGGGACGGCAGAGTAACCGTATTCTGGAATTTTTTATAAAACGGCAAAACAATGCCCTGCCGTATGAACTTATGCAGATTATAATCAATCAGTTCTATGTCCCCATCGGTGTAATTTTCTTCCTGGGACAGCTTTTTTAACAAAGCCAGCATACAGACTTCATTCTCCTCGTAAGCAAGCTCCCGCCTCATGATATGAAACAGCTCAGGCTGTATTATACGGTCCATAACCAGATATTTATATGCATTATAGGATAAAAACGCCTTAATCAGCTTTTGGTTTGTTCCTCTTTTATGGTACTTTAAAAATACTGCCAGGGAATTGGTAATATAGCTTTCCGCAAATAACATCTGGCCCAGCAGACGCTCTTCCAGGTCTGCGGTTTCCAGCTCAAAACCCGCCGCTGCTTCCCATAGCCTGTACATTTCATCGGTTGTGCCAAAGAAATACTTTACCAGATATTTCAGGATATCCTCATTATATTTACCGGCTTTAAAGACATGATAAGCCAGGCTCACTAAAGCATTATTCTTATCCTCTTCTTCCTTCCTGTTTTTAAGCAGCGCCGAACACAGCTTAATTAACCGTTTAACGGCAATCCCTTCATAGCCGAATTCGGTCAGGGCATCCATAGCCTTGTCATATAAATCACGGATAATAAAGAATTCTATTACTTTATCACGTTCCTCTTTATTCAGACCATGGAGGTCAATTTTATTCAGATAGGCTTCCAATAACTCCCCTTCAAAATTATCGTAATAAAAATGAATCAAATCCAGAATAATTTTGTTATAATAAGCTTCATTTAACCCCTTTGTATCCAGCATCTTTTTACGGATTTCAATGGACTGCCCGTCAAATTTAAGATAGGTCTGCACTTTTTCGGACAGGTTCAGCAAAACCATGGGATGGTTTACCTTCATTTCATAACAGGTACTGATATAATGCTCCCAGTGCATTAATTTATTTAAGGTGTATTCCGCCGTAGCGGCATACCGGTTTTCATAACCGTCCACTAAGAATATTTCCGAATCCTCCGTATAAATGTCCACCAATGCGGTTCCCCCGGAAAACGGAGTATAAACTTCCTCCTTCATTTCCTTATGGATCACTAAGACGCCTTTCATATTAGGATTATGGCACACGATTTCATGCTTAAACATCACATAGGGCAACTCCGCCGCCATTTCCTGCGTCAGCCCCTGCAGGGCAATGTATTCTTCATAGAGTACGGAAAGGCCCGCATTGATATTATGGGCCCCAAGCTGTTTAAAGATGAACTGCTCCATCCGTTTCCAGTAGGAACGGTATATGTCGGGAAGGGTCTCCTTATTCTTAACAATATAAGCGTACAGCCAGGATTTCTTACGATCGTTTAAATTACTGTTATAAATAAAATATAAAAGAATCTGCTGGGGCAGAACGGTATCCGGATTCTCATTAACGGAATACATATAATATTCATAGAGCTCCGTTATCCTCAGCTGCTCGTTAACACCTTCCTGGTACCAGTAAAAGTACTTATTGCCTCTTTGATGTCCTTTAATGAGAAGGCTGCAGATTGCGGTTAATATGTCTTTATTCCGGTATTTGTCATATAACCTGGCCAGGCAGCTATGGACAGTCCGGCTAAAATATTTTCTTTTGCCCGCCAGATAGGTATACTGCATGGCTGCATCTTCGGTTATATAGTCTTTTTTAATATCCCAGTTAAGTACCTGAAGTTCAAATTCCTGCAATTCATGGAGCAGGGAAGGCTCTTCATTGAAAATAGCAGCCGATTCAAAGTATAAAATGGGACTTCTGCATCCGGCTTTGTACTGTTCTTTCATTTCTTCCAGCTTTAAAGCTTTGTTATCGTATCTTTTATCAATATATAATAGCAGCCAAAGTATTTTCCAATCGTGGTAATTGCTTTCATAATAGCCGTGTATGGTTTGCAGAGATTCCTGTATGGATTTTTCATCTTTATGAAGAAGTGCAAGCAGGTATAAATAGCCGCAGTAAGGCAAGATGTCCGGCTGTTTCCTGCCCTCTGTCCTTTCCTCATATTCCTTAAGCATTTGTTCCGCTTCCGAATTACTGCCGGATATAATAAAAAGGTGAGCTTTCATCAGATGGTACAAATCCCGGTTTTCCATATCCTGTGTTATTAATTGCTCCAACATAACCTCTGATTCACGGACATATTCCTCCAAAGGCATACGGTTCAATCTGAAATTCAAATAATTCTCCGTAAGTTTTTTCCGGTATCTGTTAATCCTGCTGTGCTGAAGCTTTCCGGTACGGTCCGATTTGTTACAGTGACAGGTTACTTCAATTACGATTGTTTCGTGAGCTGTTGTCAGATATATTCGTCCATAATTATTGCCGGAACGCATAAAGGCAGGATTTAAAACAAATTCCAGCGGATACGTATTTCCCACAAAATTTTCCGACCAGACTATCTTGTGTTCGGGAACCAGAAAAGGTGTATCCGTACTGACCCGGATTTCAACATACCCCCAATTATCCTTAGCCAGGGTAAGCTTATCCATGATGCTTTCATTTCCGTTCTCATACTCAAGGATTGTTTTGTCCGCTGTTATATTAACCGGAAGCTTCTTCCGGATTGCAATTAAAAATTCTTCCAGGGCCTGGCTGGCGGACCTGCTTTTGATTATATTCTGGTATAATAAAAGGTATTTGGCATCATGATATAATAATATCTGCCTGAATTCCGGGGATTTAAAAAGCTTGATAGCTTCAGCCGGGTCTGTTTTGGCCAGATTGGTAAAATTAAACAAATCCTTTATTTTTCCTATGGAAGAGTTAAGATAAGGCACTTCTATATTCACCGTAAAAGGCAGCAGAATTTCACCGCAGTCACTGACAATACATACCTCGCCTCTGGCAGTCTCCAGAGGGTTCATGTTATTCCCGTAAAAGGTATAGTTAATCTCATTTTCCCTTTCCGTAAAAGTGTTTCGTTCCAGACGGAACAGTTCGCTTGAAGAATAAAGTATTCCTTTGATTGGCGTATTATTATTATTTTTAATAATAAAGCTGCCGGTAAAAATTTTGCCGGCATCCACTGTGATAATCAGTTCTTCTTCCGACAGCAGAATACCGGGCGTTTCATATTCAAAAACTCCTTTCGCTAACCGCTCTACTTTTTCTTTCAATCATTCCACCCCAAGCTTTGGATTTTATTCCTGTATTTGTTATAAGATTTATTATTCCCTTATTGCAATTTTCTGGATTTAAATTATAATAATTATAACACTAATCGACATATTTTAGCAATAGAAAGTGGATAGTGAAATGTTCACAGGTTTTTAGAAAATAAACCGATTTTTTAACATTTTTATATAAATGGAACATATTTTTTATTCCTGCTATAATAAAACCTGTAAATATAAATCTAGATTAAAAATAAGAAAGAATCTGGCTTGCCAGACTCTGGCGCTGACGCGCCGTCACTTTAGTGACAATCTTCCGTTGGCGCGTCATGTGCATCTCCCGGAAGGTTTTTATTCAATAGGACACAATTTCCTATTGAATAAAAAATTTTCAGAACTAAAAATAACACCGGTAATACCGGCTATAATAAAATAATAAGCCAGGAAGGAATATTAATATGCTGACACCAAAAGAACATTTTCACGGAAGTGATTTGGAAAAAATAGAAGCTATTTACGGAATTAAAAAAGAGGATATCACCAGCTTTTCCGCCAATGTAAACCCTCTGGGCATCTCCCCTAAGTTACGGGCCGGATTAGCCGGTAAAATAGATGCCATTACGGGATATCCGGACAGGGAATATACTTCCCTCAGAAAATGTATTGCTGCTTATGTGCATGCTGATCCGGAGTATATTGTAGTAGGGAACGGTTCCACGGAGCTGATTTCCCTTTTTATACAGGTTACCCATCCAAAAAATGCGCTTATCATAGGGCCTACCTATTCCGAATATGAACGCGGGATTTCCTTAGGCGGCGGCAGTTCCCAGTATTACCGCCTGGAGGAAGCCGATGATTTCCGCCTGAATGTGGAAGATTTAAAAAAAGAATTAACAGCGGAGTTTGATTTGCTGGTTATCTGCAATCCCAATAACCCAACTTCTTCCGCCATACCTTTGCCGGATATGAGAAAAATTCTGGATATCTGTAAACAGAGAGGTATCTTATGCATGGTGGATGAAACTTATGTGGAATTCGCCAACGATGTGAATCAGATCACAGCCGTTTCCCTTACCGGTTATTATAACAATATCATCATATTAAGAGGCATCTCCAAATTTTTTGCCGCTCCCGGCCTGCGCCTGGGTTATGCTGTCTGCGGCAATATGGATTTGCTGAAACTGTTAAACCAGAGAAAAAATCCCTGGACCATCAATACCCTGGCCGCCATAGCAGGGGAAATCATGTTTACCGACGAAGACTATATCCATCGGACGAAGGAATTGATAAAACAGGAGAGAAACCGGATTTTCGGATTACTCTCGGCCTGCTCCAATTTAAAGGCCTACCCTCCCGTTGCCAATTTTATTTTAGTAAAAATTTTAAAAGAAGACATTACTTCTGCCGATGTTTTTGACACTGCCATCCGAAAGGGGTTAATGATTCGGGACTGTTCCACATTCCCCTTTTTAGACCAAAAGTTTATCCGTTTCTGCTTTATGTCACCGGAAAAAAATACGGAATTGATAAACTTATTATTAGAGATATTCCGGTGAAAGTGCCGTATAAGGAAGGCAGATACTATGTATCATTCGAATTGAATGGTTTTCAAATTTATTAAATTTCCACCGGGACCGGTAAACTTCAAGTATAAGGCATGAATTCCCGCCGGTTTATCCATGATTACACCGGCAAAGGTCTGGAAATCGAATTTGCCTTTCGTTTTTTTTACTTCTACCCATCCGATAGCCCCGGATTCCAGATTGTCCAGATAGACCTCAATCCTTCCGCCATAGGTCTGGCTTGCGGCATTTACGGTTATGGCTGTAATATCCCTGTCAAAATTAATATATTTATATACAACCCAATCTTTATTGTGAATATTAGTAAGATATTCAAATGAATTGTTACCGTCACTATAATCATCAATATAAACGCTGCCTGACAATAAACATGCCGTAAACGCATATATTTCGCGGCTGCAGGAAATAGGTCCTTCCACGCCCTGAGTTGTCATTTCCAACTCATTAATAGTCCCGTCTTCATTAAATGTTATTTTTTCGGCACAGACGTGCCTGCTGAAAAAACTGTTATGGGTTGAACGGTGGTAAAAGACATACCATTCACCATTTATTTCTGTAATGGAACCGTGATTGTTCCACGACTGCGGATCACATCCTTTGTTGTCTATGATTATATTCTTTTTAACAAACGGCCCCAGCGGATTTCTGCTGACGGCATAACCGATACAGGTTGGCCTCCCGCGGGATATATCGGAGAAGCTCAGGTAATAAAGCCCGTTCCTCTTCCTGGCGGAAATCCCTTCATGAAAGCCATGTTCTTCTTCGGTAAGCAAATTGTCCGTAACGGATTCTATGGATTGAAAATCTGCCGACAGCTTGCCTCCTCTGGCATGATATTGTCCCCAATAATAGTACACACTTCCGTCGTCATCTACCAGCACAGCAGGGTCTATGGCATCACCGTCTGCAGGTATTACCGGCTTTGCATTGCAGAAAGGTCCCATTGGGTTTTCACTGACAGCAACCCCTTCGGTATTATCGGCCTGACAGTAAAACAAATAATATTTGTTGTTTATGTAAATGCAATCCGGTGCATATAAAGGACTTATATGATTGGCAGTATACGGTCCGTATCGGTCGGAAGAAAAAGCAATATTGCCCGGCTGCCAGTTAATCATATCTTCTGATGAAAATACCTGATATTCATAGCTGCAGTATTCATCATTACCGCCGATATCTTTTGAGCCATATAAATATACTTTCTTATCCTTCCACTGCCTGGCTTCTACATCCGGTATATAATAATTCATAGGTAATATAGGGTTCATATTTTCATCCATTGCATATTGCAGGCAGGCCTGCAATACTGCCACATATAATAGAATGCGGGTAAGGATACATTCTATTCTCAAAAATAAAAAGGAGTGAAAGAATCACCATTGTGGCATCCTTTCTTTATCTGTATTCTCTTCCACTCCGGACCTGATGCTATTCTCCCTGCCCCAGAGCAGACCGCAATCTCATCCTTTCACAGCTCCGGTCATTAATCCTTCCGTAATATGTCTGGAGATGAGACAGTATATAAGGATAATCGGTACGATTGATATAGCAATTGCACAATAGGTTGCTCCATAATCCCGGTTGAAAGCTCCCCGGAGGTTCATAATCAGTAACGGGACTGTAAATTTATCCTGATTAAATAATATAATCATGGGAGTTAAAAAATTATTCCATGAGCCGACAAAGTTGAAAATTGCCATAGTAGCAATTCCTGGTTTTACCAAAGGCAGAATAATTTTGTTAAACAATCCAAACTCCCCGCAGCCTTCCACTCTGGCCGATTCGATTAAAGAGTCCGAGACGGACTGTTCCATATATTGGTGTACAAAAAAAACCGTACTTGCATTGGCAACGGAAGGAAGAATTAAGGGAATAAAGGTATCTAATACATTCATATATTTGCATAGTCTGAAAAATCCAATAATACCAAGCTGTGATGGAATCATCATAGATAATATAATAATTGTAAAGACTATTTTTCTGCCTCTGTATTCATATTTTGCCAGCCCAAAAGCCGTTAATGCACCGAAATAAGCGGTCAAAAGCGTTGAGCTGACCGAAATTACCGTACTGTTTAAAAATCCCTTCCAAATATCCGTCATTCGGCCAAGATTCTGATAGTTTGTATATAATGCACTTCCTGGTGCCAAATACAAACCAACCATTAATTCTTCCGTCGTATGGGTAGCATTTATAATCATGATATAAAAAGGAAAAATACACAGAATTAATAATACTGACAAAATAACATATACAAAAAATTTATTTGTAATCTTCATTATGATTTCTCCTTCCCGGAATTTGGGTATAAAACCTTGTAAAAAATTAAAGAGAAAATTAAAATAATAAAAAACAGTCCATAGGAAACCGTTGCCCCGTAAGCATAATTCCGGTTGGTAAATGCCGAATTATATAAATATAAAACCATGGTCAGCAGAGATTTCTGCGGTTCACCGTCCCCGCCTGTTAATGTCATAGGAATATCGAATATCTGCATACCGCCTATAAGGGATGTTACCATAACATACAGCATGGTAGGTTTTAGAAGCGGTAAAGTTATTTTAAAAAGACGCTGTCTGCTATTGGCTCCATCCACAACAGCTGCTTCCAGTATTTCTGAAGATATGGCCTTTATACCTGCGGTTAACAGGATTGTGCTATAACCAAACCACATCCACCACTGAATAAAGGAAGTGATGCTTCGTGCAAAAAAAGGTATACTCATCCAGTTAACGGCTTCCTTTATCAGATTTAATTTCAGCAGAATTTTATTAACGGTTCCCGTCTGCCAGTCAAAAAGAACGCTAAAAAGCACACCGATAGAAGCAGCCGTTACCAGATTGGGTAAATAAAAGGACGCCCTGAAAAAACCGGCTCCTCTCACCTTATACTGAGACAATAAAACCGCTAATAATAAAGCACAAATAATCTGGGGAATAAAGCAGGACAGCCAAATAATCCATGTGTTCCCGATGCTCTTCCAGAATACACTATCCTTCAGTAAATATGCATAGTTTTGCAACCCATAAAATTTAGATTCTTTATTTGAAATCTGTGTAGTTAAGCTTAAATAAAAGGAATAGATAATAGGGTATAATTGAAAAATCCCAAAAACCAATAAATAAGGTGCTACAAATAAATAACCGTATTTTGCTCTTCTTTGCTTCACATTAGGTCTCCTTTTTTGCTGTAGGGCTTGGCATCCGGCCGGCTTGACTCCCTGAAATTTCCAAATCCTTCCGGCCGGCTGCCTTAACTTGCCAAAGAAAAAATCGCTGCGTTTATCCTGCCGGGTTACGGGGCTTATGAATATAACAGCAACCCCGTGTCATGATTTATTCAACCGTAATTCCTTGAAATGCACTTGCAACATCCTCTTTAAACTGCTTAATTGCATCTTCCTTGGTCAGCTTGCCGGTAACATATAAATCCACGTTAGTCAGCAGCATGTTGTTAATTGAATCATCATATTTCGTTACTAAGGCAGTATTAATTTTTATGGCTTCGTCTTTAAAGAACGCAAATGTATTCTGACCATCGCACCAGGGATCGGAAAATGTTGGTGTCAAATCATCAATTGCAGCAGTAAGACAAGGGAAATCCGATTTTTCTACGGCATATTTCTCTATATAGTCTTTGTTTAAGGTTATAAATTTAATATATAACCAGGCCAATTCTTTTTCTTTGCTCTTGGTATAGATACCCATATAGGTTCCCCCGTTAAAATAGGAGGCCGGCATTGATGTAATGGCCCAGTCCCCCTTTGTATCCGGGGCACTGCTCTGGATTACGTATTGCATTCCCCATGTCGGAAGAACATAGCCTAAAATTGAATTATTTGCGGCTGCTGAATACCAGCCTTCGGACCATGAATTTAGTTTTGCATCCAAATGATTGTCTCTGGCTTTCTTGGCTATGTCAAAGAATTCTACGGCATAGCTATCCAAATTAAACTTATTATCAGATACCCATTGAGTTGTTCTCATACTGTAGCAAGCCATGGTCCATAAATCCTGATAATTAGGAAGCAAATTGGTTTCCCCTTTGCTTTTTTCATAAACGGTCTCTCCGACTGTAAAAAGTCCGTCCATTGTTGACATCATTTTAGAAATTTCATTAGGATCATCCGTTCCCAGATACTTTTTAGCCAGGCTTCTTTTATACCAAAAACCACCCGGCGTAGCCTGCCAGGAAAGGGCCCGTAAATTACCTTCCGAGTCGGAACCGATGGTTTTTACATAATTCATAATATCACTGGCATCCGCATTGTACGGAGCATCGGATAAATTTTCCCAGGCTTCCATGTCAATATAATTTTTCACGGTTTTTACGTCCGCACAGAATATATCCGGACCATCCGTTTCATTATCTACAATCGTCTGCATCTTTACATCATAATCTTCTCCAATCATTGTAAAATCGACTTTAACATTCGGATACGCTTTTTCAAAAGCTTCTATCTGATACTTCGGATCATCGGTCCAGGACCATACTTTTAATGTACCCGCATATTCCGCCGGAGCTTTTTCTCCGAAGGTATCTTTTGATGCCGATTCATCTGTGACTGAAGCATCTTTTGTTGTTTCACTTAATGCATTGCCATCTTTATCCGTGCCGGAACTCTTGCAGCCAAGCAGACTGAAAGCTGTCAGGGATAAAACAAGGGCTAAACTAATTATTTTTCTCATAAAACCATTCCTTTCTGAAATAATTTGTACAGAATATCTAAAAATGGTAGCGCTCCCATTTTTGACCAAAATAAATTATACGGTATCCCGTTCAATAATATCCGTTTCAAACAGCTGAATTTCCCCTGACAACCCGGTTTCAATCTGTTTAATAAGGGTTTCGGAAATATACCGGCCCATTTCCTGCAACGGCTGGTTGGTTGTGGTTAACTGAATAAATGATTCATAATTATTAAATTTAATATTATCAAATCCCATAACTGAAATGTCTTCAGGAACACGGTAATTTAAATCCATTAATCCTTTAATAACGCCATGGGCCATTACATCACTTTCACAAAACAGAGCGGTCGCACCGGATGAAATTACAGATTTTGCCAGATTATAAGCAGTGTTATAACTGAACTTTCCGTTAAACATTACAGACTGTTCAAATGGAATTCCATTGTCTTTTAAAGCCTGTATATAACCCTTGGTCCTCAATATAGTTTCATAATTCTTTACATCCCCATGCATATATGCTATTTTACTATGCCCTTTACGGATTAAATAATCAATGGCTAAAATTGAGCTTTTTTCATTATCAACGTCAACCATTACCGCACCTTCAACAGCTTCTCCGGATTTAAAAAGTGCAACCGGTATGTTTATTTTCACCAGATGTTCTATCTCTTTCCTGCAAAAGGACTTAAGTCCCAAGAAAACATAAGCGTCAACTTTACCGAACATCATATTAATCTGTTTATCATTCACCGGCTCATTATCAGATCGGATTGCAATCAAAGTCCCGTAACCGTATTCATTGCATACATTACAGATTTCTTCAGCAATTACCGAATAAAACGGATCATTTAGAGCGTATCCGCTGATAATTCCTATCGTATGGTTCCTCTGAGATGCTAAAGAGCGGGCCGAAGCATTCGGCTTATAATTTAATTTATCTATTGCTTCTAATACTTTTATTCTGGTACTTTCTTTTACCTTATCGCTGTTAAGCAGGACTCGTGATACGGTAGTACGGGAAACTTTAGCATAATTAGCAACATCATCAATATTAGCCATGAAACTTAACTCCTATATTTATTAATAATGTTATAATAATACAAAATGTGAGCGCTGTCAATATACAAAATAAACAATCGGGAATTTTATAATGAAACCGGCCCATTATGTAAAATCATTCTATCTCTTTCTTCGACGGATAACATTATTTACAGCCTGCCGGAAATCCGGCAGGCCGGTTTCTTACGAAAATAGGCAAATTACAGGAACAATCTTGCAATAAAATGATGCCTTTATCCGGTTTGCTTACTTTGCTCTCACAATTTTAATCGCATATTTCGCCTTATAGGGTATTTCTTTTATAATATTCGTATTACGGAATACCGACATCATGACTCCCAGAACAATAAAATTTACAAACAGTCCGGCTCCCTCCAAAGAAACAAAGGGCAAACTCACCTGTGCGATAATCTGTATGCTCAAATTGGAAAGTATATAAACACTCCCCTGTGCTGCAAATACCAGGCTGCAGCCCAGTCCCACAAACATTCCCAGGGAATTTTTCTGGTTTAGGGATATATAAACCATACGTCCTGTAAATATTATAAATAATACAATAATAAATATTCCTGCCGCTATTCCCCACTTGCCGAACACATAAGTCAGGATATAATCGTTATTAAACCCTTGCTGATACCCTAAGGTAAAATCCGATGTACCAAACAATTTGGTCTCAGAAATTATATTTCTTATCAAAAGCATATGATATCCCTTGGGATACCGTTCCGGATACAGAATAATTTTAATCATACTGCAAAGCCTCTCAAACTGGTACGGCCGTAAAAGTAAGGTGAATAAGACGACCGGTATCCATCCTGTTATGATTGCGATTGCTTTTCTTTTTGACGTACCGAACCAGTCCATACTGACGGCTTTAAACAGCATAAGCAGGCTTGAAAGCAGCAGACTCAGATAAACTGCGCTCTGTGCCACAAATTGCGATTCTATAATAACCGCCAGCATGCAGAATAAAAGACATTTTATAATTCCTGCATATCCTTTTTTCCGATAGGCATATATAATCCCTCCATATGCCGGTATGAACAGCATACCATAGGCATATAAATAAGACAGCCGGCCGTTGACCCATGTACCGAAAGGTACATAAATCAGAATACAGGCAATTAACAAGAACCAGATAATCTTCGGATATCTTCCGATAAAAGAATAATCCAGAAAATATACCGCAAAAAGTAACAGGAAACCTGCCGCTATAAAAAGAAGCTGTTTTTCAACAGCAAAGTAAAGTGTGGGCCCGTCCATGGATTTATCTATACTAAGACGGACAAAAATACCTATGCAGCAAAGAACCAGCGCAGCCGCCAAAACTCTCCACTCTATCTTCGGTCTATGTATCTTATCCAATTGCTTTCCCACTTCCACCGGATCTCCCATCTGCTCCAGTGCCTTTGCCATTGCCGTGTTTTCATCATCCCCATCTTGCCTGTAAGCGTCTTTCTGGTCTTCAATATGGCGGCTGATTTCTTCCGCAATCAGTCCTTTTGCTCTCTTACTGCGTATCTGGTCCGTCATCTGTTCCAGATACTCTTCCTTCCTGTCAAACCGGCTCAAAAGTAACACCTCCTATTACCCCGTTTACTGCCCGGGCATACTCCTGCCATTCCTCACAAATAACTTTCAGATATTTAGTGCCCTTTTTCGTAATACGGTAATACTTTCTCGGTTTTGCACTTTCCGTATCTTCATAGGATTCCAGGTATTTTTTATCCTCCAGAGAATGCAGCAAAGGATACAAAGTTCCCGCTTTCAGGTCAAATACATGATTGGAACGCATACCCAGGGTTTCAATCATCTCATATCCGTACATATCCTTTTCCGACAGCAGGCTTAAAAGCAGCATGGATGTACTGCCGGACAGCAGACTTCTATTCTCAATCACAAAATTTCCCTCCTTTATATAGATAATCTACATATATTATATGTAGATTATCTATATATGTCAAGAAGAAATTTGTGTATACCTGCAAGGAAAATAAAATATACCGTCATACAATAAAACCGCCCCCACCATTAAGAAGGGAGCGGTTTCCGATTACTAATTAATTATAGTTTTTTAACCCAGTCTGCCATATTTTCTTTATAGAATACATAAGGTGTTCCTGCCAGTACCGCCGTACCGCCGTCACCGTTGTCGTAAGCTTCATAAGTGGTTTCCGGGTAATCACGGAAGACATCCATCGTAAAGCCGGAGCCAACCGCTCCGTCAAAGGAACCGTCCAGAGTTGCCAGGGTTGATGCCGCCGAAACTGCTCCAAGATGTATTACATCCCAAAGCATCATATAAGGGCATACTGAAGCAAATGCGTCGTCGGAAGCACTTGCCGGCATAAAGGACTGCATTTCGGAAGGCAGGCCCAAACCGGTTAATTTAATTTTGCTGTTGGAAGTCTTTAAGCACTGACCGACTGCGGCAATACCTACCGTGGTAGGAGAAATAATACAATCCACTTTATTTTCGGCGATAAATGCCTGAGCCTGTGTGGTGGATTCCGTCAGGTCATCATTGCCATATTTTTTGTCCAGAGCCGGGCTGACCTTACCGGTATAGACCGCATCCTGCAATTCGGCTTCCATTGCCGCAATCCAGCTGTTCTGAACCGGGGTATCAATGGATGCGGAAAGTACGCCCAGTACAATTTCTTCATCGGTATAACCGGATAATGCCGTTTCAACCGCACCTTTCATATCACCGTCTTCCGGATAGTCAATGCCGAGCGTTATCAATACGGCCGCCTGTACCAGATAAGCACCGATATCATTGGGTTCCGCCTGATTTACGTGGGTGGTACGATAATCGGGGCTTGCCGCGGAGTCAATTGACGTAATGGCAATACCCGCTTCTTTTGCCTTCTTAAATACCTCATCATAGCCCGCATCTCCGTTGGTAGATATGGTAATGGATGCTACTTTTTGTGTAATTAATTCGTCCAATAACTGAACCTGTGCTGCTACCGTTGTTTCTGCGGGACTTTTATATACCGCCTTTTCCCCTTTTGCCTCCATGTATTCATTAAACCCTTCAAACATCAGATCCCCGAAGGAATTGCCGGTTGATTTAAACATAAATACGTGAGCGCCTTCCAGGGAATTATTATCTCCTTTTGCCGTATTGCCCGTTGATGAACCGGAAGGGTCCGTCGGCTGCGTTGTGGAACAGCCTGTTACGACACCGGCTGCCATGGATAAACACAGACCAAGTGCCAGCAATTTCTTTAATTTTTTCATAGCTTACATCCTCCATAATATTATTTGTTTTAAGTGAATTGGCCAATTCAACTCTATATAAACAGTCAGAGACTGCTCATATTTTACTGTACTGATTTCTCATGGGATTTTTGGACTCCCTGTGTCCTTGCGGCTTCCGCTTTTAATTTTATAGTCTGTTCCTTGCATTTTGTCTTTATTGCCAGAATTTTTTCATTATATTTCTTTATTTTCTCCATCCTGTCGGATTCACTCATAGATGTATCCTTTTTTGTTTCTTCAATCAGACTTGACAGAGATTTTATCTCCTGAGCCGATTTTAAATTAAGAGCCTCAATGTTTTTATTATTGGAATACAATAATTTTAATTTAATGTTGTCTATCAGACTTTTATTTATATTTGGTATAAGTACGGCTATAATCAGTATAAAACCAATCATTATTTTTCTGGAATTGGCATCCACGCCCATTAATCCGAGGGAATAGGAAAGGAATGCCATAATCAGAGTCGAGATTACGGGGCCGTATACCCTGCCCTTTCCGCCATTGGTGGAAATACCGCCCAATACACAGATTGCAATTACGTCCAGTTCATAGCCCGTACCCATAGTCGAGCTGACACCGCCGCCCATACGGCCTACGAAAAAGATGGAAGTGATTCCTGCCATTAATCCCATTAAAATAAATACGGCCAGCTTTATACGTTTTACATGAATGCCGGAATAAACGGCACATACGGAATTATTCCCGATAATATAAAGTTTGCGTCCGAACGAAGATTTATGCAGGACAATAACAAATACAACGGCCATCAGCAGAAAGCAGATTAAAGCTAAAGGAATGCCCAATATATTTGTCCAGGCAAGCGTTACATAAAAATCAGGAAAATTTTTCAATACGTTAACATCCAGAATAATCTTTACAATCCCCCGGAACAGCATGGAGGTTGAAATGGTAACAATTACGGAAGGCATATTCATATATGCAACCAGAAATCCGTTAAAAGCACCGCACAAACCGCCTGCCAGTATCCCCGCTATAACACATAAAACCGCCGGAATACCCGCATCCATAAATAAACCCGTTACCATGGAGGACATAATCATGGTGGAAGCAACGGAAACGTCAATATCGCCGACCATAAGTACAAAAATCATGCCCAGCACCAGGGGTGACAAATCCATCCCGGATTGTATAATGGATTGAATTGTACCGGGTGTAAAATACAGGTTGCCCTTTGTTGCCATTAATACCACATTAATAAGAATAAGTATATAAACCAATATCATTTCCCATTGGACAAGGAATTTGGATAAATTAAATTTATCCTTTACATTTAAATTATATACAGGGGTTTTAGCTGAAGCGGACATTAGATTAAGGCCCCCCTTTCTTTCAGCACACGTTTTTTGGCTGACACAATCGTAAAGATATTTATTGCTACCGCTATTATAATGATTCCGCCCTGGATTGCATTCTGCCATACGCTTAAGCCCGGAAGCAAACTGATAAAGTACGTTATCACACTCATCATCAGGGTGCCTATAATAACACCGTCAACTTTGCCTTTTCCTCCGGTGATGCTCACTCCGCCAAGAATACAGATAGCAATTGCTATCATTTCATATCCTTCACCCATACCGTAATAGCAGATGGCATAATTTGCAGTGTACAGCATACCGGCTAAACCGGCTAGGGCACCGCAGATTGTAAATGCCGCAAAGGTTGTTTTCGCCTCCTTAATACCGGCAATCTTGGCAGATTCCTTATTGGTCCCGATTGCATAAATTCTTCTGCCCAGGGAAGTATAACCTAAAAATACGGCTGCCGCTATAAATATTAATACCGTTATCCACAGAATATTATAAACACCGAAGATTTTACCGGTGGCAAAATTTAAATAACCCGTTGTAAACTGATGGGGAAACCACCAATTACCGCCTGAGGCAAGAAATGCTACACCGCGGTAAATGTACATGGTTCCAAGGGTTGCTATCATCGGGACCATCTTCAGGTATCCTACGATAAATCCGTTAAAAGCGCCGCATAAGGCACCTATAAGGATACCCAATAAAACCCATACAAAGGCCGGTACATCCATGTTTTTACTCATCAGGGAGGAACATATGACACCAGACAGACTTAACGTGGAGGCAACGGACAAATCAATGCCTCCCGTAATAATAACCATCATCATTCCCACCGCCAGCAGCGCATATACCGCATTATTCTGAAGCATGTTCATGATTGACGTTACCGAATACATGGACGGCGTAAGAAGTGCGGCAATGATTAGCAGTATTGCAAAACCGGTTAAAAGTCCCGTATTTCTGCTGTTTATTATATTTTTTATAATTGATTTACCCTGGTTTTTCACAATCATTCCTCCCCTTTTTTCTGTTTCAGTGATGCTTCCAGAATCATTTCCTGGGTAGCACCCTTCCTGTCAAAGTCACCGGTTACGCGTCCGGATTTCATGACTACAATATGGTCTGCCATGCCTAACACCTCCGGCATTTCGGAGGAAACCATAATGATTGCATAACCGTTGCAGGCTAATTCATTCATAATTTCATAAATAGAATATTTTGCACCAACGTCAATGCCCTTAGTCGGCTCATCCATAATAAGGACTTTTAGATCACAGCTTAACAGCTTAGCAAATACAACCTTCTGCTGATTTCCTCCGGATAAAGAGGACGGCGGTGCACCGATATCTTTTGCTTTCAACTGTATCCTTTGACATAAATAGGTGGCATTTTCCATCTCTTTTCCAACCTTAACGATATTTTTCTTTACAAATTTCTTCATGGAGGCGGAGGACACGTTCTGATATATCGGCAGTTCATTAATCAGGCCCTGAAGCTGCCTGTCCTCCGGGAGGAGGCCGATTCCATAATGCAGTGCATCCATAGGGCCGCTTATTTTCACTTCCTCCTGATTCAGCTTTATGGAGCCGCCGTCTGATTTCATAATGCCAAAAAGGCTCTGACATACTTCCGTACGACCGGCACCCACCAGCCCGGTAAGCGCAAGAATTTCGCCCCTGCGTACTTTAAAGGAAATATCTTTAAAATATCCTTCCTTGGAAATATGGTTTACTTCAAGGACAACCTCCCCAATTTTGGATGTTTTAGGCGGATACATCTGATCCAGTTCCCGGTTAACCATCTCCGTAATCAGCTTCTGATTTGAAATTTTATCTACGTCCCAGCTTCCTATGTACTGGGCATCCCGAAAAACCGTTACTCTTGTAGCCAAGCGATACATATCTTCGAATTTATGGGTGATAAAAATAATGGAAACCCCATCATCCCTTAACCGTTCCGCAATCAGGTATAACTGCTCACATTCCGTTTTTGTCAGGGATGCGGTAGGTTCATCCATGATTAATATTCTGGCATCTCTGGACAGTGCCTTTGCAATCTCTACCAGCTGCTGCTGTGCCACACTTAAGGTACTCATGGGTTTCATGACATCAATTTCTTTGCTCAGCGGTTCTATTAATTCTTTTGCACGCTGATTCATCAGCTTCCAATTGTACAGCCCCGCTTTATTTTTCAATTCCTGTCCCATAAATATATTTTCCGTTACCGTCAGGTCCGGAAATGCGGTAACATGCTGATAAATGGCCGCAATCCCAAGCTTGGCTGAATCCGATGTAGAGCGAAAAACGATTCTTTCCCCCTCCAGAAGCATAACGCCGCTGTCCGGCTGGTGCACTCCGGTAATTACTTTGATAAATGTGGATTTGCCTGCTCCGTTTTCTCCCATCAGAGCATGTATCTCTCCCCTTTTTAACTGAAAGTGGACGCCGTTTAAAGCCGTAACACCGCCGAATGTCTTTACAACATCTTTCAGCTCCAAGACATAATTACTCATCCTGTTATTTCTCCTTTCCATTTTGACCATACCCATTCCAGGTGCACTATCAATAACGCAATCATATGCCCTGATTTTTAGTCTTGCAATATCAAATCTTGTTTTTTTATTATCAAAAATTGCGATTTTGGACATATTTGATATTTTGGTCACTTAATGATATAATATTTTTATACTTTTTACAGTTATTTTCCATTATTCTAAAAATATCATTTAAAAATATTAAAAAAACCATCTTACCGGAGAATTTTATATATGATAATAACCAAAAGAGCTTTTCCCAAAAATCAGGTAAAAAAGACAAATATATTAAATAATCAAATAGAGAATCTGCCTTTCTATATAAAAGAGTGCGGATACAGTTCAGAAAAGAAATTGAAGTTCGGAAGTGCAAATAACTATTCCGATTATTTGCTGCTGTATTCCGTGGACGGGGTTATGCGTTTTACGAAAGATTCCAGTACACAATATATAACTAAAGATAACGTTATCGTTACCTCCTGCAATGTACCTCTTACTTTCACAAGAACCAGCAAGGAGTGGACATTTTTTTATATTATCATAAGAGGCAGCCATGCGAAATTCTATTATAATATGATACGGAACAAGTCCTGTATTTTTTCTACAAACCGGCTAAGTAACATTATTGACCTTTTTATTGAAATATATGAACTGAATTATAACGATTTTTTTGATCAGATTAAATCCAGCCTGCTGATACATTCCCTGCTGTTTGAACTGTACAATATATCAAATAATGTCCAGAATACAAAGAATATTACTCCGGTTCAGGAAACCGTAATCAACAATGCGCTGAAATATATCGCAAAGAATTATAAAAATGATTTGGATATTGATACGATCTGCAATGAGGTCAGTTTTTCCAAATATTATTTCTGCAAAATCTTTAAAGAGCATATGGGTATTACAATCCATCAGTATGTGAATGAATTCCGGGTCAACAAATCAAAGGATTTACTGACCTATTCCAAGCTTTCCATCAATGCCATTGCAACCAGCGTAGGATTTAAAAATACTCTTACCTACAGCCGGTGCTTCGAGCGCTCCATGCATATGACGCCTACGGATTACAGGAAATATTTCTGACAGGAAAGCATCTTAAGAGCAGGCCTTCGACGCATACCATGGGAGCTTGCGGACATGAATTAAAATAAATAAGGAGCCGCCGCACTAAGCAATTCTTCCATAATATAACATCGTTAACCGATTATGCTATATATGTCCATAAAACTTAGTACGACAGCCCCTTATTCATTTATAATTTCAATACCAAAGCCAAATACAGTACTGCTTTATCGGTTTACCAGCCTACTCTTACTATCAGGCCTTTGGGGTCTCCGACTTCCAGATAGGAGGCTTGTCCGTTCACATCATCATAACAGAAGCCGTAGGCTAATCCGTCGATGCTGTGGTCGTGCCAGAATTTAGCATAATAGTTGGCAGGCGCTGCCTGGTAATATTTACTTACGTTGTTCCAGTCGGCCGGATTAGTATATACATGTCTGTTGAGCGCAGCACAAGTCTCAGGATTGCTGGCGCCGTTAATTCCTAATAATATATCCCTTGTAGGAATACTGGAATAGCCGCTGAAGTAATTTGCATAAGCTCCTCCGGTATTAAAAGGCCCGCTGATGGGGCACACAATCCGGTAAGGTGCCTGAAGTGTACCAAGGGATTTAAATTCGTTAGGTACTTCGTTCTGGAATTTTGTAAATAAACCGGACCGGGTTTCCGATTCAAGTTCACCCACCGTACGGTCATAATTTCCTGCTATATTTACTAATCTGTGCTGGATTGGGAAGCCAAACTGGTCTACCCTTGTAGTATTCCCGTGATATCCGGTGTTATCTACCGTAAATTCAACAAAATCAAAATAAATATTCCTGTTAGGGTCCGTCGGATTGTTAATATCCGGACCGGCAAACCCGTTATCATAGGTCTTTATGTAGCAGGGAGAACCTGCACTTAAATACATTCTTCCTGAGGTTATTTTAGGCAGATTAACCCAGGATGCGTCACTTATCTTATGATAGATATTTGCATAATTGATACCGTTTTTCGTTAAGTGACCGGAGGCATCATTCAAAGCGGTCGAAATCGGTATAAGATTGCCGGACAAATCCAGATAGCTCCAGGCTCCGTTAGCCGGGTTAATTCCTATAACTCCCCAATAAATTTCATTGTCTTTATACGCCCCATTCGTGCCGTTCATAACTTTCAGGCTGACTCCGTTTCCGCTGGGATAAGGTATGGACGCGGGATTTATGGAGTAAATGGAACCGGAAGACGGGTCATTGGAATCTGAAACCAAGGTAAATGACCACCTCTGGGCATCCGTTCCATTGTCGGTATACTGCTGGACTACGGCACCGTCGGCCGTTGAGGAACTGCGTACGTCCATTGCCAGCCCGCTCACCTTGGAAACGACCTTATAATAGCCGCCTGCCTCTGTTATTTTCCACCTTTGAGCGTTAGTGCCGTTATCCGTCCACTGCTGAAGCTGAACACTGTTATCTTTCGAGCTGTTAGGTACGTCAAGTACTAATCCGCTGTGTCTGGCTGTTATCTTATAGTAGCCGTCAGACTGTAATTCTACCCTGAACTGCTGATTGGAACCATTATTATTGGTCCATTGCTGTATCTTGGCACCGGTTGCCGTTGAGCCATTCGCTACGTCCAATACCTTTCCGCTGACTTTGCTGGTAATTCTGTAAATTCCGTTTTTCAATGCGGCTGACTGCCCCGTACCCGTATAGGTATAAGTAGCAGTATCATAAGCCGGAGTGCCGTTATTATAAGTAAAAAAATATTCGATTACGGAACCGGCTGCGGAGTCCACTCTTTGTTCATACCTTGCGGCACCAGAATTATATGTCATTCTGATATTCTCTTGGGTACCTGAATTTACTTTGTAATGAACGTCAACCCATGTTGTATTCACCATTGACTTAAACCATATGATTGCAGTATTACCGGATACCTCCACTCCCTGCGTAAAGTCGGCAGCCGAAGCCTTCACAGAGAATAATAAAGTAAGCATTAATAACAAAACCATACCGCGTCTGAGTAATTTTTTTGTCATAATAATCCTTCCTTTCTTTTTCAATTTGTTTGAGTATAGCTCCGGACCTCTTTATAACACAATTAGAATCCGTTAACTGCTTTTTATTTTATTGCCCGGAACATTCCTCTTTTTTATTACTGCGTATCTTTTGCCTAAGCGGAGGCTTTTTATTTCAGGGGATTTCCCATAGAATAAAGATTAGAATCGATTATCGCTCTGCTCATAATACAGGCAAATTCTACACTTTCTACTTTGAAGGATTTGTAATTTTTTGTCAATTGCATTATTTGTTATTTTTTGTCTGCTTTTGTACATTTGGCTCACAAATATCCGGAGACACACGGAGCTGTTGTAAAATAGTCCTGAACCTGTGTCTGGAATATGATTATATTTTAAATTTTGCAACAGCCCCATCTGTCCGGGGGATTGCATGATTTTCATTCGGAACAGTATGAAAACTGTTTTCTGTACGCAGCCGGACTTATTTTGAACTCTTTTTTAAATATATTATAGAAACTGCTTTTATCCTTGTAGCCAACCAGCAGGGCAATGTTTTCGATGCTGTGGTCCGTATAAACAAGATAGTCCAGTGCATTCTGCATTTTAATATTCACAAGCAGCTCACGGAAGGTCTGGGCGGTATGCCTGTGAATCAGGAAGGACAAATATTTCGGATGGTAATTGAACTGTACGGCAAGAGTCTTTATATTAACATCCTGATAATTCAGGTATATATAATTAATAATCTCCGTCACGGTATCGCCGCCCCGGCTGGACTTTTCATTATAATTTCTTAAAATAAAGGAAAAGATTAAAGTAAGCAGGGACTCGATGATAACCTGGCTGTACTGCTTCTTATCCAGATACTCTTTCAGCAGCATTTCAAGCAAACAGTCGGTATCCTTGTCCAGATGCTCAAGATACAAGAAAGAGGGCTGCTTTTCATTTTCAAGGCGGTAGCGGATGAAAAATGCATTAAGAACCGGGTCCCCTAATAAAATACGGAATATTGATTTCTGAAATATATCTTTTGGAAGTACAATATTAAGGATTAAGTCTTTTTCTTCAGAGTATTTTTTAAAATAATGTACCGCATTAGGATTCATGATACAGAGATTTCCCTCATGCAGCCGGAGCTCCCGGTCATTAATCACACCAACGGGGCTACCCTTGCACACATAAATTAATTCAAAAAAATCATGGTAATGTTTCATACTATTTGCCGATTCGTGGTGGAATGACATGAACAAAGAGGCGGACGTATTATGAAAGAAATGGGAAGCAGGCAAAAGTCTGGGCCGATTTACCTGTTCTCTTTCTTTTGCCCCGGTTTTAGCCTTTTTTTCATTTTCCTTATCCACCTTATCGGTATGTTCCCACAGCTTGTCAATCAAATACTGCTCCATAAAATCTTACCTCACAACACGGTAATAGTTACCTTAAAATATTTCTAATATAATAATATTATTATATAATTTATTTATAAAAATAGCTATAGGTGTTTTCACACTCCCGCAAAATGGAGCATCCAGCCCGGCACAAGCATTTATCAAACAGACTCTAAAATAAACCCAGCCCGGAAATGTCATATTTCTGTTTAACCGGGAGTTTGTAAGAATCCCTGTTGAATGGAATTTAATATATCAAAAGATATATGGACAAATTTAATGATAAGATAGGAGAGAAGGGAAAATGAGAATCACATCCTGCAAGACAAATCATATTGTAAATCCACTTGGATATGGTATGGAGTATGCGTCCGTATCCTGGATTACGGAAGATACCGTTTCGAAAAAGCAGGCCGCCGCACAGATAATCGTGGCTAAGGATGCCGCATTGAAAGAAATTATATTTGACAGCGGAAAAGATGAGAAGCTGTCAAACTTGGCCGTTGACCTGCCGATTACATTGACGCCGTATACAAGATATTACTGGACGGTAAAAGTCTGGGGCGATGCCGGCGACGAAGCGGTATCCGGAATTAACTGGTTTGAAACCGGCAAACAGGAAGATGACTGGCGGGCAAAATGGATTACACCGGTATGGGAGGATAAGGCCATCCATCCATATATGAGAAAAACATTCTCTGTGGACGGCAAGATAAAATCGGCCAGAGCATATGTTACCGGTATGGGATTATATGAACTGGAAATTAATGGCTCCCGTATCGGGCAGGAACGTCTGACTCCATACTGCACTTCTTATGATGCATGGATACAATACCAGACTTACGATATTACCGAAGTCCTCACAACAGGTGACAATACCGTCGGAACCCTACTAGGTAACGGCTGGGCGAAAGGCCGCTTCGGAACCTTCGGAGACCTGAATACCCCCTACTGCGATTCCTTTGCATTGCTCTGTGAATTACGCATAACACTGGAAGACGGAAGCATTCAGGTAATCGGTACGGATACCGGCTGGAAATGCAAACCGTCTCCCATCCTGGCAGACGGAATGTATGACGGTGAAATCTATGATGCCGCACAGGAGATTCCCGGCTGGTCAAGGACAGAATATGATGACAGGGATTGGGATAAGGTAAAGGAATTTACTCCCGCAGAACTGGGCAAGGTAACGGAAAGACTTTCCCTCCCGGTGCTTGTAAAGGAAACAATAAAACCCGTACAGCTGCTCCGTACGCCGGCCGGCGAACTTGTCCTGGATATGGGGCAGAATATGGTAGGCTGGCTGTGCATCCGTATTCATGAGCCAAAAGGGACGCAGATTAAAATTTCTCATGGGGAGGTACTGCAGGAGGATAATTTCTACCGTGACAATCTACGTTCCGCTAAAGCGGAGTATATCTATACCTCAGATGGCTCAGACAGGATAATCGAACCTCATTTTACTTTTTATGGTTTCCGCTATGCTAAACTGGAGGGCTTTACAAAACCGGTCCGGCTGGAAGACTTTACAGGATGTGTCGTATATTCGGATTTGGAAGAAACGGGAAAAATAGAAACATCGGACCCCTATGTTAACCGGCTCTTTTTAAATGCCCTATGGGGACAAAAAGGAAACTTTCTCGATGTTCCCACCGATTGTCCCCAGCGTGACGAAAGAATGGGATGGACCGGTGATGCACAGGTTTTCTGCGGAACAGCTTCTTTTAACATGGATACTTATGCCTTCTATACAAAATTCATGCAGGATGTTTATGAGGAACAAAAATTTTGTGACGGTATGGTAGCAAGCACCGTTCCGACCTTTTGTAAAATAAAAAGCCCGGACTCCAGCTTTTCAGGAGGCGGTTCCTGCGCATGGGCCGACTGCGCCACCGTAATTCCATGGGAGGTATATCTGCACTTCGGAGATAAAACAATACTTAAGAGACAATACACAAGCATGAAGGCCTGGGTTGACTGGATACGCAGACAGGACCAAAAATCCGGGGACAGAAAGCTCTGGACCGTAGGCTTCCACTTCGGAGACTGGCTTGCTCTGGACGGTCCCGTAAAAGGCGGTGTTCTGGGCGGAACGGATAACGGCCTGCTGGCGTCCGCTTATTACAGGCTGTCTACGAACATACTCTCCAAAGCCGCAAAGGTTCTCGGCAATACGGAGGATGCCTTATTTTACGGTGACTTGTCGGAACAGATTAAAAAAGCAATCCAGAATGAATATTTCTCCAAAAACGGCCGCTCCACCATTAACACTCAGACGGCACATGTGGTCGCACTGCATTTTGACCTGGTAGAGCCGGAAGTAAGGAATCGGGTATTAAGAGATTTACAGGCACTGTTAAAAAAGAACGGTATGCATCTTAAGACCGGCTTTATCGGAACACCGTATTTATGCCGGGCGCTTTCCGATAACGGAAATTCCGAAAGTGCCTACCGGCTTTTCTTCCAGGAGGATTATCCCAGTTGGCTGTATGAGGTTATTATGGGTGCCACTACCATATGGGAACGCTGGAATTCCATTATGCCCGACGGCAAAATCTCCGGTACCGGCATGAATTCCTTAAATCACTATGCCTACGGCTCCATCGTTGAGTGGATGTACCGCAATATGTGCGGTATCAATCCGGTGGAAGAAAATCCCGGATTTAAGAAATTTATCATAAAGCCGGAAGTGTACGGAAAGCTGTATTATGCAAAAGCAGAATTCAAATCTTCCATGGGACTTATTGAAAGCGGCTGGACCAGGGAAAAGGACGGGTCATTAACGGTTAAACTTGTCATTCCTTTCCATTCCGAAGCAACCGCATATCTGCCCGATGCGGACCTTACAACCGTAAAAGGACTGGAAGGCTTAAAGGCTGTCCAGGAAAAGAATAAAGTAAAGATAGAATTAACGGCAGGCAGCTTTGTATTTTCTTATATACCAACCAGGAATTACGAAATAAAATATTCCATTGCCACTCCAATCGGAGAATTGCTTGCAATACCTGAGACAAAAGAGATTCTGGCTGAAATTGTCCCGGATTTGCTTAAGGCTTCAACGGGAGATATGGGAATGGAGCTTCCTGAAAGCATTGCCGAAGCCCTTCAGAACAAGGATTCCTTCCTGTCCGGGAAGTTATTCGGAGGAGCAGACATAAATACCCTTAACGAAAGGCTGATGGCTGTTCCGGTAAAGCTCAGAACGGTATAGGAATTCAATGCTACGCAGTATACTGCGTAGCGATTTCGGGTGTGCAGCACCACTACACACCCGAAATCGCTCCTTGCCTCCCACAAAGTGAAGCATCCCGTCCGGCACAAGCATTTTTCAAACACGCTCTAAGATAAACATTTCAAATGACATTAAATCTTTAAAGTCAAATTTGTCTTTCATCGGCATCACAATAGACTACTCAAAATACTGTTCTAAAATTTCTTTCTTCGTAATGCTTTTATCCCGCTTTCCCATGTATTCTCTTACACACTTTTTCGCATGAGCTTCTTCTTTGGCTTTCTTTTCCTCATTACGCCATACGGATGCCCCGAATTCCACCAATTTATCCTGTACCTCCTTTACATCTATCTCTCTTGGTTCTATGCCTTTTTGCGCACACAATCCAGCTATTACGCCCGATGCCTGTCCGATTCCCATAATCCCTCCCTGGGTACGGTATGAGCCGTGGGCTTCGCTGGTGCCTGAAATACAACGGCCGCTTAAAACCATTCCGTCCGGTTTTTCCGGTATTAAACACCGGATAGGAATGTCATAGGTATCTTTTAAGTCCACCCAGCAGCCGCCGTTACTGCCTTTAGTATAACCGGTGGCACCATTTGGATTATGGATATCTATGGGAAAGTAGCCCCTGGAAACTACATCATCAAATTTTCTTCCTTCCCCTACATCTGCAGCTGTCAGAGTATAAAGCCCCTTAATATGTCTTGTTTCCCGTACACCTACCTCGTTGCTTGTAACACTGACATAAGCATTTTCAAATCCCGGAACGTATTTAATCATAAATTCGGAAACAGACTCAATTTGTCTTCTTCCATCCATTTCACTGGAGGATTTTTCAATCGGGTCCGCAAAATTATAACCGCTTACCCGGGTAGCATTAAAATGAATGCTTCCGTAATGAATGCCGTTTAATACAATTACGCTGTCCCTTCCAAAGCAAAGGTCTCCTGCAGCAACCGCCTGTTTTACCAATTTCTTAAACCCTTGTGCCACAAAATAATGCTGCTTCAGACGATTACTGTATTCCCTTATGGGTATTAAATCCGACTTCCACTCAAAATCATCCGGATTTTCATAAATATAATCATATACCCTGTCCGTATCCACATTAACCATCTCAAACATGGAAGAACCCGGCTGTGCTCTCCCTGTTTCCGGATTTCCATATACATAACCGGCTCCTGCCATAACGGCAGCGTCTCCGTCACCGCTGGCATCAATTACAATCTTAGCTCCAAATGTTCTGGAACCTGATTTCGTAATAGCAGTCACTCCTGTTACTTTATTGCCCTTTTTTTCAATATCGCTTATAAATGCATGGTAGAAAATATCCCCACCTGCCTTTACAATCATTGCTTCAGCCACATATTTATATTTTTCCCTGTCATAAAATCCGAGATAGGCTCCGCTTCCATATGGGTCAAGCGCCTTTAAATGCCCTGTACTCCCATGGACCTTAATCAGTTCCTCCATAAAATCCTGGGGTATTCCGTTAATAACCTGCTCATCCCCGAAATGAAACGGAGAGATTGGCCCTAATACGGAATTGGTAGCGGCACCGCCTAAAAAACCGTTGCGTTCTATGATCAAGGTACTGGCACCTGTTTTTAAAGAGGCTAAACCTGCCATAATTCCCGCCGGACCTCCTCCCACTACAATAACATCATAATTATCTTTTAATTTCATATTCATGTTACCTTTCCCTGCTTTTCTATATTTTTTCAAAGCTTGCATAAAATCCGTAAATTAAATGCGGGCTATATTCCGCAGATTATCTAGTGCGGGATACCCTTAACCCGGCAGTACCGCGGCTTGGAATAAGGAGGGGAATTTATTTTATTGGCTGCCGCAAGTGGGAAATGCCGCCGTTATCCGCAAAGCTGGCTATAAATTCCGCAAAATATAACCCGCGTTCCTAGAACATATTTAAAAATCATTGCATCGTTTTGGACGCTCCAATTTTCTAGAAACCATTCTTTTTATTATACCATTCTGCAACTTTATCCAATTCTGCCTTTGCATCGTAGTCATGGAAAACCACATACTGCGCTACCTGTGCCAATTTAACCGATAATTCCGAATAATCTGCCGGATAAAACTCAACCTGTCCCTTACTTGCATATTCATTCCAGGATACTAATTCGTAATAATTACTCAAAGCTTTAATTTCTTCATCGTCATATGCTGATTTAACAGCCGGAAGAACATTTGCTTTTAACCATTTAACCTGATTTTCCTTCGTATAAAATGTTTGAATAAAATCAAATGCCGCATCCGTATCCTTGCAGTATTTTCCTATACCCAGACTTTGTCCGGCTACTACCGCCGGGCTTGGTTCATTCTCCTGAAATCCTAACATAGGCGCAGATTTTATGTGTTCATTCAGTTCGGAGCTTCTGATTGCTGCCGCCCTCTGGGTTCCTGCATTACAGGAAAGAATTGTACCTGCCTTAAATGCGTCAACTATTTCATCTACTCCCAGGGTTAATACGGAATTATCCATGGAGCCCGACTCTGCCAGGCTTTTTATATATTCAAGAACCTGAACTCCTGCTTCGTCATTAAATACGGCTTTACCGGAATCATCAAAAATTGTTCCTCCGGCCGAACGGATAAATGGAACAAAAGATTCCATAAAGCTGGCTCCGTTTGAGCCATCGGACAAACCGATGACAAATCCCTGGAGCAGTGCGGTTGATTGGGCACCTGCCCTGGCAGCCAGATCCGAAAGCGATACCGCTACCTCCTTAAAAACATCATCTCTGTACCAGTATACGAATGTTCTGCTTTCCCAGGGAAGCGTATAGATTTCACTATTAATTTTTAAACTGTCCGCAGAATATGTATATCCGTCAATGGCGGGAATAAAATCTTCTGCATACTTAGTCATAGGCTGGATTGTACCACCCTCAATATGCTGTTTCAGCATATCCGTATAAACATTTATGATATCCGGGCCAGTACCTGCCGCAGCTGCCTGTATGGCCTGGGATTCCAGTTTACTGTAATGTATGCTTTCAACAGTAACCTTATTTCCCATCGTGTTGGTCGCATTGTATTCTTCCACAATTTCTTTCAGAACAACATTACGGGGATCCTCATCGGATTCAGGATTTAAGAAAATCCAAAGGGTCAGATCCGAACCTTTTTCCACTTCCGTATCTTTTTCTGCCTCCGTATTTTTTATCCCTTCTTCCTTGCCGCCCTCAGCCGTATCCGTCGGTTTTCCGCATGCCGACAGGCTCATAATCAGTACTAATGTGAATATTAAACTTAATAATTTTTTCATTTTTTCTTCTCCTTTTTTTAATTTATAAAGCATATGCCTTATTTCGTAAACAACATTATCTGCCTGCTCTGCCCCATACAAATTATTGCAGTTCCCCACAACAGAAATCTTATCCTAAGCTTATAAGGTATAACTACCCTTTAACCGCACCGGCAGCCATCCCATCCACAAATTTTCTCTGCAGACATACAAACAAAATAATAATGGGAATGATGGTTATCATAACCGCTGACAGTAGTTCCCCCCATTGGACACCATACTGGGTAATGTAAGAATAGAGACCGACCGATACGGTTCTTAACTCCTCTTTTGTCACAAAAGTAAACGAAACCAAAAAATCATTCCAGACATAAACTGCCGTAAGCAATGCGCTTGATACGATACCGGGCTGGGACATGGGAAGTACAATGGTATAGAAGGTTCTCAGCCTTGAACAACCGTCAATCATAGCCGCTTCTTCTATTGCCTGCGGTACCGAATCAAAAAATCCTTTCAGTATCCATGTCAGCATCGGCGTTCTCCACGCCGTATATACTAATATAAGCATAAGCCTCGTATTATAAATTCCGGCCTTTACCGACATAATGTAAAGCGGAATTAACAATGCAACTGCCGGTACCATACTGGTCATAAGAATTGCATACATTAACCGGTCTTTGTACTTAATGTGAAAACGGGCAATTGCATATGCCGCATGTCCGGCTATTACGGTTGAAATAACTACACATAAAAACGTTACTATACAACTGTTTTTAAAATAGGTTCCAAAATTAGACAAAAATAGCACTTTATAATAATTGGTTATAACCAGGGTGTCCGGAAAAATAGTTGGCGGAAATCTGCTGATTTCACCGGTTCCTTTCAATGAAGTCAACAGTCCCCAGAAAATAGGAATTATCATAACTATAATAAATGCGAACAAAATAATATATATCAGTACCGCTATACCCCTGTCTTTACCCTTTCCTGCCGGCTTGCCACCTGTCATAATTAGTTCCTCCTTTCCCGGATTAATCTTTTTTCCGCAGTATCCTCATATAAATAACACTGAAAAGCATATTTAATACAAGAATAATGATACTGCTTGCCGAACCGTATCCCAAGTGCCAATAGTCAAATCCTTCTTTAAATGCCAGTACACTAAGTGTCTGGGTAGCATCAAAGGGTCCTCCCGACGTCAGAGTATATATCAGGGTAACCATATTAAAATACTCCATACTCTGAAGTACCATTGCTGTTAAAATTGTGGGCTTTAACAACGGCAGAGTTATTCTAAAAAACGTCTGAAGCCTGCCTGCCCCGTCTACCTGCGCCGCTTCATATACATCCGCAGATATGGATTGTAATGCTGCCAGAATCAGAATCAGAACAATGGGAAACGAATTCCAGGTATTTGCCAAAACAACCATGAATTTGGCTGCAAGCGGAGTATTAAAGAAATCAATTTTCTGTCCGGTAACGGAATAATAAATATAACTCACCGGGCCATAGTTGCTGTTCAAAAGCCATTTCCAAAGCAAAGCCGTAACCGTCTGGGATAATACCCAGGGAATAATAATCATCGTTCGGATGACTGTCCGTCCTTTCAATTTCCGGTTCAGCAAAACGGCACTGATGGTCCCCAGCGGAATTACAAGAACCAGAGACATTAAAACATAAGTAACAGAGTTAAAAATTGCATTCCATCCCTTTGCTGATCCTAATATCTCCTCATAAAACTTAAAACCGACAAACTCTTTCACCTGTGCATATTCCGTTGCATGCAAACTGGTATTAAATGCATAGAGAATAGGCAGCGCAGTCATACATATTATCAGAATAACAGCCGGGGCCAGAAAGAGCACCGACAGTATTTGCTCTTCCTTTATTTTTTTCATCTTTCCTTTTACTGCTACAACCATAATTAGCACTTCCTTCTATATCATTTTTCAGGCTCCCGTGACATGTCTCAAATCAGAATGTAAAATTTCTCTTTATCCTAACCTTCCGCCATTCTCTAGCCTAAATATTTCTTCATAAGTTTACGGGAAATCCTGTAAAGCATTGCTACTTCTTTTTTAAAGGTTTCCGTAAGTCCCGAGTCTTCTTTTACCCTGCATACGGTTGTTATAGGCAGGCTTTCAAAGGTTTTCAAATAATACTTTGCATTTACCGGATAATACTGCCGTTCAATTAACGAGGCGATTGTAAGTATATCTGACAAGTCCTCCGCTTCTGCTTTTTCAAAATTCTCACAAAGCCATATATACAATGCCGGATGAAAGTTAGCCATTACCCCGCTGTATCCGATTGCCCCATCCCTTAATGACTGCAATAAGGTTGATGTATTTGCATTGTACAGTTTAAGATTGCTTCCTTTTATTGCCTCCAGCTTTTTAAGTATTTCTTCTTCATCACAGCAAGTATCTTTTAAGAAAAAGAATCTGCCGGACTGTGCACACCACCTTATATTTTCGTTCGACAGCAGCCGTTTATAAGGGTAAGGGCATTCATAAAAACCTAACGGTATGTCCGACTCCAGTCTCTCTAACAGCCGGCCGCAGTTTTCCAGCCAGACCGTATCACTCTCCTCTTCTTTGGCAAGCCGGTTCGTGATTAACATAACTGCATCAACTCCTGTTCTTGCCATCTCATTCACTTCTCTTACCTGGTCCTCAAATGAATCTGAAATATGGCCGGATGCAATAACGGGGACTCTTCCTTCTGACGCTTCTACCACACATTGACTAACCTTGATTCTTTCTTCCAGACTGAGATAAAACATCTCACTCGATTGACAAACCGCGAAAAGTCCCGAAACACCTTCTTTTATATACCACTGAACCAATACTTCCAGGGCCTTGTAGTCAATCTCTTTTTTTTCATTGTAAGGAGTAAGCATAACCGGCCAAACTCCTCCTGGAAAGTTATTATTCATATGATTTCTTTCTCCTTCCTATGCCGGAATTTTTATATGTATAAGTCCGGCTCTGCCCATTTTTATTTTTAATCGAATCACTTCCGATATTGCGGTGTTAAACTTCAATTCCATCTGTTCTACAATACAGAACAACGTTCATAATGATTGCGATAAGAAAAACTTAGATTTTTCTTACCTAAGTCTGTTCTTAAATTCTTCTTTCAATCTTTTGAATATACTGTTTCAGAAGCTCCGCCACTTCAACAATACGGTTGTCCGTAAATTCTATGGATGCTCCGCTTACACTCATGGCGGCAGTCACTTTACCCCGGGCATCAAAAATAGGTAAAGCCACGCATTTCACACCGAATTCATGTTCCATGTTGTCAATTGCATACCCCCTCTTTTTTGTAATCTGAAGCTCTTCTCTTAATTTCTTTTTATCCGTAATCGTCTGCTCCGTATATTGTGGGAAATCCTGCTCCAAATACTTATCAATAAATTCCTCGGACATATTGGCCAGCATGGCTTTGCCTATTCCCGTACAATACATATCGGCTCTCTTGCCAAACAGGGAACGCATTAAATGTGTTGCATTTGCCGGATAAGTAGCTTCCAGATACAGTACCTGCCCATCGTGGGGAACCGCCAGGTATACATTATCGTTCGTTATGTTTGCAAGTTCCTGCATATAGGGCTGGGCAATTTTTGTAATGGCAAAGGTATCACCCAAGGCCCGGCTTAAATCAAAAATTCCTACACTTAACCGGTATTTTCCTGTTTCTTCATCCTGCTCCACAAATCCCATATATTTATATGTATTCAATATGTTATGGACATTGCTTTTATATAAGTCCAGCATTTCGCTGATTTCAGTAACTCCCAGTACCGGCTTTTTTACAAAGCAATTCAGGACTTCAATCGCTTTTTGAAGACTTTTGATTTTTATTTCCTGTTTTTCGTTCATAAATTCCAACTCTCTTGTTCTAAAATATAGAACTTTGTTCTTTTTTATATAATAAATGATAGCACAGTTTTTTCAAAGATACAATTGTCTATTTTCGCCCAACATACGACTTATTTCTTGTATAGATTGTACAAAGCTCGACAGGAAGTATTATAAAAGATAAAAAAGAAACAGAACACCAAACATTTTTCTTAGTATATCAAATATTTCATAGTTATAAAATCTCAAATTCAAATAATAAAAAGAGTTTAATTTGTTCAAAAGGAATATATAATTTTTTCAATGTATAAAAAATTTTTTTATTATATAATTCAAATTAATTAAACAGCGCAGGAGGTTCGACATGAGTTCTGCAAGAAATTTTATTGATTATTTCGCCGGCAAAAAGAAGCGATACGGCATAAAGCTGACATTACTGGTTTTACCCTTTCTATTAACTCCGCTGATATTCAGTTACTATCCACTGTACGGATGGGTATATGCCTTTTTTGATTACAGACCGCCAAGATCCCTGGCAAGCTGTGATTTTGTAGGTTTTAAATGGTTTATTACCTTATTTGAAAACCAGACGAAGAGAAGGATCATATTTAATGTTATGAAAAATACCTTCGCAATGAGTGGTTTAGGGATTATCTTTTCCTGGCTGCCCATGGTATTTGCAATTTTTTTATCAGAGCTTAAATGTAAGTGGTTTAAAAAATCGGTACAGACCTTAACCACTTTTCCGAATTTCATCAGCTGGATTCTGGTTTATTCATTGGCCTTTTCCTTATTCTCCAGTTCGGGTATGGTTAATAATCTTCTGCATTCCTTAGGATTAATCAGTAAACCGATTCTCTTTCTTCAGGATAATAAACACACCTGGCTTACTATGTGGTTGGCAGGAACCTGGAAAGGCCTTGGCTGGGGTGCTATCCTTTATCTGGCAGCCATTGCAGGCATTGACCAGGAGCTTTATGAAGCCGCTAAGGTAGATGGTGCAGGAAGACTGCGGCTCCAGCGGCATATAACGGTTCCCTGCCTTCTGCCTACTTTTTTTGTTCTTTTGCTGCTTAGTATAGCGAACTTCTTAAATAACGGCATGGAACAGTATTATGTTTTCCAGAATGCCTTTAATAAGGAGCAAATACAGGTTCTGGATTTGTATGTCTATAATTTGGGAATGGGCTCCGGCAGCTATTCTTTAGCTACTGCAATCAGCATTATGAAAAGCATCGTCAGTATTACATTGTTATTCACTGTAAATTCAATGTCTAAAGCTTTTCGTGGCGAGACAATCATATAGTAACTGTGGAGGGACAAATTTTGTATAAATCAATAGGAAAAAACAAACATAAGAAAATTTCTGCCCTGGATATATCTCTGTACATAATTTTTTCCATAATAACCTTTTTGTGCATTTATCCGTTTTATTATTTGATTATCAATACCATAAGTGCCAATGACTTAAGCGCCAACGGAGATATCATCTTTTTGCCAAGGCAGCTGCACTTTGAGAACTATAAAGAAGTATTTAAAATACCGGGCCTTGGAAATGCCGCCTTTGTTTCTTTAGCAAGAACTGTGTTAGGTACTTTATTGTCGGTGCTCGCCTCCGGTTTTTTAGGATTTATGTTCACACAGGACAAGATGACAGGCAGAGGATTCCTCTATCGATTTACCATTCTTACCATGTATTTCAATGCAGGGCTTATTCCCTGGTACATAACCATGAATAACTTAAATCTCACCAATAATTTCGCGGCTTATATCATTCCGGGCATGGTATCACCCTTTAATATTATTCTTGTTAAGACCTATATAGAATCCACCCCTAAGTCCTTACAGGAAGCGGCTGAAATTGACGGTGCCGGAATTTTAACGGTATTCCTTAAGGTAATGATACCTCTTTGCAAACCGATACTTGCTACTGTTGCCATATTTTCCGCTGTAGGTAATTGGAATTCCTTTCAGGATACCTTACTGTTAGTAACAGATGATAAGCTTTATACTCTGCAGTATATTTTATATAAATACATCAATCAGGCCAGTTCCCTGGCAAATTTAATTAAGAGCAATGTCGGTTCCATTGGAACTATTATCAGTAACGCAGCCACAGAACAAACGGCAACCTCCGTACGTATGACAGTATCCGTCATTGTTGTTCTGCCAATTATGCTGGTATATCCTATCTTTCAAAGATTCTTTATAAAAGGAATCATGATTGGTTCGGTCAAAGGATGATATACTGGACGTGAGGCTGTTGCAAAATTCAAAATATAACTTGCTTGTGGTAGAAATCATGGACACAAGTTTAATAAATTGACTATTCCGCAACAGTCCACGTACTTGTTTATCAATAAAAAATAAAAGCCAGGAGGTAGTTTATGAAAAGGGCTATAAAAAAATCTTTAGCCGGAGCATTAATCTTTGTGTTGGTGTTTACAATGATGGGCTGCTCAAAAAATGCAAAAGAAGCAACAACAAATGGGGATAACAAATCAACAGAAACAAGTACACCGAATGGAGACGACGGAATTGACCGTTCAAAAACAATTACACTGGATGTATTTTCAACACAAACAAACTATCAAGGTATACAAGGCGGTTGGTTCGCAGAAATAATTAAAGATAAGTTCAATATTGAGCTGAATATTATTGCACCCAACGTTGCAGGCGGTGGTGACTCATTATACCAGACACGTTCTGCAGAAGGTAATCTCGGTGATATTGTTATTATTGACCGGGCAAAAATGAAGGACTGCGTTGAATCCGGTATAATTCTCAATATCACAGACTATTATGCCAACAGCACACATTTAAAAAATTTTGACCAGTCCATCCAGGCAACTAAGGAATTTATCGGTTCTGACGGAATATATGCCTTATCCGGCAGCTCTACCTGCAAAGCTACTGAGCCTGTTTTTGAAAACCAGGCACCATATGTCGGAACCTTCATGAGACTTGATTATTACAATGAGCTTGGAAATCCTGTCATGAAGAATACTTCAGATATGCTTAAGGTATTAAAACAAATGCAGAATGCTCATCCTACAACGGAAGACGGCAAGAAAGTATACGCCTTTTCTTTATTTGATGACTGGGACGGCGACTATATGGCTGTGGCCTCAAAATACGCTTTCCTCTATGGATATGACGAAGGAAAAGCAGGCTTTGTATTCCCAAGCCCCGATGCAACCTCCTACTCTGAAATATCCGATGATAAAGGCGTATACCATAATTCTTTAAAGATGCTCTTTGATGCCAATCAAATGGGATTGGTTGATCCGGATTCAAGTTCTCAGAACTGGGATACTGTATATACAAAAATGCAGAATGGGCAGACCCTGTTTGCCTTCTGGCCATGGCTTGGCGGAGCATTTAACAATCTTGAGAACAAAAATGCTGGAAAAGGTATGGTTTACATTCCTGTAGAAGATCAAAAACTTGTTAATGACGGATACAACAGATATGGAAATACCCAATTATCCATTGCCATCGGCAACAAAACCAAATATCCTGACCGTGTCTTTGAATTCGTGGACTGGATGGCTTCCAGCGAATATATTTACTATACTCCCGGCTCCGCAGGTATTAAGGGCTTAAATTGGGATATTGTAGATGACAGGCCGGTATTAACTGAATTCGGTTATAAGTGCATGGATGACGGTACTACCCCGATGCCCGGAGAATATGGCGGCGGTACCTTCCAGGACGGCAGACCCGAAATCGGATTTAATTTCCTTGCAACTACTTCTGTTGATCCGGATACCGGAGAAAAATTCGCAATTGCTGATTGGTCTTCCGTATTAGAAAGTACTCAAACCTTATTGGATCAGAATTACGAAAAAACTTTTGGTGCAAGAAATGCTGCCGAATACTTACTGAAGAACAATCTGGTTCAGGTTGCTCCCGGAAGTGCTTATTTTGCTCCTTCTGAAGATACTGAATTATCAACCAAGAGATCACAATGCGGCGATTTAATTACAAATGTATCTTGGCAGATGATATTTGCAGAAAACGAAGAGGAATTCAATGCATTATGGGCAGATATGAAAGTCCAACTGGAAGGCTTGGGTTATCAGGATGTCCTCTCAGCTGATTTACAAAAGCTGGAAGGACTTCGTAAAGCTCGCGCTGAAGCTGTGGCAGCTGAAAGTAAGTAATACATACGGGTCAAAGGGTTACCGGTTTTTAGTGGCAGCCCTTTTTCATTTTAATAAGAATTGTGTCCTATAATGGGATTTTGGTTAATTTAATAATATTTCCAATTTCATATTTACCGTCACTGAATAATGTAGTACCATTTACTCAAAGGATTAGGTTTACTGAATGGAGAAAGCGATGAAAAAAATATTAGATAAAATCATCCACCGGATATCCGCACTTAAAATAATGTATAAATTACCGCTGGTGTATATTATTATCGGAACTTTACCGTTAACTCTATTAAGCAATTATATGATATACAGCACCAAAAAGATGATCATGACTCAGCATAATGACCAGGTAAGCGCTGAAAACAAAAGAGTCCGTAATATTTTATTTAATACTATCTATCTGGCAACAAATATATCAGACTCCATTCTATATGACAATGAGCTTAAAAAACTGCTGAAAAGTATATACGTTTCAGAGAATGAAGTATATAAGGCATACAGAAATTATGACGCCATTGATTCAATTATTAAGAGTTATATGGAAATATCCAATATACAGATTTATGTGACGAATAAGACTCTCATTACAAGCGGCTGTTTTGTCAGAGTGGACGAGCAGATAGCCTCATGTAACTGGTACCAGGAGGTAAAAGACAGCCCCGGAAAATTAATGTGGATATACGACGATACTATGGATACGGAAAGCTCCCTGCGTTTAATCCGCAGGCTGCCGCTCTCTGATGCAAAGGATTATGCTATTATGTCAATCAATATCAGTACGAATTACATGAGATTTATTATAAACAGTAATTCCATTAACTCTATTATGAGTATTGATAATGCCATTTCCTTTTATTCTAATGATTACAATGAGATTGGACGTCCTCTTACGGATATTTATCAGGCCGGCAATATAAGGTTAAATACTCCCTACACCTTGAAATATCAGGGTAAAGACAGCCTTGCCTATACAACAAATCAAAACGCGCCAAAAAGTAGTTCCGTGTTTCAGATAACTACCTTTGACCCATTGGCTGTCAGTCATATTGCCGAATCCATCCTGTTAAATATTAAGGTCATCCTCCTTAGTTTTACGATTCCCCTTTTTATGATAGCAGGGTATTCTCTTGCATTTAACAGACGTATCCTGATATTGCGAAGGGAAATGAATAAAATAGCAAACGGTAATTTAAATATCATTGGCAACTTTAACAGCCACGACGAGCTGGGCGAATTGTTTAAGGATATGCAGAAAACTATCCTAAGTATTCAACAGCTTAATTCAAAGATTTATGAAGAAAAACTCCTGAGACAGAGACTTCTGAATTATCAGCAGCAGATTGAATTTAACCTGTTAGCCAAACAGATAAATCCGCATTTTTTATATAATACACTGGAAACTATACGGATGCAGCTATCTATCGAGAAGGAATATGACGCCGCACGTATCGTCAGGCAGTTAGGTAAATTTATGAGACATAATATTGAAGCGGATACCTCTCTGGTATATTTATCCTCGGAGCTTGAATATATCAATATCTATATGGATATCCAGCACTTCCGCTTCGGAGACAGGATTAAATACCTGGTAACACAGAGTGACGAATTAGCCATAAAGGATTATATGATATTACCTCTGCTTATTCAGCCTATTGTGGAGAATGCCTTCGTGCATGGTCTGGAAAGTAAAAAAACCGGTGGTACCATCGCAATCAATATTTCCTCCAGTGAGGAATATTTAATTATATCCATTACGGATAACGGGCTGGGCATGAATGAAAATACCTTAAACGCTTTATTGTTAAGTATTAATCATCCGGGAAATAAATCCAAAAGTCATATCGGACTGCATAATATTCAGCAGCGAATCAAGCTTTTCTATGGAGAACAATATGGCTTACAGATAAAAAGCATGGAAAATCAGTTTACGGTTATCACCTTATATCTCCCCCTTCAGGTAGATTTAAACTCACTTAAAAATAATGGAGGCTTTAATCATGAAATTTATAATAGCTGATGATGAGCCTATTGTAAGAGAAGGCTTAAAAACAATAATAGACTGGTCTGAAATGGGCTTCACTTTATGTGACGAGGCATCCGATGGCAACGAAGCATTAGAAAAGATTATGGAGAAGAATCCCGATCTGGTAATACTAGATATAAAAATGCCTGAATTATCAGGTATAAAGGTAGCTGAAATAGTAAGACAGAAAGGCTACCGTGGGAAAATAATCATACTGAGCGGCTTTTCCGACTTTGCCTATGCACAGGCTGCCATCCGTCAGGGTGTGGAATCCTACCTGGTAAAACCCATTGATGAAGAGGAATTAATCGACACCCTTTTAAATGTCAGAAAAAAAATTGAAAAGGAAAATTTTACGAAATTTTATTATAGCAAGAAGCTACATACACGGGATATGCTCCTTAAGCATCTTCTTACTGACCCAATGCCAAATATAGACCACGATTTTAACGGCTATGAGCTTACTTTTCATGAATCCCCTTATCAATTAGTGATGCTTGATTATTCCCATTGCCGAAATATTGATATTAGGTCTTATTATGACTATTGGCGGGAAATGTGTTCCGATTACCCGGCGGAATATATTATGATTGAAAATACTATTGTCTTACTTATACAAGGAATGACCTCCATACAGAATTTTACTGTAAACATTAACTCTTGGCTAAATAAAGCTTCACAGGAAGGATTTTTTCCCCCCTTTGTAATTATCAGTGATACCTTCCGTAAGGTCAGTTGTTTTCACGAAAACTATAAGAAGCTTAAAAGCATATCCGTTAGAAGATTCTTTTATTATGAAGATAATAAACCGATATACCTAGATACCCTGACCAGTAATGAAGCTTTTGTTTTTGCTGAAAAGTTAAACCCCATTGAATTTATCGAGAGTATATACATGGCTATAATGGATAAGAACATATCTCTTATCGGCATGACAGCAAAAAAATTGTATTATGTATTACAAAGCAGAGACTTTACTGTTGAACAAATTTATCAGATTCTGATTAACTGTATTCTGCAATTACAAGCCTTACTAAAGGAAACTTATATAAAGGAATTTCTTGAGTTTAATGAAAAGGAATTAATCAATCAAATCTGTTCGTGCAGTACCTTATATGAAATAATCTCTCTGTTAGAGAATCAATTTACCTTATTTTGCAATTATGTCAAGAAATCCTCTGAGGTAAAAATCATAGAAAAAATTCTGAACTATATTGATATCCACTATAACGAAGATTTGAAACTTGAAAAAATCGCTGATTTATTCGGTTACAATCCAGCTTATCTTGGCAGGCTGCTCTACTGCCGGATAGGAACCAATTTCAATTTATATATCGAAAGAAAACGGCTGGATAAAGCCAAAGACATGTTAGTTCATACAGACATTAAGATACCTGATATCTGTAATTTAATCGGTTATCAGAATGTAGAATATTTCTACCGGAAGTTTAAAAAATATACGAACCATACACCAGGTAATTATAGAGCACATCATTGCAAAAATCTAACTAAGAATCATACTTAAGAAAATACCACGTGCACTATACGCCGCCTTATTTGTTTCCATAACCCTGAGTAACAAGCGCAAGAAACGGAATCCGCAGAACGATTTTCATTATTTAAACTGTCTACCTCAAGGGGAGCATATCACTGTCCTGCGGGTTCCGGTTTCTTACCGCTAAAGTACCTCTATATACAATATTATAAGCACTACAAATATAATTAACGTTTTATAATTTCATCCCTGCCAGGTCCGTTGGAAACCATGGTAATGGGGACTTCAATTTCTTTTTCTATGAATTCAATATATTTTCTGCAGTTTTCCGGCAGGTCTTCATATTTGGTGATACCGCGGATTTCCTGTTTCCATCCCGGCAAGACCTCATATACGGGTTTCGCCTCGGCTAATCTTACTGTAGTAGGGAAATCTTTTGTAACGGCTCCGTCTATTTCATAGCCCACACATACCGGCAGTTCATCCAGATACCCCAGCACATCCAAAACAGTTAAGACTACTTCCGTGGCACCCTGTATCCGGCAGCCGTACCTGGTAGCCACTGCATCAAACCAGCCCATACGTCTTGGCCTTCCTGTCGTTGCACCATATTCGCCGCCGTCACCGCCGCGTCTTCTTAATTCATCTGCCTCATCGCCGAAGATTTCGCTGACAAATTCACCTGCACCAACCGCGCTGGAATAAGCTTTTGCAACTGCAATGATGTTCTTAATTTCATAAGCCGGAATACCTGCCCCGATAGCGCCATAGGAAGCTAACGTGGATGAGGAGGTCACCATGGGATATATCCCGAAATCAGGGTCCTTTAACGCACCCAGCTGGCCTTCCAGCAGGATATTTTTACCCTCTTTTATGGCCTGATGCAAATAAGCGGCCGTATCACATACGTAAGGCTCGACCATTTTTTTATAGTCTAATAATAAATTATATAATTCGTCCGGATTAATCAACGGTTTATGATACATGTGTTCCAGTATTATATTTTTCATTTCACAAACCTGGTCTACTTTTTCCCTCAAAGCCTTTTCATCAAAGAGTTCGGATACCTGGAAACCGATTTTGGCGTATTTATCCGAATAAAACGGTGCGATACCGGACTTGGTCGAGCCGAAGGATTTCCCTCCAAGCCTCTCTTCTTCATACTGGTCAAAAAGAATATGGTACGGCATCATAATCTGTGCCCGGTCGGACACTAAAATCTTAGGCATTGGAACTCCCCTGTCAACGATGGCTTTAATTTCGCTGAACAAATAAGGAATATTAAGGGCCACGCCATTGCCAATCATACTTGTCGTGTGGTCATAAAAAACACCGGAGGGCAGCAGATGCAATGCAAATTTACCGTACTTGTTAATAATTGTATGACCCGCGTTACTTCCTCCCTGGAATCTTACGATAATGTCAGCTTCCTGTCCCAACATGTCCGTAATCTTACCTTTTCCTTCGTCGCCCCAATTAGCGCCAACAATAGCTTTTACCATACCAAAATCCTCCTAATTCTTTCCGTTTTGAGAATACCATATACAAAGTATTTTCGTTAACCTGCCGTAATATTCCTTTTAGAATGAAGCATATTCATGCGCATCCCCCGGAGGGTCATTATCCCATAGGACGAATTCTCCTGCGAGATAAAAAACGGCTTTGTAACAAAACATGCTACAACGCCTTATTACTTTCTTATTATAGAACATAATTAATCATAAATAAAATCAATATTATTTATGAAGTTCATAACATATACTTATGACTCATATTAAACTCCTGAAGTACTCCATCTGCGGATTTTATTTATCAGTATTTTGCAGCTCATTTTCAGTTATTACGGCAATACCATTTTTCTCCAATTTGGCGGCGGTAATCCCTTTACCGCCTGTCAGGATACCTCCAAATGACCCGTCATAAATTTTGCCGTAACCGCAGGAAGGGCTGTTGCTTTTTAAGATTGCTGTTTTACAGTCCAGCAGTTTAGCTATTTTTAATACTTCATCCGCTCCTTTTTCAAACTGAGCCGTAAAATCATTATGCTCTTTGTCTACCGCCTGTCCGTTTACCAGTTCCACCGGATTACGAGGCGTAGCCAGTCCTCCTAACTGCTCCGGGCAGACCGGGATTAAATTATGTTCCTTTTTTAATCTATATACTGCCTCGTTAAACAAACCGGTGCCGCAGTATCTGCAGTTAACACCTAACAGGCAGGCACTTACCAGTATATTCATGGCGATTCCTTTGTATAATAATATTATTACACATTTTCCTTTCCAATTATTATTTGTGTTTCACCCGATATTCGGTTTTTATCCGGCGGCATCTGTCTTTTATCTTAAGATTAACGATTTGTTTACCATGATATAATGTCAACAGACATTATGCCGCGCCGAACAGAGTGAGTGCGCATCAACGCCGCAAAGCGGCTCATACCATGGGAGCTTGCGAACATGGTATAATAATTATAATACAAAAGCTATCCCTTTCCAATTAATTTCCGTTATTTTCAGACCTGCATTTGTTCAAGTTTAACATATATTTTATTTTTCGGTAATATATATACGGATATGAAATAATATAATATATTTAAGGAATATAATTTGAGGAATGATTGTGAATATACACGTAGTACAACCAGCAGATACTATTAATTCCATCGCTGAATATTACGGAGTATCGGTTGCCAGCCTGATCCAGAACAATGGATTAATAAATCCATATAATTTAGTTCCCGGGCAGACAATTGTAATCGTATATCCTGAACAGACACATACAGTTGCAGAAGGTGAGTCGTTAGAAGGGATTGCCGGTACTTACGGTGTTACAGTAATGCAATTACTGAGGAATAATCCATATATTACAGACAGGGAGGCCCTATATCCAGGAGAAACAATGATAATCAGCTACAATACCACCGAAAAAATTACCACGAATGGCTTCGTGTATCCCTATATTAATAATACTACACTGAGAAAGTCTTTGCCCTATCTGACTTACCTTACCGTATACAATTACAGGATTACGGAAGAAGGGGCAATAGCCAGCTATTATGACGATACGGAACTGCTCCGGACTGCCAGGGATTACGGTACCATCCCCCTAATGATGATAACTACACTGACAACCCGCGGCGAACAGAACATAGAAGTTGCATTTGAGATTCTGACAAACGAAGCATATCAGGAAAGGTTTATTACTGATATGCTAAATATATTAAGAACAAAAGGGTTTTACGGAGTTAATTTGTTTTATTACTATGTAGACAGGACAAATCAGGCGCTTTTTGAAAATTTCACCGAAAAAGTTTCAGACTCCTTAAAAAGCGAGGGCTATATTTTACTGGTAACAATTAACACCCATATAAACTATTCCGAAAATGTATTACCTGCTGACCTCATTGATTATTCAAATATCAGCCGGCCGACTGACGGTATATCGTTTATCCAATTAATCTGGGGAAGCAATTACGGGCCGCCTGCACCGGTTATCTCCATAAATATCATAAGGCAGTTTTTAAATCATGTCATAACCACAGTACCACACGAACTGATTCGAATAGGAATGCCCATTATGGGCTACGATTGGAAGCTTCCCTATGTAACCGACGGCATACCGGCCAATTCCCTTACATTAAATGCTGTTTTAAGCGTGGCCGAGGTCTCTGGCGCCGTGATACAATTTGATGAAATATCACAGACGCCGTATTTTACCTACAGCCAATATGATATGGAAACCATAATATGGCATATAGTAAGATTTATCGATGCAAGAACCACTGACGCCTTATTAGAATTAATTTCTGAATTCGGACTTGATGGAATCGGTATTTGGAATATCATGGTATTTTATGAACAGTTATGGTTAATCATTAATTCTCAGTATGATATTCAAAAATTGATACCTGATAATCTATAGGCATAAATATGTATTGTAAAGCCAGACTCACCCCATTACAGGAATATACGGATAACCCCAAAAGAGACCGGCTGATGAAATTCAACGGAGCACTGCATTTACCATATGAGACAAACTTCCTGTTACCATTTAATCCGTAAGAGGATAGACCATATGGAGCTCTGCTCCGGTGCCGGACAGCCGGGAGTTTGGGTTAAGTACAATAAACGCAGAATGGTAAGGCTTTTCTTATTTTGATGTACTGCCAAATCCTCCATTTCTCTTCTCTTCCACTTCATCGTCTACGGTTATTCCGTATTCCACAAAGATTCCCTGCATAAACCCGGTACCTGCCTGTATTTCTACGGTTTTGCCTTCCCTGGTGTCATTGGTGATTTTGGCAAAGATATGACCTTCGTTATCGGAATAAAAATAATCACTGTCAATAATTCCTACCGTATTATTCATCTGAAGGCGGTACTTAAACCCAAGACCGCTTCTCGGATAACACTTTAATACCCAACTTTCTTCCATTTCCACACGAATTCCCGTTGGAACCTTAATGCTCTCGCCCGGTGCCAGGGAAAAAGCGAAAGGACTGTAAAAATCATAACCGGCAGAACCTGCGGTAGCTCGTTTCGGTAATTTAATTCCTTCATAGACTTCCCTTACCGTCTTTTCATCCGAACCGGAAAAAGTATCCGTCCAGCCTTTTAAAAATTGTTCGTAACTAACTTTATGAAATTTTGCTATACGTTTCATCTTTTCACCTGTATCAGGGGCCGCTGCATAAAGGATAATATTTTGAAACTGCCCCCTGCCATAAAATTAGTATTTAACATTTTATGGCGTTCCTTTCTCTTATTGTATTTTTATTAACTTTAGCCTCCGGAAACTTACTTAACCTATGTACCATAGAAAGTATACCGTGAATGTTGTCTTATCTGTTCCTGAGGTTCCAGAAGGTCTGAACTAGACTGCAAATACTGCTTTAAATGATTATGAAATAGGCTTTACAGCTTTATGCCAAATTCATCAAAAGGGAAGAATCCGCTTCCCCTCTTTAATAATCCCTGATTATCAATTACTTCAAAGCCAACCTTTACTTTCCTGATAAAATCCGGTTCTACGTTTAAATCATTATGAGCAGGGAATATCCTTCTGATATTATCCAGTTTATTTATTTTATCAACAGATTGTTTAAATTGCAAGGGATCAGTGCTGGGATAAAATGCATATAAAGTACCTTTATAGATTAAATCCCCCGTGAACAGATAACCTCTGTCCGCATCCAAAAGGCAGATATGTCCCGGAGAATGCCCGGGGGTATGTATTATCTTTATTTTTCTAAACCCAATATCAATAATATGGCCGTCTTCCAATAATTCCGAAGGAATCCCGGAATAGACCTTATATTTATTAATATCAAATTCCACAGGCGGACTGATGGTAAAAGGTTCTTTTACAACGCTGCTTTTAATCCTATGTTCCGGCAGAGGAAGCCCATTTATCAGCCAGCCGGCATCTTTCCTATGGACTGATATATCATGAAAGGAAGCATGTCCTCCTATATGGTCCCAATGGGCATGGGTGGTAACAACCTTAACCGGAAGTCCGGTAATAAAATCAACTTCCGCTTTTATGTTTCCGATACCTAATCCGGTGTCAATCAGCAGGGCATTGGTATTGCCAATCAGGAGGTAGGAATGTACTTTTTCCCAATGTTCGTATTCACTAATAGCATAAGTAGACTCATCAATTACTTCTATAGTAAACCAATTATCCATTGCACTCTCCCCTATTTCATCATATCCAGCAATTCCCTGGCCGCAGTGGATACAGGATTTTTATCACTGGTAATAATACAGAAATTTCTTGCGGGTGTTTGCTTGCGGAATTTCAGCTCAAATAATTCCCCGGATGCTAAGAATTTTTCCGCAAAGTTTTTTACCACGGAGCCAATTCCCAGATTCCTTAAGGTAAACTGCACAATCATATCACTGGTAGCCAGCTCAAACTCCGGCTGTAATACTACTCCGTTATTCATTAGTATTTCATCTACGTACATTCTGGTACTGGTGTTTTGTTCCAGGCAGATAATCGGAAGCTTTTCCAGATCCGAATATTCCAATGTCTTATTTTTTAAGGCAGCAAACCGGCTGCCTGCAACAAAAACATCCTTTACTTCTTTCACTTCTCTGGAGATAATCTCAGATTTTGAAAAAAAAGGAGCGCTTACAACTCCAAAATCAATCCTGCCTTCATACAGATATTCCAGGGTTTCCGGTGTCGGCGCATTGGTTACCGTGACTTTGATTCCCGGATACTTTATATGGAAAGCCTCCAGAAAGGAAAGCAAATAAAACTGAAGTGTCATATCACTGGCACCAATGCGGATTTCCCCGTTTTCCAAATCTATCATTTTTTGAAATTTGGTTTCTCCTAAAAGAATAGTTTCGTAACCCCGTTTTATATAGGAGTATAAAACTTCCCCCTCCGGCGTAAGTTTGACACCTTTTTGTGTGCGGATAAACAGATTGCTGCCTAAATTAGTTTCCAGAAGCTTTATGGCCTGGCTTACCGCCGGCTGTGATATGCATAATTCTTCCGCCGCTTTCGTAAAACTTCCGGACTTAGCCACATAATAGAATATTTTATAATATTCAAGATTCATGTTCATGGATTAAACCCATTCTTTCCAGATATCCGGCTGATACCCGACCGTAGCCTGTTTCCCGTTTCTGACAATGGGAGTTTGAAACATTCCGGGATGCTCTAAAAGTTTTTCTTCCTTATCCTTATCATCGGACAGGTATTTTACAAAGTTATCTTCATACTCTTTGGATTTTTCGTCCATAAGCCTATTCATCCCGCCTATTGCCGCTTTTACGCTTTTATATTCCCCCAGGCTCATTCCGTATTTTCTCAAATCAATAAGCTGATATTTGATTCTTCTTTCTTTAAAATAACGTTCCGCTTTTTTTGTATCAAAGCATTTAGATTTTCCAAATATTTGTATGTTCATAATTACTCCTGTTTTACACGCTGGTATTCCCATTACTACTTATCCGATATAAGCTCCTTGTATTCCTTGTTCTTCTCAAACCACTTAATTGCATAAGAACAGGTTAAATACGCTTTTTTGTTCTCCGCTTTCAGCCGTTTTGCAACCTCTTCCATCAGCTTGCCTGCAATTCCCTGCCCTCTCAGGGAATCATCCACAAAGGTATGATTAATGTTCACTACATTTTCTGCGGTATCCGGAAAGGTTACCTCAGCAATCATTTTCCCTTCGGTATTCTCCAGATAAATCCGGTTTTTGTCATATTTAAATTCCATATGTCTCCTTTCTGTAAAGCCGTTCGGCCTTACCTATAATAATATTTATTTTTCTATTTAAATTATGTCTCAGATTTTTCTACATTTGATTAATTAACTTGCATACGGCTCACTATACTATGTTTTTATTATTCCAATGAATTATGGTATTCCATCTTTATCTTAAAAAGAACCGTATAAGTTTTTCTTTCCTTTTGCTATAAGGATGATACCGCATAGGCAGGTCAATCCAATTTGATTTCTTAATAATGCTTTTTTTATGGCTGAAGGTATTAAAGCTGTATTTGCCGTGGTAACTTCCCATTCCGCTCTCTCCTACCCCACCAAATCCCATATAAGGGGTCGCCAGATGGATAATGGTATCGTTGATGCACCCGCCGCCGAAAGAAATATTTTTCAGGATATATTTTTCCACCTTTTTATCCGTCGTAAACAGGTATAAAGCCAGGGGTTTCGGCCTGCTGTTCACATATCCGGCCACTTCCGCCAAATGCTTAAAGGTCATAACGGGAAGAACCGGTCCGAATATCTCTTCCTGCATTATTTTGGAATCAGGAGTAACTTTGTCTATGACGGTAGGAGCAATCTTGTAGAGGTTATTACAGCCGCCGCAATTCCGGCCGTAACCGCCGGCCAGTATTTTTTCTCCTTCCATCAGTCCCATAATACGTTTATAGTGTTTTTCATTTATGATTTTAGGATAGTCCGAATTCTCCAAAGGATGGTTTCCGAAAAATTCCTGAATAGATTGGCTTAAATATTTTACCAGCTGGTCTTTTACCTCTTCCTGAACATATAAATAATCCGGTGCTACACAGGTCTGTCCGGAATTTAAAAATTTGCCGAAGGCAATTCTTTTGGCCGCCAGTTTTAAATCCGCGGTTTTTTCAACAATACAGGGACTTTTCCCTCCAAGCTCCAGGCTGATTGGGGTTAAATGTTTAGCCGCTTTCTCCATGACCAGTTTTCCGACCTCCATACCGCCGGTAAAGAAGATGTAATCAAATTTCTGTTCCAGCAATTCCTGGTTTTCCTGTCTGCCGCCCTGGATAACCGTAATATATTCTGCCGGAAAACATTCCGAAAGGATGCCGGCCATTACCTGAGATACATAAGGTGCATAGGCGGAAGGCTTTAATATAACGCAGTTTCCGGCCGCCACGGCTCCTATCAGGGGGACCATGCTTAATTGAAAAGGATAATTCCATGGTGACATAACCAGCGCTACGCCATATGGTTCCGGTATGATAAAGCTTCTTCCGGCAAATTGGGCAAGGGGTGTCCTGACATACTGAGCTGCCGCCCACCTTTTAGTATGCTTTATAAAAGTCCTTATTTCTTCCAGGACCATACCAACTTCCGTCATATAGCTTTCCAATTCCGGCTTGTTTAAGTCCTTCTTAAGTGCATCATAAATATCGGATTCGTTGGCAAGTATCCTTTTTCTTAATCGGCTTAAGGCATTTATGCGAAAGGATACGGTTCTGGTTACACCGGTATTAAAGTATTCTCTTTGTTTATTAACAATTTCCTGAACTGTCACGGATTTAACCTCCTATCAATTCTATTTTAAGGTGATAATTGCAGAAATGCAAGGCATTATTATGATGATCTCCAAAAAAACCATATATAATTGATAAGTTGTTAACTTATTATAACAAAATTCCCCCCTGTTTTTGTATTGGTAATACAAAAACAGGGAGGATAGATATCATATTATAATACAGCTAAAACCCAGGGAAGCCCTTTACCTATGTCTGCATCTTCCTCATCAGTTTTCACGATATATTTTTTCAAGATGTTTTGTCAGCTTTTCATTCTCGCTATAATCAACGGGGCAGTCAATAACTGAGGGAACCTTATTTAAAAAGGCTTCTTCCAGGGCTGGTATCAGTTCATCTGCCTTTTCGATACGATATCCCTTTGCTCCCATGCTTTCCGCATATTTAACAAAATCCGGATTTGTAAAATCCACATAACAGGAATGACCGAACTTATCCATCTGCTTCCATTTGATTAAACCATAATGATTATCATTAAATATTAATACGACAATGGGTGTCCCAATTCTTAATGCAGTTTCAAGTTCCTGGCTGTTCATCATAAAACCGCCGTCCCCGGTTATTGTCAGCACCTTCCTATCCGGATGAATCAATTTAGCCGAAATTGCTCCCGGGACTCCAATTCCCATAGTAGCAAAGCCATTGGATATTATGCAGGTATTTGGTCTGTAGCAAGGATAGTGACGTGCAATCCACATTTTATGTGCCCCTACATCAGAAATAAGAATATCCTCATCTCCCATTACTTTACGCACATCCCACAAAATTTTCTGCGGCTTCATGGGATATGATGTATCATTGGCAAAGCCAGAAGCTTCCTCAATCATTTTTTTCCGTATTTTTTGTGCATAAACATAATTTTTAGGTTTTAAAGTCCTTCTCCTGATTCTATGCAAAGAATCCGATATATCCCCGATAACTTCCACAATCGGCTGGTATAGCTTATTTATGTGGGCGGGCCGTGTATCAATATGTATGATTTTAATCTTGTTTGCATCATTCCATTTTACAGGTGCATACTCAACAATATCATATCCTACCGTAATAATTAAATCTGCATTCTCAATTATCTTATTGGGATAATCTTTCTGGGGAATTCCAATTGTTCCCAATGCATAGGGATTATCAAAGGGAACCGCCCCCTTCGACATCATGGTAACCACAGCCGGAATGTGCAGATCCGTAACCAGAGCTGTTAATGCTTCACTTGCTTTACCCCGTATTGCACCGCTTCCCACCAATACAACAGGCCTTTCCGCCATGAATATCTGATCTGCCGCTTTTTCAACAGAATCCCCTTCCGCATATTCCTTAGTACTGATTTTCTTCATTAACGGTTTTTCATCTCCCGCATCCATACTTGCCACATTTACAGGAAGATCAATGTGGCAGGCGCCCGGCTTTTCACTTTCGGCGTATTTAAAGGCAATTCTGACTATCTCATTGACAGTGCTCGGATTTACAATCATTTTTACCCTTTTCGTTATAGGCTCAAACATTTTACATAAATCCAGAAATTGATGCGATGTGATATGCATTCTGTCTGTTCCCACCTGTCCGGTCAATGCAATCAGCGGAGAACCATCCGAATGGGCATCTGCAACACCGGTAACCAGATTTGTCGCACCGGGTCCTAAAGTAGATAAGCAGACACCAGCTTTACCCGTTAGCCTTCCATAAACATCAGCCATAAATGCGGCTCCTTGTTCATGCCTGGTAGTAATAAATTTTATTGAGGATTTTTCAATTGCGTTCATGACGGCAAGATTTTCTTCTCCTGGAATTCCAAAAATATATTCAACTCCTTCCTGTTCCAGGCATTTAATTAATAATTCGGCAACCGTCTGTGTTTCTTGGGTTATCATTTTTTCCTCAGCAGCCTTTCTTTTTTCCTGCATGTTTTTCCTTCCTTTGTAAATCCCGTTTCTCAGGGAATAATTTAGTTTTTCGTTACAAGATTAGCAAAGCATTTTTTATCTTATATGACGTAATTCCTCGTAACATAAAAAAAGTATAAAGCTATCTTTGCTTTATACATCGTTGTATAAAATTCTTAATATATTTATAATGAGGTATAAAAAACCTCCCCATGACATAAGGCCCGTTTTACCTCTATAATAAAGAGTAATTTTTTGTTCTATTTTCAAGTCAGTATATAATGTTATATACTGACTTTACAACAAGGAGAAAACTATGTCAAGTATTTTTTTTAAATCTTCAAAAAACAAAAAAGCCCGGCTCCTTGCCGCTTAATGAAAAGCAGCCAGGTTCCGGACTTCATCATTTATTGTTCGCTATTTAATATAAATTTCATAAATATAAGGTAAATTTATCACTGTTAATTATTTGTTCACCTACATACACCGGTTCTTTCATGTTATCATAAGTCACGCTCTCAATGTGCAGCATAGGTGCTTTTTCATTTATATTCAGTAAAGAAGCCTCCGTTTTATTTGTATAATGTATATCCACACTTCTTTCAGAATAACTTACAGTTACATCCATTTTATCTTTCAAAAATTCAAAAAGAGAGTTATTATCAAATACCTCATTTACCAAAACGGCATATCCTATGGAAAAATAATTCCGTTCAATTGCAACAGGCTCGTCGTCAGCAAGTCTGACCCGCACAATGGAAATTATCTTTTCATTTGGCTTAATATGCAGCTTTTCCGCCATTTTTTCATCTGCATGGATTAATCTGTTTTCTATCATTTTGCCACCGGGTATAACACCTATTTTACGGCACATATCAGAAAAACTGATCAGCATATTCATATCCTTATAATACCTGCGTTTCGATACAAAAGTACCTTTTCCCTGCTGCTTTTCTATTAGCCCCTTTTTGACCAGTCCGCTAAATGCTTTTCTCACGGTAATAACACTTACATCATAACACTTTGCCATCTCAACCTCGGACAGCAGACGCTCTCCTTCGGCATAGATGCCTTTTCTGATATTTTGTTCCAAATTTTCCATCAACTGTATATATAGAGGTGTTGATGATTTTACGTCTAGCAAGATTGCTCATCCCCTCTCCCTTACTTTATCCTCATATAATATTATATACTAACATAATACATTTCTATAGGATATAGTATATAAATAATTCTGTAAAAAAGCAAGAAATTTTTCTGCTTGGTTCATTTATACACATTTTAAGGCACTTTATTTAATATACGAATAATTTATGGAAAAATCGCAATCAAGTTACAAAATAAGGAATACTGTAAGGGAAAAGGTTTATTTTCTCAATCAGACAGCAGTTATGTATTAATATTCCACTTTCCACATATAACGCCTTATATCCATGGAGTGATTTCTGATATCAGCCATTTGGGAAACATAGTATCTTTCAATGGGTATCATTATGACCGGGTTAAAAAATTCTACTACCTTTGCATTAATTTTATTGATCCCTAAATCTCTGGAATCTATTACAATGTAATTGCCGGCATACTTTTTAAGAAAATTCAGGCATCTTTCATCTAATGCCCGTGTCCTTCCTTCACCCATCAATAGGATAATCGGGAGTTCCTTGTCGGTAGTCTCAAAGGAACCGTGAAAATATTCACCGGTATGGAGACAAACTGCATGTTTCCATTGCATTTCCATAAAATGACAGCAGCACATAGAATATGCGACGCCATAATTAGCTCCGGAAGCCAATACATAAAAAATCGGTTCTTTCTCATTTTTTACGGCCCATTCTTTTGCCGCTGGCAGTACTTTATTTTTACCTTCCGAAACAATTTCATCAATATGGGAATACGCTTCTATTGCAACATCATAATTAGCATAGTCTTCAAATTGTTTTAGTATTTCAAAACCGATTTTTAACGCATATGCACCGTTTGATTCACTGTAAGTCTGATCATCACCATTGGAATAAACCACTACATATTGCCCGTTTTTTGCCATTTCGGTATCATCAGAACCTGTCATGGCAATGGTAATTGCGCCTGCAGCATTTGCCGCTTCAACTGCCTTCACCGTCTCCGGGGTAGCTTTCAGAGAGCATATAATTGCAATGCATCTTTCATCCAGTTCCTTTGGAGTAACATGTACGAATTCATTACTGGTGTGTGTAGTAGCGCCGAATGTGTTTGCTTCACTTTGCAATAAATACAACCCTGGAAAAATGGCTGCTTTCGATCCACCGCATGCTATAAAGTAAACATGTTTCAATCCTCCTTTCTTATCCAGTTTGTTTTTTATTTCCGATACTATTGTTTTTACATCCATGATAATCTCCTTGAATTGATTTTATTCCTCTACATAAGTGTTCTCTAAAGTAATACCGGAACAATAGGTTAAAACACCGTCCAGATTATTAAAACCTTTTACATTGTTTCCATATGCAAAAATCTGCTCCCGATAATTAAGGAAAACAAAAGGAGATAATTCCAATGCTCTTTCCCTAAATTTATTATAGATTACCGTCCTTTCATCAGGGTCAAGGCTTTCTCTACCCTCAGCCAGATACTGGTCAATTAAATCATCGCCGAATCCGGGGCAGCTGTTCATACGGACATCACCGCTTTGATAATAATTGGTAACCCAATCCATATCCACAATATTGCCTGCTGTTCCTGATATCATCATATCATAATTGCCGGTATTAGAGCGTTCAATCCTGGTAGACCAGTCAGGCAATTCAACTTCCACTTGAATACCGATTTTTGCCAGGCTATCCTGTACGACAAGCGCCGTCTGCTCATGCATGGCATAAGTGGAAGTTGCGAGCAATTTACAGCTGAAACCGTCCGGATATCCTGCTTCTGCCAACAATTCTTTCGCCTTATCCGGATTAAAAGAGAAATAACTATCATAAGCGCCATCATATCCGGCCTGTCCGACAATGGTAGGGAATCCGTAAATGGCCACTCCCCGGCCCATGAATGCCGAATTGATTACTCCATCTCTGTCTACGGCATAAGCAATTGCCTGTCTTACCCTGGTATCTGCCAAAGGACTGCCTTCCGTGCAGTTAATCTGTATACACATAAATGGCGCAACCGTTACATCAAGCTGTATATCCGGTGAACTTCCAAAAGCAATTGCTTCTTTTGCTGGCACATAATCAATTAAATCCACATCTCCGGTCCTTAAAGCGTTGGCTCTCGTAGTGTCATCCGTATAGAATACAAAACGGATGGTATTGCTCTTGGGCGCTTCTTTGTAATAATCCTGGGAAGCGGTTACCGTTATTTCCCGGCCTCTGTCCCAGCTATCAAATTGATAAGGCCCGCATCCCATAGGATTCGTATCTAAATCATTGTCATGGGATTCACACCAAGCCTTTGATACAACAACGGATTCCGGCAGGCACAGCAGTTCCAGAAAAGCGGTATCGGGATATTTCAAAACAATCTGAACTGTTTTTTCATCCACAGCAAAAGCAGATTCCACAACATTTCTGAAATCACTTCCAAAAGTGGCGCCTGTTTGTTCGTCCATAATCCGCTGGAGCGAAAAGGCCGCATCCTCTGCCGTTACATCAGAACCATCGTGAAACTTGGCGGCCTTCAGCTTAAAAATATAAGTTAAATTATCTTCCGATATTTCATAAGAATCGGCCAATTCATTATGAATGCTTTCTTCACCGTCCCCATAGGAAAAAAGTCCTCTGTAAATTTGCTGTTTTATCATTCTCGTAGCCTGACCAGATTGAATATGGGGATCCATTGTTGTCGGTTCGGCACTGAGTCCTACTACCAGTTCGTCTGCTGTACTCCCTGTACTTTCCGTATTTACCGGACTCTCTGTATCGGCTGTTTCGGCAGAATTCCCTGTTTCAGGGTCTGCGTTTTCTTCTCCCTGCTTCACCTTACCGCATCCTGCCAGCAGAAAACACAATGCCATAACCATTGCCAATACCCTAAACATCTTTTTACTTTTCATATGGTACCTCCTTATATGTTTATAGTTCTACTTTATATTCAAATCCGGCTACTAAATAGTTTCATTCAGTTTCGGATCCAGAATATCCCTTAATGCATCACCCAATAAATTTATCGCGAGTATAGTCAAACACAGGCAAAGTGCCGGCCACATTAAATACATGGGGTTTACCGATATATAATCTTTTGCCGTGCCTATCATCAGGCCCCAGGATGGCTTGGGCGGCTGAACCCCCAGCCCCAGGAAGCTTAAACCGGATTCCAGTAAAATTGCATTGGAAACCGTTGTACTGATTTGTATAATTAGAGGTGATAATATGTTTGGTATAATTGCTTTCAATAAAATTCTTGCTGTTCCTGCCCCTATTGACACATCATTTTCAACATATTCCATTTTGCTGGTCTTAAGTGCGGAGGAATATGCCAGCCGGCAAAAATGGGGCAAATATAAAATTCCCACCACAATTATCAGATTTAATAACCCGGCTCCCCATAACCCGGCAATCATCATGGCAAGTAAAATCGGCGGAAAACAAAGTATAACATCAATAAAACGCATAATAATACTGCCTGTCTTTCCGCTTACATAGCCTGCAATGATACCCAGCAGAGTACCGGATACAAAAGCTATTGCAGTTCCGAGGAGTGCTACTGTCACTGACGGCAGGATACCAAGTATCAGCCTGGAAAATATGCACCTGCCGTATTCGTCCGTTCCTAAAGGATACTGCATCGACGGGTTTTTCAATGGATTGCCCGTGTCCATGACTAAAGGATCATTGGGAACAATATATTTGCCGAATACCACAACCAGAAATAAAGGTATCAGGATAAGCAAGCTAAATATAAATTTTTTATTTGATATGAATTTATTCATCATGACTGCCTCCTACCTCATTCTTGGGTCCAGAACCGTATAAATAATATCCACCAGCATATTCGTTAGTATATAGATGGAAGCGACTACTAAAACACAGCCCTGGATTAAAGGATAATCACGGTGATTAATTGCCTTTACTAATAAGGTTGCAATTCCGGGCCAGTTAAAAACCGTTTCACATAAAACGGTGCCTCCGATCAGGTTCCCCAGCTGTAAACCGATTATAGTAACTACCGGGATCATTGCATTTCGGATTACATGCTTTAAGATTACCTTTCTGTTAGAAAGGCCTTTGGCCCTTAAGGGCCGTATGGATTCGCCGGACATCGCTTCCAGCATGGACGCCCTGGTTACACGCATAATAGAAGAAGCTACTCCAAGGGCTAATGTCATAGCCGGAAGAACAAGCCTTAAAAAATGCTTTGCCGGATCTTTGGCAAAATCCACATAACCGCTGGCAGGAAATTTAAATAAATTAAAATGAAATACATCTAAAGCAAATATCATTACAAAAAAATAACCTAATATATATACCGGAACGGAGGTACCGAAGGAGGCCAATACGGTCATGAAAAAATCTGAAAGCTTACCTCTTCTTAAAGCCGCTAAAATTCCTAAAGGTATGCCTATGATACAGGCTATCAGCAATGCTGCCAGCGCAAGCTCCAGAGTACGCGGAAGCCTGGAGCCGATGGCCTTAAGGACAGGTATTTTTTCACTGTAGGAAATCCCAAAATCACCGGTTAACAGATTCTTCAGATAATCCATATATTGGACCGGGATAGGTTTATCCAGACCCAATTCCCTTCTCAGGCTTTCCACTGCGGCAGGGTCCGGTGAGGAATCCGTTCCTAACATAAGCAGTACGGGATCCCCCGGCATAATATGTATCAGGATAAATACTATGGTAGAAACCGCGTATAAAAGAAGAAGTGCTATTCCCAAACGTTTTAACAGGAATTTCATCATATTTAATGCACTCCTTTCTGATACAAATAACAGGCTGATAAATGATTTTCTCCTACGTTAAGAAGCTCCGGCTTTTTCTCTCTGCAGATATCCTTGGCATACCGGCACCGGGTACTGAACCGGCACCCTTTAGGCGGATTAACCGGACTTGGCATATCCCCTTCCAAAATAATTCTTTCTTTTTTGGGTTTTGTATTCGCCTCCGGGATCGCAGATAAGAGTGCATGAGTATAAGGATGCATGGAATTTTCATATATGGTATTACTGTCTGCCATTTCCACAATGCTGCCAAGATACATTACGGCTATTCTGTCTGCCATAAACCGGACGACGGAAAGATTATGGGAGATAAACAGGTAGGTAAGTCCCATTTCCTGCTGTAAATCCTTTAATAAATTCAAAACCTGCGCCTGTATGGAAACATCCAGTGCCGAGACCGGTTCATCACATATGATAAGTTTGGGATTGCCTGCCAGCGCTCTCGCAATCCCGATTCTCTGCCTCTGTCCTCCTGAAAATTCATGAGGATACCGGTTAATCCAGGCAGTATTCAATCCGACCTTATCCATCAGCTGCAATACTTCCTGTTCTCTTTCCTGTTTTGTCATGGATTTATGGATGCTAAAAGGCGCACTGACGATATCTTTAACCGATTCCCTTGGATTTAACGAACCATAGGGTTTCTGAAATATCATTCTGATATGTTCCCGCTGCCTTCGAATTTCCTTTTTATTCATGGTTGTGAGATTCCTATTTTCAAAAATTACATCTCCAGAAGTTGGTTTTATCAAATTTAATATGCTTCTGGAAAGAGTGCTTTTCCCGCATCCGGATTCTCCCACCAGACCGAGGGTCTCCCCTTTATAGATGCAGAAATTAACATCGTCAACCGCATAAACGGCACCGCCTTTTATCAGCATTTTACTTTTAACAGGAAACTGCTTGCAAAGATGCCGGACTTCCAACAGCACTTCTTTATTCAATTATCTTCCCTCCTTTCAGGAATTCTTCCGCCCGGTGGCAGCGTACCAGATGCTCTTTGACAACCTCTTTCTCGTCAGGCTCTTTTTCCTGACACAGGTCCTGGACATAAGGACATCTGGTTGAAAAACGGCATCCCTTCGGCATGGTTTTCCTGTCAGGTACCATTCCTTCAATACTATATAATCTATCCTGTTTCTTATCCAGATGAGGAATGGATTTCATCAGTCCCATGGTGTAAGGATGCAAAGGCTTGTTAAAAATTTCATCTTTTGTAGCATTCTCCATTGATTTTCCTGCATACATAACCACAATCCGGTCTGCGGCATCGGCTACAACACCTAAATCATGTGTAATCAGGACAATACCCATATTGTATGCTTCCTGGCATTTTTTCAACAAATCCATTATTTGTGCCTGTACGGTAACATCCAGTGCAGTAGTAGGCTCGTCTGCAAATAACAGTTTCGGCTCACAGCACAATGCAATGGCTATCATTACTCTCTGGCACATTCCGCCGGAAAGTTCGAAAGGATAGGAGTGATATACTCTTTCTGTATTGGGGATACCTACTTCTTTAAGAAGTTTCAGTGCCTTTTCCTTCGCTGCAGTCTTAGTAATGTCCTGATGGGTTAAAATGGCTTCTACAATCTGGCTCCCTATTGTAAATATCTGGTCCAGAGACATAATAGGGTCCTGAAATATCATAGAAATTTCATTTCCCCGCAAACCCTGCATTTGTTTTTCTCCGGCAGACAATAAATCCCTGCCGTTAAACATGATTTTACCGCCTGCTATCTCTCCCTTTTCAGGGAGAAGCCTCATTACGGATAAGGAAGACATAGTTTTACCGCTTCCGCTTTCACCGACGATTCCAAGTGTCTGACCCTGGCTAACAGAAAATGACAAATCCTCTACTGCAGTAAAAGAAGCAGTCCTATTACGGAACACCATCTTCAATTTTTCAACAGTTAATAAGATTTCTCCCATATTTACAAATCCTTTCTTAATTTTTCCGTTAACGCCTCTTCGACCTGATACCGCCCGTCCTTTTCAATAATAGCAACTTTATAATCTTCTCCTGCCGCCTGTACGGTAACTTTTCCCTCAACTATATCCCTGACTAACCATTCAAAGGGACGTTCCAAAGGACTGCCGTAGCCCCCTGCGCCGGGAGTCCGTACACTTATCAGATCTCCCTTATTAAGCCGGATATCCGTACATTTTGACGGCAAAGGTTCCACAGTCCCATCTACCCGGGTAACATAATACTTACCTCCCGTTCCGTTTAGTCCTCCTGCCAAACCATAAGGTTTATGTATCTGACGGTCTCCAAGTCCCGTATAGTTAATTCCGTCATACATGATTTCAAATTCCCGGATAATCCCAAGTCCCCCTCTGGTTCTGCCTGCACCTCCGCTGTCAGGCAGTAAGGCATACTTCCTGACATTTACCAAAGGGAATTCCATCTCCAAGGCCTCAATGGGCAGATTGGATGTATTTGTCATATGCACCTGGACTCCGCTCAGACCGTCTTTATATTTGCTGGCACCGGAACCTCCGGCAATGGTTTCCAGATATACATAGAAGTGCTCTTTATCAATGGGATCATTCCCGCTGAATATGGCTGAAGTACATGAACTGTTGCAGCCTGCAATGGCTCTTTCCGGTGCTGCCTTAGCCATGGCTCCGAAAATGACGTCCGCCACTCTCATGCAGGTATCAATACGTGCTCCCACCGGTGCCGGGTTCTGCGCATTTACAATAAGTCCTTCCTCGGCAGATACAGAAAATGCACGGTAAATCCCGGCATTAGACGGGATATCCGGATTTATTATGGCTTTTAAGGAGTAAAAAACCGTTGCCAGCAAGCCATTCTTGGTCACGTTTATAGGGCCTTCCACCTGCTTATTCGTACCCGTAAAGTCCAATTCCATGGTGTCTCCTTTAATGGTAATCCTGACAGCAATCGGTATGGGGTGCGGATAAGTGATACCTGCATCATCCATATAATCCATAAAAGAGTATTCGCCGTCGGGCAGTTTACTGATTCCCGCGCGCAATTTTCTTTCCGCATAATCCTGAAGTTCATACATACTGTCAATCAATACATTTCCATACCGGTAATATGCCTCTTTAAAACGTCTGATTCCAACGGCATTAGCAGCAATTTGGGCCTGCAGGTCCCCATAGCGTTCACTTGGAATCCGGCTGTTGGCCATAATAATATGGACGATATCCAGGCAGAGCTCATTTTCCCTGCAAATCCTCACCAACGGAATCTTAGTGCCTTCCTGGAAAACACTCACCGCATCACCGGAGGTAGAACCGGCTACTTTACCTCCTACGTCACTGTGATGTGCTAAATTTGCTACCCAGCCAATCAGTTTTCCGTCCACAAATACCGGAGCTGCAATGGTAATATCCGGAAGATGGGTCCCGCCGCCGTTATAAGGATCATTTCCTATAAACATATCTCCAGGCCGTATTTCTTTCTTGTCAAAATGTTTGTATACTTCTTTAATAATCCCAAGCAGGGAACCCAGATGCATTGCTACATGCTCTGCCTGGGCAACCATATTCCCTTCTGGGTCAAAAACGGCACTGGAAATATCCCTGCGCTCCTTAATATTGGTGGAATACGCGCTCCGGATAACCGCATACCCCATTTCTTCCGCTATAGACAGCAAAAGATTTCCGACAATTTCTACTGTAACAGCGTCCACTGTCTGTTTCATATTATCCACCTCCTGAAACTTTATTTGTGACTTTATGGTTACCTTTATTTTTGTTACAGTTCACTCTTACGGCTAAACTGCAACAAATGACGCATAGAAATCATGCATTCTGCATAATGACGATTAAATTGGCATATTCATCGTGATAGGCATTCCAGCCGGGAGGAATTACACTGGTAGAATCCATTTGTTCAATAATGGCAGGCCCGTAAACCATGGCTCCTATGGGTATTTCTTCCCTGGCATAAACCTTTGTTTCCCTGTACTCCGGTTCTCCTTCAAATCTAACCGCTCTTACTTCTATTGTCTCTGTCAGGCTCCGGTTTTCTTCCGGTTCATATTTTCTTAAGTCTGGTTTTGTTATGGTACCTATGGCTCCGACACGGTAATTCACCATCTGTATTTTTTTATCAAAGTCACAATATCCGTAGGATTTATTATGCTCTGCGTGGAAAACCGCAATCATATGCTCCATGGATGCTTCATTAAACTCCCTGCCCTCCACTTCAACGGATATTTCATAATTTTGTCTTTCATACCTGCAGTCAACGGTATAAATAAAAGATCTGTCCTTTTCGGCCATACCTTCATTGGCAAGCATACGATTTCCTTCTTCTCTCAGCTCGTCGAAAATGGATTTTATTTTCCCAATATTAAGTTCCTCGGCAAGCATTATATTGGAACGGCTGAAATCAAATCTGGTATCTGCCATTAGCAGGCCTAAGGAACAAAGAGTGCCTGGAGACGGCGGCAGTAATACTTTCGTAATTCCCAGTTCCCTTGCAACTTCACAGGCATGCAAAGGACCGGCTCCCCCAAAAGCCATCAAAGTAAAATCTCTTGCGTCAAAGCCCCTTTCTACCGAAACATTCCTTACTGCACGTACCATATTGGAATTAACAACGGAAATAATACCTGCCGCGGCATCTTCAAGGCTCAGGGAAGATTTATTGCATATATTCTTTTGTATCACCTCTTTCGCAAGAGCGATATCAACCTCCATTCTGCCCCCCAGTATATTTTTCTGGTTCAGCTTTCCAAGAATAATGTTGGCATCAGTTACCGTTGCCTGCATTCCTCCGCGCTTATAACAAGCCGGGCCTGGTACTGCCCCCGCACTTTTAGGGCCTGCTTTTAGCGCTCCTCCCTCATCAATGGCCGCTATGGAGCCACCTCCGGCACCTACCGTAATAATATCAATCATAGGGATTCTGGCCGGGTATCCTTCCACCATTCTTTCATAAGAAATCTGTGCTTTGCCTCCTTCAATTAAGCTGACATCAATACTGGTGCCGCCCATATCAAAAGTGATGATTTTATCAACACCGCACTGCTGTCCTATGTAAGATGCACCGATTACACCTGCGCTTGGACCGGAAACCGCTGTCTTAATGGGGCATTCAATCGTTTCGGAAATAGAGATAATGGAACCATTGGACTGAGTAACATAGGGTGATACTTTAATTCCTGCCTCCCTGACACATTTTTCAAAGTTATTTACATAATTTTTCATAACAGGTCCTAAATACGCATTTAATACCGTAGTACTCATACGGGAGTATTCCCTGAATTCACTCACCAGTTCGCTGGAAACGGAAACATAGGCTTGTGGATAAACCTTATGAATAATCTCCTTAATCCGTTTCTCATGTACGGGGTTGATAAAAGAAAATAGAGTACATACCGCAATGGTGGCTACACCCTGCTTTCTTAAATACTCCACGGCATCCAGTACATCCTGTTCCTTCAGAGGGATTTTTATTTTACCGTCATACATGATACGTTCTTCCACTTCACATTTTAAACCGGACGGAATTAAACTTTCCGGCTTATCCTTTAATAAATCGTAAAGCGAAGGTCTCTTCTGGTTGCCTATTTCCATAAGATCTCGAAACCCTTTTGTTGTAATAAGCCCCAATCTGGCGCCTTTTTTTTCAATTAATGCATTGGTGGCAACCGTAGTTCCATGGGCAAGATATACTATTTCAGGGGGCTTAATTCCTTTCATTTCCAGAATTTGATTAATGCCGTTTACAATTGCCCTGGATGGATCATCAGGCGTTGAACTATTTTTAAAATGGAATAATTCCTTGCTTTCCACATGAAAAACAGAAAAATCCGTAAAAGTCCCTCCTACATCCACACCTATCATGTATCCCATCTCATTCACCTCTTTCTAAATTTTAACCTCTTTATTCTAAAGGACAGCCATGTCCAAAGGCTCCATTCATCATACATATTTTTGCTGACATATAAGAAGCACACCCAAGAGCTTTATCCAGTTCTGTTTCATATCTGTCGTCTCCAGCCGTAATTCCTCTTTTTATAATATCAGCGGCATACCGGACTAAAAAACCGGCCGCAAAGGAATCTCCCGCACCTAACGTATCAACCGGGTTAATGAGCTTTGGCTGAAATATTTTTACATTTTCCCCGTTATAAATCACTGCTCCTTTACTGCCCCGTGTTGCAATAATGACCTTGGCACCCCAAAGGTTCATCTGCCTTGCCAGGGCAATAATCTCCCGCTCCGGTAAATCAGCACAGGAAAGGAATGCAAAATCAATATGGGGGCATATATATTCCAACTTATTTCTGTCTTTATATGTGACTGAAAAATCGTAGGAAAGAAGATTGGGAAGGCCGGATAATTTAGGCAATTCCCTGTCAATATGACTGTTATTGCTGGTATGTATTAAATCAAAGGTTGCGATATAGGCTAAATCTTCTTCATCCAGTACAAGCGGATGCTCTTTTAATACACCGCCTTTATTGCTCATTACAAATACTCTGTCCCCGTCTTTTATATCAATTACCGCATATCCGTTTTCTCCCGGATATTCCCTGCACCTTGAAATATCAACTGCTAATTTTTTCAATGTATTTTTTATATGTTCCCCCACCTTATCCTGTCCGAAAACACCCATATATCCCGATTCGCAATTTAACATACGTGCATAAACAGATACATTTAAGGCCTGGCCGCCCGGGAACATAAGATTCAGATGCCTGTATTTATCGCAAACATTATCTCCGATTCCAATAACTCTCAAAGAAATTGCTCTCCTTTCCCCTTAATATAATATAAGTCCTATTATAACTTTATATACTGACTTGTAGTAAAAAAAAGCGATGAAACTTCCGCTTTTGCTTCATCGCTTTACCTTACTCTATCATCTGATGTTTTATTTGTCAACACTATTTTTATGAATTATTGTTTTTTAATCAAAATAGTAGCTCTGGATTCTACTTCCGTTAACCTGATTATATCAGATATTGACAGCTTCTTTACCAGCCTAATCCTCAGCTGTAGTGACGAAGCCCGCTATAGCCTGAGGCGGTACAGCTTCGCACCATGGGCTCCAATTTGCGCCGTAATTTTCCCATTCTTTGAAGAGGCCTTCTCCCCCGTCCAGAGCTCTTCCATAAGAATTTCACTATTCCCATCGGTATTGCTATCGGTAATGCCAATTTCTTTACCGGTATCCCGCTCATTCTCCCATGCCTTCCCCGGCCCGGTACTCAGGCCCAGTTCCTCAAAATCCGTACTTACGGAAGCTTCCGCTTCCCGGAAGTTAAATAATGCCGCATAACAGGCCCCGCTTTCCCGGTCTTTGCTGAACCAGACGGCATGCTTCTCATCCCTGGCAATCTGCTGTGCCTGATGGTTTCCGCCCAGTAAGGCCAGCACTTTCCTGTTAGTCAGCAGGGATAAGGTCCATTCGTCCATTTTCGTAAGCTCCGCTCCCAGCATTAAAGGAGAACGGAAGATACACCAGAGAGTCATCATGGTAATCTGCTCTTCCCTGGTAAATTCAGTTATACGCTCTTTTCCAAAGCCTTTCCCAAGCCATCCGAGAGGCAGCATGTCACAATCGGGATAACAGCCTTCCCCCACGTGTTTCTGCCATATTTCACACCGTTCAAACATATCCAGCAGCAATGGCCAGCTGTCCCAGAAATCATCGGTAATACGCCACATGTTGGCATATTTTTCGTAATGCCAGGCTTTGTCTATCAGGGCCGGTCCCGGAGACAGGCTCAGGACAATGGGACGTCCGCACTTCTGTATGGCCTTATGAAGCATCTCAATTTCTTTTTCGGCGGAATACCGGTTATTAACATATAAATTAGTATTACAGATATCATCGCATTTCACATAGTCCACACCCCACTGGGCGTAAAGCGAGAATAGAGACAGCTGGCCATTGCTGCTGGATATGTTTGAACGGTGTGAAATATGGCAGAAACACGTGGGGGAAGGCTGTTATCCCGATTGTGACATGCTGCCTCTCGGATGGCTTGGGAAAGGCTTTGGAAAAGAGCGTATAACTGAATTTACCAGGGAAGAGCAGATTACCATGATGACTCTCTGGTGTATCTTCCGTTCTCCTTTAATGCTGGGAGCGGAGCTTACGAAAATGGACGAATGGACCTTATCCCTGCTGACTA
>DBEP01000067.1 GCA_002294045.1 Lachnoclostridium sp. UBA903 | reverse complement strand
CCTCATATCCAAGTTCATACATGAGTATGGAAAAAAAGTATGAAGATATTAGCAATAGACAGTTCAGGATTAGTTGCTTCCGTTGCAATCGTAACGGAGGAAAAAGTATTGGCAGAATATACGGTAAACAATAAAAAGACCCATTCCCAGACCCTGCTGCCGATGCTGGATGAGATTGTCAGATTATCGGACCAGGAGCTTAATGAAATAGACGCAATTGCTGTGGCAGGCGGACCGGGCTCTTTTACCGGACTCAGGATTGGTTCCTCTACGGCAAAAGGGCTGGGTTTAGCTTTAAATAAACCTATTATCAATATACCTACGGTGGATGCCCTCGCCTATAATTTATACGGTACCGACCGGTTAATCTGCCCTGTTATGGATGCCAGAAGGAACCAGGTTTATACGGGAATTTATGAATTCCCCGGAGACGAATTTACGGTAGTCATGCCCCAGAAAGCGGTTGGAGTTGCGGATATAGCAGAAGAACTGAACCTGTTGGGGAGAGAAGTGATATTCTTAGGTGACGGGGTAGAGGTTCATGGTGAAAAACTCAGGGAAATAATGACGGTTCCCTTCTGTTTTGCACCGGTGCATCTTTCTAAGCAGAGGGCGGCAGCCGTGGGCGCCTTGGGAATGTTATATTACGGCAAAGGCCTGACAGAAAGTGCGGATGACCATGAACCTGTTTATCTAAGATTATCCCAGGCAGAGCGTGAATTAATGGAAAAAAGAAGCAGTAAATCCGATTCATAAAAAAAGGAAGAAACGGTATGATTATTCGAACCATGAATGAAGAGGACCTGCCTTCGGTCCATGAAATAGAATGCAGCATTTTTTCAAAGCCCTGGAGTGCGGCGGATTTTTTGGATTCTATAAAAAACCGCCGGAATATTTACCTGGTTGTGGAAGAACAGGATGAAATAGCGGCCTACTGCGGATTGTGGGGAGTTGCCGGAGAAGGTCAAATTTATAATGTGGCGGTAAAGCAGGCGTTAAGAGGCAGGGGAATAGGCTGTTTTATGCTGTCTGCCCTGATTGAGCTTGGAAGAAAGCAGGGGTTAGGGACATTTACCCTGGAAGTACGGGTAAGCAATCTGGCGGCAATAGCACTATACCGCAAATTAGGCTTTAAGGATGCGGGAGTGAGAAAGAACTTCTATAATGCGCCGGCCGAAGATGCTCTTATAATGTGGCTGAAATAGGAAAACGGGGAATCTTATAAACCGGCCGGAACAGGGTATTTACCGGAAGAGACGAGATACAGTAATTACCACTGTAAAAATCCCATGAAAAACGTTATAATGTTACTAAGAAGCTGGCCAAGTTAGCAGGAGGGATAATGTATGGACAAGGTTAAGAGGAAAATCCGTATTAACAAGGAAGTATATTGTAACGTATGCGGGAAAAGGATTATTATGGAGCAGGGTATTATGAAAGAGGATGTTTTTGAGGCAGCCAAGGAGTGGGGATATTTTTCAAAATATGATTTAGAGGTTCATAAATTTAATATATGTGAAGAATGCTATGATAAATTAATTTCAACTTTTAAAATACCTATAGAGGTAGTCCGAAAGAAGGAAGTTTTATAGCAGGGGTCAGGCTGTTATGGAGCAGCTCACCGGATATCCGAAATAATGGTATCCGTGGGCTAATTCGTGACAGCCTTTTTTATTTAATGGGAAAGTTCGTCCTATGAAATAAAAACCCGACCGGGGATGCACATGACGCACCAACGGAAGATTGTCACTAAAGTGACAGCGCGTCAGCGCCAGAGTCTTTCTTGTTAATTATTGCGATGATTTTAGGGAGATGGGAGGTAGAGACATTATGGAAAATAAAAGCGTTGTTCAGGACGGAGGAAAAGAAACGGGGATAACGGAGGCTTTAGGATTTGGCATGTTAATGGCAGCGATCGGAGGATTTATGGATGCCTATTCCTATATCGTTCATGGTAATGTATTTGCAACAGGCCAGACGGGAAATTTTGTATTAGCGGCCTTAAGACTGGCCGAACAGGATTTTATGGGAATGGGGCATGCTATGGTACCGATTGCTGCTTTCTGGATTGGTATTTTTGCGGCACAGCATTTGCGATTTATCGTGAAAAAAAAGCGTGTTCAAAAAAAACATGTAAATTGGAAGGCGGGAGTATTGTTCGGAGAAATGACGGTATTATTTGCTGTGGGGTTACTGCCGCCGGCTGCACCGGATATTCTGGCCAATACCGGAATTGCATTTTCAGCGGCAATGCAGTTTTCTTCCTTTAAGAATATCGGGAAAAATGCCGCTTATGCAACCATATTTTGTACAGGAAATATGCGTTCCTGTGCGGAGATGTTTTATAAAGGGATAATTAGAAAAGACAAAGACAGCATGAAAAAAGCATTTCATTATACGGCAATACTGCTGGCATTTTTCAGCGGAGCAATATTTGGTGCGGTAAATTCGGGAATTTATCGTGAAAAAGCCATTTGGGCTGTTTGTGTCTTGCTTGGCCTGGCTTTGTTTGTATTACATAAGTTTAAGCAGCAGGGGACCGGGCCTTATCCCCGTAATACTTGATTATGGATAGGGGATATGTTAATATTAAAGTATAATAGCTTATGGAAATATGTGTATGTTTATACAAAAAAGGGTAAAATAAAAGTAAGCTTAAATACAATGCAGGTATAGCAATGTACGGTAATAAGAATGAATAATATAATTTGGCACCGAAGAACTCACTATTTTTAAAGTTGACTTGAAAATAGATTGGAGCGTAATTAAAAAATCATGGCACCGTTCTGAACGCCCAAATTTGCGGTATCCTGTGTCGCAATTTTGGGAGCGTAGCGTTACTATGCACCCAGAATCGTTACTTACCGCCCACAAAGTGGAGCATCCAGTCCGGCACAAGCATTTTTTAAACACACTCCAGAAAAACTTGGCTGTTAAATACTTTCGGATAAAAGAAATAAAATGAAAAAATAAGTGAGGAAAATTCATGTTAGATGTTTGTTTGCTTGGTACAAGCGGTATGATGCCTTTGCCGAACCGGTGGCTTACTGCTTTAATGACCAGATATAATGGTTCCAGTTTATTAATAGATTGCGGTGAAGGAACACAGATAGCCATAAAGGAAAAGGGGTGGAGCTTTCACCCCATTGATATCATATGCTTTACCCATTATCACGGTGATCATATCAGCGGGCTGCCGGGACTATTGTTGACCATGGGGAATGCGGACCGAACGGAACCGGTTACCATGATCGGACCCAAAGGCCTGGAACGGGTAGTGAATGCGCTTCGGGTTATTGCACCGGAGCTGCCGTTTGATATTCGCTTTATCGAATTATCAGGCTCCGTGGAAGAAATTCGGATAAACGGGTACGTTATACAGGCTTTTAAAGTAAATCACAATGTTATCTGTTACGGATATAATATTATAATAGAACGCGGCGGAAGGTTTTATGTTGAGAAAGCCGGAGAAAACAAGGTTCCGCAGATGTACTGGAACCGTTTGCAGAAGGGTGAAACCATCCATGCGGAAAACAGGGTATATACCCCTGATATGGTGTTGGGCCCTCCCAGAAAAGGGATTAAACTTACCTATTGTACGGATACCCGTCCGATTGCGGCCATTTCGGAATATGCCAGAGAAGCAGATTTATTTATTTGTGAAGGCATGTATGGTGAAAAAGATAAAGAAGATAAAGCAATCGATCATAAACATATGACATTTTACGATGCGGCCAGGTTGGCGAAGGCGGCCGGTGTACGGGAATTATGGCTGACTCATTTCAGCCCGTCTTTAGTAAAACCGGAGGAATATATGGAGGACACAAGAGCGATATTTCCCAATTCCAGAGCCGGTAAAGACGGTAAAAGCATTACTTTAATATTTAATCCTGATGAATAAACCTGTAATCGAAAGAAAGTATTCCTGGCAAAGGAGGCAGATTATGAAAAAATCGAAAAAACAGACAATTAAGACAATTGTTTTTATGGTTTTCTTCTCGGCCGTTTTAATTTCACTGTATTTTTTTATCAGAACCAGGACAATCCCTTTTAAGACGGAATCCACATCTTCCATAAGTGAAACGGATGAGCTTTTGACAAAAGACATTCCGGCCAGCTACCCATCTTCACCCGATGAAGTCTTAGTATTATACGGCACCATGACAAAATGTCTGTTTAATGAGGAACTGACCCCGGAGCAGATTGAAAAGATGGCAAATCAGCTGAGGGAGCTATTTGATGACGAGCTGCTTGAGAACAATCCTTATACTAACTACCTGCTTGATTTAAATACGGAAGTAGACAATTATCGGAAAGCAAAACGAAGTATCTTAGAATATAATATTGAGAATAGCGATCCGGTTAAATATTGGGACAGTTCAGATAAAAAATACGCTTCCGCCGTGGTTTCCTTTACCATAAAGGAGGGTAATGCTTCTTCTAAAGTATATGAAAATTTTATACTCAGGCAGGACGAAGAAAGTAAATGGAAAATATTAGGGTGGAAGATAGCCGATAAAGAAGATACGGAAACGGAAAAATAAAATAAACCAATGGAATAGGAAGTTAAAATCCCTGAAATGGAAAGCCGGAACTTTGTTATAGATTTCATTTCAGGGATTTGAAAAATGTCCCTGCCTCAGACTGGTTTAATATTAAAATCATTCTGAGGTAAAGTTAATTCATCCGGTAGCAGTTAATGAGAGTATGAAAAAAACAGGTATTCCGTAAGCAAATAACGGATACCGCGTAAAAGCACATAGAGCAATTTTGTAAAGAAATCTGCAAAAGAGGTATATTTTATGAAGCAGTACGGGGAGGATAAGTTATGGAAAAAGATATATTAATACTGGCGATTGAAACATCCTGTGATGAGACTGCAGCCGCAGTTGTCAAAAACGGAAGGTGCGTCCTTTCTAATATAATCTCTTCACAGATTGACCTCCATACATTGTATGGCGGCGTTGTTCCTGAAATTGCGTCCAGAAAACATATAGAAAAAATTAATCAGGTTATAAAGGAGGCCCTTTGGGAGGCAAATGTAACATTAGAGGATATGGATGCAATCGGCGTCACGTACGGCCCGGGACTGGTAGGTGCACTTTTGGTCGGGGTGGCAGAAGCCAAAGCAATCAGCTTTGCCGCAAAGAAGCCTTTAATCGGAATTCATCATATAGAGGGGCATGTATCTGCTAACTTTATCGAAAACAAGGAATTAGAGCCTCCGTTTTTATGTCTGATTGTATCGGGAGGCCATACCCATCTGGTTATAGTAAAAGAATACGGAAAGTATGATATTATCGGACGGACCAGGGATGATGCGGCGGGTGAAGCTTTTGACAAGGTTGCAAGAGCAATAGGTCTGGGATATCCGGGAGGGCCAAAGGTAGATAAACTGGCAAGGGAAGGAGATAAACATGCGGTGGTATTTCCGAGAGCCAATATAGAAGGATTTCCCTATGATTTTAGTTTCAGCGGAGTAAAATCGGCAGTATTAAACCATCTTAATTCCTGTGCCATGAAAAAGGAGCCGGTTAATACCGCAGATATTGCAGCTTCTTTTCAAGCGGCGGTTGTGGACGCACTGGTTAGCAAAACAATTGCTGCGGCGCAGGAATATCATATGGACCAGGTCGCAATTGCCGGAGGAGTAGCGGCTAATTCCGCTTTAAGGCAATCCATGGAAGCTGCCTGCAAGGAGCAGGGCTTACATCTTTATTATCCTTCAGCCGTATTTTGTACGGATAATGCCGCCATGATTGGTGCCGCCGCGTATTATGAATATTTAAACGGAACCAGGCATGGGCTGGATTTAAATGCCGTGCCGAATCTGAAGATAGGACAGAGATAACCTGGCCAAATTGTTAAAAATCTGGTGCACGGCGGTAGAAGCGCCCCTTTTTTGGAAGATAAGAAAGCATTTTCCAAAAAGTTTTATTATGAAAGGTATGGGAAGTATGGAAAGCAAAAGGACTGTCGCCATTGTACTGGCAGCGGGAACAGGAAAAAGAATGTTAAGCAGTACTGCAAAGCAATATCTGCCCTTAGGCGGGAAGCCGGTACTTTATTATTCCCTGAAAGCATTTGAAAAAAGTTCCGTAGATGAAATTGTTTTAGTGGTAGGTAAAAATGAAGCTGAGTACTGTAAAAACTTAATTTTGGAAGAATATAATATGAGAAAAGTGAATCATATAATCGAGGGCGGTAAAGAACGTTATCATTCTGTTTATAACGGTTTAAAAGAAATTAAGTCCGCCGATTACGTACTTATCCATGATGGCGCCAGACCCTTTGTAACTGTTGAAATAATAGAAGATACAATTAAAAATCTTAAATATCATAGTGCCTGCGTAGTAGGAGTACCCAATAAGGACACAATTAAATTAGTAAACGGAGACGGAATTGTGCTGGAAACACCGGATCGAAGTAAATTATGGTCCGTCCAGACGCCTCAGGCCTTTTCTTACGATATTATCATGAGGGCTTATTGTATGATTATGGGAGAAATGGTATACAATAGGGAAAAGGAGGACGGTTTTAAGAAAACCGCCGGCAGGCTTGGCAGTGATAAGATAATAGAAGACATTGGCGAATTGAATATTACAGATGATGCCATGGTAGTGGAGCAAACTCTGAATTATCCGATTAAGATGATTATGGGGAGTTACCGCAATATCAAAATCACCACGCCGGAGGATATTTTAATTGGGGAAGCCTTATTAAACAGCCTATTTTAGAGTATTTATTTCTATATTTAGGAGCGGCGGAAAAGTATTAAAATAACTCAAAAAAAGGTTCAAAAAACCCCAAAATTTAATTAAAAATGCTTGACATATTATATAAGGTTTGCTATACTGTTCAAGCAGTGTTTGGAGAGGTGTCCGAGTGGTTTAAGGAGCCGGTCTTGAAAACCGGTGATTCCGAAAGGGACCGTGGGTTCGAATCCCACCTTCTCCGTAGACAATGAAGCACCAATAGATGGTGCCCTTGTTGTTTTATATGATATTTTTAGATATTTTATCAGCCTTTTTGGAGAAGTACCCAAGCGGCTGAAGGGGCTCCCCTGGAAAGGGAGTAGGTCGTTAATAGCGGCGCGAGGGTTCAAATCCCTCCTTCTCCGTTAAACTTTTTTGAGAGTTACAACTTGATTAAAATAAATAGAAAAAGTTATTGACAACTCCTTGTAAGTGTGATAAGATAGTCGAGCTGGTGTGAGACATCAGCCAAGCTTACAAAGCAAAAAAAGTTTATATGAAGTAAGCAAAAAGCCTGGGCAATCAGGCAAGAACCTTGATAACTGAAC
>DBEP01000066.1:73178-137149 GCA_002294045.1 Lachnoclostridium sp. UBA903 | reverse complement strand
ACTGCAACGGGAGGGGTGATACTGACTTCTTTTGCCGTAATTACGGGGAGCCTTTCCTTTTGGATTGTGAAAGGGGATATGTTATCCAATAATTTAATAGGTGCCATGGTTAATATGTCCACTTATCCGGACGGAATATTCAAAGGAGCTGTCAGGCTTCTGCTGTATTCGGTCATTCCGGTGGGGCTGACAGTTTACCTGCCCATAAGGTTAATCATAAGCTTCCGTATCCGGTATTTACTCATTATATTGGCGTTTACCGTATTTATCGTCTGTCTGGCTTTTTTTGTTTTTTATAAAGGGCTGAAAAGATATTCCTCCAGCAACCTGATGAGTGCCAGGATATAAAATAAATGCCAATATGAAATAATTTATTCTCCGTAGCTGTGTAACCAGGGAGAAGCTGAACCGGCTTAGAGCGTGTTTGAAAAGCCATTGCACCGTTTTGAACACTCAGAGCAAAAAATAGTTTCCTGGAGTTATATATAATTACGAATCGCCGGGAGCAGGGATTTATACATTGACAAGGAACTGCCCGGGTGATATATTGATAAGTGGAAACGGTAATATTTTCCAAAATAAGGAGGTTTTAAATGGACGAAATCTTTAGACGCAGAAGTATCCGTAAATACCAGGACAGACCTGTGGAAAAGGAGAAGATCGATAAGCTGCTCCGGGCGGCCATGCAGGCTCCTTCAGCCGGTAACCAACAGCCATGGGAATTCATTGTTGCGGAAGATGAGGAAATACGGAATCAGCTGTCTCTTGCGACACCGTATTCCAAACCGGCAGCAGGCGCTCCCGTTACTTTGGTACTCATAGCCAATTGCAAAGATTTAAAGCATCCGACTTTCTGGCAGCAGGATATGAGTGCCGCGTTACAAAACATTCTTTTGGAAGCGGTACATTTGGAGCTTGGAGCGGTCTGGATGGGTATTGCTACCAATGAATCGGCAGTTAAGTATTTAAATGATATGTATCAATTTCCGGAGTATATCAAGCCTTTTGCACTGGTATCCGTCGGTTATCCGGATACCCAGCAAAATGAATTTACAGACCGCTATAAACCCGAAAAAGTACATTTTGAAAAATGGACTTAAAAATAAAAAATACAGGATGGAGGTAAAGATGATTAAAATTGTTGCGAAGAATTATATTAAAAAAGATAAAATTGACGATTACATAGCACTGGCTAAAAAACTGGTCAAAGCCACAAACGATAATGACGCAGGCTGCCTGCATTATCAATTGTATCAGGATACCGCCAATCCCCAGATTCTTACCATTTTGGAAGAATGGGAAAGTGACGGACACCTGAAATTACATATGGAAGCGGCACATTTTAAGGAAATAGTACCTGCCTTGGGTGACTTCCAGGAAAAACCGGGCGAACTGAATATTTACCGGCCGGTTGAATAAAACGAAAGCTGGAACCGGCACTGTTGACGGTGAAAGATTCTGTTAACGAAATCCGCCGGATAAACACATATTTCCGGCGGATATTTGATTCGGAGGATAATGCATGAGTGAGAAATACCCAAAAAGGCAAACTGCAGAAGAGGAATTAATGGAGGCAGGCCGCATGAATCCGGGTTTATGGATCGGCCACTCCAGATATGTAGCCCTGGCTTGCCACAATATTGCCGGGCTTTGCAATCTGGATAAAGAAAAAGCATACATACTGGGGCTTATGCATGATATCGGCCGGCGGGTCGGCGTTGTTTCGGAAAGGCATCTTTTGGAGGGGTATAAATACTGTATGTCAAAAGGCTGGGAAGATGCGGCTAAAATATGCATTACCCATGCTTTTATGATACAGGATACAAAGACCTCCATTGGAAAATGGGATGTATCGGAAGAGGATTATTTATTCATGAGAGACTTCGTTGCATCGGTGCAATATGACGATTATGACAGGCTGGTCCAGTTATGCGACAACCTGGCACTTTCTTCCGGTTTCTGCCTTCTGGAAAAGCGGTTTGTGGATGTTACCCGCAGGTACGGGGTGAATGAATATACCGTAGCGAGATGGAATGCTGTTTTAGACATCAAAAAATATTTCGAAGAACTGGCTGGTACTTCCGTCTATAATGCTTTACCAGGAGTAAAGGATAATACCTTTGATAATATACTATGATGTAACGGTCTTTTATGAGGGACCTAATCCTGGATAATACTCCCGGTTTCTTCCGTATCATAACCGCCGATACTCTGCAAATCCATTTTAAATGCATCGGAGGCTATGATTTCCAGGATAGACCGGTAAGGCTGTTTTTCTGCGTCGGCTAACCGGATTATCAGGTCATAGCACTCTGTCTGCAGTGGTATAAATTCTATTCCGGGGATGTTCTTGCAGCCCATTTCGCTGCCGATTGCAACATCGGCACCGCCTCTTGAGATGGTGGTGGCAACCGCCAGGTGGGACTTGCATTCGCGAAAATATCCTTCGATATAATCCCCGATCATGCCCATCAGACGGAGCTTCTCATCCAGTAATACCCGGGTGCCGCTTCCTTTTTCCCTGTTTACAATGGTGATATCTTTTCGTTTTAAATCCGACCACCCGGTGATTTTTTTTGGGTTATTTTTCTGGACATAAAATCCCTGCTTCCGTTTTCCGATACGGATAATTAAGGCCGGAATTCCGGGCATCATTTTCTTTACATATGTGGAGTTATACTGATTGGTGTCCCCGTCCCATAAATGAGCCGTTGCAACATTCACCCGGCCCTGGTAAAGGGCATAAATACCATTATAGCTTCCCATAAAGGAGCGATAAATCTGCAGGGTCTCCGACATGGTATTAAGGTGGTTGGCCAGTATGTCCAGCGATAAATCCTGCCCGCATATAATCAATTCATTAATCCGGTTATTCTCTTCCGCGGCCTGGGTATAAAGCGAATTTACATTATTTCTGGAAACAGTCTGGATAACCGTTAAGCCTTTTTTGGTATCCACGCTTTTTGTCCTGGATAAATAAGCTTCCACCTCCTGCCTGTCCACCCTGACCTGTTTTCCCACTTTGGAGGAAGCCAGTTCACCGCGCTTAATAAGCTCATATACCGTATTCCTGGCAATTTTTAATATATCTGCAACTTCCTGTGCGCTTAATAAGTCGTTATCCATTATTCCATCCTCCGCTAATGATACATTTATATTTACTTAGGTTAAATTTATTTTGTAAAATCAGATTTTGTTAATAATTATAAACTTACTATCTGTTCTTTATAACTTATTCTGCTGATAGAATCGGCCGACATCCCATTTATTATAACATATATGAAAAAAAATAAAAACAGGTTCTGTTATTTTAATTGGTTAAACTGGAGTTGAATCATGTTCTGTCATGATTCTTTTATTATCATTATAAAATTTCATGCTGATTGTTGCGTTATGTCATGTTTGGCATTTTAATTATATGGACAATATCCGGGGTTTTTCTCTTCGTTGTATATTTCATACAAAAAAAATAGATGGTTTTAGTAAATATTGTTGAGTATATCTATTTACATTTACACTTCGTCAGGTTACTATAATATAACAAACATTACGAAACGAAGTAAAAAACAAAATAACATGTGACAAACAATATAACTTGTGATAAACATGATAAATTTTAAAAAATTTAATAAAATATATAATAAAAAATAGATATAATTTGCTTCCAACAACATTTTTGGTAACCCAATAATTGATAATCCGTTTATATTACACTCTGTTAACATTAATAATCCCTTTCAAAGGGAATTTAATTATGACAAAGGGGTCCATAAAGGGACGATATGCGTCCGTCAAAAAACCCCTTAAAATATAAACAGATGACCTAAGGGATAAAAAGGGGTTTAATTTATATCCGGCCTGGCCGGGTATGGATTAGACCCCTTCTTATATAAAAAAAAGCGATTGGAGGAACTAAGAATGACAAGAAAAATAGCTATTTATGGCAAGGGCGGCATCGGTAAGTCAACTACACAACAGAATACAGCGGCAGCCATGGCGCATTTTTACGGCCAGAAAGTATTTATCCATGGGTGCGATCCCAAAGCAGATTCTACCCGTTTAATTCTTGGAGGAATGAATCAGCAGACCTTAATGGATATGCTTCGTGAAGAAGGCGAAGAAAAAATTACGACGGAAAAGGTGGTAAAGTCCGGCTACGGAAATATCCGCTGTGTAGAGTCAGGCGGTCCCGAACCGGGTGTCGGATGTGCCGGACGCGGCGTAATCACAGCAATAGACCTGATGGAAAAAAACAATGCCTACACACCGGAACTTGACTTTGTGTTTTTTGACGTTTTAGGAGATGTCGTATGCGGCGGTTTTGCCATGCCGATCCGGGACGGCAAGGCCCAGGAAGTTTATATTGTGGCATCCGGTGAGATGATGGCTATATATGCGGCAAATAATATTTGCAGAGGACTTCTAAAATACGCAAAGCAGAGCGGTGTCCGTCTTGGCGGTGTTATCTGTAACAGCCGCAAGGTTGACAGGGAAGCGGAATTCCTGGAAGAATTCACGGCGGCAATCGGAACCCGGATGATTCACTTTGTGCCCCGGGATAATATTGTTCAGAAGGCAGAATTTAATAAGAAAACGGTTGTAGATTATGATGACGAATGTAATCAGGCAAAAGAATACGGGGAACTGGCCCGCAAAATAATTGAGAATGATAAATTTGTCATACCCAGCCCCCTTAAAATGGATGAACTGGAAGCCATGGTAGTAAAATACGGAATTGCAGATTAAGGAAGGAGGGCATTCCATGAAAATGCTCAGAGCTATTTTACGTCCGGAAGCTGCGGACGAAGTAACGGAATCACTTGCGCAAGCCGGATATTTTTCACTCACAAAGATTAATGTATTCGGACGTGGTAAACAAAAAGGTATGACCATAGGTACCGCCCATTACGACGAATTTCCGAAAGTCATGATTATGATGGTGGCAGAAGATGAATCTATGGAGGAAATTATTAAAATCATTAAGTATAAAGCCTATACCGGTAATTACGGCGACGGTAAAATATTTATATCGTCCGTGGATTCCGTATTAACGGTTCGTACCGGCGAAAACGGACTTTAAGGAGGGCTGTTATGAATGAAATAATCGCAATTATACGGCCCAAAAAAGTTACGGCTACCAAGGAAGCATTGGAGAGTATCGGGTTTCCCAGCATGACCGCAATCTCCGTGTTAGGCCGTGGTAAACAGCGGGGAATAGCGGCGGAACTGGGAATTGACATAAGGCCGGAGGTTATCGAGAGGGGTAAGCTGGCAGGAAGAAAGTATATGGAATATATACCTAAAAGGCTTTTATCCATAGTGGCCTGCGAGGAGGATACGGATATCATCGTAAAAACCATCATAGGGGTAAATCAGACGGGTCAGATTGGCGACGGTAAAATATTTGTCTATCCCATAGAAGATGCCATAAGAGTAAGAACGGATGAACAAGGGAAAAAAGCAATTAAATAAAGGAGGAATAATTTATGCCATTTCATGAGTTTGACTGCAGCAAATGCATACCGGAAAGAAAAAAACACGCTGTTGTAAAAGGTCATGGTGAAAACCTGACGGATGCCCTGCCTTTAGGATACTTAAATACAATTCCCGGGAGCATATCGGAACGCGGCTGTGCCTACTGCGGGGCAAAGCATGTAATCGGGACACCTATGAAGGATGTCATACATATGAGCCACGGACCGGTAGGATGTACCTACGATACCTGGCAGACGAAACGTTATATCAGCGATAATGATAATTTCCAATTGAAATATACTTATGCTACGGATATGAAGGAAAAACATATTATATTCGGAGCGGAAAAACTGCTGAAGCAGAATATCCTGGAAGCTTTTAAGGAATTTCCCGATATTAAGAGGATGACCATCTATCAGACCTGTGCCTCCGCGCTGATAGGGGATGATATCAATGCGGTGGCGGATGAAATCATGGAGGAAATGCCGGATGTGGATATCTTTGTATGTAATTCTCCCGGCTTTGGAGGGCCCAGCCAGTCGGGCGGCCACCATAAAATTAATATTGCCTGGATTAAGCAGAAGGTGGGCACCGTGGAGCCGAAAATCACCAGTGATTATGTCATTAATTACGTGGGCGAGTATAATATCCAGGGAGACCAGGAAGTCATGGTAGATTATTTTAAGAGAATGGGAATACAGGTATTATCTACTTTTACAGGCAACGGTTCTTATGACGACTTAAGGGCAATGCAGGGGGCTCATTTAAATGTACTGGAATGTGCCCGTTCCGCGGAATATATCTGCAATGAACTCCGGGTAAAATATGGAACTCCCCGGCTGGATATCGATGGGTTCGGATTCGAACCACTGTCCAATTCCTTAAGAAAAATAGGCTTGTTTTTTGGAATCGAAGACAGGGCTCAGGCCATTATCGACGAAGAGACCGCCAGGTGGAAGCCGGAGCTGGACTGGTATAAGGAACGTTTGAAAGGGAAAAAGGTATGTCTATGGCCCGGCGGCTCCAAACTCTGGCATTGGGCCCATGCAATCCATGAAGAAATGGGCGTGGAAGTGGTTTCCGTATATACGAAATTCGGCCATCAGGGCGATATGGAAAAGGGTATCTCCCGATGTGAAGAAGGGGCGCTTGCCATAGATGACCCCAATGAGCTGGAAGGACTGGAAGCCATGGAGAGGCTGAAACCGGATATTATTTTTACCGGCAAACGTCCGGGAGAGGTTGCCAAGAAAATCCGGGTCCCCTATTTAAATGCCCATGCCTATCATAACGGTCCCTGGAAGGGATATGAAGGCTGGGTAAGATTTGCAAGGGATATCTATAATGCGGTTTATTCGCCGGTTCATCAGCTTGCCCTTATGGATATCAGCAAGGATGAAATTCCGGACACGGGATTTTTAACACAAAAGCTGCTTTCTGACAGGAATTTAAGTGAGGATGTAACCTCTTCTGCCGTTTTAAGGGAGTATACAGGTAAATACGACTGTCTTGCCGATTTGCGTAAGAGGAGCTATCCGGAATTAACCGTATCCGAAAACCTGACGGCAGTATAACGGAGGTGGTTGTTATGGAGAACATTATGAAAGACAGAATCGAACAGCTTGTGGATTATATTATGAAAAATTGCCTCTGGCAGTTCCATTCCCGTACCTGGGACAGGGAAAAACAAAATGAAGGAATATTGACCAAAACCATGCAGATTTTATGTGATGAACCTGTGGAAGCCGGAACACCGGCAGATAAATGCTACTGGGTGGATGCCGTGTGTCTGGCAGATGCTTTCAGAAAGAGGTACTCCTGGATAAACAGCATGGACACAGCGGAGATTAAGCTGCTTATGAAAGGCCTGAAGGAGCGTATGGACTTTTTGACCATTACAGGGTCCCTTAATCGGGAGCTTACGGATCCGCTTTATTAGAAAGGAGTGAAATTATGTCTTGTGAATTGAAAGAAAAAGAACGTGCAGGTATAATAAATCCCATATTCACATGCCAGCCCTGCGTTTTATCCTGCAGCCAATTGTGGAAAATGCCATCCTTCATGGACTTAGCCGTATTCCGGGAAAAGGCACCTTAGAAATTCTAATCAGCCGGGAGAAGGATATGCCGGTCAATGACAGACCCGCAGGTGACAGGCTTGTTATAAAAATAGAGGATGACGGAATCGGAATGCCGCCGGAGGAAGTAGAAGCTTTAAATCAGTATATTAACAGTGAAGGGAAAGCCGCAGAAGAAAACAAACATAGCATTGGTATCCGGAACGTAAACCAAAGAATCAAGTTAGCCTGCGGAAATGAATACGGTATTACGGTTAAAAGCATCAGGCATCAGGGCAGCAGTGTTGTAATCCGTCTGCCGATGATTAGCAAGGGAGGAGAAGGATAAATGAATCAGAGCATCTTAATAGCGGACGACGAAGAACTGATACGGCAGGGAATTATAGCCAGATTGGAATATCTGGGTTTCAAACCGGCAGCCGTATATGAAGCGGAAAATGGAGTAAGGGCTTTGGATTTATTAAAGAAACATAAGGTAGATATTATGATTACGGATATCCGTATGGCAGATATGGACGGGCTTACCTTAATTAAGCGGACCAGACCTCTGTTTCCCAAGCTGCAGTTTATCATTTTAAGCGGCTATGCGGAGTTTGCTTATGCACAACAGGCTATCCGCTTGGGAGTGAAGGCTTATTTGCTCAAGCCCATATCCAATGATGCCTTGAAAAAAGCAATGGAAGAGGTATTGGCAGAGTTAGAGGAAGGAAAGCAGTTAAGCCGGACGGTCAGCGAAGGAACCCGCTCTATCGTAGAAAGACAGGGTTACCTGTTTGAAAAAAATATAAATAATTTGCTGCGAAACCCGGAGGGCGATAAAGAGGCAGAAAACATTTACGATATAGTGGATAAAGAATTTCCTTTAAAAAATAAACGGCTGACCGTAGGTATTGTTAATATCGACGGAGACAGTTACGAACAAAGAAAATTCGGATATAAAGATATTGATTTAATAAAATTCTCCATAAAAAATGTTTTTATGGAGATTAAGACATATTGCCATAAAATTATTGTCAGCAGCCTGGCCGATACGAATCAGCTCTTTGCGGTTATTTCCTCAGGAAGGGAAGAATACCTGATAAAAGAAACAGAGTGGCTTTTTACCGAGTTAATAAATACTCTGTGGAAAAATATGGGGGTCAGACTTACCATAGGGATTAGTTCGGTAAAAGATACTTTATCTGCGGAAAATGCCAAAGAAGCCCAGGAAGCCTATTTGCAGAGAATGATTTACGCAAGGCCCGGCCTGTATTTTTATAATCATATTAAAACGCCTCCTGCCGGTCATTTTCCAACTTCCGAGCTTAACAGGCTGCACCAGTATATTGAAAGACATGATGCCGGGAATATTGAATTCCTGATAAATGAAATCTTTTCCGATGAGAAAATAAAGAAATATAATGTTTCTTACATTCGTATTCTTTGGGTACGGATTGCCGATATTTTATTAAAAGCGGAGAATACCACCTTTGCAAAGGATTCCAGGAACGTGGAAAAACTGGTGCTGGGTTTGGAGGTCCTGAATTCGTTCCATTCCCTTAAACAATTCAGGAGTTATTTATATTCTCTTATACTGGAAGGTATACAGTCGGACGGGGATATTGATATTAATTCCAAAAACAAAATAAAACTGGCGATAAAATATATCCATGACAATTATAACCGGGATATAGCCATTAATGAAATGGCGGAAAAATACAATATGAGCCCCAATTATTTTTCCGCTGTTTTTAAGCGGGAAACCGGTATGACCACGATGCATTTTATTAAGGATTTACGGTTGAAGAAAGCTTGTGAGTATCTGCTGTATTCAGACAAAAGCGTAGTGGAAATCTCAAAAGAAGTAGGCTATGAAGACAGCCAGTATTTTTTTAAGGTATTTAAAAAAGCCATAGGGCAGACTCCCCTTCAGTATAGAAAAATGCATATATGATTTGAATAAAAGACTGCGGTATCTTACCAGGAAAAGAGAACGCAGGAAGAAAAATAATCCCGGGAAGAAGGCAGCTTCCGAAAGCTGCCTTCTTCCCGGGATTATTTCCTTCTTGTGCTTTCACGGATCTCTTACCGGCATGTGTAGAAATATACACTATTTTATAAAGATTTATCCATTGTCTAAAATTTACGGTTTTTTTATAATGACTGTAAATTAAGAAAGAGGAGGAACGGTATGAAAACCGGGACTGCAAGACAAGGAAAATTAAAAGGTATCAGAGATGTGCCGTTAAGGAAAAAGCTCCTGAAATTCTGGCCCCTTTATCTTATGTTATTGCCTTGTATTATCTATTACATATTGATTTGTTATGTTCCAATGGGAGGGCTTGTACTCGCTTTTAAGGATTACTCTTTTAAAAAGGGTATCTGGGGAAGCCCCTGGGTGGGATTCAGGTATTTTAAAACATTTTTCACCAGCTATGACTGTCTGCGTCTAATCCGGAACACTCTTTCGGTTGGTGTAATCAAATGTATACTGGAATTCCCGTTTGCCATTATTTTGGCGCTGATGCTGAATGAAGTCCGGAATATGAAATTAAAAAAAATAAGCCAGACCATAACCTATCTGCCCCATTTCCTGTCGTCCGTAATCATCATTACGATGATACAGAGAATACTGGCGCCCAATACGGGACTAATCAATCAGATTATCGGCAAGCTGGGAGGGGACTCCGGAACTTTCTTTTTAATGGATTCCAAATATTTTTTTCAGATATTGTTTTCCATGGATTTGTGGAGGAATATCGGATGGGATTCCATTATCTACCTGGCAGCCATAAGCGGAGTGGATGTGGCCTTATATGAAGCGGCCGAAATGGACGGAGCTTCAAAACTTAAAAAAATTTGGCATATTACCCTGCCTGGCATCCGGGGAACCATCGGGCTTCTCTTTATTATGGGAGTAGGCGGGCTGCTGGCCTCCGGTTTTGACCAGATTTACTTATTAAGAACACCGGGAAATATGGCTGTTGCGGATACCCTGGACACCTTTGTTGTACGTATCGGCTTGCTGGGCGGACAATTCGGTTATGCTACTGCTATCGGATTGATTCAGGGAGTAGTCGGATTAATTCTGGTAATAGTATGTAATAAAATATCTAAAAAAGTTACTGAAGTCGGACTTTGGTAACAATATTAATTCGCGTGCGGAGCACGCAGATAGGAGTCAGATATGAAAAAAAATTATTTGAAACGTGTTATTTCCGGAGCTATGGCAGTGGCCATAATTGCCGTCAGCCTGACAGGATGCGCAAAAACAGGGGACAAAACCGGTACACAAACAGGAAGCAATGACACGAAGGAAGCTGCTTCGGACAAACCGGATACCTGGATTGCGGACCGGACCATAACCGTCCAGGCTTATGTGGATGATATCGGATACTCCCTCCCGAAAGATATCAACAATACGGCTGTCATGAAAGAACTTACGGAACGTACCGGCATTAAGCTGGATGTCCAGTATTCCCCCGGAGACAGTGATGAAACGGTCATGGCATCCCAATTAGCTTCCGGCACAATACCGGATGTCATTGTCACTTATCTGGATAATTCCACCAGGCCGGAATTCGCCTTATTGTTAAAGGCGGCTCAGGAAGAAATGTTTGCCGACGTAGCTCCCTTTATGGAGGATTCCGAAGTATACAGCCGGTATCTGGAAGAGGGGTATCTGCCGAATGATGCCAGGAAAAACATAACCTTCCGTGACGAATTTGACGGCGCCGCCTATCTTTTGCAATTATCCATTCCGGCAGTTGACAGGTCCCTGGAATATAATCCGGAGGATGCTTATATCGGAGGCATGTATATCCAGAAATCCATTGCAGAGGATTTAGGCATTGACTCCACTGAAATTAATACCCAGGAACAGTTTTATGACCTGCTGGTTCAAATCAAGCAGGGAGGGTTTAAGGATGACAACGGCAACGACGTATATCCCTTGGGACCAAAATACTGGGGCGGTTCTCCGGATGCTTTAAAATACATTGTTCCCGGATATAACTGGGGAGTAAGTGACGGATACAATATTACGGAAGACGGAACCGTAAAACACGAAGCGGAGACGGACTATGTATATGATAAAATCAATTATGTCAGAAAACTCCTGGCAGAGGGGTTGATGAATCCTGAATTTTTCACCATGGATGCCACCCGTGCGGGAGAGGTATCAAAAACCCATAACTCAGCAATTATTGCCGATGTGCATAATTATCAGGATATCGTTTATGAATCCGGTGACTGGGTTCCCCTTGGGCCTCTTAACGATATTACCGGCGGCAATGCGGAGATTAAGAGCGGCAAAAACGGCTATGGAGCCTGGGCTATTTCTTCCGAGGCCGAAAGACCGGAGGAAATTTTTAAATTCTTTGATTATTTGGCAACAAAGGAAGGACAGCTTCTGTGCCAATACGGTATAGAAGGTGAAAATTATACCATGGTTGGCGGCAAACCGGTATTAACGGAGGATACCCTTCAAAAACTAAATGAGGGCGACACGGATTATCTGATTAATAACGTAGGTGCCGCTTTCGGAAATTCAGGATGTATATTCTTTGGTTTTATGCTGACCAATTTGGACCCTGTCCAGGAGTTTGGAGAAAGCCGTCCCGGTGCTGCTTCCAGTTCAACTTATAAGACAGCTATTGAAATTGCCGAAAAATATCCGCACACCTACAGATTGGTACCGGGCTTTGACGCAACCGTATATCTGTCTGCGGATTCCATGGCTGATGTAAAGAGCCAGATGTCGCTGTTTGATTATAAAGAAATGCTGGTACAGGCTATGTTTGCCCCTTCCGATAATGATGTGAAGAAAATAGTTGAAGCTTTCCGTGAACAGTTAAAAGCAGCCGGCAACGATAAGTTTAAGGATTATTTAAAACAGCTTTATGAAGAAGATAATACCTCAATTAATTTTTATAACAAATAGAACATAAAGAAGAACTGCTGCAAAACCTGAAAGAAAGGATATGAAATGCCATGAATGTAAAAAGCAATTCTGCAGGCAATAAGATTAAAATAAGTTTTTCTGAGAATATATTCCAGGCAGTAATCTATTGTCTGCTGATTGCATTATGCCTTGTTATACTTCTTCCCTGTATTAATGTACTGGTCTTATCTTTTAATGAAGGTACGGATGCGGCGAAGGGCGGAATATATTTTTGGCCCAGGATGTTTACTTTGGCTAACTACAAGGAAGTGTTTGCAGACGGAAGTATTATGAAAGCCTATAAAATTACCATTGCCCGTACGTTAATAGGTACGGCGGCAAGTCTTGCGGTAACATCCCTTGCCGCTTTTTCCCTGAAAGAAACAAGGCTGCCGGGAAGGAAAGCAATCACTTTTCTTATTACCTTTACCATGTTATTCAGCGGCGGAATGATTCCTACCTACATCCAATACAACAAGCTGAATTTAATAAATACGTTCTGGGTATATGTTGTCCCCAGTCTGGTAAGCGTAACTTACCTGCTGATGATGAGAACATTTTTTGAATCCATACCGGACAGCCTGGAGGAATCGGCTAAACTGGACGGCTGCGGGTATTTTAAAATCTATATGAAAATTATGCTGCCATTAAGCAAACCGGTTATTGCCGTTGTCGGTCTTTATACGGCGGTGAATCACTGGAATGACTGGTTTTCCGGTTCCTTCTATATGAAATCCAGCGAATTATGGCCCGTACAGACGGTTTTGCAGCAGATGCTTTCAAGGGCCATGGCATCCCAGCAGGAAATCACCTCCGTCAGCCAGGCAATAGCCCGCAATGCCAATACGGTAACCTCCGATTCCTTAAAAATGGCGGCTGTTGTGGTTACAACAGTTCCGATTCTCTGCATTTATCCTTTTGTCCAGAAATATTTTGCCCAGGGTGCCATGATTGGTGCGGTAAAAGGATGATAATCTGAAATAAAAGACATTTCACACTTATTATTTAGGCAGTATTGCAAGCAAGCTTGCGATATTGCATGGGTGTTAGCATGAGAAAAAAGCAAGGTCCTAGAAAAAGATAATAAAGCTGAGATTATAAAGGGAGCAGAAAGGGAAGAGCCATGGAAGACAAGAGGCGTATGGAAGGTAAGAAGCGTATGGCAGATAATAAGCGGGGGGAAAGCAAGAAGTGGGATGTGTTTATCTACGGCGATGTGAATGTGGATATTGTAATCCCTGGTGTGGAGCATTTTCCCCTGCCGGGACAGGAAGATGTGGTAGATGCCATGAATACTTACGTGGGAGGCGGTGCGGCTCTTTTTGCCCTTGGGCTGGGAAAGCTTGGACTTAATCCCGTATTTCAGGGTACGGTCGGAGACGACTGTTACGGTAAGTTTATATGGGAGGAATTCCGGAAAACAAATACGGACTGTTCTTTACTAAGGTTCAGCAAATCCGGTCATACCGGTATTACCCTCAGTTTTACCAACAAGAAAGAGCGGTCTTTTTTAACCTGCAGAGGTACTAATTCGGAAATTGATTTGGATTCGGTTAATTTAAAGCAGGTACAGAAAGCAGGGCATATTCATGTAACGGGATATGCAGGAAGCAGCAATCATCTGAAATATTTAAATTTATTAAAGAATGTAAAAGAAATAAAAGGAATTACTATTTCCCTGGACGTAGGCTGGGACGATACGGATGAATGGTATCCGGGGATTTATGAGCTTTTTCCATACATAGATGTTTTATTTATGAATGAAACGGAAGCCGTACATTACGGAAAAAAGATAAATGCGGGGGAAGCGGCGGAAGATTTTTCGGGGTATTGCAAATGTGCTGTTGTTAAACTCGGAAAAAAAGGAGCCCTGGCATGCTCCGGCGGGAAGGTTTCCCAAGCGGACTCCTATCAGGTTGCGGCAGTTGACACTACGGGTGCGGGAGATGCTTTTAATGCAGGATTTATATACGGCTTCTTAAAAGAGAAGGACATAACCGAATGCCTGAAATTCGGCAATGGCTGCGGCGCCTTATCCGTAACCAAATTAGGAGGCAATACCGGGTTTCCTGCGGAAGATGAGCTGCTGGAATTTATAAAAGAACGGGAAGAAAGATAGGGATAGTGTGAAATAAAAGACATTTCACACTTATTATTTAGGTATTATCGCAAGCAAACTTGCGATATGCATGGGTGCTAGGTTGAAAGAAAATTTAAATTTAGAAAGGTCTGCCGGATATTGGTTCTTTCAACCTTTTTATTTTTGGCAGTATCACATCTGCCTGCAGATGTGATATACAATGGGTGTTAAAATGAAAATTACGGTGATAGGAGGTGCCGGGGTAAGGACGGTTATTTTTATCAACGGGCTGCTGAAACGCTATAAAGCTTTAAATATAGATGAAGTCGTGTTATATGATATTGACCGGGAGAAATTACAGGTCATCTCAAAACTGTGCAGGCATGTAATCAGCCGGAATAACAAGGAGCTTGAGCTAAAAACGGCCCATAATGCCATTAAAGCCATAGAAGGTGCCGATTACATAGTTACCACGCTGCGGGTCGGCGGCGACCATTCCCGTGTTGCGGATGAAACCATAGCCCTGGATGCAGGAGTAATAGGGCAGGAGACAACCGGTGCAGGGGGCTTTTCCATGGCGGTTCGTACCATTCCGGTATTGATGGATTACTGTGAAATAATAAAGCGGTATGCTCCCAATGCCTGGGTTTTTAATTTTACCAACCCTTCCGGGCTGGTGACCCAGGCATTAAGAAATGCCGGCTATGACCGGGTTATAGGTATCTGCGATGCTCCAAGCAGTACAAAATTCCGTATGGCGGACGCGCTGGGAGTAGACGAAAAGGAGCTATATATAGAATTCTTTGGACTGAATCATTTATCCTGGATTCGGAGTGTAAAAAGGAGGGGAACGGAAATTCTGCCGGACTTATTAAAAGATACCGGGTTCTTAAATAATGTCCAGGAATTTTCCATGTTTGACCCCGAGCTTCTGCAAACGACAGGCTTTCTGCCCAACGAATATTTATATTATTACTATCACAGGGAAAAAGCCCTGGAAAATATTTTAAAATCCGGGGGAACCAGGGGAAAGGCCATTGAAGCCGTGAATATGCAGATGATGGAAGAATTAAACTCCATGGATATGGATGAGGACCCTGAAGGAGCTTTACAGACCTTTTTATATTACATGGCGGTCAGGGAACATTCCTATATGAACATTGAGACCGGGAAGGATAAGAAGGAAGTAATTCACAAAGGCAGACTGGAAGTACCGGATGGTATGGGCTATGCCGGTGTCATGCTGGATTGCATCGAAGGACTGCAGAGCGAGGAGGGCGGCTATCTGGTCTTATCCGTAGAAAATGACGGCTGTATAGCAGGGCTTGATAATAAGGATGTCATTGAGGTTACCTGTAAGGTATCAAAGGCAGGTATACGGCCGGTGCCCGTTGGGGAAGTGCCGGAACCTTGTTATCTGCTGATCCGCCTTATAAAATTATATGAAAAACTTACGGTGCGGGCAATCGAAACGAAATCAAGGGGCACTGCAATTCAGGCATTAACATTGCATCCCCTGATTAATTCCTATTCACTGGCAAAAAAACTGGTTGAGAAATATGATGAAGCCTACGGCGGGATATTTTAAGGCGATATAAAAAATTAAATTCGGAGCAAACGATGAAAAATTATACCTTTGACACTACCATAGAAAAAGAAGTTCTGGAAAATTATTTATCCAGGGCGGTAACAGCGGCATTTTTGGTACATTCCAGGACCTTGGAGGATGATTTAAGGGCCATTGGGAATATGGGGGTTAAATTCCTTGGAAGGGCGTCCGGCATCTGGACTCCGGACCCGGATGATACGGAGCACTTCTTAAAATCAAAATATTTGGCGGACAGGGTTCATGAAGCGGACCCGGATATTATTTTGCAGGCATGTATTTTTGAAGCCGTTTACCGGCATATTGAAAACTTTAAAGTACCTGCTTATGTATTCCGGGCTTTTGGACTGGAACCGGAAGAAAGGGGCTTCTGTTTTGATGCTATGAAATTCCCGGAAGAACCAAAAGGCTTCATCTGGGGAGAGGACGGAGCTTTACCGGACATTAACCGGCTGGAAACCAGAATGTGGTTTTATTACCGGGCAACAAAATATATTGATGCGGGCTATGAAGCTTTGCATCTGGGACAAATTCATTTATATACGGCCAATGACAGGGGTATGGCAAAAATGTCGGAGCTGGCAGAGAAGATCCGTGCTTACGGAAAAGAACACGGAAGGCGCCATAAAGTACTATTGGATGCCCACAGCCACGGTATCAGTATCCGGGGAAAATTATTGCTGGATTATCATGCAATGCCATTTACCAGGTACCCCTTGTTTGACCGGCAGGGAGAAAAACTCGTATTAGTCCGGGAAGGTTTCAGCGAAGGGGGACTCAATCCCAACGGCTGGAGCGCGGATGTGATGCCCTATTTGATGGAATATGATAACTGGGGCGGCAAGGTAGCGGAAGATTTTGATACCTGTACTTATGAAGAAAGGGGCTTTAAAGACTGGTGGGGTTATGACCAGATTGGATGGTTTGCCAATCAGGATTACGAAAGCCGGAGGCATTTTCTGGAATATACCTATAAATGGGTTCAGGTTAATAATATAAATGCATATTTTCAGATACCGTTCAGGAGAGGCCTGGAAAGTGCCGCAGTAAGGATGAAACGCGCCGATAACGGAGAAACGGATTACCAGGATTATTATCAGATTAATACGAAAAGCGCAGGCTGCCCCATGGGATTCGGACAGGAAGAAACCGTTAAGAAAATCTGGGCCATGGGAGATAGACTGCGCAAGAAGGCAGGTAATCCCCCCGGTTTAATTGAATACGGAGGAAAGGATATTTATGATGAGGAAACCGGCATGAAACTGCCGCAGAAGGTAGTGGTATACGGAAGCTTCCAGCCCTATGCAGGTGCCATAAAGAATGATTCCAACAGTGAAGTGACACGGATGTACTATATTGGAAATAACACCTATACACTTTCCGTCATTCTTCCGTTTGCCGGAGAGTATGACTATGCCATTTCCACATACGGCACCCTGTCAGCTACATATTGTACCGATACTTATCCGAGAAGCGGGTCGTCCAATAAAGGCTATTTTACAGTAGAAAAAGACAATACGGTGGTGAGATTCTGCTATGTATTTTCAGACAACCTGGTAACGGTGGAAATACTTGATGAGTCATCCCTTTCAGCTTAGTTGTTCCGGCCTGCTTTTATAGTATTAAGTTCCTGGGACGGGGTATGCCCGGTCTTTTCTTTAAATACCCTTAAAAAATAATTATAGCTGTGAAAACCAACCTGCCCGGATATTTCCTTTAAGTCGGTACCGGTATTTTTCATCATTTGCCTGGCAAGCTCAATCCGGTAAGAAGTAAGGTAATCGACAAAAGAGCTTCCGGTTTCCTTTTTAAATATTCTGGAAAGATGGGCACTGGATACATGAATTTTTTCCGATACCGCTGCCAGGGAAATATCAGAGGACGAATAATTTTCCCGGATATACAGAATGGCTTTCTGAACATGCCGGGAGTAACCGGAATCCGAAAACAAAGCATCCGTCATTATTTTTTTATAATAATCCCAAAGAAAATCAATGGTATCCGTATGTTTTTCCCCCTGCATTAATTGGTGCAGCATATCCTTATCAGATATAGGTATGTTCATATTCCGGCTTCTTTCAATTCTCCGGCCAATCTGTAGCAACTGAAACAGGATGTGCTGTGATATCCATATTCCCCTGCCGGGATCGGAATACCGTTTATAAATCTGTTTTAGCAATTGTTCCGTTCTTATGATATTCGCTGATATGAGTGAGTCCATAAGATTTTTCTCTTCCGTTATATCGAGGGAATTTGCCGGAGCCGTATTTTCTTTTTTTATATCGACAGGCTGATGGTTCAGTATGGCGGCTGTTTTCCGGTAGACTTCATTCAGTTTTGTAATATTGTTAATGATATCACTGGACTGATAGAAGCCGCTGATGTTAAGGAGCTTCCGCATGTTGGAAAGAAGCAGCCGCATATGTGCATCGGTCTTTTCCTTAATTTTCTGACAACTGGCTTCCTGGACAAAATGAAAAAGAATGACAAACTGTCCGTGGTCCATATGGGTAATAATTCCGTTATCAATAGATGCAAAAATATTGGCAGCCAGATTTATTACCGAATCAATTAACTTTTCGCGGTTTAGAGAAGAAAAATGAGTCAGGATAATAAAATTTGTAATCTGCATCACTACCAGAATATTGCATTTTGAGGAATAATCCTTTTGGGTCATCATATGTTCGTGTTCCGCCGGGTCCGTAACTCCGGACTGAACCAGTTCCTTTAAGTACTGCTGCTTTGCAACATTTGCAAAATAGTATATATGGGAAGAGCGGAGGCCTTCCCTGCGTTTCTTTTCTTTTAATTCACCCAGCTTCTGTAACAAAAGTTCCGGCTCCAGCTGATGCTTGAGCAGGTAATCGAAGGCGCCGTAACGCATTGCGTCGCGTACAAAGGCAAAGGTATCATAATTGCTTAACATCAGAATGGAAGTTGCATGGTTCTGATTCTGGAGGGCTTTTACAACTTCAATTCCGTTTTTATCGGGCATATCCACGTCCAGTATTAGAATATCAGGCCGCAGCTTTTCGACCTGCCGTAAGGCGTCGGAACCGTTTAAGGCCTGGCCTGCAATTTCATATCCGTTGCCGTTCCAATCAATAATATTGCGCAGGCGGTTCAGGATTAAGATATCATCATCAGCCAATAACACCAGGGTCATAGAATTACCTCCTGTTCCCTTTCAGTATTTATCGGATATTCGATATGAACGGCAGTACCCCCATGGGGGCTGCTGTTTATCCGGAATACGGACTGTTCTCCATACTGCAGCTTAAGACGCTTCATTGTATTATTTATACCAATGCTGATAAAATTGTTTCTGTTTTTTCTCTGTCCGTTTAATATCTGTCCGACGGTTTCTTCTTCCATTCCGTTTCCGTTGTCAATTAAATCAATCAGGATGCGGTTATCCTCCCTGGTTATACGTATGGTAAGAAGTCCGTCCCCGGTAAAATTTGAAAACCCGTGAACCATTGAATTTTCTACTATGGGCTGCAGTAATAATTTTAGAATCCTGCAGTCTTTTGCCTTGCCGTCAATCTGAAAATCTGTTTGTATATTACAAATGACGTTATATTTTTTTATGGATATGTAAGCTTTCATATATTCTGCTTCGGAAGCGATGGTTATATATTCCCCCTCGCTGTTTGAAATCAAATGCAATAATCCGGCAAAAGAGGAAGAAACCTCTTCTATGTTGGGGACATTCTGAAGCTGTGCCAGATAAGTGATGGTATTTAACGTATTGTATATCATGTGGGGATTTACCTGAGCCTGCAATGCCTGGAATTCCAGCTTCCTTTTATTCTGTTCGCTTATCTTTATCTGTTCCAGAAGATTGTTTATCCGCTGTGACATGGCAATAAAACCGCCCGTCAGCTGTCCGACCTCATCCTTTGACGAGATTTTTACCGATATGGTGCTTCCGATGGCATTGCCGAATTGGGATACCTGTGTATTAAGCCTCCTCAGATTTTTGGAAAGGTGGGTGGTTAGTATTATAATTCCTAAAATGGTGCCGGCTATGATGAATGAAAAGATAAGAATAAATTGCCGAAGGATTCGGGAAGATTCCTTAAAAACCGCATTTTTGCTCACTAATGCCAGAACGGTTAAGTTATTCCTGGGCACTGTTTTATTCATTAACAGGTATTCCTTATCCTGCATTGTAACCGAATTAAAACCAATGGTCAGTGCTTCCTGCAGCGGCGCCGGCACCGTTACGGAATCGACGGCAGATGCGGTACTGTAGAGGATTTTATCATTGCCCTGTATAATATAAAGGCTGGTATCGGCCTCAGGAATTAAGTTCAGGATTTTATTGAGATGGGTAAAGGTAACGTCAACTAGAATGATTCCTAAAAAACGTTCGTTATTCCATACCGCCCGGCCGTAAGTGATAATCCGGTTTTTATCATAGCCGTCCAGTATCCGGTTAACCAATACGGTATTATCTTCTATTACACTTTGAGCCAGCGGCGATGCTATCGTTAAATCGGAATTATAGGAAATGCCGCTTTGATAAAGCTTGTTTTTAGCATCCAAAACGGTAATCTGATAATTAAAATCGGAGTTGGATGCTATGGATTGCAGAAGATTCTGGAAGGATTTGAATTCTTTAAACCATTCATAGCTTAATACGGCAGTATCTCCAGCCAGAATATCTATAACATTATAATTCATCAATAAAGAAGCAATGATGCCGTTCATGTCCTGCAGCATTTTTTCCAGTTGGTCCGTGGTAAAATCTATTTTACTGTTTACATATTCCTGCTCCTTATTTGTTAATAAGGACCGGAACTGGTAGGCAAACAGATTCGTTAATAAAGTAAAGGGTATAATCAGAAGCAGAAAAAAAGTCACCATAAACTTTGCGTTGATACGGTTTTGTATTTTGGCGGTTAACCGGCTTATCGGTCCGTATTTCATAAAAGCACCTACTTTCGATTCCAATATAGCATACAAAATAGATAATGGCAATATTGTTTGTTTTAACCGGATTATAAATTATGCAATAAATTTGAACTGTTATGTCAAAATATTATAGTTAATTTTTTGCCCGCATTTGTTAAAATACATATGTCCAAACCAGAATGTGTTTGAAAAATCATCGCGCCTTGCCTCCCGCAAAATGGAGCATCCGGTACGGCACGAGCATTCTTCAAGCACGCTCTGGGAAAAGCAGGATAATAATAGGAGGAAAAGAGGTTAATATGAGAAGGAAACGTATGATTGGGCTGTTACTGTGTTTCATAATGCTGATAAGTTTATTTTCAGCATGCGGGGAAAAAACAAAGGGAACCGATGGGGATTCTGTTAATACCTTGGGAACGGAAAATACCGGTGAAGGGAAACCGGAGGAAATGAATTTGAACAAAACAGGATTACCCATTGTAAAGGAACCGATTACACTGAAAATATTCGGGCAGCAGGGGCCGGTTCAGGCCGAATGGCCCCAAATGGATGTTTTTCAGGAATACCAGACCATGACAGGTATTAATCTGGACTTTGATGTGGTACCGTCACAGGGTTACGATGAAAAGAAAAGCCTGCTGTTTGCCAGCAACGATATTCCGGATATTTTCGTCCGGGCTTTCCTTACAAATTCGGAAATTGTAAAATACGGCAATATGGGAGTCTTAGCACCTCTTGAAGAACTGATTGAAGAGTATGCGCCTAATTATGCAAAGCATTTGACGGATAATCCGGCCATCCGTGCACGGATTACGGCACCGGACGGACATATTTACGCGTTGTCGGATATTATTACCCTAAATGCCGCAAGAACGAGTAAATACTGGATGAATAAAAAATGGCTGGCTCAGGCGGGAAAAGAAATACCTGTTACGGTGGAAGAACTGGAAGACGTATTGCGTGCCTTTAAAGGGGCTGACTTTAACGGCAACGGACAGGCCGATGAAATACCTCTTGGTGCTGCGGACCTGCCGGGGCTTATAAATGCTTTATGCGGCGTATGGGGATTCCAGAGACAGTTCGGACAGAATCTGCAGGTTACGGACGGCAAAGTGCGGACCTGGATTACGGATGACGGATTTAAAGATATGCTGGTGTGGTTGAACCGGATGTATTCGGAAGGACTGGTTGATCCGGAAATATTCACTCAGGATTTTGCAAAATATGCGGCTAAGATGTCGGGACAGCTGATGGGACTTTTCATTAATCAGGCGGATGATACCTTTGATTCCACGGATTATGTAGGAATTGCGCCTTTTACGGGAAAGAGTGAGAAACAATTTGTGAATTCCCAGCCTATTGCCAGGGGGAACGGTGTTTTTGCCATAAGCGCAGGCTGTGAAAATAAGGAAGCCGCCATGCGGTGGGTGGATTATTTCTACGGCAAAGAGGGCTCCATATTCCTGCGTTTTGGTGCGGAAGGCAAAACAATGACTTTTAATGAAGCAGGAGAGCCGGAATATAATGACGGTATATTGAACAGTCCGGACGGCTCGGGTACCGCTATCGGACAATTTACTTTCTGGCCCGGCGGGGGTGCGCCTCAATGGCTGAATGATGAAAACTCCATAGCGGTTGCTTCGGATAGGACCAAGGCAGCCCAGGTTGCGCTGGACCCGTACCTGCCGGAGAATATTTATTCCGAGCCGCTGTTTACACAGGAAATAAATGACCGGCTGACCATCCTTCAGACCGACATTACGACTTATTTTAACGAAGCCACGGCAAAATTCGTAAGAGGTGAATTATCCTTTGATAAATGGGACACATATGTATCCACCTTAAATAAAATAGGCCTGGAAGAATGGGTTTTAATCTATCAGGAGGCTTATGATTCCCTGCAGTAGCAGGATTTTGCGGGACGGTCTGTTACGGATTACATAAGTGAGAGGATTATTAGAATAGGGAGTGTGGTGACAATAGTGGCCTTTCATCCGCCGGGTCCTGTAAAAAACGGCAGGACTTTGAAAATTATTAAGAGCAAATGGCAGTTAATTGCCATGATTGCCATACCGGTTATCTGGTATATTATATTTTGCTACGTACCCATGTATGGAATCCAGATTGCATTCAAAAATTATAATCCCAAACTGGGATACTTAGGAAGCCCCTTTGTGGGACTGAGATATTTCAGGCAGTTTTTTTCTTCCTATTATTGTTTTGACGTTATCTGGAATACTTTTTCAATCAGTTTATATTCTTTATTAATCGGCTTCCCGGCACCGGTTATTTTAGCAATTATCATAAATGAATTGCCGGGAAATAAACTAAAAAAGACATTACAAAACATAACTTACGTGCCTCACTTTATATCCGTTGTGGTATTATGCGGAATGCTGTATTTATTTCTGTCACCCCAATACGGCGTCGTCAATCAATTTTTATCCTTTATCGGCATTGGTCCCATTGGTTTTCTGGAATCCAATAAGTACTTTAAGTCCGTGTATGTGCTATCCGAGGTCTGGCAGGAAAGCGGCTGGAGTTCCATTATATACATAGCTGCTTTGGGCGGCATTGACCCATGCCTGTATGAAGCGGCGACCATCGACGGGGCATCCCGTTTGAAACGGCTTTGGCATGTGTCCCTGCCGGGTATAACGCCTACCATAATAACCTTATTGATTCTCAGGCTCGGCCAGTTAATGAGTGTGGGGTTTGAAAAGGCTTTATTGCTGCAAAATGATTTAAACATGCAATCAAGTGAAATTATTTCAACTCTTGTTTATAAAAACGGTATTTTACGGGGGGACTTCAGCTATGCCACCTCAGTGGGATTAATGAACTCAGTTATTAACCTTGTCCTGATTGTTGCGGCTAACAGGTTATGCAGGAAATATTTTGAAACCGGTTTATGGTAAGGAGGATTCCATGAAAGTAAAAAGAAGAAAAAACATGCATGCCTTTGATGTGGTTTTAATCCTTATCAGTATCCTCATCATAATAATCATAGCCTATCCCCTCTTTTTTGTCATTATTGCATCTTTCAGTGAACCGGAGGCGGTGCTTGGCGGAAAGATAACCTTCCGGCCGGTAGGGTTCAGCCTGGAATCCTATAAAATGATTCTGAAGGAAGCCAAGATATGGAGCGGTTACAGGAATACGATACTTTATACGGCTCTTGGAACGGTGATTAACCTTGTTTTAACTACCTTAACTGCTTATCCGCTGTCAAGGAAAGATATGCCGTGCCGGAAACTATTAACTTTCTTCATATCCTTTACCATGCTTTTCGGCGGGGGTATGATACCGGTTTATATGGTAGTGCGCGGGCTGAATTTAACGGATACCATATGGGCCATGGTGATACCGGGAGCAATTTCCACCTACAACATGCTGGTTATGAAGAATTACTTCCAATCGAGTATTCCCGAGGAAATTCATGAAGCTGCGGCTATTGACGGCTGCGGGCATTTCCAGAGTCTGCTGCGGGTGGTTCTGCCTCTGTCAACGCCCATTATCGCCGTAATCGTGTTGTTTTATGCCGTGGGCCACTGGAATTCGTTTTTTAATGCCATACTGTATTTAAGGGACCAGAAACTGTATCCCCTCCAGATTATATTAAGGGATATTATGATACAGAACAGCCTGGAAGCAGTCGGCGGGGATATGGTGGGAATGTATGAAAAAGTAATGCGGGGCGAAACAATGAAATATGCGGTTATATTGGTTGCCAGTGCTCCGGTATTGATTTTTTATCCCTTTGTACAGAAATATTTTGTTAAGGGAATCATGGTAGGGGCTATAAAGGGATAAAGAAAATCATAATTAAGCAGAACAATTCATAATTTAAGAAAAACAATAAATATTATGCGGATGGGAGAAGTGAATATGAAAACAAATCTGATATATATATTTGCAGACCAGCTTCGTTATCAGAGCTTAGGCTATACCGGGGACCGGAATGCCATAACCCCCAATATCGATGCCCTCTGCAAGGAATCTGTCAATCTGTGCGGTGCGGTATCCGGCCATCCGGTATGCGCACCCTACCGGGCATCTTTACTGACCGGCAAATATACCACCAGCACCGGTATGGTTATAAATGAAATCAGAATGAATACCAGTCACAAAACCTTTGCCCATGTTCTCAATGAAAATGGCTATGAAACCGCTTATATCGGAAAATGGCATATGTATGCGGCGGAATTGGGAAATCATTATGACCCGGCCAATTCCTTTATTCCCAAGGGGCCGGACCGTCTGGGATTTAACGATTATTTTAACGCCTATAATTTTCATCATGAATATTACGGCAGGAGTGCCTATTACCATCTGGATACTCCGGAAAAAATATACTGCCGTAAATATGAACCGGACGAGCAGACGGATATTGCGGTGGAACAGCTGAGAAGACTGTCGGCGGGGGATAAGCCCTTTGCCCTGTTTTTATCCCTGGGGACGCCCCATGACCCCTGGACGGCGGATAATGTTCCCGCAGAATATCTGGAAAAATTTAAGGATAAGGAATTTGAGCTGCCTCCCAATTATTTGCCGGAAAATGATCCCCATGCGGATGAATGGGCTAAACTGTCGGAAAAAGAGCGGGAAGAACTGACGGAATGGATGCGGGTTTATTATGCGATGACAGCAAACCTGGATGATAATATAGGGCGGCTTATGGCGGAAATCAAGGCGTTGGGGCTTAATCAGAATACCATAACCGTATTTACCGCCGATCACGGCGAATTATTCGGGGCACACGGTCGGCGCGCCAAAAATATATTTTATGAAGAAGCCGTACGGATTCCTTTCTTAATAAAATGGGAAGGCCGTCTTCAGGCCGGCATGAAGCGGGATTTTGTTTTTAATACGGTGGACATTATGCCCTCCCTGTTATCCATGATGGAACTTGAGATACCTATGGAAGTGGAAGGAAAGGATTACAGTGCCTGCATAGAGGGGCGGGAAGATACGGATGACGGAGCTTTTATGATGGGAACCGGGCCGACCGCCGTTTTTGGGGACGGATACGAATGGCGGGCCTTTCGGACCAGGCAGTATACCTATGCGGTCTTTAAATCAGACGGCCAGGAACTGCTGTTTGACAACGGAAAGGACCCGTACCAGATGAACAGCCTGATAGATAACCCGGAATATAAGGGCATTAAAGAGAATTTAAAACGGCGGATGCGGGAAAAAATGAACGAAATAGGAGACGGATTTGAAAATAATTCCTACTATGAAAAGAACTGGATTGAAAACAGAATCATTAAACACACCGCAACCATTGGTACTATGTCAAGAAAAAGTACAAGTTAAATAGGGAAAATTCAGGGGGTGTTGCAGCACCCCCCCTAAGAAAGAGATAGTAATGTGTTTTCCCCGTATTGCCGATTGGGTCAGCAAGATAATAAAAAGGTATTGAAAAATAAATTTCAGCAACTTTCTAATCACTTATCACCATAATGATATCTAAAAGACAAAATATAGATATTTTCACTGTCAATTTTGTATATCAATCTATCTTTATCATTAATTCGCCTGCTCCAAAAACCAGCCAGATTTCCACTTAAGGCTATCGGCTTTCCGATTCCTTCATTTCCATTTCTTGTCACATCTTCAATCAATTGATTTATTTTTCTTAAAGTTTTTCTATCTTCTGTCTGCCAATATAAATAATCATCCCATCCATTTTTCGTAAATACCTTATTCATCAACTCCCACCTCAGAAAGTTCGTGCTTTTTTATCATTCCTTTATCTAATTGAGCTTTTGATTCCATCAGCCAATCATAATTACTTTTATTCCCCATTACGTATATATTTTCTATCATATTATTAAAAGATTCTTCAGATAACATAACAACATTTTTGTTATCCTTCCTTGTTACTATCAGTGTCTCATAATCATCAGTAATTTTATCCATATATGTTTTCATATTTTCTCTTAGGGTCGTGTAATTAACAGCCAACATAAAAACACCTCCATTTCATATGCTTTTCTGTATTTTTATTATACAGTACAAATAACTGTACGTCAACATAATTAGTATATGCAAATTAATAAAACATAAAACATCAGGAATTCAAATTAACTGCATGGACCGGCGGCTGTTTCCTTGGTGCATAAATTTGTTGCGATGATTACAATTTATCTAAAAAAATAAAAAATTATAAAGAAATATTGTATAAAATATTTAAGAATTTTAAAAAGCAAATTGCAAAATTTGTTAATTTATGATAATATATTTCTATAAATTACATATTTTTAATTAAATTTTACGAATGAATGGGGGTTATTTTTTTGCTGAAGACGATTATGAGTAAAATGATTTTTCTGGTTTCTTTTCTGTTCCTATTTATTATTGGATTAAGTACCTATTCCTTAACGGTTCTTCGTGATGTCAATGAAAAATCGTCAACCATATCCGAACAAATGCTTCCGGGAATTATTTATACGGAGGAATTAGCTCTGACGGTTTCCAATTACCGTATATTGGAGTATGAACACATTATAACCCAGGACCAGGAAATAAAGAAAGAGAAAGAAGACGCAATGGCGGATTTAACAGAAACGGTGCAAACTATCCTGAATAGTTATAAACAAACAGTAAGCAATGGGGAAGATGAAGAACTGCTTCAAAAAATGGAACAGAACTGGAACGGATATCTGGCAGTGCATGACGAAGTCATAAACTATAGCCTAAAACTGAAAACAATAGAAGCCATGCAGCTGATGAGCGGTGATTCACAAAAAGCTTTTGATGCGGCTTCGGAAGCTTTGCTGCAATTAGTGGACTTAAATAAAAATATGGCAACCGAGGAAAAAGCGGACGGTGACAATCAATATGCGGCCGCAGTAAAAATAAGCTATACCGTAGTCATAACCGGTATGTTATTCTGTTTGTTAATTGTACTGGTTATTATCCATACGATTATGAAATCCATCAACATTTTAAAAAGAGAACTCAACCTCCTTTCCGATAAAGGCGGCGACTTGACCCAGGAAATAAAAGTACCGTCCAGGGACGAAATCAACCAGCTGGCAGGAAGCATCAATAAGTTTATATTCAATATTAAGGAAATTGTTGCATCGGTGAACCGGAATTCCGACTATACGGAAGACGTTGTTAAGAATATTAAACGGAACATGACGGAATTAAACGAAAATATTGAAGGGATTTCCGCGACGACGGAAGAAATATCTGCGGGAATGGAGGAAACTGCCGCTTCTACGGAAGAAATGACGGCAACCGCCCAGGAATTAGTTGAGTCGGTCCGGTCAATTGCGGACAAATCTGCCCAGGGAGCTGTTAAGGTAGGTGAAATCAGCAGCCGGGCGGATGAAGTAAAAGAATATGTTGCTTCGGCCCAAAAGGAAACCTTTGACACATTAACCAGTACAAAAAGAAAACTGGAACAATCCATACAGGATTCCAGAGTTGTGGAGAACATAAATGTATTAACCGGTGCTATTATGCAGATTACCCACCAGACCAATCTTCTTGCCTTAAATGCTGCGATTGAGGCGGCGAGAGCAGGAGAAGCCGGAAAAGGGTTTTCGGTAGTTGCGGATGAAATAAGAAAACTTGCCGAGGAATCTAAAAGTGCGGTGGAAGAAATCCAGAATATAACCTGTAAAGTAACCGAGTCCGTAAACCGTCTTTCGGATAACTCCAATAGTCTGTTAACCTTTATGTCGGAAAATATGGACAGGGATTACGGGCTGTTTTTAGAGGTTGCCGGCAAGTACAGCGAGGATGCGAATTTTGTAGATAATATCGTCTCGGATTTCAGCCGTACTTCCCAGACATTGTTAAGCACCATTATGCAAATGATGGGGACTATAGACAGTGTGGCAATTGCGGCCGGTGAAGGCTCCGAAGGAACCTCGGATATTGCCCAGAAGGTTGCAGGGATTAATTCCATGTCCATGGTTGTGCTGAATGAAGTAATTAAAGCCCAGGAAAATATCAGCGGATTAAAACAGGAAATATCTAAATTTATAGTTTAATTTCTGGAGTTTATTAGTGTCATAGAAAAAGAGCCATATTTTCCGTGGAAAGACTGATATTTTGCCTTGACGCCAGGAAAGTAAAGGACTAAAATTGTTGTAATGCTTAAATGGATAAGCGGACTGAAAAGGAAAGGCATGATATAAAATGAAACATTTAAGCCAATTCGGCATTATTTTAGTTATTACGTTTCTGGGCGAAATCATACATAGCATAATACCCCTTCCCATACCTGCAAGCATTTACGGGTTAATTATTATGCTTATATGTCTTTGCACCGGGTTCGTAAAGGTTGAAAAGGTAAAACATGCGGGCGGATTTCTCATCGAAACCATGCCGCTTATGTTTATTCCGGCGGCAGCAGGTTTACTGACCGTATGGGATGAATTGAAGGGGGTTTGGTTTCCGGTTATCGCAATTACCGTGCTGACAACCGTAATTGTCATGGCTGTAACAGGAAGAACCGTACAGGTATTTATGAAAAAGAACGCAGGTGACAAAAATTGAAGGAGCTGTTGACCAACTCTGCTTATTTCGGCGTAATTGTCAGTCTGCTGGGATACGCGGCAGGTATTAAAATAAAGAAGAAATTCAAATGTGGAATTTTCAATCCTTTACTCATATCAATAATATTTGTAATTATGGTCCTGGTAATCCTGGATGTGGATTATGAAAGCTATAATGCCGGCGCAAAGTTTTTAAGCTATCTGCTGACTCCGGCAACCGTATGTCTGGCCATACCATTATATCAGCAGCTGGAATTATTAAAGAAAAACGTAAAAGCCGTACTGCTTGGAATATTTGCCGGAGTATTATCCGGTTTGGGAAGTGTTTTAGCGTTCGCTTATCTATTCGGGTTAAGCCATGAGCAATATGTGACCTTACTGCCCAAATCCATTACCACTGCAATAGGGATGGGTATCTCGGAGGAGCTGGGAGGAATTACCACAATTACGGTTGCCGTTATTATAATTACGGGGATTTTAGGAAATATAACGGCTGAGGCCGTCTGTAAAATATTTCGGATTCATGAGCCTATAGCGGTAGGCTTGGCAATCGGTACGTCTTCCCATGCCATAGGCACCGCCAGAGCCCTGGAAATCGGGGAGATAGAGGGAGCCATGAGCAGTTTGTCCATAGCGGTTTCCGGCTTACTGACCGTTATTGGGGCGTCGGTTTTTGCAAACTTTTTATAATTCAGTAATTAAAATCAACGGTAACGAAAGCCTCGACGGTTTTGCTTCCCGGTTCGATGGGAGTTGCGAAACCGCCCTCTCTTGCCAGGGTACTTTGGGAATAAGGGATTGGAGGCGTACTGTTTTCCATAATATGTACGGGGCAGGGCTCCATAGGTAATCCCAGAAGCATGGATAAGGATTTGGCTTTATCCATGGCATTCATTACGGCTCTGTTAAGGGCCTGCTGATAATAAGTTTCGATATCGGACACCTCAAAGGATATGAATTCAACAATATTGGCTCCGTTTGCTACGGCGGTATCAATAACCATGCCTACCTGTTCGATATTATCCAGCCTGATTTCCAGTATATTACGTACAGAGTAACCTCTGTCAACCTGTATACCGTTTTCGTAATCATAGCGTTTCTGAATTAAATACTGATATGTTTTAATTTCGGACAGGCCAAGCCGTCTTAAGGTATGAATGACGGCCTGGCTTATTTGTGCGTTATTGGCCTGGATTGCCGTTAAATTTTCCCCGGTGGTTTCTACTCCCAGGCGGATAACGGCAATATCCGGTAATGTTATAATCTCCCCCTGGCCTGTTAAGGTCATGGTTTTGCACCGCAGATGCTCGTCAGAACTGAATCTGGACATAATGTACCCCTGAAAATAAGTTTATATAAGTATATGAAACCGGAACCCGAAATCATGTTACATTCTGAAAAATTATATGATTGTGAAACTTGGTGTACCGGTATCAGAGAAAACACAGGATGGGAAATCANNTGATTTCCCATCCTGTGTTTTCCCTTAGAGAATAGTAACCATCTCTTCCGGCAGGCTCATGATTTCCGAATACATAACATCCCTGAAATCAATCCGCATTTTTTCATTAATAAATAATTCCGTATCCGCACTTAAATCCCATTTTCCCGATGCGGCGCGGGATTTTCCTTTTTTAATAAAGTCTTTCATCGTTTTTTCCGTAAGGGCAGGAAAATTTTCTTTTATGAGTATTCTTCCGCCGGATATGTAAAACAGTTTGAAGCCTTCCGTGTAAGGAAGCTTTAATATAATACTTCTGGAAAGCAGGTTCTCGTAAGCGGCTATGCCGTGTCTGATATATTTAAAACCGGACAGGATATCCCGATACCGGGAAGCTGTTTCGAATTTATAAAAAGAAGCGGCCTCTTTCATCTTATCCTCCAGTTCCAGAAGGAATAAGTCCATATTCCGGCTGTCTTTCAGTATTTCCAGAAGATGGTTCCTGTTTATCAGAAAAGCCTCCCTATCCAGGGAAACCGGAAGAAGGTGATATTCAAATACGTAACCTTGTCCGCCTTTGAGAATAGGATATATATTCCTTAGGGAATCGGCAATATCAAGCAGGGTATACCGGCTTCGAAAGGGTCCGAAGGAATCCTCATCCCTTTCCGGAATTACGGTTAAGGGATTGGAATTGTTATAGACGGCCGCTTTAAGATAAACATACCGCTGGTCATTTTTCATTTGGGAGTTAAAATAAGGCTTATTTGCTTTAATCAGTTCACATTCCAGCAACCTGGCTTCTAAATGGGTATCCGTAACGGTATATCCGATATCTTTAATAAAACAGACTAATTTTTTGACTTTTTCCCATTTGGGCGATTTGACAAAATACGATTTTACCCTCTTTTTCAGGCATTTGCTTTTTCCGATATATATAATATTGCCGCCGGCATCATAAAACTTGTAAATACCCGGAAGCTCCGGGAGCCGGTTTATTTTTTCTCTTAATTGTTCCGCAATATCCTGCATTATTCCACCCTCTTCTGTGTTTATTCCGGTTTCGGATTTCAGTGATTTATTCCGTTCCCATAGTATCTTCCAGAGAGCCGCTGTTCCTGGAATTTTTTATCAGACTCCGCCATTTTCCGGGAGAAACCCCGTAATTCCGTTTAAAGGCCTTATAAAACGTATTTACCGAATTAAAACCCACCAGGGCGGGGATTTCGTTGATATCTACGCTGCTTCCGAGAAGTTCTTCCACCTTTGAAAAACGGACCTGTTCGATAAATTCACCCAGGCTTTTGCCGGTGTGGCTTTTTACAAGGGTGAATACGTATTTTTCGGAAACATAAAATTTACCGGCGATTGTCATGGCACAGAGCCCGCTGTCCGCATAATTATTTTTAATGTAGAGAATCATTTCATTTTTCTGCCGTAGGTCTTCTTCCGACTGTTTAATAATCTTATGGCTGCACAGTTTCATGCAGGGCTTGTAAAAGGAGGAAAACAGGTCTGTTAAACTCAGTTCTTTTGAATATTCCGGCAATTCTATTGTTTCATCGGCATTCAGAATATCATAGGAGGCACTTTCCAGCGTATTCCGCAGTACATAAAATGCCTGGCTGATTTCCGTCTCGGTCAGAAGGCAGGACTTGGAAAGTTCTTTTTGAAGCTGGTGGAATTCTTCTTCCACATATTGGGGGTCCCCTATGAGCAGTATTTCATAAAGCCTCTGGGCGGCTTTATTTCCTAAAAACATATTGTTGCGGCTTTTCTTACGGTCAAACCACGTATGTACCGGAGCCTCTCTGCGGGATAAGCGCAGGGCATCCTGGGCATTTGCACTGCTGACACCCACCTGCCGGATTCCATAAGCGATTGTCCCGATTCCGAAGATAACGTCTGCCCCGCAGGTTTTATGTACGGAAGAAGCTATGCTGCAAAAGCACTCATAAAATGAATCAAGGCTGCTTCTGCTTTCTTCCGGCAGGTTAAAAATGATACTGGTTTTCAGTGTTTCGCCATTATAGAAAAAGACGGGAAAATCAATGTCCTTTGCCAGCAGTTCACGCATTACGGCATTTACTCTTGTGGTAATGTCCAATTCCCCAACCGTTTCAACGGCCTGTTCTATCCGCATACCGCATACTAAAAAGTAATCACTGATAAAATGAAATACGGTCATACATTTTTCTTCGTCCTCTCTGGTGTGGATTCTTCCGTTAAGCATCCGGTCAAGGAGATTGTTGTAAATGGAAGTCTTCATAAAGCCGAGTTCTTCCTCATAGTGTCTGCTCCTGTTATCCAGAGAAATTATGGTGTCGGAGATGTAGCTGTATTCATTTTTTTCATCCGGGGGAAAGGATATCACTTTCTGTATGGAATCCATCATTTTTTTTACCGGAGAATACTGGTAATAAGCCAATGTTACGGAGGCAAAAATACAGATTATAATAATAAGCATAACGTATAAAATTATAAATTGCCACACCGAATTCACTTTTTCGCTGAAATAGCTTTCGGGAATTCCTAAAACGGCTTTTAAACCCAGCTCGGAATTATCCGCCCTCATTACGGTATAGGGGATATTATTCAAGGTAAGCCGGCTGATATCCCTGCTGAGGGAGAGCGGTCCGTCGGTGAAGTTTTTCCTCAATACAGCCGTTCCTGTCCCGTCGGTGAGGTAAATAAAGCTGTTCTTCAAAAGCTCTTCGGAAGCGAAATAGGAAAAGAACTCCTCATAGTCCAGCAAAAACACGGTTACACTTTTTACCGTAAAGGTGGTCCGGCTGGGGGAAGGAACGGCAACATGGATGGTTTCTTCCTGTTCCCGGTTTCTGCCGGGGACAAAGGTCCAGTTGGTTCTGCCAGCCGGTAAAAATTCAAAACGTCCCTGGGCGGTGAGCACCATACTGACCCAATTCTCCTCCGATATCCCTTCTATCTTGTAATAATCATTGTATATCTGCTGTCTGTCGGGGCTTGTCAGGGTTTTGGACAGAAAAATGTCATTATTTTTAAACAGCGTATAGGCATTCTTTATTGTATAGTCGGAACCCAGGACATTTAACATAAAGGTCTGTGCTTTCATCAGCGACATATAGTCTCTGGGCCCCATTTTCCCCTGTATGCTGGAAAGACGCCTTGTGTCCTGTTCGTCGGTAATCGCGTCGGAAAGATTAATCAGGTTGTTCAGTATTCCGTCCGCCCTTGTAAGTCCGCTTTCAAATACCCGGTATACTTCATGAATTACATTCTGTCTGGTAGCATTCAAAGCAACGACATATATGGGAATAAATAATAAGGATATTACACAGGACAGTAACAGGTATTTGGACAGATACCGTAAAAATCTTTTCCGGTTGCCCCGGTTTTCCTGGTTTCGTGATAATGACCATAATTTCATAATTACCCCCTGGAAATAAGGTTTATTTATGGACATATTATATAATGAAAATGGGTAAAAGACAATGATTTTCAAACAATTTTCCTAATTTACAATCAAATCTTAAACGATATTCCAATGATTTTCCGGAAATCAAATTTACAGGTTTTAGAAATTATACTAACATAAAAAGGTAAATTCCGATGTGAATTTATGTTACAGTTCAGCCTATGGTTCCGGCACAAGCATTTTTAAAACACACTCAAATATGGAAAGGAGTTTCATTCAATGCAGAAAAGCAAAACACCATTTACCAGAAAGGCAGTTACTTTCATTCTAATTACTTCTATGCTGCTCCCGGGATGCAGCCCGGCCAATAACTCACAGACAACCGGCAGCGGCGGGTCCGGGGATATTGTCTCAGAATCCGGGACAGGTAATATTGATACCGGCAATCTGAATGAAAAAGGCAGCGTCCCCGTTTTAAAAAATAAGGTGGTCCTTACGGTATTAGTTAATCAGGATACCAATATTGAAGACTTTGAAACCAATGATTACACAAAAAAACTGGAAGAGGCCGTTAATGTGGATTTGAATTTTGAATATCTTCCTGCCGGAACAGAGGGCGACCAGAAGCTTGCCGTTATGATTTCTTCCGGAAGCAAATTGCCGGATATCATCTGCCGGGGGCTTACCGATCTTCAGACATATACTTACGGTTCCCAGGGATATCTGATTCCCCTGAATGAAATGACGGATGAAATTTCCGTTTACTTAAAGGAATATCTGGACAGTGAGGATGCACAGAAATACAAACAATATATTAATTCTCCCGACGGGAACATGTATGCTTTCCCCAGAGTTGTGGAGGACTTGGGAAATGATTGGGAGCACCGGCTGTGGATTAACAAGACCTGGCTTGATAAGCTGGGGTTGCAGAAACCTGCAACCACGGACGAATATTATGAAGTCCTGAAGCATTTCCGGGATGACGACCCGAACGGCAACGGAATAGCGGATGAAATTCCTCTGATTGGCAATAAAGACGGATGGAACCAGAATGTCTGGCCTACAATCATGGGTGCTTTTACCTATGTGAATAAGAATTACGATTATGTGCAGGTAAAGGACGGGAAGCTTCAGGTTGCCTATACCCAGGACGGATGGAGGGAAGGCCTTGAGTACATGCATAAGTTAAGTGAAGAAGGGCTTTTGTCTCCTTTAACCTTTACCCAGGACCAGAACCAGTTTAAACAAATCATTGAGAATCAGGATGTACAGCTTGTGGGGGCAATGACGGCCGGCTCCATGTCCGTTTATCAGGTGGAATCCAGGAGAAAAGAAGATATGACGCACCTGGCCCCGTTAACCGGGCCGGACGGTATCTGTTATACAAGCTACAATGCCAGCGGAATTCCCAGCTATGCCGGTTTTATTACAAAAGACTGCAAGGACCCGGCAGCCGCTTATATGGTTTTTGATTATATGTACCAGGAGGATATGATTTACCAGGGGAGATTCGGAATTAAAGATGTGGACTGGAAAGAGCCGGACATTTCCAAACCGGGTCTGTATGAGTCACTGGGTTATGAGAAAAAAGTGGAATATATCAATCCTATCTGGGGAACGCTGCAGAATCACCACTGGGGTGAAAATCATCCCACGGCCAGGACCTATGATATGATCTGCGGCCAGGTCTGGAATGGAAATCCTTATGATTCCCAGTACATGACAGCCCAGGCAGTTCCGGAATACATAGGCAAAATACCGGATGAAACCGTGCAGAGAATCATTTACCTGCCGGAAGAAGCGGACCGGATTGCAGATATAAAGACCACTCTGGCAACCTACCGTGATGAGGCTGTTGCCGCTTTTATTACAGGAACAAGACCCCTTTCCGATTGGGACAAATACCTGCAGGAACTAAATGACATCGGGCTGCAGGAATATCTGGAGGTTTCCCAGGAAGCCTATGACAGGATGCTTTCCGGCAATCAGTAAATAAGGCATAAATTCACCGGCAATCCTGCATTTCATCCGGGGGAGGTTTCGTTACTGTTCACACCCTGTATACGCGACGTGTTTTTTGTGAGTGCAGCGAAGCGAAAGTCACAGAAAACCGGAGAATTGCTGCGCCAAAACGCTGTCTTTGCGTTTTGTGTGCATCGCGAAGCGTGTTATTGTTCACAACACTGCTGCTTGTAGCAGGGGTGTGAACAGTAACGCGGTTTCAGCCCTGATTATACGAAAAAGAAAGGACATATAAATTATGAAAGCAGCGAAAGCAGCAGTACCTGTTGCGGGAAAAAGGGATTTAGGTAAAAGAATATTAGGAAAATGGCAGCTTTATGTTTTTCTGCTCATACCCGTTATCTATATTATTCTGTTCAGCTATGTGCCCATGCTGGGAATTCAGCTGGCCTTCAAGAAGTTTAATGCAAGACTTGGCATATGGGGAAGTCCATGGGTGGGGCTGGACCAATTTGTTAAATTTTTTACCTCCTACCAGTTTGGGCGGGTTATTAAAAATACACTTACGATTTCTTTTTACGGTCTTTTTGCAGGATTTCCCCTTCCTATCATGCTTGCGCTGGTATTGAATTCCATCAGGAGCAACCGGTATAAAAAATTCGTGCAGACGGTTACCTACCTGCCTTACTTTATTTCGCTGGTAGTTATGGTCGGAATCCTCACCCAGATGCTGAATCCCAGAATCGGCCTCCTTGCTAACCTGTACGGCTTATTAAACGGCCGGGAGGTGCCGGATCTGATGTCAAATCCGAATGCGTTTCCCCATATTTACGTTTGGTCCGGTGTCTGGCAGTCCATAGGGTATAATTCCATTATCTATATTGCCGCACTTTCGGGAGTCGATACGGAGCTTCATGAAGCGGCGGAAGTAGACGGAGCAAGCCGTTTCCAGCGGGTTATCCACGTAGATCTGCCGGCTATATTGCCGACAGCGGCAATTATGCTTATTTTAAATGCCGGGCATATTATGAATATCGGATTTGATAAACCTTACCTTATGCAGAATCCGCTTAATCTTTCTTCCAGCGAGGTAATATCCACCTATGTATACAAAGTGGGGATAGCAAGCTCTACCAACGACTTTTCCTATGCAACGGCGATAGATTTATTTAATTCCTCCATAAATATGGTATTAATCACCGTTGTGAATTTCTTCAGCAAGAAGCTTGGAGGCAGCAGCCTGTTCTAGAAAGGAGTGGCAAACATGAGGGCGCTTACGGTTACCAAAAAAAAGAATTTAAAAAGAAAAATAAAATTATCGGCGGATGATAAAATTTATTACACCATTATCCATATTTTCCTTATCCTTTTACTGATTGTCATTTTATACCCTTTGGTTTATATTATTTCCGCTTCCTTTTCCTCACCCTATGCGGTAAGTTCGGGGCAGGTCGTGCTGTTGCCCGTAGATCTCAGTCTGGAAGGGTACGAGGCCGTTTTCAAAAATCCGGATATATTTACCGGATACCGTAATACGGTTATTTATACGGTTTTAGGTACCTTTATTAACATTGTGGTTACCATGATTCTGGCTTATCCTCTGTCCAGAAGGGACCTGCCGGGACGTAACTTTTTTATGTTTCTGTTTACCTTTACCATGATTTTCAGAGGAGGGATGGTTCCTTTGTATATGCAGATTAAAAATCTGCATCTTATTGACAGCCTGTGGGCAATGGTACTTCCCGGGGCACTTTCCGTTTATAACATGATTATTGCCAGGACTTTTATTCAGTCCAGTATACCGGGCGAGTTATTGGAGGCCTCCAGGATAGACGGATGCAGCGACACACGGTATTTTTTCAGTATTTTGCTGCCGCTTTCGAAAGCTTTGATTGCCGTACTGGTATTATTTTATGCCATCGGCCATTGGAATTCCTATTTTAACGGCTTTCTTTACTTAAATACCAAGGATAAATTTCCCCTTCAGATTGTACTGAAACAGATTCTTATTGCCAATACCATAGATACCAATCTGGTGGTAGACCCGGAAGTGGCGGCGGCAAAGCAGGGAATGGCGGAATTGCTGAAATATTCACTAATCATCGTATCCACGGTACCTATAATGTGTTTGTATCCGTTTGTACAGAAATATTTCGTAAAAGGTGTTATGATTGGTTCCATTAAAGGGTAAATCGTCATCTTAACAATAGGAGCAGGATACCGGTATTCCGGGTAATTGTAATAACAGATTATTTTTCGGTCTGCATTTGTTCTGCCGATAGCCAAAAAAAATGTTGACATGTTTTTATCAATAGGCTATTATTATAATTGTTATTGTGATAAGGGAGTAGTTAGCATGTTCGTGTAACGAAGCCAACATACTGATAGTTACTATCTGGTTTTGTTTTAAATAGCGAGACTTATCTACAGCTTTACAGGCTGTAGGTGAGTCTTTTTTTATCTCATAGGAAAGTTCTCCTATGAGATAAAAACGCTCCGCGGGATGCGCATTACGCTTGAGAGGAATTATGCCGCAAAGCGGCCAAGCGTCAGCGCAAAGTTTGCTTTGCAAACTATTTCTTGTTCAATAGAAAATTGCAAGCTGTTACCCTTAATCTTAAACCTAAAGGAGAATGAATTATGAGTTTATTGGAATTATTTATCTTAGCAGTCGGCCTGTCCATGGATGCTTTTGCCGTTGCAGTCTGTAAGGGCTTATCCTTCCGGAAAATTACGGCAAGGCATTCATTGACGGTAGGATTATATTTTGGTATTTTTCAGGCCGGAATGCCGTTAATCGGATATATTCTTGGTATACAGTTCAGCGACGCAATATCAAATATCGATCACTGGGTTGCATTTCTGTTATTAGGGTTTATCGGAATACATATGATCCGGGGGGCTTTGAAAAAAGACGAGGAAGGCTGCTGTGAAGAAGATGATGCTAAGGCTCTGAAATTTAAAAGCATGGTGGTTTTAGCGGTAGCTACCAGTATCGATGCCCTGGCAGTCGGTATTACCTTCGCATTCCTGAAGGTGGATATTGTTCCCGCCGTTTCCTTTATCGGCCTGATAACTTTTATTCTGTCCGTTGCCGGCGTTTTGGTCGGTAATATATTCGGGACAAAATTCAAAGCGAAAGCCGAACTGGCCGGAGGGATTATACTGGTCTGTCTTGGGCTGAAGATATTATTGCAGCATCTGGGATTCTTGGAATAGTTATCATTTCATATAAATAAAAGGAAGAAAAATCTTAAGGTACGGTGGAAAGTACGGAATGACAGTGGTATAATAATCTGAATAAATTACTCTGACAAAACAAAAATTATTAAGAAAGGAATTCTTAATGGGTAGAGGCGTAATTTGCAGGATACTCATTCAGATAAGGGGAAAACAGTTATGTACAGCTTTATGAACGATTACAGTGAGGGTGCCCATCCCCGTATATTGGAGCTTTTGGTGGAATCCAACCTGGAGCAGAATTCAGGCTATGGTGAAGATATACACACGGCCAGGGCGAAAGAATTAATCAAGAAGTATCTTCATAAGGACAATGCGGACATTCACTTCCTTCCGGGAGGGACCCAGACAAATCTTCTGGTTATCTCCTCCTTTTTACGTCCCCACCAGTGCGTGATTGCAGCCGATACGGGGCATATCAATGTACATGAGACAGGAGCCATAGAAGCCACAGGACATAAAGTTGCAGCTATGCCCTGTTTTGACGGCAAGCTTACTCCTGCCGTAATTCAGTCGGCCCTGGATTATCATACGGATGAACATATGGTACAGCCGAAAATGGTTTATATCTCTAATTCCACAGAACTGGGGACTATTTATACCAGGGCGGAACTATCGGCGCTTCATCATATCTGCAAAGCAAACGGGCTTATATTGTTCCTGGATGGTGCACGTTTGGGTTCCGCACTGACCTGCCGTGAAAATGATCTGGAATTAGGGGATATTGCGGAGTTAACGGATGTTTTCTATATTGGCGGTACGAAAAACGGAGCCCTGCTTGGAGAAGCCCTGGTTATCTGCAGGGAAGAGTTAAAGGAAGACTTCCGGTACCTGATAAAGCAAAGAGGCGCTTTAATGGCGAAGGGTTTTGTTACGGGCATCCAGTTTGAAGCCTTATTTGAAAATAACCTGTTTTTTGAATTAGGAGCCCATGCCAATGAAATGGCGCAGAAAATAGCCCATACCCTTAAGGAATGCGGCCATTCTTTCTATGCACCGGCAGGTACCAACCAGCTGTTTCCCATTCTTCCAAACGATTTAATAGAAAAGCTGGAAAGGGAATTTATATTTTCCCTTCAAAAGAAGGTGGATGATACACATACCGCGGTACGTTTTGTAACCTCCTGGGCTACAATCCCGAAAAGTGTGGAGGCTTTATGTGAATTCATTCGCGGCGAGGTTCAGGATGAAATTCACAGCTAAGTTTACGGACGGCAGAAATGAGGATTTTGCTATACTGTCGGAGGAATTGGAGCGGGAATTTTATACGCTGTACGGCGGGGAGCAAAAGAAAAATGCCGTTTCTAACAGCTTGTCAGATATTACGGATGTAATTCTTTTATATGACGGAAATAATCCCTTTGCCTGTGCTGGTTTTAAAAAATATAACGGCAATACGGCAGAATTGAAAAGAGTATACGTAAACAAGGAATATAGAGGAAACGGATATAGTACATATATAATAAAGCAATTGCTGGATCGGGCAAAAGAAAAAGGGTATAAAAGCATGATACTGGAAACAGGGAAAAAACAGCCGGCAGCGATATCTTTATATAAAAAACTTGGGTTTCAGATTATGGAAAATTATGGACGGTATGTAGGGGACGATAACAGTATTTGTATGAATATCCATTTATAAATGCATCCGATGCAGAAAGGAGCCATGAATGTATGAAGCGATGAATAAGACAGTACCGGAAGGGGAAGAGAAAAAGAAAATTGCCCTTGTGACCGGTGCCAATTCGGGTATGGGTAAAGCTACTGCGGCAGCCCTGGCGGACCAGGGTTATCTGGTAGTAATGCTTTGCAGAAATAAGGAACGGGGCGAAGCAGCCCTTAAAGATTTACAGGAAATAAAAGACCGTGATTTAAGGCTCATGTTATGTAATCTTGCAAGTATGGATGATATCCGCAGATTTACCGGTGAGTTTAAGGAAAATTTTGAAAAACTGGATGTGCTTGTAAATAATGCCGGTGTGATTTCATTAAACCGTAGAATAACGGAGGACGGCCTGGAGGAACAATTCGGTATAAACCACATAGGACATTTCCTGCTGACTCTTCGTTTGCTGGACAGAATGAAGCCCGGCAGCCGGATTGTCGTAGTGGCATCCGGGGCTCATAAAGTGGGACGGATACATTTTAATGATTATAATTTAAAACGGGGATTCAACGTAATAACAGCCTACAGCCAGTCGAAGCTGGCCAATATACTGTTTGCCAGGGAATTAGCCGAACGCCTGCGCGGCAGAGAAATTACCGTTAACTGCTGCCATCCCGGAGCAGTTGCAACTTCACTTGGGATTGACAGGGATACGGGATTTGGCAAAACAGTTATGAAGCTTCTGAAACCGTATTTTATAACACCGGAAATGGGGGCCGTTACCGCGGTTTACCTTGCGACCAGCCCGGATGTGGCAGGAGCTACGGGAAAATATTTTTACCGGTGCTGGATGACGAAAACATCGAAAGCGGCCAAGAGTAAAAAAGCGGCCAGAAGATTATTTGCCTTAAGTGAGAAAATTACAGGAGAGAAATTTACAGATACTTAATTCCCATACTGTAAGAATACAAGACAGCTGCGTTTTTGTGCATTTAAGGTTACACAGCCTGTGGTACCGCCAGGTGTTTTTGTGAGTGCAGCGAAGCAAAAGTCACAGAAAACCTGAGACCTGCATGCAAACGGGAACAGGGTATTGCCATAAACATTCAGATTGTATATAATCTTAAAAGGAGTACATAATCAAACACACTCTGTACAGTTTCTAAAGAAAATAAGAATTACGGCGGAACCGGCATACTAGGGTGTGTACCTGTTCCGTGCCGGATTTTGCGGAAAGTGTAAGCCATAATTAAGCGCCGGGATTAGGAAGTTCGGTAATCCGGAAAGATAGGAGAATATACATGGAAAATGATAAAATAAGAGCAGGAATAATGGAATTAAGGGAACTGATGAAATCGAAGGACGACGACAGCTATGTAAGCGGCCAGAACCAGGGATTACCCCAGCCGCCATTGGCTAAGGAAAATGTAAGTGATAAAATCATACCGCTTACGGATAACTTTGAACATATCATTCAGAATAATGATTTTCTGAATATACTTAATACAAGAACCAGCAAGCGAAAATACACGGAGGAATCCCTTACTCTGGATGAAGTGGCGTTTTTACTATGGGCGACCCAGGGGGTCAAACAGGTAATAGGCAGGCAGAAAAAAGCAACCATGCGGACAGTACCGTCTGCGGGTGCCAGGCATCCTTTTGAAACTTACCTTTTTATTAACCGTGTTAAGGGATTGGAACAGGGGCTTTACCATTATCTGGCCTTAGAACATAAACTGGAATATCTGGGGCCTGTACAGGACCAGGCTGACCAGGTCAGCAAAGCTTATGGCGGGCAGGTTTTTTTGGGAAATGCGCCGGTAGCTTTCGTATGGACCGTGATTCCTTACCGCACCGAATGGCGTTATACCATCAATGCCCAGAAATATGCCCTTCTTGATGCCGGCCACCTTTGCCAGAATTTATATCTTGCCAGTGAGTCCATCGGATGCGGGGCCTGCGGAATCGGCGCTTATGAGCAGCCTTTGGCGGACGGCCTTCTGGGGCTTGACTCCAAGCCCAGCGACGCAGAGGACAATGAATTCGTAGTTTATGCCGCAGCTGTCGGTAAAATAGATAAAAGTCCGGAGCAGATATGATAATCGGAGCCTTGAAAATAAAAATACGTACGCCGTGGGTTCATTCCCTGAAAGAAAAACGTATGGTAGTAAAAAGCTTATGTGCAAAAGTAAGCAATAAGTATAATGCATCTATAGCAGAAGTGGAAGAACAGGATATACATCAGATTACGGTTCTTGGAATCGCCTGCGTTGCAGGTGATGTTTCCCATGCCGACAGTATCCTGGACAATATAATAAATTTTATTGAAGGCAATACGGAAGGCGAGATTATCAGTACGGAGCGTGATATTATCTAGGGACAGAAATATCTGCGTATCCTCCGTATCCGGCCTTCTTTCCTGCACAAGGGTTAAAAGGAGAGGAATTATGAAAAGCACAGAAGGATTTTGTCTGCGGTTTGCAGAAGAAAAGGACAGCAATCTGATTTATGAACTGATTAAAGAATTAGCGGACTACGAAAAAATGGCGGACCGGGTAACGGCGACGGAGGAGGTACTTAAGGAATCCATTTTTGAGAGAAAAGTGGCCGAAGTTATGATTGCGGAACTGGATGAGTCACCGGTTGGGTATGCCATGTACTTCTACAATTTTTCATCCTTTATCGGAAAACCGGGAATCTACCTGGAGGATATTTATATACGTCCGGAATACAGAGGCCGTGGCTTTGGAAAAACAATTTTATCTTACCTCGCGGAACTGGCGGTCAAGAGAAATTGCTGGGGGATGGAATGGACCTGCCTGAACTGGAATGAACCTTCCATCCGCTTTTATGAAAGTATAGGCGCCGTTCATTGGGAAGGGTGGAGAATCTACCGTTTAACGGGAGAAGCACTGCGTAATCTTGCGGATACCTGATTCGGCATATGCCGGGGCTTGCCGCTAAGGATGGGCATAGTATCGGTTTAGCCCTTCCTTATAATTACTTGTCATAAAATGTCGATAACAAATAAATAAATAAATTTTGCCCTATCCTCTCGACAACAAGGAGGTTAGGTGCTATAATCGGAATGAATAAAAAAATATTCCTTCCAAAAATATTCAATAAGAGAGGACTATGAGCATGGAAGATACGAAAACTACCATTTTTAAATGCGGCAAAGAACTATTTGCTTCCCGGGGCTTTAAAAATACCAGTGTCTCCGACATTACAAACGCAGTCGGAATAGGCATAGGGAAATTCTACAGGCACTACGCCTCGAAAGAGCAGCTATTCATTGAAATTTTTTTGGATGAAAACGAAAAGCTGAAAAAAAGTATTATGCAGTCAGTTGACCCGGACAGTGACCCTGTAAAAGCGGTGAAACAAATCATGAAGCTGGACCTTGAAGGCATGAAGTCTAATCCGATATTAAAAGAATGGTATAACCGGGACTTTTTCAACAAGCTAAGACAGGAATTTTATAAACAGGGCGGTGTTGAGAAAAGCCTTGATTTACTCAATACCTCAGTTGTTAATTTGTTTGCTAAATGGAAGTCTGAAGGCAAAATCAGAAAAGACATGGATGATGAGTTTATATGCGCTCTGTGTCAAGCCGTGTTTTATATTGACCTTCATAAAGAAGAAATTGGCCAGGACTACTTCCCCAAGCTGTTGGAATATGTTACGGAGGCTATTATGAAACCGTTAACGATTGTTAAAGATAAAAATGCTTAATGCATTTTTATTTTTACAGAATCCGGAATGAATGAAAAATTATTCCTTCCGAATTAGAGTGCGTCTGAAAAATGCTTGTGCCGGGCTGGATGCTCCAATGTGGGAGATAAGGAGCGATTTTGGGAGCGTAGTGGTGCTACTTTCCCAAAATTGCGACGCAGCATACCGCAAAGTGGGGCGTTCAGAACGGCTCGATGATTTTTCAAATACGCTCGAGTAGTCCATAAAGTTTGTTTATTCGATAACCGGATAAAGTGATTAATAAGAGCCCAGCTTTTTGAATTATATAGAATCTCACTTTATTTTGGGGATTACAAACTTTTTGGACTACTAGTTTAAAGTCAGTTTTCTTATAAAAAGGAGGGGTTTCGGAATGAAAAAGAAGCTGCACCCAAAAAAACTGTTGATTGGAATAATCGTGATAGGAGTGATTTTAATTATGAGCATTTTTAGAACACGGGTTTTTGCCCCGTCTGTGGAAATCAATGACGAAAAATCCTTTTCTATTGAAGGGATTACGAGCTTACAGGTAGTTATGACAAAAGAGAAAATACGTATTATGCAGGCTCAGACAAACGAAGTAAGGATTCATTACCACGGTACGTCAAAACAAGAGTTAAAACTAGCCGCAAAGGCGGGCGGCGGGACGGTAATTGTCGGGTCAACACGTACAATAAACTGTCTGACAGGCGAGGATTTATACGTGGATATATACCTTCCGGAGGACTATGACAGGCAAATTGTCGTTCAAACTACTTCCGGGAATGTGACATCTGAAAAAGCACAGGCTGATAAGATTTCTATTAACACTACTTCGGGTGACATTACCTTGAATGATTGTGTCGGGAGCCTTGATCTAAAAGCAAGCTCGGGGAACATATCTGCGGCTTACAAAACATTCGGAGAACAAAATATAAACATTGTCACTACTTCGGGCAGTGTTCAGCTGCATCTTCCCGGTACGGCTGAATTTTTACTTGAAGCCAATACTTCAACGGGTAAATTGAAATCAGATTTTGCTGTAAGCACGATTGATAGTAAAAAGATGTCGGGACAAATCGGTACCAAAGGAAATAAAGTGGTGCTTAAAACATCAACAGGAAGTATTGATATTCTAAACAAGCGGCAGACGGAAGAATAGATTGCGTACTGCTTAGGATTGCTGCATTAACCTGAAAAATTATCCTGTCATTGATTTATCATTATTTTATAATACCCAGATTAAGCTTCCAGATGAGAATCCGGATCACGGATTCGTCAATACGGTCCTCTGTTATGGTTCCGGCCTGTACGGCAGAAAGGACAGCGGGAATCTGTACCTCATAATCGGTTGCCACAACTAAATCATTGCCTGCTAATATGGCCTGTACGGCAGCTTCCTCATCTCCGGTATATTGCTTTATTGCATCCATACTTAAATCGTCCGTCATAATAACACCCTTAAACCCTAAATTCTCCCTCAGTATGGTGTGAACTTTTGCCGAAAGGGAAGCAGGATAGTCCTCGTCCATACATTTTACTATATTATGGGATACCATAACGCTGCCTGCTCCCGCGGCGATACCGGCCTGAAAGGGCAGAAAATCGCTCTTTTCGAATGTTTCATAGCTTCTCTCATCTGTCGCTATACCGGTATGGGTATCGGCGTTATTTCCGTATCCCGGAAAATGCTTCAGCGTACTTCCGATGCCTTCTTCATTCATCTTGGTGACAACGGCTTTTACATATTCGGCAGTTTCCCCGGCTTCCTTTCCGAAGGAGCGGCTGTAGATAAAGTCCTGTGCATCCGTTGATACGTCACATACCGGAGCCAGATTTACGTTAATCCCCAGTGACTTCAGCAAATCTGCTTTTTCCTTGGTATCGCTGAGGATTAATTCCATGCCGCCTTCCTTATATAAATCCTGGGGAGATTTAAATGGAGCGAACCGGAATGCAGGATATTTACTTATCCGGTTAACGTTTCCTCCTTCTTCATCGACACCGATTAACATAGGAATTTCAGTGTTTTTCTGATAGCCGGATATGGTGGCTCTTATTGTATCTTCGGTGTCATCCTTAAAATCATCCCCGAACAGGATGTAACCTCCCGGACGGTATTTTTTAATATCGGCCGGAGCCTGATTCTTAATACAGCGGACAAAAAACATTTGTCCGGCCTTTTCTTTCAAAGTCATGTCTTTTAGGATTTCCTCCGCTCTTTCTTCCCTGGTTTCGGAAGACGGATTTTTTGCAGGTGCCGATGTGGGAATTACGGTTTCTTCTGTTTTTGATGTATCCGCAGGAGCAGGCTGCGGGGCTGAAACTTCCGGGGATTTTGTAAATTCCGAGGCAGGGGACTCCGAGGGGGTGTCCTTCGTATTATCAGCAGATAGCAGATTACAGCCGGATAATACCAAAACTATTGACAGGAATAAAATATATACTTTAAATTTTTTGAACATGATAATCTCCTTATATACATTTTATATTTATTAAAGCTCGCTCTGGATTATGCAAACGTGACCGGATTATTAATATATATTATGGATATGGGCCGGAGCCGTGAGAACCGTTATTTAATTTGTATTCTAACACCTTTTTTCCCGCCGGTAAATACCATAAAGTATCCGGCCCGGCACAAGCATTTTTCAAACACACTCTAGTGTGCTGTCCATAAAGTTTGTTTATTCGATGGCCGGATAAAGTGTATTTTAACAGGAGGTCACCTTTTTTAATTATAAAGAATCTCATTTTATTCCGGCGATTACAAACTTTAATTTCCTTAATTTGTTTACACAATGCGGTGTCTGAAACATATGATATTAGAAGCACCGGAAAATTGACGGTGAGTGCAGGCAGGAAGAGACAACAAAATTAAACCTGCCATATGACATGGTACCTGGAAGACATGACTGCTATTTTTTAATAATATATGGAGGAGTTATGACGATTGAGGAAAAGAGAAAAATTGTAAGTGATGCATATGCCAATGCAATTGTGGAATACAATCGGAATGACAGTTTCATGCAACAGTTTAACAATTATCCGAGAAATATCATAAATGAGAAATATGGGGTGATATATTTCCCGGCATCCCAGGTATCCGTCCCGATTCGTTTTGAAAACGGCTATGCCATTATTCCAAAGCTGTACGGATTACTGGATGCGGTCAATATGGATGCTATGGGAGTGAACAGAGTCCAGAACATACCAAGGCTTGCCCTGATGGGGAGCGGGGTTCTGCTGGGTTTTGTGGATACGGGAATCGATTATACAAACCCTATTTTTAAATATGCGGATAATACCACCAGAATTGTATCTATCTGGGACCAGACCATTGAAAATGATGATGCAACGGAGAATATTTTTTATTATGGAAGGGAATACCCCAGGGAAGAAATTAATGTGGCATTACAAAGTGATGATCCTTATTCGGTAGTTCCCAGCCGGGATGAGAACGGACATGGAACTATTTTGGCGGGAATTGCCGGCGGTTCAGCGGATGAACAGTATAATTTCAGAGGTGTGGCACCCTTGTCGGAGTTTGTAATAGTGAAGTTAAAACAGGCAAAGCAGAATTTAAGGGATTACTTTTTTATTGCGGATAATGTGGACTGTTATCAGGAAGACGACATTCTATTCGGCCTCCAATATTTGATGAATGTGGCTGCCGCTTTGAAAAGGCCCATCGCCATCTGCATTGGTCTAGGAACCAATCAGGGTCCCCATGACGGTCATGGCACCCTTTCCGATTATATTGCCTGGGCCGGGAATTTTACGGGAAGAGGAATCCTCATAGCGGCGGGTAATGAGGGGAACAGTAAAAAACACTATTTCGGAATAGTTGACCCTGCAACCGGCTTTAACACGGTTGAACTAAATGTTGGGGAAGGAGAGAGGGGATTTTCCATGGAAATATGGGGCTATGCACCTGCCACCTATTCCATTGATTTATTATCCCCCAGCGGAGAATACATTCCAAGAATTGCAGCACGTTTGGGAGAAAACAGGACTATCCGGTTTTTATTTGAAAATACTATCGTATATGTGGATTACCTTGTAATAGAATCCCAATCCGGAGACCCCTTGATTTTGCTGCGCTTTGTGAATCCGGCTCCCGGTACCTGGCGGTTTAAGGTATATGGTATGGGAAGCGCCAACTTAAGTTTTCATATATGGCTTCCCATAAGCGGATTCATTTCGGATAATACTTATTTTACAAATCCCAATCCGGATACAACTATCACTTCGCCGGGAAATACTTCCCAGGCTGTGACTATTACTGCGTATAATGCCATAAGTAAAAATATTTATCTCAACTCCAGCAGAGGCTATACCAAAAATAACATGGTAAAACCCGATGTCGCCGCTCCGGGGGTGGATGTACTGGCCCCCTTGCCGTACAGCCAGTACGGCAGGGTCTCCGGTACCAGTGTTGCAGCAGCCCACGCCACAGGTATTGCAGCCATGCTGTTTGAGTGGGGGATTGTCCAGGAAAATTACAGCTCCATAGGCAGTGTCCAAATCCAGCGTTTTTTACTGCGGGGAGTTGAAACACAGAGCAGTTATACCTATCCCAATAATGTATGGGGATACGGAACAATTAATATTTATAATACCTTTTTAAGCCTGAGCAGCACTATGAGGCAGTAGCAGCGGTTTGGATTTGCCGTTGGAATAAGGGATATTTCAGATATGGCCAGCCTGATTTGAGAGATTCAAGTCAGGCTTATTTTATTTCATCGGAAATTATCTTATAGTTCCATACAGGGGAAAAATATATGACAATAATCTGGTATATTTGCATAGTAATTTGAAATATTCACAAAATAAATTATGTTATAATGATAAAAAACAATAAAGAGGTGGTTTACAATTGAAAAGTTTTGAACAAAAAATATTTCCGTATCTGCTGTTATTACCCACTATGGTAATCTTTGGATTGTTCTTATTTTATCCGGCCTTAAACGGCCTGTGGGTTTCCTTTACGAAATGGGACGGAATTAATCCCCAGGAGTTTGTGGGGCTGGGGAATTACATAAAACTGGCAGAGGATAAAACTTTTCTGACTTCGTTCTTCAGTACTATGTTTTATACCTTTCTGTCCGTTCCGGCAATTTTGGTATCCGCATTGATGCTGGCACTTATTTTGACAAGAGGCTTTAAGGGAAGCAACTTTTTTCGTGCCGTATTTTATTGGCCGACAATGATTTCAACTATTATCGTAGGTCTGACCTGGAGATTTTTACTGGGGGAAGATTTCGGAGTAATCAATTATCTGCTTACGGTTATGGGAAATTCACCGGTAAAATGGTTAACCAATCCCAAGGCTGCCATGGCAGTGGTTATTTTTGCAACTACGTGGAGCATGGCAGGATATTATATGGTGATGTTTATTGCGGGAATCAAAGCAATTTCAGAAACATATTATGAGGCGGCAGATATTGACGGCGCCGGTTTCTGGCAGCAGTTCCGGTACATAACCCTGCCGTTGTTAAAGCCTACCACTCTGCTGGTATTGGTACTGGCTACGGTTAATGTCATCAAAGCCTATCCTTTGGTTTACGCACTGACACAGGGCGGCCCTGCAGGAGCGACTAAATTCATGGTGCAGATGATTCAGGAGACGGGATTTGAGAAAAATCAGATGGGGTATGCCTGTGCCATGACCACCATACTTTTTATCATACTGGCTGTCCTGACCTTTGTTCAGTTCCGTCTGAACCGCGGAGGTGAGCAGGATGCAGACTAAAAAAAGAAGAAAAATATACGGCATTATTTTATTGGGAGTGCTGCTGTTTTTGTTAAGCTTTTTGTTTTTAATGCCAATTATCTGGGTGATTGGCTCATCCTTTAAATCTGCGGGTGAATTATTTTCATGGCCGCCCAGTTTGTTCGGCAGGAGTCCGTCATTGGACAACTACGTTAAGGCACTGGAAGAGGGCGACTTTAACAAATATTTTCTGAATACGGTCTTTGTCAGTATTGTAGCAACCGTGCTGACGGTTATCGTCAATGTGATGTCGGGGTATGCATTTGCGAAGTACCGTTTTAAAGGCCAGACGATTTTATTCGGAATTGTATTGGCCACCCTGATGGTTCCGCTGGAAGTAATTATGATTCCTATCTTTAAGGTTATTGTGGCTACCAATCTCTATAATAATTTGTGGGGGCTGATTATTCCGGCGGTTGCTTCGCCTACGGCAGTATTCCTGGTAAAACAGTATTATGTGGGGATTCCGGATGCCTACATGGAAGCTGCCCGGATTGACGGAGCCTCAGAAAGAAATATCTTTCTCCGGATTATGCTTCCTTTGGCAAAGCCGGTTATCTCGGTTCTCTGCATCTTCTCCTTTATGTGGAGGTGGAATGATTATCTGTGGCCGAAACTGGTTATTAACAGCAAAACAAAATACACGATACAGCTTGCCCTTGCCAATTTCTCGGGGGAATACTCCGTGGATTGGAACAGCCTGCTGGCAATGTCGGTTATTTCCATGATTCCGGTTATCCTTGTATTTGTGTCATTGCAGAAATATATTATCGGCGGTATGACAGCAGGGGGTATTAAAGGCTAGTACTGTGTTGCGTAAGTTTTGGTGAATGGTAGGTACTGAATTCATCAAAATTTATGCAATGCAGTACTAGGGTGTATTTGAAAAAAGCTTGTACCGGACCGGATGCTCCGCTTTGCGGAGGTTGGGAACGGTTTTGGGCGCCCAGTGGTGCTGCCCTTCTAAAATCGCAGCGCAGTATACCGCAAAGTGGGGTGTTCAGAAGGGTGCGATGATTTTCAAACACGCGCCGGAGAGAGGCTTTAGGACAGCAGCATGCCTGGAAGGTTGAAAGAAAATATAATCGGGAAAGGATGCCACATTGGAATTCTTTCAACCATATTTAATCAAGACAATAAAGGTCCGGAACAGGACATTTATTGCAGGTGGCAGTATCATATCTGTAAGCGGAGATGATACGCAATGGGTGTTAATTATGAAATATGTAGAATATCCGTTATTTGCAGAAGGATATATAAACCGGTTTCTGACAACCGGAATCTGTACAAAAGCACAGAAATTCACAAAAGCAACCCTGAGCGGGAGAGTAAATGAATGGTTAAAATATGGATTCTCCATCCATGAAAATCCATGCAGAAAAGAATTTACGGCCCGGAGAAAAGAAGAAATTCCGCCGTATATTGATTTGAGCACATGCGGGCCGGAAGAAGAAATCAGTATATTCGGAGAAAGCCGCAGACTTATGATGTATTTCCCATTCGGCAATATCGGCCTGGAGGAATCCGGCTTTTATTATACGCCCACTTATCTGAGATCCTACAGCTATGCCATAATAAAAGCCGAAAAAAAGGAGTCCGCGGAATTTGAACTGACAACCTGCGGCGGTATGACCTTATGGGTAAATGACCGGCTTGTTACGGATTATACGCCGTTTACCAGAAACAGGATGAAAAGTACCAGGGTCTCCGTTGATTTGAAAGAGGGAGAAAATAAATTTATTATTTGTCTGGATGATTTGGCGGAACGGGATACGGATTATTATTTCCGGATAAGAAGAATAGGGGAAAGCAGACTTAGCATACTGCTACCGGTACAAGACCATATACCGGCAGAACAGCTGAAAAATATGGAGCTTATGCTGGACCAGGTCTGTTTCGAAAAAGAAGCCTATATCAGCGAACCGGTGAAATTGCAGATATGTAATTATTGCGGCCGGCCGTTGGATTTTGAAGTTGTTATCACTCCCGGTGAATTTATTGAAAAGATGGTAAACGCCTGGAAACTGACTGAAACCAGGGCCTACCGTCTGGAAGCGGACCAGAAAACCGCAGAGCTGCTGCATTCGGATGAAATTCATCCGGGATACTATTATTTTACGGTGAAGTTTAAACTGGACGGAATCGTTCTGAAACGGAAAATAGGAAATCAATTAGTGAAGAAGGAATTCCTCGGGTATCATGAGGAACAATTGGAAGAGAGAAAACAACGGGCCCTGGAAACTGCGGCGGAGTATAGTGCGGATAATGTGTATAAATCCGCAGCACTTTTTAAGCTGGGAAGGGATTATAAAAAAGCGGAGCAGATTATTGTGGAGGAACTGGAAGGGGTAAGACAGCGCAGGGATTGTTCCGATTTCCATTTCATTATAATCCTGTACATATACCGTACTTTTTCCCATCTGATTTCCGAAAAACTAAAAAATGAGATGAAAGAAACCATGCGGAATTACCGGTACTGGATTGATGAACCCGGAGATGACGTAATGTGGTTCTTCAGTGAAAACCATGCGCTGCTCTTCCATGTCTGCCAGTATGTGGCAGGGGAATGTCTACCGGACCAGGTATTTTCAGGCAGCGGATGTACGGGCAGGGAAATGCATGAAAAGGCTGTTGGCCTTCTGAACGAGTGGTTTGAAGGTTTTTTTGAAGAGTTCATCACAGAGTGGAATTCCAATGCGTACATTCCGGTGGATGTATTGGGGTTGGGGACTTTATATAATCTGACCGGTAAAAACAGTCAAATTCATCAAAAGGCAAAGAAAGCCCTGGATATGATTTTCTACGCACTGAGTATTAATGAGCATAAAGGGGCTGTTATGACCAGCTTTGGCAGGACTTATGAAAAGGAACTGAAAGGCAATTACAACGCAGGTACCACGGGAATCCTGTATGTAGCCTACAATGCCGGTTATTTAACACGCGGGGCCATAGGATACTTATCCCTGATTCTGGGCGATTACGAAGCGCCGGAAGAATACAGGAAATATTTGCGGCTGACAGGCGGGAAGGAGCTAATCCATCAAAATACCCAGGGCTTCGAAAAGCATGTGAATCTGTATCTCTATAAAAATGCGGATGTTATTCTTTCTACTGCTGTAGGCTTTAAGCCGTATCAGCGGGGATATCAGGAGCATATTGTTCATGCGGCCATTGATGAGCTTGCACAAGTGTTTGTCAATCATCCGGGAGAATCTCATCCCTACGGAAGCGGAAGGCCTAATTTCTGGGCGGGAAACGGAGTTCTTCCCATGGGTATGCAGTACCGCAGCGTAAGCATTTTAAAATATGATATTGAAGATACTCATAGGATTGACTATACTCATGCATATGTACCTTTGACGGAATTTAAACAGTATATGGGAGAATCCCACATTATTGTTTTGGAGAAAGACGGGGGTTATATTGGGGTGAAAGCCATGAACGGGCTGGTGATGAAAGAGGAAGGACCTTGCAGGTACCGTGAATTTATCAGTCCGGGGAGACTGAACGTATGGGTAATCAAGGTTGCAAGGAGTCCTGAATATAAGAGCCTGAAGGAGTTTTTCCGGGCATTTGACCGTACGGATATTGCCATGAATACTGAGAAGGAAGTCACTGTCACGGACGGGGCCGGAATGCAGTATTTTATTGATAAAGAGAATGTGTGCTATGTAAATGGTGAAAAAGTACACCATTATCCCCTGACTGTTGAAGGCATACCGGAATTAAAAGGAGAATGAGATTATGATAAGCCGTAGTGAGATAGATGCAAAACTGAATTTGGTTGCAGGAAGGATGATGACGTTAAAAAATAACGGAATGGAAGAAAAGTTCCCCATTAGCCTCATAGACATTGATTGCTGGGAATGGCCCCAGGGAGTGGGGATTTTCGGCCTTTATAAGTATTATACGGTAAGCAGAAACCAGGAAATCCTCAGTTTCCTGCTCCGGTGGTTTGATGAGCGGCTGGAGGAAGGAATCCTTGAGAAAAATGTGAATACGACTGCCCCCCTGCTTACCCTGGCTTATCTTTATGAGATGACGGGAAAGAAAAGTTATTTTAACTTAATTGAAGAATGGGTAGACTGGATTATGAAAGAGAAAAAGCTGATTCGTACGGGAGACGGCTGTTTCCAGCATATGATTACCGGCGACCCCAATGACGGGGAAATCCTGATTGATACCATTTTTATGACACTGCTGTTTCTGGCAAAGGCAGGTAAAATCCTGGACCGTAAAGACTGTATCGATGAAGTGAATTATCAGATTCTTAACCATATTAAATATCTATTTGATAAAAAGGAAGGTTTGTTTTTTCACGGGTATAATTTCAACTATAATAATAATTATGGGGAAGTCCACTGGGGCCGGGGTAACGGCTGGTATACGGTGGGGATTATGGAATTGTTATCCGGGGCAACCGTGGATGACGCAATCCGCAGATATTTCTTAAGCGTATACAAAACCCAGGCGGAGGCATTAAAACGATATGCGGATAAGGAAAACGGACTCTGGCATACGGTGATTGATGATGAGACTTCTTATATTGAAGTATCGGGCAGCGCGGCATTCTTATGCGGGATTATGCAGGGGGTAAGAAGCGGCATTCTGAAACGGGAAGAATATGAAGATTTGATTCAAAAAGCCATGCTGCATATCATGGACTATATTTCGGAGGATGGAACGGTAATGAATGTTTCATACGGAACTCCCATCGGGCACTCAAAAGAATGTTATAAGAAGATTCCCTGCTGTCCTATGACATACGGACAGGCACTTATGATATTAAATCTGCAGGAAGCAATGATGGATTACTGGCATTAGAAAGAAGGGCGGTTATGAAAATAAAGGAGCGGGTATTTTTTGAAAAATTTGAATCTCTGTACTATTTCCATGGCAGTACACAAAACTGGGCTATGCAGGATTTTCATTTTCATAACCAGTATGAAATCATTTTATTTTTAAATGACGGTGCGCTGCTGGAAGTGGGAAGCCGTTCTTACCATGTCAATGCCGGTGATTTATTTCTTCTGAATAATAAGGAATACCACCGGACCAGCGGAGCGGCAGGAAAACCCCACAACCGTTATGTCCTGATGTTTGAACCGGAACTGATTATGCATTTGTCGGAGGCTTTTGAATATGATTTTGCTATGTTTTTTGAAAACAGGCCCGGTAATTTTATTCACAAGCTGCATTTGACGGAAAACAACCTGGCAAAGGTGGAAAAACTGCTGGATAAGATTGAAGAAAATATAAATGCCGGGAAAGAGGACCGGACAAAAGTAAAGCTGAAGCTGTCTATTCTGGAGCTGATTGTAACTATTAATGAAATGTATGAATTTTTCATTAAGGAGAAGGAGAGCCGTGTAAACGGCGAAGAAACTCGTGAGGAAAGTAAAAGCCAGGAAAAAAGTAAGGTAGAATTTAAGGTTCCTGTTCTGTACCGGGAGAGAATTGAGGAGATTAAAAAGTATATCAGTACACATGTGGAAGAAAAAATGGAGCTGGAGGACATAGCCAAAAAATTTTATATCAGCCGGTATTATCTCTGCCATTATTTTAAAAAAGAAACCGGGTTTACACTGGTTCAGTATATTACAAACCAGAAGGTAGTTGCGGCAAAAGCACTGCTGAAAAAAGGATATTCGGTAACGGAGGTTGCCACCCGCCTGTCCTATAACAGTGACAGTCATTTTATATCCGTATTCAAGAAAAGCTGCGGTATTACACCAAAACAGTATGCCAAAGAAAAAAATGACAATAATCAATGATTTTTTGGCTTTTATTTGAAATTATTTGTGCAAAATAACTGATAGAATAGTGGTATCAAAAGAAAAGGAGAGGTATAATATGAAAAAGCTTATAGCAGTGCTGCTTGCAGGAATTATGGTATTGGGGATTTTAACCGGATGCTCAAGCGGAGGAAGCAAGTCGGGGCAGAAAACGCTGGAAGTAGTTTGGTTCAGCGACGGGAAAGAAGGAGAATCTTTTATGCGCCTGGCTGAAAAATACATGGAAGAGCACTCAGAGGTTAAGATTGAACTGATTGAGGTTCCTTATTCCGACCTTGAAAGCAAAATTAAAAACATGATAAACGGAAAGGAAACACCCGCATTAGCAAGGCTGACAAATCTCGGGCCTTTCCAGAACCAGCTGCTGGATTTATCGGAATATGTATCGGACAAGGAAGCATTTGCCGATAGCTTCGGAGAGGGCCTAAAATTCGAGTATGAAGGAAAAATCCTTGCCGCTCCCATGGATGTTACTGCCAATGGTTTGATTTATAATAAAACGGCATTTGAACAGGCAGGCGTTTCGGTTCCCCAATCCGCAGATGAAGTGTGGACCTGGGAGGAATGGAAAGAGGCAATGAAGACAGTCATGGAAAAAAGTGACTGCAAATATGGGCTGGTTTATGATAAATCTCCCCAGAGATTCAGCACTCTGATGTACCAGGCCGGGGCAAGTATGCTGACCCAGGATTTATCGGCATCCAATTTCAATACGCCGGAAATGAACAGGGCAGTCAGCTTCTTTAAAGAACTGCACGATGAACAGATTATTCCGGATTCCGTATGGCTGGGTTCCGAAAATCCCAACAATTTGTTCCGTACCGGACAGGTGGCAATGCATTTTGCCGGAAGCTGGATGATTGCAAATTATAAGGAAGAGATTAATGACTTTGAATGGGGAGTTACTTATCTTCCCAAGGATGTAAAACGCTCAACCGTTCCCGGCGGTAAATATCTGGCGGTGTTTAAAGGGACAGGAGTAGAGAAGGAAGCGGCGGAATTTATTGAGTGGATTTCAGAAGCGGAAAACAATGCGGTATATTGCAAGGAGAACAGTTACCTTTCCCAGGTGAAGGGGAATGAAAAACTGGATTATGATTATGGCGGTGAATTCTTCTCCATCTTTGCGGAAGAACTGGCAGCAACCGATGCACAGCCCGGAGCGGAATGGGGATACCAATCCTTCACAGGCGCCGTTCAAACCGATATCAGGGATAAACTCACCGACGTATTGGCCGGCAAGCTTACGGTAGAGGATTATTTGACAGAAATGGATACGTTGATTAAGGTAACATTGAAAGAAATTCAATAAATACCGCTATCTTCCCGGAGGACGGTTTTGCCGTCCTCTTTTTTATCTCATAGGAAAGTTTTCCCATGAGATAAAAACGCTCCGCGGGATGCGCATTCTTTAATGTCATAAAGTGGTGCCTGGCCTTGTTGCTCCAGCCGGAATCGGCAAGCAAGCTTCCGATTCCTGGTTCCGCTTTCATTCTATCATAGCAATTGGCTAAAAATAAGGAGGTAGTGTTTTATGAAGATATGTACCAGAGAGTTTGGGATAGAGAAAAAAGACAATTATTTTTCAATAAAAACAGACGGAGCTGAAATACGGATATGGTTTTTAACAGACTCCATAGTGCGAATCCGTGCCGGATTTGACGAAAATTTTGCAGAAGAGTCTTACAGCCTGGTTATGACGGCCTGGGAAGACAGAATGGATAAATTACTGAAAAATTCAAGAAAAAGGATTGCAGCAGCACATGCGGCCATGACAGAGTTTCCGGATTATACGGTTTTACAGGGAAAGCTATTGAAGGTTGTAATTGAGAAAGAAGTCTTTTGTATCCGGATTTATGATAATGAGGGTACACAGCTTCATGCGGATATTCCGGATTTAGCTTATATGGAGGACAGCAATCATCGCCGCATTCATACCAGTGAAATTGCTCCCGGAGATTGTTTTTACGGATTCGGAGAAAAAAGCGGCGAAATTAATAAGGCTTATAAATTTATGTCTATGAGCCCCAAGGATGCCATGGGATATAATCCGAAAGAAACGGATTCTCTCTATAAACATATTCCCTTCTTTATCAAGCTAAACCGGGATACGAAAAAAGCGGCGGGGTATTTCTACCACAATACCTATGAATGCGATTTTAATATGGGACGGGAAAAGAGCAACTATTGGAAACCTTACAGCCGTTACCGCACGGACGGAGGAGATATTGATTTGTTTTTTATAGCGGGGCCGTCTATTCGGGAGGTTGTTAAGCGTTATACCGACCTGACCGGCAAATCTGCCATGCTGCCCCGTTATGCACTGGGATACCTTGGTTCATCCATGTATTATCCCGAACTGGACGAAAACTGTGATGCCGCAATTCTGGATTTTATTGATACGACAAAAGAAGAGGGGATTCCGGTGGACGGTTTCCAGCTGTCTTCCGGCTATACCATGCAGGAAACGGCAGAGGGAAATAAGCGGTGTGTTTTTACCTGGAACCGGAAACGGTTTAAAGACCCTAAGGATTTCTTTGCACAGATGGAGAAGCGGGGAGTCGGTGTATCTCCCAATGTGAAACCCGGAGTTTTACTGGTACATCCGGATATAGAGAAGATGAAAGCCAAGGACATCTTTATCAAAAACAGTCAGGGAGACGGTTACGGAACCGGAACCTGGTGGGGAGGAAAAGGACTCTTTGCTGACTTTACCAAACCGGTTACCCGTCAGGTATGGAAGGAAATGCTGAGAAAGCAGGTGCTTGAGATGGGCACCGCTTCCGTATGGAACGATAATTGTGAATATGACAGCCTGGCAGACAAAGACTGCATTTGTGATTTTGACGGAAAAGGTGGAACCATCGGACAATTAAAGTCAGTCATGCCAAATCTTATGTGCCACATAACGGAAGAAGCAATCCGCGAAAACTTTCCGAATGCCCGCCCGTATATTATATGCCGCTCCGGACACAGCGGCATACAGCGATATGCACAGACGTGGGCGGGGGACAATCTGACCTGCTGGGAATCCTTGAAATACAATATTGCAACTATTTTGGGGATGAGCTTATCCGGAGTTGCCAGCCAGGGATGTGATATCGGAGGTTTTTACGGTCCTTCTCCGGAGGCAGAGCTGTTGGTAAGATGGATTCAGAACGGCATTTTCCAGCCACGTTTTTCCATTCACTCCGTTAATACGGATAATACGGTTACGGAACCATGGATGTATAGGGACTGTACCGGTTACATCCGGGATGCCGTTAAATTCCGCTACCGCATGATACCTTATCTGTACTCGCTGATGGTACGCGCCCACGAAACCGGACTGCCGGTTATGGAGCCGATGTTCAGTGTATTCCAGCACGACGGGGCCTGTTATGACGAAGGGGTGGACTTTATGTTCGGAGATTTTCTTCTTGTGGCAAATGTGGTGGAAAAAGGAGCGTCTGAAAGGGCGGTATATCTGCCGAAGCACGAAAGCTTTTATGATTTTTATACAAGAAGGAAATATGAAGGCGGACAGACCATTTCAGTTCCGGTGGATATGGGCAGTATCCCGCTGTTTGTCCGCGGCGGCTCTGTCGTACCCATGGCGTTAAACCAGACGGAAAACCTGCATAACCAGCAGGAGGACGGAATCTGCCTGCTGTGTGCGGACGACCGCGACGGAGAATTTGTTCTATATGAAGATGACGGAATTTCTCTGGAATACCGGCAGAAGAATTACTTAAAAACAAGGATACGTATGGAGACGGGCAATCATACGGTTCTGGATTTTGCCCGGGAAGGCATGTATTCTACCAAAGTAGAACAGATGTACATTGACATGATTCACCGTGAAAAAGCGCCTTACGAGGTGAAGGCAGACGGGAGGAATATTCCCCGTTATCTGCACCGTACAAAATTTGAAGCGGCGGCTTGCGGCTGGTATTACAGCCAGTGCCTGAAATCTATCCAGATAAAATATCCCAATCCTAAGAAAGATTATAAGGTGGATATTTCATATGAAGCATTTGATATGATTGGAATGTAGAGGGGTAAAATTATGCAATAGGAAATTTCAAGTGAGGAAAATCACAAGTGTGTTAATTTTGAGATATTAATTTAAAGCTTTACATGCCGACAGATTGATAAGCAGCCTTGATATATAAGATATAAGGCAAAATACAAGGAATCCGAATGAGCCTCAGCGACGGCTGTGCCAAGGAGGATGATGAGCAGATTGTTGAATTGATTATGTTCAAAGCCGCTTATCAATTTGGAAGTATACTGGTTTAAGTTGAATAATCGTAAAAAAGATTTAGGCAATTACGGAACTTACGGACGGGAATATGTAAATATATATAGCATATGGACAGATTTGAGTAAATCTTTATGAAGCGTATCTTTATGAAGTGTATCTTTATGAAGTGAAAATATTAGTAGGATTAGGGTGCAAAAAGGTTAATTTTTCTTTTTACCTAAAAACATGCACAAAACATAGCTTTTATTTTGATGTTAAACAACCTTGTATAAGGTTAAAAATGCTAAAAAAACCTTTTTAACTGCCGTATAATCAAATTACCATGAGTATAATTTGTGCAAATTGCCATACAGCTTTCTGAAAAGACATTTTGACACCCTAATCTTAGTAGCTGTTTACGCTGCTGATATTTATGAAATATGGCAGGGAGACGGTAGAAATTAATTGCAGGAAAGCTTTGTTTACAGGAAAATAAAATTTTGTAAAACGCCTGATGGAAAAATTATACGAGAGGAGAAATAACTATGGAGAACTATATTATTGCACTGGACCAGGGGACTACCAGTTCCAGGTGTATTTTGTTTAACAGGGAGGGGAACATTAGAAGCGTTGCACAGAGAGAGTTCACGCAGATTTATCCCCAGCCCGGCTGGGTGGAGCACGACCCTATGGAAATATGGTCTTCCCAGCTGAACGTAATGAAAGAGGTTATCGATGGGATGGCTGGCAATATTAATAATATTGCGGCCATCGGAATTACCAATCAGAGAGAGACAACCGTAGTATGGGATAAAATAACAGGGCTTCCCGTCTATAATGCCATTGTATGGCAGTGCCGCCGTACCTCCGGCAGGATAGAAAGGCTGAAAGAAGACGGGCTGGCAGATAAAATCAGAGAAAAGACCGGACTAATACCGGATGCCTATTTTTCCGGCAGTAAGATTGCCTGGATTCTGGACCATGTGGAAGGCGCCAGGGAACGGGCACAAAAAGGAGAGCTTTTATTCGGAACCATAGATACCTGGCTGATGTGGAATCTGACCCGGGGTGAAGTATTTGCCACCGATTACACCAATGCTTCCAGGACCATGCTGTATGATATCAGGCGGCTGTGCTGGGACCAGGAGCTTTTGGATTATTTCGGTATTCCTTTTTGTATGCTTCCGGAGGTAAAACCATCCAGCTGCATCTACGGATATACGTCGGCAGAGGTGTTAGGAAGCCGCATCCCTATCGCCGGTGCGGCGGGAGACCAGCAGGCGGCCCTGTTCGGCCAGTGCTGTTTTGAACCGGGAGATGTGAAGAATACATATGGAACCGGATGCTTTATGCTGATGAATACGGGTGATAATGCAGTGGCATCGGAACATGGCCTGCTTACTACCATTGCGGCAGGAATTGAAGGAAAAGTGGAGTATGCCCTGGAAGGAAGTGTTTTTGTTGCAGGCGCGGCGATCCAGTGGCTGAGAGACGGCCTGCGCATACTGGAAAGTGCGGCAAAGTCCGAAGAATACTGCAATGCGGTGGAAGACACAGCCGGCATATATGTGGTACCGGCCTTTGCAGGCATGGGAGCACCGTACTGGGAGCAATATGCCAGAGGCACTATCGTAGGGCTGACCCGCGGCGGCAGCAGGGAGCATTTTATAAGAGCAGCGGTAGAATCATTGGCATATCAGGTAAATGACCTGTTAGATGCCATGCAGCGGGATTCAGGTATTACCCTGAGAAATCTTAAGGTGGACGGCGGCGCTTCGGCCAATAATTTCCTGATGCAGTTCGAAGCGGATATTCTGAATGCAACGGTTGTCAGACCCCAATGTATTGAAACAACCGCCCTTGGAGCGGCGTATCTGGCCGGGCTTGCCGTGGGTTATTGGAAGGACAGGGAAGAAATAAGGGGAAACTGGCAGATTGGCCGTTGTTTCCGCCCGGAGATTCCGGAACAAAAGCGGGAGAAGCTGATAAAAGGATGGAAGAGAGCCGTCCGCTGTGCATTGGTATGGGCACAGGAGGAATATACTTCCGGTAATTAATAGGTATATCCCGGGACTGCTTACCCAGAGTCCCGGCAGGCCAACTCTTTTATGCCTTTCTCTTATTTAGCAAGGTAAATAATGTATGTCACATATTCTTTATCAAGATGATAGCCTAATTTCTCCGCCAGTGCAACAGAACGCATATCATGGGCATCCCAGCTTGGATAGAGCCCCCTATCCATACATTCCAAAATTAATTTTGCGCACATGCGAGAGCCAGACCTTTTCGGCGGTAATCACTTTTCGTATCAATTTCGATTTCAATTCCTCCGTTATAATAGGTATAGGATGAAGCACCCGAAACAGGTAAATCCTTATACAGCGCCATAACACCTAATCCATGAGCCTGATAATCCTTATAGGTTGGGAATTGGGAGCAAAAATCCTGAGACCAGCTTTCGGATTTTGCCCGGTTGTATAGAGGTTCGTCAATCATTTTGAGTTCGTACCCAGGCGGAAACTTTTCTGTCAAGGACAGCAAATTTTCCCGGTTAAAAGCATTAGGCTCCTTCTTAATCGCATAACGTAAGGTTTTCTCATTGTCAAATGGATATATTTTTTCAATCATCTCTGCCCAAGCGTTGGTTTGGGGAATCATTAATATCGAGTCAGAATGGAAATCGTCCGGGATATTTTTTACTAATTCCATATTAGGAATACCTGCAAAAAAGCAGAAATCGCCCACAATAATTTGGGCAGACATTGGGTTTTGTGAGCTATCTGCCCACGCACACCCCATATGGCCTTGCAGGCAGGACCAAATAAGAGTTTCATTCCAGCTGTCAAAAAGCGGTTTAATTTTGGGCAAGTCTTCTGATTTAATTCGCTCCATTTAATTCTTATCCCCTTCTTGTGATAATTATAATATTTAATAATTATATCAGGCCCGCATAAACCTTTCCAGGGAATATTTATGAATATACAGGGAAACTACAGGGAAACCCAGGCCGGAAAATAATTCCGGGAGGAAGGCGGCTTCCGGGTGCAGTCCGGAGACTTTTGCAGAGAAAGAACCCTGTGGAGATACTAAAACTTCAAAAAGCCGGTATCCAATTTGACGGGCGGGATGGTAGAGAGTAAAGTAAAGGACTTTCATATATCGGATGAGGTATCGTGTGTTTTTTTGGTTTGTAATCACTTCCGGACATAGGATAGATAGG
>DBEP01000066.1:0-73078 GCA_002294045.1 Lachnoclostridium sp. UBA903 | reverse complement strand
CTGTTAGTGGCATCCTTTCTTCTTAATTTATTTTCTTTTATCTTATCCTCTATGGGTAATTAAGCATTAAATTTTTATTTATTTAATTTATCAGCAGAATATCTCTTCCCACGGGACTAGATAATAAATACTAGATAATAGATAAATGATTATTTGCAGAGAATTATCTTGTGCATTATCTTGTTTATTGTACCTATTGATACCTATTGATCAGGGCAAACGCATGAACCTATTTATTTACTATTTTTATGCTTTTTTATCTCCTGTGGGCAATTTTAGGTATTAAATTTTTAAATTTAATTAAATTCTCAGGAGAATATCTTCTTATAATAATAGATTATTTACAAATAATTCCTTCATGTGTTTGCCCTGCCTATTGATTACTATGGATGGACAAATGACAGCAATTTATCGTATAATATTTTAGTGTATGATAGAAAAAAGAAATAGGAGAATAAACCGTGAAAAAACGAACACAGTATGTCGGCAGTATAATAAGAGTTGATTTCCCAAACAAGGGAATCCTTCAGATAGAAGATGAAAAAGTATCGGTAAAGAATGCCGTTCCCGGACAGAAGATTTGTTTTGTGGTGAGCAAAGCCCGTAAAGGGAAAAACGAAGGAAGACTGGTAGAAGTATTAGAAAAATCCCCGCTGGAAACAGAAGAGCCAAAGTGCATTCATTTTGGACCCTGCGGCGGCTGTACCTATCAGACAATTCCATACCAAGTCCAGCTCGAAATAAAAGAAGCTCAGGTGAAACGGCTGCTGGACCCGGTCTGTAAAGACTACAGGTTTGATGGAATAAAAGGCAGCCCCTTACAATGGGAATACCGCAATAAAATGGAATTCACCTTTGGAGACGAGGTAAAGGACGGTCCCCTTTCCCTGGGACTTCACAAAAAAGGAAGCTTCCATGATATTATCACAACCTCCCAATGTCAGATTGTTGATTCGGATTATAACCGGATTCTGGTCTGTGTCCTGGATTATTTTGCTGAATTGGGGATAACTTTCTATAAAAAGCTGTCCCATGTGGGTTATTTGCGACACCTGCTGATACGCAAGGCGGCAAAAACCGGAGAAATACTGGTGAATCTGGTTACTTCCACCCAGTGGAAACCTAATGAATGGGAAATCCAAAATTTAAAAAGTGAAGACAGTGAAGAAACGGAAACTATGGAAGAATTTAAGAAACGTTTGCTGAATCTGAAATTAACCGGCAGAATTGTGGGAATCCTCCACACATACAATGACAGCCAGGCCGATATTGTCCAAAGTGACCGTACGGATATCCTTTACGGCCAGGACTATTTTTATGAAGAATTATTGGGACTCAGATTTAAAATATCAACCTTTTCCTTTTTCCAGACCAATTCCCTGGGAGCCGAAGTGCTTTACAGCACAGTCAGAGAATTTATCGGTGAAACAAAGGACAAGCTTATCTTTGACTTATACAGCGGAACAGGTACTATTGCCCAGCTTTTAGCACCGGTTGCAAAGAAAGTTATCGGTGTTGAAATCGTGGAAGAAGCAGTGAATGCAGCCCGGGAAAATGCGGCTTTAAACGGCCTGGCCAATTGCGAATTCATAGCCGGGGATGTGCTTAAAGTTATTGATGGTATCGAGGATAAACCCGACCTTATCGTCCTTGACCCACCCAGGGATGGCATTCATCCCAAGGCACTGGAGAAAATTATTCATTTCGGGGTGGACAGGATTGTATATGTATCATGTAAACCGACGTCACTTGCGAGAGACATTGTAATCCTGCAGGAGAGGGGGTATCAAGTAGAACGAGTATGCTGTGTTGATTTATTCCCGAATAGTTATCATGTGGAGGTAATAACTCTGTTGCAGAAAGCCTGAGACAGAAGTGCGGAAAGTTATTCTGATTTGACATATTAAAACGGATAAGTAGAAAATACAGATAATAAAGATAGGCATTAGTGTGATTGATACCTTAGGGTAAATATACATTAATGTCTTTTCTTTTTTTACATAAAGGCGAGTTGTTACAGAGAATATTTATGTTATTACTGATATTGATTATGAATTTTATTTCGAAAGGAGAGCAGAGTTTCGATGTTGACAAATGTGTTAAGATATATGAATCATGGTGAATACATATAACTATATTTTACATATTTGTGAGCAGATAGATTTGAAAGATCTTTAATCCGAATTAATACCTGTGAGCAAGTCGATGGCAGGTGTTAAATGAAAAAGGTTAGAAAAATTGAAGTACCGGAAAAACAAGCAGAAAGCAGAAAATTAAAAGTAGCAGCATATTGCAGGGTGAGTACTAAATATGAGAGCCAGAAATCCAGTATAGATCTGCAGGTAGAATATTATACAAAATATATTAAGAAGCAGGCAGATTGGGAATTTGCGGGGATTTTTATGGACTATGGCAGCAGATGCAGAATTAAGGGCAGAGTGAATTTTCAAACAATGATTCAGAAAGCACTGAATGGAGAAATTGATTTAATTATTACGAAATCAATCAGCAGGTTTTCTGGAAATACTGTTGATATGTTGCAAACAATCAGAAAACTAAAAGAAAAGGAGATAGTAGTTTGGTTTGAAAAGGAAGATTTAAAAAGTACAGACGATGTTGCTGAAAAAGTGATTACAATATATGCAGCACTTGCACAGGAGGAGGTACTGAATATGAGTGAAAATATTGCATGGGGGTTCCAAAGTAGATTTAGGCAGGGCATAACATTAAATAATTACAAAAATTTTTATGGATATGACGTTATTGATGGAGAATTGGTTATCAATAAAGAGCAGGCGGAGGTTGTAATAAATATATTTGAGTGGTATCTGGCAGGTTTATCTCTGAGGCAGATAAAGAATAGGTTGGAGTCTCTGGGAATTAAAACAGCTACTGGTAATAAAGTGTGGCATGAAAAAGTTATACTTGGAATGCTTGGCAATGAGAAATACATGGGAGACAGCATGCTCCAGAAGTCTTATACTCAGGATTATCTGACTGGAAAACGTGAGAAAAATGATGGACAAAGAACCAGATACTATGTGTATGATACTCATTTGGGTATTATTTCAAAGGAAAAGTTCTTTGAAACTGCTTGTGAAATTAGGAATAGAAAAAGAAACATAAAGAACAATGATGGGGATATAAAAACAAGTGGAAAGAAATATAATGGGCAGAATTTGTTGGCAAATATACTGGTTTGTGAAGAATGCGGGGCTTCATTCAGAAGGCGCACAGAACGAGGAAAAGTGGTATACAGATGTGCTACGAGAATGGATAAAGGACGAGAGGCCTGTGAGAATTCACCAACAATTGAGGAAAGCTGGATCAAAGAAGAACTTGCTAAGAGAGTTTGCGGTGGGGAGTATATAGAGGAGAAAGTAAGGAAGAGGGTGTATGAGATTAGAGTTGGAAAAGACAGAGTGTTAAAGATTGAAATAAAATAGATAAAAATGAAACTGAGATTAGGCTATTAAAACGTGTGAAATTGCCAAATTTTCCGGCAAAATAGCTTGTGTAATACTTCTTGTAGGGGCACAAGATTTATGTGATAGAGGTTGTTAGTTCTATTGGGAGAGGTTTTTCTATGAAGCTATCAAATTTATAAGAGCAAAGAACTGGAGTTTGATATATTCTTTTTTTGGTTAGAAGATACAGCTTTCTGGATATAGCCTATCTCTTGCTGTAGGATAGGTTTATTTTAATATCACTGTGTATTTCCAATTTTGTAAACGAACAAATTATTGTTAAAAACATTTTCCAATAAAGTATGATATAATATTTAAATTTATAGAAATACACTTGACAAAATTTTTGATTATGGTAATATGATTGTATAAATATTTCTTAAAAAGGATTTATATATGTATTATACAAAAAATATTCCATTGGATACAAAATACATAAGAATGATTTCAAATGCTATCCCTAATGCGTACTATCTTTATAAAGAGCATGCAGATGAACTCAATTCTCCTACAGATAATGGAAAAGAAGGAGAAGTATGGAATTATATTAATAAATGTATTTCAGATGTCTTACCAGCCGATCGATTTCAAATTATAGTAATGAATAGAGGAAGATGGAAGTTCCTGGGTATATTGGATAAAAAAGAATCATTCCTATATACATTAATGAGAGAAAAAAATCTTTCTAATATTCAAAAGAAGATAAGTGAACATTTATTTCATTATCTTAACGCATTAAGTAAATTAAATGATGAGTTAGCCAGTGAATATGAACCATATCAACAATTAAGTTTATTTGATACTGAAATGTATAATATGGAGCAAAATGAAGTTCTTGATAAGATTTTAACATCTTTGATTCAAAAGTTTGATACTAAAATTACAAGGTATGTTTTAATTGCATTTAATACAGATTCGTATGGTAGTGTAAATGCAATTAAAGGTATCATCCCTGCTAAAGGACTTGATTACTATAAAGAAGAAAACTGGACTGCTTATTTAGAAGCTGAATATGATGTCACAGATACATCGGTGCAAGAAAGCGAAGTAAGTGATCAGGTAATATTATTACAGCGAAAAGCAAATATAAAACGAATTGATAAGGAAATATTAGAAAAGAAAAAATAAATGAATAGAGGAACGAATTATGTCTGAGAATTTAACATCTTTTAATGGAGAAAGGTTAAAATCAGCCAGGCTTTTTAATATGATGACGATATCTGATTTAGCAGAGCGAGTAAATATTTCGAAACAAGCTGTTTCTCAATATGAAACAAATAAATCCGAGCCTAAACTTGAAGTATTACTCAATTTGTCATCCATTTTAGGATTTCCTAGAGAATATTTTTATGAAGTTGATAAAAGGAGAATTGTTTCAGGAGACACATATTTTAGATCTCTTGCGGCTACGACAAATAAAGAACGCTTGGCTCAAATAGAAAGAGTGAAACTTTTATCCAATGTAGTCAATACAATTAATGAATACATTGACTTTCCACAATTATGTCTTTATGAAATTAAAGATAGTGAAGAAATAGATGTTGAAATTTTAGCTGAAAATCTCAGAAAAACTTGGGGTTTAAACAATCAGCCTATTAGAAATTTGATAGATGAAATGGAGCGGCATGGCATAATTGTAAGTGATGTTTTTACAGATAGTGCTCATATCGATGCTTATAGTCAAATTTTACGTATAGATGGCAAACCAATGGCAATTGTTATTTTAGGAAGCGATAAAGAAAATGCATTTAGAAGAAATTTTAGTGCTGCACATGAATTGGGCCATTTGTTATTAGATGATTTTTTTAATATTAACGATTTAACTAAGTTAGAATATAAAGAGATGGAAGATACAATGCATAGATTTGCCGGTGCGTTATTAATTCCTAAAGAACTTTATAGTAATGATTTAATGACATCATCGAAGGCAGATCTTAATTTATATATTCAATTAAAAAGGAAATATCATGTTTCAGCCGCCGCCTTAATAGTCAGAGCCAAACATTTAGATTTGATAACGCAAAACCAATATCAATATTTGATGAAACAATTATCACAAAAAGGGTATCGTACTAGTGAACCCTTTGATAAAGATACGCCAACAATAAAACCGAGATATATAAAAGAAGCCATAAAGATGATTATAGAGGAGGATGGCGTTACTGGAAAAGAGTTTATAAATTCATTGGAACAAAACGGAGTATCATTATCTTCTGAAATGATAGAAAATATTTTAAATTTGCCACAAGGATATTTGCATCAAAATGATGAGATAGGTAAAATTATTAATTTACAAAGAAAATGATGAATGTTCAGAGGAAACTCTTTACATAAATAAAACCAGGTTGAAACCTGGTTTCAGTCAAAAGATTATCCTTTGACGTTAATTGGACAATTTAACTATAACAAAGTAGATAGTCTTTTGCAATAAGAAATTGCAAAGGAGGTATGAATATGGCAGTACATCATGGCGGAAAAGTTGGAAAGGCTGGAAAAACATTAGCTAGTAATAATTCCAGTAACAGTGCTAAAAGTAAGGCTGGCACTACTTTAGCTAATCATAAGGCAGCTAAGCACTAGGAGAATGCGGGGGTGACCCGCATTCTTTTTATATTGTGCGCCAGCATAGATTCGGCAAAGAATAAAGCGGACTGGTATGATCCGACCATTGCAAAAGATGATGAGTTTTTTAGAAAACAGGAGCATGAAAAAGATAAAGAGAAGGAATTAAACCCCTCCGGGTATAGTTGGTGGCAGTAAATAATTAAGGGTGTATTATTTGCAATGCACTAAAACTGATGAGAGTTTAGAAAAGTATATGTGATGATCCCATCAAGTAAACGGCAAACTGATAGGAGGCTTCATGAATAAGAGAAATATTTTTTATTATGATGAAATTTTTCATACCCAGAGAATAACTAAGGGTATATGGATAATATATCAAATTATGATTCTTATATAGGAGTTGCTATAGGTTGGAATGCTTCAAAGGATGAAATGGTAAAAGAAGAATATAAAACTTTTGAAGAAAAGTAAAAAGTATTTTATGGAATTGATGAAGTAAAAAGTGATATTTATACAGGGATTTTCTCCTTTATTACGACAGAAAATGATGTATTTCATATATATTCTTTTTTATAACAGATAAAATATTCCATTTTTTGTTAACGGGTTGTTGTATTATTCATGATGTGGATATATAATAAAAGCATGAAATTTTCTAGCGAAAGGGTGTTGTTAGGGATTATATGGCCTCAAGGTGAGCATCAAAAACAGGGCATCACATAGCATAGGGTACAAGTTCTATAGGTGTACAATAAAGAGATAAGGAAACTTTTATATGGAGGTTTAAGATGTATATAGACTATTTGCCAAATTCTTTGCTTGAAGACATAATAAGTAATAGGTGTATTCCTTTTATTGGTGCCGGGTTTTCTAAAAATGCAAATTCAAACAAGCCCATTCCAGATTGGAACGAATTAGGAAAGAAAGTTGCAGGATACTTTAGTGATTATCAATATGACAATGCCGTAGAAACTCTTTCTCATTATGAAAATGAATATTCAAGGGCGAATTTGATAGAGATACTTGCGAAAGAACTAAATATAAACGTAATATCACCTGGAGGTTGCCATCTATCTTTCTGCAAGCTATACTTTGACCTGATATGCACGACAAATTTTGATTTTTTGTTAGAAACTGCATTTAGTGAATTATATGCTAAAAAAGGGAAGCCGTATCATGTTATAGCAAATGAAGATAGACTTTCAACTTACTTTAATGAAAAGACGACTATAGTAAAAATGCATGGAGATTTTAATGAGCCTGCAAAAATGGTTGTGACAGAAAATGATTATGATACTTTTATATCGAATAATCCACTCTTGTGTACATATATTGCTAATCTATTAATAACAAGAACACCATTACTTATAGGATATAGTTTAAATGATCCTGATATAAGAATGATATGGAATATTATTAGCAGCAGATTGAATTCCCTAAGACGTACAGGCTATGTATTAGCGGTGTCTGCATCTGAAAATGATATAACAAGGTTCAAAAGAAGGGGAATGAAGGTTATTAATTTGCCTGGAAAAAAATCTGATTATTCGAAAATATATACAACATTATTTAATGAGTTACTTGTATATTGGAACGAAAAAAATAGTGAGAATATGAAGACTTCTAATGAAGATGCGATAGGGATATTAAAATATTCAAGCGATAATACTGGTCAAATGTGCTTTTTTAGTGTGCCGTACGAGAGATTATCTCTTTACAAAAAGTATATTTTCCCAATAGTTGAAGGATTGGGAATGGTTCCCGTATCAGCTGATGAATATGTTTTGCCAGGAGATAATATTAATGCTAAGATTAATACGTTAATCCAGAAATCAAGTATAGCAGTTATTGATACTACAATGATTAGTTCTAATATTTCAATGGAGTATGGTATCATAAATGAGGCCAAAATACCTCATTTAGTGATTTCCTCCGAGCAATTCGTGACCAGTGGGATTGACATATCTATAAACAGGTTATTGTTTGGTGATTTTGATAAAAAATTAGAACATCTTATAAATGGAGTAGAAGATTTCTTGTCTGAATATTCATTATCTCAAAATTCAACAGATTATTTATTTAATGAACCAAAGCGATTATTTGATTTAAAAGAGTATAATGCTGCAATTATATCAGCGATTCGTCTTCTAGAGGTGGAATTAAAAGAAATAATATCAAAGGTAGGAAATATAGCGATGGGGGCAACAACATCGTTGAATCAGTTAATAAAAATATTAGGGGATCAAACAGGCTGTGATACAACAAAAATGATGGATTGGGTATCAATGAGGAATGTTGTTGTACACTCGGCAAATTTTACTGTGACTAGAAAATTGGCAAAGGAAGTAGTTGAAGGTATCTATGAGACGGTTAAAGCTCTTCCAGATTTGAATTTCGGGGAAAATTGCGTGGTGTCAGAGCAGCGGTCTGGCAGGATTAATAGATGAAATCATTTATTAAAAAGTGAATAGGCTTTCCATGTAGTATAAAATCTATGTCTAAGGGAATATCGAAAATGTTTGCTTCTTATTATGGAATGTTTATTATTGGCATTTACATTTAGATGGATATCAAAGTTTTGATATATAGTATAAAAGAACGGTTGCACTGCACGTTGAGACGTGTGTTTTATTATCGAAAAAAAAGTGGACTATATTGTAGAAATAGCAATAAAATTTGAATAATAAGTTTTAAAATTTAAGCCTTGAAATAGTGTTATTTCGAGGCTTTGTTTTTAGTAATGACGTATTAATTTAATATCCAGTACAATTATGGGCATTATTATTGTTGATATTGGGAAATTATGCTATGATTATATAAATAATAATTGAAAGGAAGAATTATATGCAATTTTCTGATAAATTTGAAGTTGAACCTGAATATTTAGCTGACTATGGAGCAGTTAATATATCTTTAGTTTGTGATATTCCGCTATTTGTTGATCCTATGCTTATTTTTAATAGTGAAAAGACAGAATATAAAACATTGCATGAAAACATTATTAAATATTTTCATTTTCTTGCTAAGAAAGCACTTAAGCCATTAGGTAAGGCAGAAATTGAAGCATGGTTTTGTTTTCACGAAGTGCATCAAAACTGGTTGGGCTATTCATTATCAGGAAATAAAGGTTCGGCATTGGCTAAAGGATTTGGAAACTTTTTATATTCGCATATAGGATTTGTGTTGGAAAATAATAGTATATCCAATGGCTGTCATGCTGAAAAAATAATGCTTCTTTATGATGGAAGTGGTAGAGATAAAATAAGCGATATGACAGTAAATCTGATTAAAGGTTATTTACTTGAATATACTCAAAAGTTTGCCTTACAATATATAAATAAAAAACATCGTAAAGTGTTTTTTGTGGATAGAGCTAGTTTTAATTATATAACAGAAAGTTTTGTTAGCAAAGAATATGATTTACCATATATAATTAATGAAAAAGGTAAAGAGGAATATGTTTTGCTAACTCCTATAGATATTCTAAGAGAAGATGAGCCATCTATTAATAGAAAAGATTTTATTGAAAGTGTTGATCGGATAAGAGGTTCTATTAATAATGATGTTTTAAAATTTCATGTTGAACATTATATTGCAAAAGCAGTATTGGATTATGAAGAGCAGCAAAAAATGAAGGGTAAGAAAATAAATGATAGTCAAGTACATAAAATTGAATTAAGAGCTTTTGAAGAATTGACTAAAGAATATCCGGAGCTATACGATTACTATGTAAGACTACGAGAAGCAGATACGGAAGAAATACAGTTAGAATGTATGATTGAAGTTAATAACCAATTAACTAAACTAATAAAAAATGCTAAAAATCTGATTAATTCATTTCTTTTAAATGGTTATGAAAGAAATGAAGCATTGAGTGCCCGTGATGAAGCTGTAAATAGAATTATTTATTTTAAGCACATCATTGAAGATTGTGATGCATATAGAAATTTTTATGTAAAAGGAAAAAGAGTTGCTTTGGAAGCAGATTTGCAAAGAATGTTTAAGTTAGTTTGGTATGGAACTACTTTTAAAGCAGATTTTGAAGTAAACAATGGACGAGGCCCATCAGATGCAATTGTTTCAAAGGGGCAAAAAAACCAATGCATAATTGAATTTAAATTAGCAAGTAATGCGCAATTAGCACATATCTTTACGCAGGTACAAATATACGAAAAGGCAAACTGCGCTGATGGTAGTTTAATAGCTATTTTTTATTTTGATGAAAAAGAATATATAAAGTCATATAACATGGTATGTAGTGCAGGCTATAAGGATGCAATTGATAATAGCATATTTTTAATAGACTGTCGTAATGATAATAAGCCATCTGCATCAATTGCTTAATTATTTCCTGAATTAAAATGGGAATACGCGTTAGATTGTGAGAGCTATGAAGAATTAGAAATTGAACATGTTTATGTGCGAGATGTAGGATGCTTTCCTACTGAAATGGGGGCTGCTTGGGTTTCACAAAGCGATTATACAAATATTTATACACCTGATTTTGCATTTGGTAATCCTAAATATCATGAATGTGCAGTAGATACTAGAAAAATGGGAGCTGTTTTGAAAAATGATGCTCACTGCAAAGCAAGTATGGTTAAGTTGAAAAATAAAATAACTAAGTTGTTTAATCTTAATGTAGATGAACAGACATGGATGTATCTTTTGGATAATTTCCTGAATGAAATAAAGTGAGTTGGGTTGTCATTGATTAAGGATAATCAATTCATTTTATATACACATTATTAACTAATCATAACAACATACATAAACAAAACGTTATATACTTCATAGACTAATGAAATCTTATTGTCACAGGCATTATTAGACGCCAAGGGGGTACCACATTAAACGGGCATCTTTTTTATCTCCTCAAGGCATGTGGAGTCCATAATCCTGTTGCAGAAGAAGAACAGTTAAATTATGGGATATAAGTAATATAAATCCACTAGAATTGAGGACATGAGAGTGAAAACTTTCACGTCCTTTTTTAATAGAAAAATACATGGGATTATCCATTTTACATAGATGTCGGAGAACTACTTTATGAAAAAGATTAAAGTCATACCACCTAAACCATCAGAACCTAAGAAGCTGAAAGTTGCAGCATATTGTCGAATCAGTACATTGAGTCCGACTCAGAGGCGTAGCCTTGATTGGCAAATCAAATCCTATACAAAGATGATTACAGAGCATCCGGATTGGATTTTTGCCGGTGTATTTTATGATGCAGGAAAAAGCGGTTTAAGGAGGAGTGGAAGAACCGAACTGGACAAAATGTTAAAGACAGCGGCAAAAGGGAAAATTGATTTTATCATAACAAAATCTATCAGCAGAGTATCTAGAGATGCAGTAGAAGTTTTAAAAATAGTGAGATATTTGCGTGAAAGGATTATAAATATGTATTTTGAAAATGAAAATTTAGATTCTATCAGACCAGACAAGGAATTTGAAATTACACTTAGGAGTATGCTTGCACAGGACGAAAGCAGAAATACCAGTGAAAACATTCAGTGGGGCTTTCAACGCAAATTTGAAAAAGGTGATATATTCACGAAGTATAAGAATTTTATGGGGTATACCTGTGTTAATGGCGAAATTACCATTGTTCCAAAGCAGGCTGAGGTTGTTAGAAAGATATTTGACTTGTATTTACAGGGCTTATCTTTTGGGCAGATAAAAGCTTATCTGGAGTCAATGGGAATTAAGACTGTTACTGGTAACGATCATTGGGATACGACAACTATTCAGAAAATGCTCAAGAATGAGAAGTATAAGGGTGATACTATGCTTTAAAAGACTTATACGGAAGATTTTATGACGGGTAAGAAAGCAAGGAATATAGGACAGCGTAATCGATACTATGTAAGAAATAGTCATCCGGCTATTGTATCTGAGGAAGTATTTGATAAGGTGCAGGAAGAAATGGCTAGACGAGCAAGATTAGTTCTTAAAGAAGATGGTACAGTAGAATCAAGCAAGACCAAATATAATGGGAAATACCTTCTGGGGAATTTGATTGTGTGTGGTGATTGCGGGGCATCTTATCGGAGGCGAACGGAAAGAGGTAAAGTGGTTTGGCGATGTGCAACACGGATTGAAAAAGGAAAAGAGGAATGCGTAGATTCTCTCACATTGAATGATGAGTGGATTCAGAAAGTTTTAGGTGAAGCGATTTGCGAGAACGGTGTTTATGATGAAGAGTTAATTAGAAATAACGTTGATAGGGTATATGTTTTTCATAAAAATATTATTATTTACAACAAAGATGGACATAAATTAACTGCCGCTCTCTGAATAAAAATCCTGTATGAATGAAATGTATGAATAATATCCATGATAAAAATAGAATTTATAAGCTTATAAGTATTTATAGTTAATATTATTATTGAGTAAGGAATTAGATGGGACAGACTATTTCCCTTAAAGTAAAGTTGCCAAGAATAAAGCGTCATAAATTATGGTGTTTAAATAATCGTTGGTATTTGTAAGATTAAATTCCATATGTGAGCATTGCAGTGATGGAATTTAGTTTTGCAATTCAGCTTTTTAAATAACGGAAAGAAAATATTTGCGAATGTAAATAATTTATTGATTTTTAAATAGCGTTGTGTTATACTCTATTGATTGTTTAAAACAATGAGGTGGGTTAAATGGCGATTAGTTACAAAAAGTTGTGGAAATTATTAATTGATAAAGACATGAAAAAAAAGGATCTACAAATAGCTGCTGGTATTAGTTCTGCTTCAATTGCAAAATTAGGTAAGAATGAAAATGTCAATACTGATATTTTGATTAAAATTTGCACTGCATTAGATTGCGATATTGCAGATATAATGGAAATTGTAGTTATAGCTGAACAAGAAAAAAAATAATATAAATTTTATTTGTATTTATGATAAATGCTGGAGGATTACAACGTGAATAATCAAGAAATAGTATTAAAACTATGGAATCTTTGTAATATATTAAGGGACGATGGAATTACTTATCATCAATATGTTACTGAGCTAACATATATTCTCTTTTTAAAGATGGCTAAAGAAACAGGTAAAGAAGAACAAATACCTGTTGATTATCGTTGGGATGTTTTACTAAATAAGAGTGGGCAAGAATTAAAAAAGTTCTACAAACAACTTCTAAATCATTTGGGAAAAAACTGTAATGGACGTATACAAGAAATATATATAGATGCTATTTCGAATATTGATGATTCCAATAATCTTAAAAAGATAATTAATTCTATCAACTTAGTGGATTGGTATTCTGCCCAAGAAGAAGGACTTGGAAACCTATATGAAGGATTACTTGAAAAAAATGCAAACGAAAAAAAGTCTGGTGCAGGCCAATATTTTACGCCTCGAGCACTTATTGATGTAATTACTCGTCTAGTTGCTCCTCAACCAGGGGAGAAATGTAATGATCCTGCTTGTGGAACTTTTGGCTTTATGATTGCGGCTGATCGTTTTGTTAAGGACAATACTAATAATCTTCAAGACCTTCCAGTTAATAAGCAGAGATTTCAAATAGAACAAGCTTTTACCGGTTGTGAACTTGTTCGTGAAACACATAAGCTTGCTTTAATGAATGCCATGCTACATGGTATTGAAGGAAATATTATGTTAGGAGATTCTCTTTCAGATATTGGAAAACAGATGCGTGATTATGATGTTATTCTAACTAATCCTCCATTTGGCTCAAAAAATGGGGGTGAACGTTCTAAACGTAACGATTTTACTTATCAGACAAGTAACAAACAATTAAACTTTCTTCAGCATATTTATCTTAGTCTAAAAGCTAGTGGCAAAGCTCGTGCTGCAGTGATAGTGCCTGATAATGTTTTATTTGTTGAGGGTGATGGTGAAAAAATACGTTCAGAATTGATGGAGAAATGTAATCTCCATACAATTTTACGACTTCCTACAAAAATTTTTTATGCTCAAGGTGTAAAAACCAATGTATTGTTTTTCACACGTGGTAAATCAAATAAAAATAATACTAAAGAAGTGTGGTTTTATGATCTTCGTACAAACATGCCTTCATTAGGAAGAAATAATCAACTAAAAGTAGAGCATTTTATAGAATTCGAAAAAGCCTATATAGCTAAAAATAGAGATAGTATGTCTGATATACGGTGGAGTTGCTATAAACGTGAAGATATAAAAAGGAATGGAAACAGCCTGGATTTAGGGTTGATTCGTGACGAAAGTGTTTTAGCTAATGAAGAATTACCTGATCCTATTGAAAGTGGAGAAGATATTATTTCCCAACTTGAAGAAGCGGTTGATTTACTAAAAAGTGTTGTAAGAGAGCTAAAGTCTTTGGAGGTGCAAGACTAATGGCTGGAAAAGATAAAAAAGAAACCTTATCTTTTGATGAACAATTGGCATTGGTAGTAGTGCCAAAAAGCGAACATCCTTATGAAATCCCCCCAAATTGGGTTTGGATAAATCTTTCTGCATTTGCAGAATGCCTTGATAATTTGAGGAGGCCTATTAATGCAAATGAAAGAGCTTTAAGAACAGGTGACATACCATATTATGGAGCTACAGGTCAAATAGGCTGGATTGATGATTATCTTACTAATGAAAATTTAGTCCTAATTGGGGAAGATGGCGCACCATTTTTTGACTATTTAAAAAATAAAGCATATCTCATTGATGGTAAAGCTTGGGTAAATAATCATGCTCATATACTTCGTTCATTTTTTGGATTGTACGGAAATAAATTCTTGATGCATTATTTGAATATCTTTGATTATAAAGGTTACGTAAATGGAACTACTAGATTAAAGTTGACAAAAGGTAGTATGAATGATATTCCGGTTCCTCTTCCACCGATTGGCGAACAACAACGTATTGTTGATAAAATTGAAGGTTTGTTTGCTAAGTTAGATTCCGTTAAGGAACTAGTGCAACCTATTCTGGATTCTTTTGAAGGTAGGAGAAGTGCTATCTTGTATAGGGCGTTTATAGGTGAGCTTACTGTTAACTGGAGAGAAGTAAATAAGGTTAGAGCAGATAGCTGGATGAATTATCAGTTGAGTGAAATATTAGATTATGTAACTAGTGGGTCTCGGGGGTGGTCTAAGTACTACTCTAATGAAGGTGCTATATTTATAAGAATGGGAAACTTGCTCCATGGGACAATCGAACTTGATCTATCGGATATACAGTATGTTTCGCTGCCTGATAATGTGGAAGGAAAGAGGAGCAAAATACAGCATGGTGACATATTAATATCTATTACTGCAGATATTGGCAGGATTGCTGTAATAAGTGATAATTATTTAGAGGCATATATAAATCAACACATTGCTCTATTAAGACCTATTAAGGGTGTTTGCCCAGAGTATATTGCATGGTATTTAGTCTCAGACCTTGGATTAGAGCAGTTACAAGAAAAACAAAGAGGTGTTACTAAAGCTGGATTAAGTTTGGCAGATATAAAACTTTTAAATATAAAAATCCCGACCATTGTTGAACAACATGAAATTGTTAGAATACTTAATCAATATTTTGAAAAGGAGAAGCGCGCAAAAGAACTGTGCAGTATTCTTGACCAAATTGAAAAAATGAAAAAAGTTATTCTAACTAGTGCTTTTCATGGGGAATTGGACACAAATAACTCCATAGAGGAAAGTGCAAGAGAACTATTAAAACAAATAGCTATAGAAAGAAAAAATGATAAGTCGGGTTTACCTACTTATAGTATCATAAAAGAGGTGGAATTAATGTATCAAGATATGGTAACAGCATTAAAAGAAAATGGCCGTATGACACCTGAAACTCTTAAAAGAAAGATGAATATAGATATTGATGAATATTATGAACAGCTAAAAGACTCTGTTCAAAAAGGGCTAATTATTGAAGTCCGCCAAGAAAATGAAATATTTTTGGAGGCATTATAATGAGGATTGACAAGATTTACATTAATGACTTTAAAAATTTAAAAAACTTTTCAATTGATCTTGATGAAAAACAATTAACAAATGTTTTTATAGGTAAAAATGGTGCAGGCAAGTCTAATTTAATGGAAGCCTTAGTGATAATTTTTAGAGATCTTGATTTAAAAGTTAAAACCTCTTTTTCGTACAAAATCAAGTATTTTTGTAGAGGGAATGAAGTGATAATCGAAAATAATATAAATGAAAACCAAATTTCTTTTTTTATCAATCGCACAAAGATTAGTAATAAGCTATTTTATGCACAGGACGCTGGTGTTTATTGTTATTTACCTAAACATCTTTTTGCTTATTATTCAGGGCCAAGTAATCGGTTAGAAAAGCATTTTGAAAAACATCAAAAAAAATTTTATAAGGATTTGCTTGATGGTAATGATCAAGCATTGCGTCCATTATTCTATGCTCGAATGGTGCATAGTCACTTTGTTTTGCTTGCTTTTTTTTCTTTTTATGAAAAGAACTCTCGTAAATTTTTAAAAGATTATATGGATATTGAACGTGTAGAGTCGGTTTTGTTTGTAATGAAAAAACCTTCATGGGCGAAAGGGAAACAAATAAAGAAACATGAGTTTTGGAATGCACGCGGTGTAGTGCGTGAATTTCTTGACAACCTATATGAATACGCATTAGCACCTTTAAGCGAAGTCATTTCTGTTGATGATGGTTTTTCTACAAAAAAGCAGGAAGTTATTTATTTATATATAAAAGATCAGCTTCAATTAATAAATTTTGCTGAAAAATATGTATCAAACACTGAATTTTTTAAATTTTTAGAAAGCACATATCTTTCAGATTTAATAAATGAGATTAGAATTCGTGTGCAGAAAACAGATGGAACAATTATTACTTTTAATGAGTTAAGTGAAGGAGAGCAGCAACTTTTAACAGTGCTAGGCTTGCTGAAATTTACAAAGAATGAAGAATCTTTATTTCTATTGGATGAGCCAGATACTCATTTAAATCCTGCATGGAAATTCGACTATCTGAATTTGATAAAAGATATTGTAGGACAGAATCAAAATAGTCATGTAATTATTTCTACACATGACCCAATAGTGATTGGAGGAATGAAAAAAGAAGCGGTCTCTATTTTTAGCAAAGAAACAGAAGGAATATCAACTAAAACTCCTGAATTTGACCCAAAAGGAATGGGTGTGGCAGGTCTTTTAACTAGTGAACTGTTTGGATTACCTAGCACGCTAGATCCAGTAACACAAAAGCAATTGCATAGGAAAAGACAACTTATTTATAAAGAACTCCGATCGGAAGAAGAGGAGCTGGAATTAAATCAATTAGAGGAAGAATTGGGTGATATGGACTATACCAAAACAATTCGAGACCCCATGTATGAAAAATTTGTAAGATCTCTATTTTCTAGACCAGAATATCAACAAAAAGAACTAACCAATGAAGATATTTCAGATATGGAAAAACTGACAGATGAAGTATTGGCAAAAATTCTTGAGGAGGAAAACGAATGAGATATATTGATTTAATGAATAATCCTCCTCCGGAAGAATTAATAAAAGAGGGCGAAAGATTGACAAAAGAGCTTATGGCTCTGCTTCCAAAAGAAAGAACACAATTCATTAAAGATAATGCTTCTTATTGGGGAAAACTTAAAGACCATTATTCTAAACTATCACATGAAAAGTGTTGGTACACAGAGGCGAAGGAGCTTGCATCTGCCTATCATATGGATCATTTTCGACCGAAAAATGAAACAATACCATTAAAAGAACAAGAATGTGGTATTAAAACATGTAATAATGATGAAGCTTATTGGTGGCTAGCATTTGACTGGTTAAATTACAGATTGAGTGGTTCTATTCCAAATTCAAGCAAGAATTGTTATTTCCCTTTACGGGACAAGTCATCTATTGCCAAAAAGTATGAAGACTTAGTTTACGAAGATTCAGCTCTAATTGATCCTACAGAGGCAGGCGATCTTATATGGATTGCATTTAATACTGAAGGTCGAGTATACCCTGATGTCGATGATGAACTAAGCTGGGAGGCTCAAAGAGTTAGAGTTTCCATACGCATCTATAATCTTAATTATCAACCTTTAGTAGATCAACGCGTTCAGATACAAGTAAAGTGTAAACGTTTAATTAGGGATATTGAAAGTATTCATAATGATTTAAAAAATAATGATAATGTTTATGCTAGAAAACAATTTCATGACAAAGTTAGAGAGCTACGAGAAATGACAAAAGCGGCAGCGGAATTATCTTCAACAGCAAGAAATTACATATTAAGTAACTCAAAAGAGTATATTAGAAAGATTGCAGCATCTTAAATAATTAACTTATTTTGATAATAATATGATTACTTTTACTACTAACTTTTTTTGTCCGTATAAAACATTCAATATCAAGTATTCTAATATGATAATACTGCAAATATTGATTTTTAATTTACATTACCAAAAGCATTTATATCCCCGAAATTTACATACCAAAAACGGCAGTACATCATTCTATTTTAGGAGCGCTTGCATTGTCCTGATGTAACATGTACAACTGATTATGCCAAATGAAACTATTTCTACTTGCTCCAATGATGTTTTTCAAAAGCAGGTGCTAAAGGGATATGTTGGTGCGTCAGTAATGCAATGATGGAATTTGTAACAGAAGAGTTTCATTATTGTCCATCTGCTATTTTAGTAATAATATATGGGAAAGAATGGATGGAGTAATTTTAGGGCTTGAGTCAATGACTGACTAGATTAAAAGGCATAGCTGTGACTTGATTTTCTATATCTAAAAGGGAAGTGTTTTATTCTAGATCTGTGCTATAAACAAGGGCATGTGTAATTTATAATTCTATTGAAGATGCAATATAGAAGGATAAGATGCAAGCATAAGATGCAATATAATAGGGGAGAATTTATGGGGAAGGTAGAATATGCTTATAGCGTAAAATTACATACAAACGTTACAGCACCGGAAGCGCATGAGGCTTGGGTTATGGGAGAGATTGATGACAAAACAGAGTTTAAATGTTGTTGTAAGACTTGCTCTGCTCAAATAACCTGTGTAAATATGGACAAACCACAATGGCAAATGAAGATGCGCGAACATTTCAAAGTATACGGTGAACACAGTGTAAATTGCACAGAAGTAATGAGGCAGAATAGCATTGATGTGAAAAAAGTGCATGGAGTACTTAAAGAGGCGTCAAGAATTGGAGAAGCAATAGCATTTCATATTGGGCGACCTAAAAAGCATGATGAAGTTGACGTTACTGAAAAAACCGATGATGGAAGGGTCCAAATAAAGAGTGCTGGAACTGCTTCAAAAGTAGGAAGAGATGGAGAGAAACAGCAAAGAAAGTCTAATTTATATTTGCTGAGCACTTTAATGAGAAAATTTATTGGTGCTAAAAAGAGTAATGAGTTGAATGAAATAAGGATATCACTTGAACTGTCTGGCAAGATATATGATTATTCTTTAAATTCGTTGTTCAATGAAATTGCCACAGTAAGTATAAATAGGGAAGAAGTATGGAAAACAAAGGTCTATTATGGAAAGGCTGTAATAAGAAGAAATAATAATGAGTATTGGATAAATTTTGGAGATAAATTTAATAATTCAAATTTAGATGTCAAATGTTCAATAAAAAAAGAAATGATAGATATTGCACATAATAAAACAGGTTCAATTAGTAATATTGAAAAATTTCTTAATAAAGAATCCCATTGCTTTATACTAGGAACGGTGCAAATTACTAATAATACTATCTACATTAATACCAAATCGTTAGATCACATTGCTTGTTCTTTTGATGATGTAAAAATGATGAGTGATATGATGGAAGAGGAATAAGATTATTTAAACTTAAAGAAGATTTGACGGATATTCTTTTTGAAATAACTCTCCACCAAGGAACCACCAGGTCCTTCCGACATCATTTTTATCTCCTCAAGGCACGTTGAAACGATAATAATGATGACGAATTGTGGTCAAAGTGAAAAATAAAGGGGTTTGACCACAAGATGTTGTGGTTTTTGGGTAAAAAATGAGCCGAAAATGAGGCTGAAAAGTGCAAATTTTAGCTTTTTTTTAAATGCATTTTTATAGATGACAATGGGTTGTTGGAGGGAGATAACCTCCAAAATGGGAATTTCATAACAAAGGCATCAGAACACTAAGTTTTGATGTCTTTGCTTTTGTTTTGAGGTTGAAAATGAAGATAATTGAATACAAAAAAAAGACGCAAAGCAAACCAAGATATTCTTTTGAAACATATAGACGCCAAGTTTGCTTCCATAAAAAGTCCGACGTCTTGGACGACTTGACATCGCCCATACAAAATGATAAAATTCGAATAAAATAAGGCAGTGAAGCCTTTGAAAGGTTAGCAGCAGATGAGATTCTTTGAATTTATTCTCGTCATTAGCAATATTACAGCGTTTTACTCTTTAGGTATTAAGCATACCATACGCTGGATTGATTATGCAGCCGTATCCGCACTCCTGATGGCTGCAATACAAGTGGTGGTTGAAGGCTTTCGCTGGCAAATGGTTCCGGCATACGCCCTAGCCTCAATATTCTTTGTGATTTGGCTGTTTAGTAAAGGAATCGGGATCGGCTTACATATGAATCGCGCCGTTTATTTTTTCAGTCTTGGTTTCGGTGTCATTGGGATAGTGATATCCATTGTTTTGCCGGTTGTATTGCCCGTATTTTCTTTTCCCAAACCAACCGGGCCATACGGGATCGGTACGATGACGTATCACTGGGCAGATACGAGTCGTCCGGAACTTTTCACAGGCAACCCCGATGACCATCGTGAACTTATGGCGCAGGTGTGGTATCCGGCTAAGAAAGAGCCGTCGATGAAAAAGGCTCCGTACATCCAGGATGCCGATGTGGTGACGCCGGTGATCGGACGGTTTCTTCGTCTGCCTGAATTCGTTTTCAGCCATCTCAAGTATGTGACCACAAATGCCGCGGTATCCGCTCCTGTTGCAGACGACAGGCCCCAATACCCTGTCCTGCTGTATCTTACCGGAATAAGCGGGTTCCGCTCAGCAAATACCTTTCAGATCGAAGAGCTGGTTTCCCATGGCTATATCGTCATAGGCCTGGACCAGCCGGGTATTGCCCCAATGGTGCGCTTCTCCGACGGACGGCAAATCCCCGGATTGCCGAGAGACGAGATACTCCCGCTCAATATGCAGAGCGTGGAGCCGCAGCCGCAAGCGCCAACCTTATACGGGCAGCCTCTGCCGGACGGGACGATTCCTTATTTCGCCCTGGATGCGAGCTTTGCCCTGGACCGGCTTGAAGCGCTTAATAAGAGCGATCCCAACCGGATACTGACCGGACGGCTCGACCTTGAGCACATCGGCATATTCGGAGTATCGCTGGGCGGTATGAACGCAGCCCAGGCAAGCTTAAAAGATTCACGCCTGAAGGCCTGTCTCATTATGGATGTTTACATCCCCGCCGAAGTCGTCGGGAAGGGACTGGAACAACCGACCATGTTCATCACGCGCAGTGCCGATACCATGCGCTTAGAACGCGGCAGCAACGGCACCTGGGAGGAAAAAGATATTATTCTGACCATCGATACTATGCGCGCAGTGTATGAGAACCTGCCGGGCGATGGCTACTATGTGGAGATCGCAGGGATATTCCACATCGATTTTACCGATGTTCCGTATTGGTCGCCGCTATTGCCCTACATTGGCATAACCGGACCCATCAAGGCGCAGCGGGGGTTTGACATTATCAATGCCTATTCTCTTGCCTTCTTCGATAAGGAGTTGAAAGGGCAGCCATCTTCACTTCTTGAGGGACAGCCGAAACAATATCCTGAAGTGAATTTTGAATCGTTAAGATAGTAAATCTAAAGAATCGGAGGTATCGGTATGTATGAACTGAATGCGGAAATCAAGTCAATGTACTGCATCAAATGCGGGGCGGAGTATCCGGTCGGCGATTATTTCCGTGGGTGCCCCCAATGTCTGGAAAAGGATGAGAATGCCAGCCTTTCCTTCCGATATAACGGCGCAGCATATAAAAGTACCATGGGAAAAGGTATGCAGAGATATGGAAACTTGCTGCCGTATAGAGATTTTCCGACACTGGGTGAGGGAAACACACCGGTGATACGTCTTCATAAGCTGGCTCAGTACGCAGGAGTTAAAGAAGTATATGTAAAAAACGAGTTTCAGAATCCAACTGGTTCACATAAAGACCGGATGAGTCCGCTTATAATAGCCCGTGCTCTTGCTATGGGAAAAGAAGCGATTGTGGCTGCTTCAAGCGGCAATGCGGGGATATCACTGGCTGCATATGCTGCGTATTCCGGTTTGGACTGCAAAATCATCTCGCCCCGAAAAACAAATCCGGCATATAAGACTGCCATTGAAGCTACCGGCGCTGAGTTAATCGTTCTGGATGAGCAGGCAGATACTGTTCAGGGCAGATGGAGTTATATGGGCAAAATGGCCGAAGGCTCCGGTTGGTATCCGGCAACAAACTATAGTATGCCGCCTGTGGGAAGCTGCAGCTTCGGAGTGCAGGGATATAAAACCATAGCATATGAGATATTCGATGAGTTTGGCAGGTCCTTGCCCGACTATATTGTGATTCCCGTATCAAGAGGCGATCTGCTCTGGGGGATATACGAGGGCTTTATGGAGCTACAGAAATTCGGGTATATCCATGACATACCGAAACTGATATGCGTGGAACCTTTCGAAAGGGTATCAAAAGTGCTGGCGGGCGAGGACTACAGGAAAAACTTCCCTGGGGACTATTCTCTGACCGGGTCCATAGGGGGAACCACCGTAACTTACCAGGCATATGCGGCAGTGAAAGGCTCGGGAGGATTTGCCGTTGCCGTTCCTCAGGGCAAGGTAGTGGAAGATATCAGACAAATGGCCCGTTTGGGCCTCTATCTGGAAGCGTCTTCCTCTGTGGTCTGCAGTGCGTTGTTAGAGGCAGCTGGGAAACGAATACCCGATAAGCACTCTGTATTCCTTTTGATTGCAACTTCAGGCGGATTTAAGAATGATCCGGAAATCCTATGCTAGAGCGTGTTTGAAAAATCATTTATTTTGGTTATTTTAATCAAATTAGTATGGATGCGAGTAATATGAATCCTAAATAAGAGCAGGCTGATTTATCATATCGGGTGGCAATTCTTCGATAGGTTTTCAACTTTAAGAAGAATTTTTCTACCAAATGACGCTCCTTATATAACCACCAGTCACAATGACGTTCAAATTTCGCTCCTTTACGGGACGGAATCGTCGGCTTACCGCCATGCTCATAAATATAATCTATTAGAGCATAGCTGTCATAGCCTCGGTCAGCTAATACCTTACTTTGGGATAACGCGAGGTTTTCCAAGAGAGGAATCGCTAGGTTGATATCATTTTTCTGTCCTTCACTTAACAGGATATTTACTGGGCAGCCATAGGCGTCCACGACTGCATGGATCTTGGAACTGGAACCACCTCTGCTGTGCCCTATTTGGCTGGAAGGTCCCCTTTTTTTGCATCGGCACTGTGCTGGTATGCTTTCACGATAGAAGCATCGATACTGAGTTCCTACAATTCGGCTTCCAAACTTAACACACGGAAGATATTATCCAGGATGCCATCCTCAATCCATTTTTAAAAACGGCTGTAAACACTTTCCCATGGGCCGTAACGTTCGGGGAGGTCTCGCCAGGGTGCACCGCTGCGTGCGATCCATACCATGGCATTGAGCATGGTACGATTGTCTTTCGCTGGACGGCCTCGTTTACCAGTGGTTTCAGGAGGGAGTAAATCAGCAATCCGCTTCCATTCTTCATCGGTTAATTCATAGCGCTTCATAGAATAAACACCCCTTGTTCTTCTTTTGTTTTCTTTATTTTAACATAAAAATGGGGGTGAAAACACATGTTTTGTGCATTATTTATTTTTCAAACACACTCTAGAATTCACTGGATGTTTTATTATAATAGTGTTAAGATCAAAACGGAAGAAGATACGAAAAATGAATACTTAATAAAATGAACTATGAAAGGAAAATTGTATGGAGAGAAAAGCGCCACTAGGATATGTCTGGAAAGATGAGAATTTAGAAGTAAACAAAAAAGAGGCTGAAATTATAAAATGGATTTACCAGATGATTACTGAATATTATGATAATCCCCCAGAGGTTTTGATAAGGGATGTCATGGCGAAAAATGATGAGAAAAAAATTATTCACGAAGACGTAAAGGAACTCACTTACGAAGAAGCAAAGGAAAAGGTTCCCCTTTCTATGGTTGAGAGGTATGTGGCTGCAGAATTGAATTTGAGAATGGAGCAATATGAAAAGGATAAGCAGGAAGATACGCCACATGAATTGCAGGAATTCTTAGTAATGCAATTGGATAAAAAATACCTTACTGAAATAGAAAAAAGGTATCAGGCAGAACTTGGAATCGAATATTATTCCAAAGAGATATTAGGAAATGAAGTAAATCAGTATATTGGTAAAATAAAACCACAATCTAATCAAAAAATTATATCATTTGTCACTGAGCCTATTATTTCGAGAGAGTTATACGAAAATGTGATAGAGAAAATAAAAAAGGATAGAGATCAAGTTCCAGGTGAGGAACAGGGTTATAGTTATACGCAGACATTGGAGTAGGATTGTGACCTACTTATCGTACTGATAGTTGCAGTATAATTCGAAACAATTAAATTCCAAGTCAGTGAGATAAAAACCAGAATTTGTAGGGCAGTTTTGACTGAAAATAAGAGGAGTTAAAGATGCGAGACTTTTTTATGAAAACAAAACGGATTTATTTCTCAAAATGGAACGATGACGATTTGGATTTGGCTACCCAGTTATGGGGAGACAAAGAGGTTACCAATTTTATTTGTGCTACCGGTATGTTTACAAAACAAGATATTATCCACCGTTTGGAAACAGAAATTAATAATGACAAACTATTTCGCATACAGTATTGGCCTATTTTTGAACTTTCTACACAGGAACTGATTGGTTGTTGCGGTATACGTCCTTATAATTCCGAAACACATTCCTATGAGATTGGATTTCATCTGTGTAAAAAATATTTGGGAATGGGATATGCTTCCGAAGCGGCAAAAGCTGTTATTGACTACAGCTTTACCGTATTAAAAGCAGATAAATTGTATGCAGGGCATCATCCACAAAACGATGCTTCGAGAAAGTTATTGACAAAATTAGGTTTCCGGAATATTGGGAAAAATTTTTATGAACCGACGGGATTGTATCATCCATCATACGAGTTAGTGAACAATGAATTATGAGTAAATGGGAAGCTGGCAAATTTCAATTTTAGCAGATTGGGCAAAATAGGAATTTTTTGACTTCCGGTCATGCTCATAATAGCCGGTTATAAATATTTGTGTAATAACTCTTTAGGGATATGACAATAGTCATTAGGGCACCTATCTAATCTATCTTGATGTTCATCTGCACTTTTAACATAATTCATAAGTGGAAGAATTTCCACTACAATTTTGTCTCTATCTGCTCTTTCTGTTATATAATTCTTGGCATCTTCCAAATGCCGAGACACTTTACTATATACGCCTGTACGGTATTTTTTCCCCACATCATTACCTTGTTTATTCACACTGTAAGGATCTATAATCTCAAAAAAATAATCCATTAGTTGATAAACAGTTACAATTTCAGAGTCAAATTCTGTTTTTACGCATTCAGCATAACCATCATAATCGCCTTCGAGAGTATTTGAATAACCATTTGCTCGTCCTGCTTGAGTATTAATAACACCTTTTAATGTTTTGATAAATGCTTGTACACCCCAAAGACAGCCACCTGCAAAATATATTGTTTCAACCATAGTATTCACCTATTTTCTTTTGTCAAATATAAATAATCAGTAGTTAATTCACCACGGACAAATTCTAATATGTCGTTATTCATTCATTACTTGAGTGAAGCACTGTAGTTTCGAATATCTGCCCATCTATGCTGATTATTTCATCAATTGAAATAAATGTGTTATCCGTCATAACGACAACCCGTTCATATGCGTCTATCTTTTTAACTGTACCAGAAGCAGTAACATAGGAACCGCCATTTTTCACGTCCGGCTGAAAGTAGGTAATAACGATTTTGGGATGCTCTTTAAGTCGCTCCGCTAAGATCTGTAGCTTATCACTCAAAACATCTTTCATATATTCGTCCAACTCTATTCTCTCTTCAGTAAGTCTTGCAGTTTCTTTGATGGCACCATCATAGCCGGTTAGTGCGGCGAAGGGGGAAAACTGAGCTGCCCGGTCCATGACCGTCATATGAGGATGTGTCGTAGAAACATGGTGTGGTAGATGAATTATATTGTCATATGTCTTTGTCATGCCTTATGACCTCCAATCTGCTTGTTCCGGTCTAATGTGGTAGCACCTTCCTCTAGGTTCATACCTTTTAGAACAGCGTTCTTGCCGAATTTCTTTTTTATCTCCAGCATTGCTTTTTGCATCTTTTTTTCTCGTTCAAGCTCGGCTTCTTGTTCCGCTTTTTTCGCCTGTACAGCCGCATAATCCGTAAATAGGTCAAGCTGTTCAAAGCTATCCGTCCTTTGAACGGTTGCCATATCCACCACATGGTTTGCTGCAATATTAACTCGCCTGATGAGAAGATTTTTATCAACGATGCACTCAAACAGCTCTGTGACGGCATCCATAATCAGTTTGGTGGAAGAGGTCTGTCTAACAAGATTTGTCGTACCATGGGCAGATTTCGGAACAGAACGTCCGTAATGGTCTGTGGTAACTGGCCCATTATATAATTTCTTTATCTTTGGATTTGTGAGATTCTCAATATCATACCCGACTGTCAAAACAAGCTGGTCGGTCACAAACCTTTTATTCACCAGGTCAAGTACCAGCAGATCAGTCATTTCACGCACAATCAGCTTTGCTTTGTCAAAGGTATAGGCACAATGCAGGACCTGCCCCGATCCAATACTGTTTGTACTTGGCTTATACGCTTTAATATCGGAAATCCTGCACGGCTCCCAGCTCCATGCATGATCAATCAGCAGCTCTGCATTGATACCGAACAATTTGTACAATAGATTCTCATTGTAATAATCATTGGTCTTACCAAGGGAACAGCTGATGCTGTGATGCCGGTCGTTTTAAGGACATCAAGAATCATTTTTGTGGCAAGCTCACGGGCAGAAAGATTGTAGGTACTCAAATAATCGGTAGCATCAATGAGGACCTCGTCAATGGAATAGACATGGATATCTTCAGGCGCGATGTATTTCATATAAATTTTATAAATCCGGGTGCTGTACTCTATATAATGAGCCATTCTCGGTGGAGCAATAATATAGTCCAACGAGATACCCGGTGAGGATTTCAATTCAGTATCGCTAGAGGAAGCACCAGAAAAGACTCTTCCCGGTGCTTTGTGTAACCGTGTTGCATTTACTTCCTTGACCTTTTGCACGATCTCAAACAGCCTCGCCCTACCAGAAATACCGTATGCTTTGAGGGAGGGGGAGACAGCGAGACAAATGGTTTTTTCGGTGTGGCTTGCGTCCGCGACAACAAGGTTGGTAATAAGCGGGTCAAGCTCTCGCTCCATGCACTCGACCGAAGCGTAGAAGGATTTTAAGTCAATTGCGATATAGGTTCTATTCTTCATATTTGTTATCTGGTCTCCTCCCTCAAAAATTATTTTATGGCAGATTCTGATTAACTAATTATATCAAACTTTCGGTCCAAAATATAGTAGTGTATAATTTGTAGTATAAATATACATCACTATGTCTTTCGGTTAATTATGATATAATGAAGAAAATCGGTATTTATGGAGGTACATAATGAGCATTCTTTTTAAAAATCATTCTTATCTTTCCCAAATATTAAAACATAAAAGTCTACCCATATATAAGACCGAAGAATTTATTTTTTTTCGATGTGTTAATGTGGACAATTGGGTATATGGAAAACTATAAGTGTATTACATGCAGGAAATCTGAGGATGAATAATAACATAGGTAGGCATTCAAAATTATTTCCTAATGAAAAAATATCTTATTGGGCAGACAGTAAATCTACTGCCTTGGCTGAAATAAAAAAACATGGTGGTAATAAAAATTATTTAACATTTATGGCTTACGATGATGCGAGTAGCACTTTCCCTATACTAAACGTTAATGATAGCTTAGTTATAGTTGATGGTAGAGAATTAAATTTCCATAGTATACTTTCGAAGATAGAAAAAGCTGAAAAATTAACGATAGAAGAGACTGAATTAGTGAAATTGATTAAGAAAGAGCGACCTGATTGTCTTGTATACAAATCCATGGCAAAAAATAATGGATTAAACTTCTTATTTTTTGAAAAAGGGTTTAAAAAACTTGCATTAAGAGAAGTGAATTTATACTTTGGTGAAAATAAAAGTAAAAACACTAAAATAATATCATGTGCTATAACTAGTGATTATTCTCCTGTTATTGAAAGTTATGGGAAGTATTTTGAACCAATAGTAAAAGTTAGAATAGATATGTGACCCGATAGAGGTTCTGGCAGCATTCCTGAATAGAAGGGCAGTATCTCTGCCATAGCGGCCTTTGGAAGCCGTGGATAATAGATTTGCGCCTTGTTAAATGAACAGATGCAATATCTGATGCACTTGGGAAATCCGTTAAAAGAGAGTAGACCGATGCCATATGAAGTGTTGGAACCATATTTTCTAGTTCAGGAAACAGAATGGTAACAAGACGTGAAATGGATGTTTTAAGTTTAGCACGTTCTTTCACTTTATCAAAGCGGTAACGGGTTAGTGACTTTAACTCCTCATTGTGATAAGATGTGTCTGAGTAGGGCTTTAAGTTCACATCAGACATAAGCATTGCGGCAATCGTATGGGCATCAGCTTTATCCGTTTTCATCTTTCTAAGGCTTAGACTTTTTCTGAAAAGATTGGCATGTAACGGGTTGATAACAAAGGTGGCCAGACCTTTATCAAGAAGATATCCTAAGATGTTATAACTGTAGTGTCCAGTGGCTTCAAGCCCTACTTTTACTTTAGTTAAGTCATCTGTAATAGAGTGGATTTTCTGATAAAGTTCATCAAAACCGTCCCGGTTGTTTGGAATGGTAAAAGCTTTAAATAGAACTTCGCCATCTGAGTTAGTGATAAAACAATCATGCTTATCTTTGGAAACGTCAATTCCTGTGTAAATCATAGCAATACTCCTTTTAAAATATATTTGATACTGTTTTAGAACCACTGGTGCTCTCTGCGATTGTAACCTCGTTCTAAATAAACCGTCATGCGGTATCTAACTGATTAACAAGTGAACAAAGAGACTGTGGTTATAGCCTTTTTTAAACCATCAACTGGTAGGAGGAATGAACTAATCCACAGTATCTAAAACAAGCATAGCTTATACCATAGAATTGGTAAAGAAAAGCTATGACTATATAATACGAGGAGGAATGTAAGATGTTATATGACCAGAAAAAAGTGGAGCGTCTCAAAGAAAGGTATCCCGAAGGAACCCGTATTCAGTTAATAGCTATGTCAGGAGAATCTGATATGCCTTCTGGACTGATGGGAATCGTGGATTTTGTGGATGACATCAGTCAGTTGCAAATGAAATTGGATCAGTCCTGCAATTCAGCGGCGGATGACTATGCTAAAGAAATACTGAAGCAGATGCATAATCTTTTTGTCGAAGTGTATGGTACGGACTATCTCGACAGCGATTATGAATTTATTGACCTTCCTGCCGTTCTTTGTAAAACAAAAAGACTTGTAAAGACTTAAAAGGCAGTAGCAATTGCTAAGCTGTTTCTACCATTTGAAGCTGTTAAGACTAAAGCCCTCAGTACATTGAGAGTTTTCGTGTTAGTAGCTAATATTGGTGACAAACAATTAAAAAAAATTGGAAAATTTTATAATTTTTTGTTGAAACAAATCTCCTAAAGATATACAATTATAATAACATTATTGTTTATATTGTTATTGTCTTTTTGGGGGTTATAAAATGGCAAATGTTAATGAGCTATTAGAAATTGCATTAAGTGAAATATCTAATGTTAGGCCTAGTGAAATATTCTTGTTAAGGGATTTATTCAAGGGTTATGAATGGATTAGAATATCAAGAAGTGATCGTTTATTGTTAGGTACATTATTTCTTAATTATGTCAATACAGTAAATAATGAAGTAACCCCAATTGAAAAGACTTCTTCTGGTCAACAAAGATATACGAAATCTTTAATTGGGGAGGGTAAATAGATGATATTGTCAGATAATGAAACTAAGATAGATATGTAAATAATAGAGCTATTGCAAAAACAATAGTTGAATTAATTAATGAGAGTAAAGAAAAGCCAATTTCTATAGGAATACATGGAGATTGGGGTGCTGGTAAATCAAGTGTACTTGAAATGGTAGAGGATGAGTTTCAAGGAAAAGAAAAGACAGAATGTATAAAGCTTAATGGATGGAAACATCAGGGGTTTTAGGATGCAAAAATTGCACTTATGAGTGCGATAGTATCAGAACTCATAAAGAAGCGAAGCCTAAGCAGTAAATGTGGAGAAGCTGTTAAAAAAATATGGAAAAATATTAATTGGTTAAATGTCGCAAAAGGTGCAGGAAGTCTTGCACTTACAGCAACTACCGGAGTGCCACCGATTGGACTGCTAACTCGTATACTTGATAATTTAAAAGGAAACTTTGCTGATGCAGAAAAGGTTAGTATTACTCTGCCACTTCCGAAGCTGAGCAGGAATATATCGACTTTATGAAAAGAGTAATAGAGCATCACTGGTGAAATCATTATTCACTGATGAAAGAGTGTTTTCTAAAAAAAATATGAAAGAGGTATTTATTTATGTTAAAAAAGTTAAAATTATTAAGTGCATTATTAATTATTTGTATGCTGGCCAGTCTGTTAACTGTCGTTCCTTTGACAGCAGGCGCGGCTACAATTGTAAGCTATCCATTACCGTCGTGCTATACCACGACCAGTCAATACACGGTAACAGCAGACTCTACAAATATACCGGTAATCGACACTTCGGCGGTATTTGTAAACTATAATTATTGTAATTTCTCTTTTTCAGGTACTACTACAATCACAATAACAGCAAGCGAGACAATCAATACATATAATATTTCTCCCCTAGCTTTGGGAATCACTGCAACAAAGAGCGGAAATACACTTACATTTACACTTTCATCATCAAGATATCTTATAGTTAAAATCAATAAGCTGAAAGATCTGGTTATTGCGGCAGATGCTCTTGAAACCAATGTTCCGGCTTCATCCGGTACAGGTATATACAATGTTAAAACTCAATACGGTGCCGACAGTACCGGTGCCGCTATGGCTACAACTGCAATACAAAACGCCATAAATGCGGCTAACGCAGCAGGTGGCGGTATAGTATACGTTCCGGCCGGAGTTTATAAGTGCGGAAACCTTGTTTTAAAAAGCAATGTTTCGGTTTATCTGGAGGGTGGTTCTGTTATAAGGGGTTCAGGAAATCCAAGCGATTACACTACCCATTTTCATAAGAATTCTCTGGGTAAGGATGGAACATGGTTTATCTATACCGAAACAAATGCAAACAATGTTAAGATATACGGCAGGGGGACTATTGACGGCAATGGCCATTATATGAGAAATACAAACAGTTATTTGAACAATATTCTTGTACCCTTGCAGTGCAGCAACTTCACGGTTGACGGCATAACAATAAGAGACAGCGGTTGCTGGGCTACAATAATTACAAGATCCAATAACGTAACATTCCAGAATACAAAGCACTTCAACAACAATGAACTTGATTATGAAAATGATGCAATAGACATTCAAGAGAGCCAGAATGTACTAATAAAGCACACTGTAGCAGTATCGGAGGATGACACATACTCATTTAAGACATGGGATGTAGCAACTACGGATATAGCTGCAAACTGGCCTGGAAGTCCTGAAAACCAGTCAAATGTAGTTGTGGATGATGCTTTGGCTTGGAGCAGATGTGGAGCATTCAAGGTTGGAGATGGAGTTAAACAGCTTCAGGATGGCATAGTTGTTAAAAACTCTTATGTATACAGGTGCTGGCGAGCTTTAGCGGTAGGTCATCTTTATGGGACTACACCAGCACAAAACATCATATTTGACAATATAGATGTAGAAGGCTTCTGGCCAAGATCCGGTGTCCACTCCAGATGGTTTGATCTTTCTGCAAAAAGCGGTCCGATAAAAAATGTGTTCTATAATAATATCAATTTACGCGCTTTAGGTGAAATTTCAGTAATGAAGGGTTGGAGTGACACATTTACTGTCTCCGGAGTTACATTAAACAATGTTCGCGTCGGTGGAGTTGCGGCAACTACATTGGCAGAATTGAAAATAACAGATACTAACAGCTATGCTGCAGCTCCAAAATTCAACACATTGAAATTTGAAGCGGAAGGCTATAACCTTAGTTCAGGTGTTATTTCCTATGAGGCATGCACTGATGGCGGGCTGGATGTTGGTGGAGGGAGTAATGGCGACTATATAGCATTTAAAAATGTAGACTTTGGTAGTACAGCTAGAACAAGTTGTGATTTGAAGGTTGCATCCGCTAATTCCGGCGGAAGGATAGAATTCCATTTGGACAGCCCTACAGGCACTATGCTGGGTTATTGGACGGGAGTAAGCACAGGCGGATGGCAGACATGGTCAGTCAAGAATATCTCGCTTTATGCCGGGACAGCTGTAGGAACCCATACTGTATATGTTACTTTTGTTAAGTCAGATTCATCCACAGTTGCAAATTTAACTTGGTTCCAGTTCAAATAGAATGGAAACTGTTTGATTTAATTGCAATAAGATGGATAAAGGGGCATATCAAATGATATGCCTCTTCATTGCAGCACTCCTTGAGAATTGTGGAAGTTGTTGATCCCTTAAGGGACGGTGTTGACCATCAAAAAGGATTTTTACGGCATTGATCCCTGAGAGGTCTTAACCTCGAAGTGCCACAAGGTAAGGTTTTAGGTTTTTTTGGTCCTAACGGTTCCGGTAAAACCACGACGATCCGTATCCTGCTCGGTCTTCCAAGATTTGACAATGGCACAATTTCTCTGTTTGGAGGCGACTAGAGCGAGACAAAGACTTCCTAATCGAAATAATGAATTCCGACTTAAGTTATAGAATGATACATGCCTTCGTGCGTTATCTTGAAGAAGAATCAAAGTCGGTGTTTGATTACAAGGACATTATATTTTCAATGAGTTATTATTTAATTAATGGTGGGAGTAACAACTCTAAAGGCATGTGGGGAATTGAAAGTGAAGTTTCCAAATTGATAATTGGTTTATATGACGAAACGTCCGCTTCATCGCTACCAGAGAAAAAAGATATTGCCGAAAAATGTCTTGATATATGGGATTTGATGTTTGAAAAACAAATCGGTTCTATCAGGCAGTTGAGCCAGCAACTAATGGAGAGGTGAAAGAGTAGGAGGGCAAAGGGGGCGTATTGATAAAGAGGTGGTTGATGGTATCAATATAGTAATTAGCGGAATATTTGAATTGTTACGCCAAATAGAAATAGTGTTGGACATCCTACGGGTAAAGAAATGAAAAAAGAAAATGTTTATGCATCATTACAAATTTTTATTACATACTGTAAAGTAACAACGAAAAAATGACCTCCTGGCGTAATTACTATTCTACGATAGGAGGTCTTTTCGCCATTGTCCTTTTTTCTTGGATCTGTTCATTGTTCCGTAATTAAGCTTTCTACATCGTAAAGCCGTGGTGCCTTTATTCCGTACTTTCTGGCATCTGTAATAACTTCCTGTACGGCATAGCCAACTTTAAAGTGGTTATGCGCCACAAGCGCATAGGACATGCTTTTCGGAGAAAAAATAACGTGACTCATAAGAAATCCAACAACTCTCGGTGGCAGGCCGCTCAGCACTTTTGTCATAACATCAAGTTTTGAGCCCTTTGCTTTCAAAACAGGGATCATTTCTTTCAAATCCCAACCTAATCCATCGAGCGCTTTGCGTGAAGAAATTACTTTTGCAAAACTGCCGCTTTTTAATACTTCGACTTCCATTGCAGCGTTGAATGCGAAGTGATTCCAGAGCCAACTTTTTACATCCTTTTGAACCATTATCTTGAAGCCCGCCTGAGCAAAAAGCTTACGAACCTCTAAATCCCTTTTGGTAGGCTCGGATTCAAATGTTCCAAACTGAACCGTCTTGTAAAGCCCGCCGTAAAGTGTGTTTCCTTCAAACCCGCCGCCGGCACCTGGGAAGCCATAAACAATTTGACGAAGCGGAATCGGCTGAACAGCTGCTCGAGGGTCTTGCCAGAAGTTACTGAAAAAAAGGACTGTTGCATTTCCAACGCGCGGTGCCAGGTACTTAACCGCACTTGATACCTGTTCGGGGTTGACGCTCATAAAAATGAGGTCATAGTCGTGATTTTCCTTTATCTCCTCGTGCATAACAATAGGCCATTTTTCTTTGACTATCCGGTCTTTTTTGCTTTGCCTTGCATCCCATAGTTCCAAGTTTACATAGGAGCTGTATTGTGCCTTCCTGCCTTCACGAACATAGAACTCAACGGTATGGCCCGCGTTTTCGAAAGCCCAGGCGTACTGTGTTCCTATCACACCGCGGCCCAAAATTAGTATTTTCATAAAGCATCCTCCAGAATGATCACCTGTTGACTTTTCAACACGTGTTTGATATTCTAAGTATACTGTTTGTGGAGAGAATTTCAATAGTTACAATTGTTCCAACTGTTGATAACTCAACACATTGCGCTAATTTGTTGAATATCTGGAGGAGAACGCTGTGGATAGAAGAATAAAAAAAACAAGGCGGTTGATTATGGATACCTTCATCGACCTGTTGGCCGAAAAAGGATTTGAGAAAATTACCATCAATGACATTGCCGAACGCGCAGACATAAACCGTGGGACTGTTTATCTGCATTACGTGGATAAATTCGACTTACTTGACAAGTGTATTGAAAGATATGTTGAGCTGCTGCTAAATCATTGTGCTGATAGTACTGATACCACTCTAAACGCAAGCGCATTTCAAAGTATATTTGAATATTTGGAGGAAAATTTCACAATTTACAAGTTGCTTCTTAACAATGAGGGATTTGGATTTTTCCGTAGCCGCTTATATGCCATTATAGCGCAAACAGTAACCGAGGTTATCGGTGTAAAGTCAGAAAACAACGCGTTTTCAAATGGTGTCACCACTCATTTTTTGACTTCTGGGTTTATTGGCGTATTGGAATGGTGGATCAATAATTCTATGCCCTGCAATGTTCAGGAAATTACTGAGCAGCTTATGTTTTTGCTAGAACCATACACCAAGCACCTTGTATCACGTTAAACTAATTTGCTGATAAAATTTTTACTATTAGCTTGAATTGTAATGCCAAAGCAGGCACCAAATCGAATAAAAAAGGCCTATCCAGGCGACTTCATCCGAAATATAGGCATCCGCCAAGGGGATACCAGAGGGTTACGGCATTTTTTTTGTCCACTCAAGGCATATAGAGACAGTTTGTTTACTTAATAGAACAAAATAAACTATATTAGAATGCACTCATTTATAAGTGGGTGCATTTTATTGTAGAAAAATGGATAAAAATTTTGAAACTTTTAAGTTATTGGTATATAATGAAGATGGTTGAATGATTTAATAATATGAAAACTAGGAGACTTGCAACAAGTTGAAATCTCAAATATCCAAGGTCAAAACAACGTTTTTCTATTCCTATTAATAATTTTATTTAGAGTTCTCGTTATTTGATGAAAAAGCCAGTATCCAGAAGAGCGAAATAATAGTGGCTTTACGGTTAATATCCCATATTAGGAGAAGATTTAGCTAAGGAAAAAGTGCCAAATGAAATCCAACTTTGATTCTTTTATTTTCTAACGGATTCTGTATGGCTGATTTATTTCAGGCATCTCGAATCAATGTTGTGGAACACATAAAACACATTTATGATGAAAGTGAACTTGAAAAAGAGTCAACCTGTCGGAATTTCCGACAGGTTCGAAAAGAAGGAAATCGTGAAGTGGCACGAAAAATTCCGGATGGTTCAAAGCAAGTGGATTGAAACAAACCAGAATGGGAGGTTTAAGGCTTTGCAAGAGCAGAGATTTACAAATGTATATGAATAGAGGGATGCAGATGATTCGTAAAGCAGATAATTTAGTGCGACCCCTGAGCAGATAATAGAGATATATAAAATATTGAGCTTCATAAAAGAAAGGGGTTCACGTTATGGCTAAAAACGATAATATGCTGGCAATTCTGTGGATGCTGAATTCAGGCGGAAAAATGACAGCAAAACAAATTTCCCAAAAGCTAGAAATAAATATAAGGACAGTTTATCGGCATATTGATGCACTATGTGCCAGTGGAGTGCCTATAATATCCGACTCAGGTCATAATGGCGGGTATAGCCTGCTGAATAATTTTATCAGAGCACCTCTGCTATTTGATATGGAAGAAAAAAAGGCACTCCTTCATGCTGCTGTTTTTGCAAAAGAAGCCGGATACCCTTTGAGTGAGGCATTAGGCAATGCAACATCAAAGTTGAAAATGTATTCGAATCAGGAGCAGGAAAGTATACTTAACCATCATTTAGACGGGGTTGAAGTTATAAACCGCAAGGTAAACCCCTCCATTCAGCCGATATTGGCGGAATTGGAGCAGGCTGTAGAGAAGGAATTCTGTGTAGAAATTGATTATCGCACAGGCCGTGAAGAGCAGCCAAAGAATAGGCTGATAAACCCCTATGGATTGGTTTACTGGAATAACAAATGGTATACGGTTGCATTTTGCCGCCTAAGGAATGAAATACGAAGCTTTCGGGTAGACCGGATTTTACGAATCAAGTGTACTCAAATAATATTTAAGCGTCCCAAAGCTTTTGCGACCCGTGAATTCTTTATGAAAAACCTGTTACCTGATTTAGTGGGTAAGGAGGGGTTAATTTCTTTAATTATCGAAGGCAGGTCAGAGACGCTTAATGAACTATGCATGCATTGGTTTTTAGGGCATCATCTGAAAAAGCGAACATCGAATCAAGCCATCTTTTTATTTGAGGAAAAATCAATTCATATTTATGTCCCTTATTTTCTCCTATCTTATGGTAAATCCATTCAAATAATCGAACCACAGGGGTTGAAAGAAAGACTTGTTGCTATTGCATCGGAGTTAATGGAATATTATCAACTTTAATAGCTTCACTGACAGCAGATGTCAGTGAAGTTGTTTTATAATGTGGATAGTCACTGATTACCGATGGTTGGTATTCCTTGATGAATAAAATAAGGAGAAATTGCAAAATGAATAATACAGTATATCTTTATGTGTTTGACACAATGTCAGACTGGGAAATAGGTTACTTAACTGCCGAACTGAACTCGGGAAGATATTATAAAAAGGGACTTGACCCATCAAAAATAGTGACTGTTGGAATTGAAAAGACGCCTGTAACAACAATGGGTGGATTGAAAATACTGCCTGACATCAAACTGGATGAGTGCAGTATTGAAAGCACAGATGCATTGATTTTACCCGGTGGAGATACATGGACAAAAACATTGCACCAACCCATCTTAAAAATCGCCCGGAGGTGTTTAAAGGAAGGTATATTGGTTGCAGCGATTTGTGGTGCTACAATGGGACTTGCTCAAACAGGATTGTTGGATTCACATTGGCATACAAGCAATGATCTGGAATACCTTAAAATGATTTGTCCCGCTTACACGGGCGAAAAGTATTACAAAATGGAGCCGGTAGTAACTGATGGAAAATTGATTACCGCATCTGGAATAGCTCCGTTGGAATTTTCTGTACACGTCTTGAAATCTCTGGGTGTGTTTTCTTCAAAATCATTAGATGCTTGGTATAGTCTTAATAAGACTCATGAATCCAAATATTTCTATGAGTTGATGAATTCAATCCAATAAAGATCGATTTGGAAGTATATTGGATTCTTTTGGAGTAAGATGGGAGAAATGAGTATCAAAATACTAGCATACGACGGTGTTGCTCCAACATCGGAAACAATTTTATCAAAGGAGTATCCGCTTTCTATTAATTATTACGCAGTTGTGCGAAAGGACCTGCCAGAGGATCATCCAGCTCGAAAAATCGTGAATTGGCTTAAATAATCGGACGGCCAATGGGAGGTTGCGGCTTCCGGTCTGGGCTCTCTCAAGGCATTGTATGGATCACCGAAGCGAGATACAGATTAGCAGGAATTAGGGGTATATATGACAATATTAAGATGGAGGGCTCTGAGATAAAAAGAAACTATGGATTTTTAGTATACTTATCTAATTTTGATATTACCAGAGTTTTCATATTGTCCTTTTTATTCTGTATTAATAAATGAAGATATATGGAATTGTTCCTTCTGTTAGCTGCCTTTTTTCCTTTTATGTTTGCTATATTGGAATATCAGGACTAATACAAATGGTGTTGGGGAATAATATTGTGTGAAAATAATTATATGAGACGGGTGTTTTGTCAAAATATACAGGGTCTATATAATCAATTATACCAGGAGGAAAAAACATAAATGGAATCTCAGCAACGATATCGTAAAGAAAATGATCCCTTAGGCGAAGCGGTGCTGCCTATCAATGCATATTACGGTGCCCAAACGCAGAGGGCTGTCGATAATTTTCAAATAAGCGGGTTAAAGCTGCCCAGATCATTTATAAAGGCACAGGGAATCATAAAGGCATCAGCTGCATTAGTAAATATGGAAACAGGAAAACTTTCTAATGAGATGGGGAAAGCGATTGTTCAAGCTGCGGAAGAAGTAGTCATCGGAAATTGGGATGATTATTTTGTTGTAGATGTGTATCAGGCAGGCGCAGGTACCTCTCAAAATATGAATGCAAATGAAATTATTGCAAATCGAGCTTCGGAGCTGTTAGTGGGTACCAAAGAATCAAAGCTGGTTCATCCGAACGACCACGTTAACATGTCACAGTCAACAAATGACACCTTTCCCTCTGCAATGAATATGGCAGCGGCAGATAACATAGTCAATAGACTAATTCCATCCATAACACAGCTGGTACAAGCATTACAGAAAAAATCAGATGAGCTGATGCCGGTCGTAAAATCAGGAAGAACGCATTTGCACGATGCCATACCAATGAGGCTGGGTCAGGAGTTTTTGGGATATGCAGGGACAATTCAAGCTGTATTAAAGAAGATAGAGAAGAACCTGAATGAATTGTATGAGATAGGACTTGGCGGCAATGCAATCGGTACGTTATATAACTTAGATCCTCAATATATTCCGAAGATAATGAAGGAGATTTGCCAGCGGACAAATTTGCCTTTTCGAGAACCTGCTAACCTTTTTGGGTTTATGCAAAATCCCTGTGCGGCCATCGGAATGATGCTCAGTCTAAAAGAATTAGCAATACATTTAATTAAAATCACAAGTGACTTACGTTTGCTCAGCTCGGGACCAAGAACAGGATTTTCAGAAATTACACTCCCGTCTGTTCAACCAGGCTCAACGATTATGCCGGGTAAAGTGAATCCCGCTATTTTAGAGATGGTTCATATGGTTTGCTGTCAGGTGATTGGCTATGAAGCAGCGATAGCTACTGCAGGAGTGGCAGGTCAGCTGGAAATCAATGTAATGATGCCTGTCATTGCCTATACCTTGTTGCAAGCCATTGAATTATTATCAAATGCGCTTCCGATTCTTGTGACAAGGTGCATTCAAGGAATTGAAGCAAATGAGGAAAGATGCAAGCAATTAATGGAGGCCAGCCTGGCACTGGTAACAGGCTTAAGTTCGTCGATGGGATATGATCTGGCTTCACAAATTGGTATGCAAGCGGATGAAGAGAATAAAACATTAGAGCAGATTCTTCAAGAAAAAGGATTACTGACAGAAGAGACTGGAAAAGCTCTTGATCCCAATGGAATGCTATGATTATATTGCAAAGCACTCCCAGAAGGATACATCCATCCAATGGCGTAAAGAGGAGAATGTGGTTGTATCGGATAAAGCCTTCAAGGGGTCTACATGCTTTTGAAGGTTTTATTGTATAAAATCAACTTGAATTGTAAAGCAAAAAGCAGACGCTGATTCGGCGAAAAATATCTTTATTGCCAAGGAGGCATCGGCTTCAAGCGGCATCATTATTGCTGTTAAAGGTATGTGGAATCCATAATCCTGTTGCTAAAGAAAAACAGTTGAATTATGGGATATAAGTAATAAAAACCCACTGGAATTGAGGACATGGGAGTGAAACCCTTCACGTCCTTTTTTAATAGAAAAATCCATGGAATTACCCATTTTACATAGATGTTGGAGAATTATTTTTGAAAAAGATTATGGTCATACCGCCTAAAACATCAGAATATAAAAAGGTGAAAGTTGCAGTGTATTTGTAGAGTCAGTACATTGAGTCCGACTTTCATTATATCGGCTAATAAAAAAAGGGCTGATCTACGGCTTGCAAAATTTCTAGTATGAAGTAATTTTCAAATTTTTGAAGAAGCCTTCTGTACCTATATCAATCCAAAGGCCTATTTCGCCCTTTTTGTCGGTACCGTGCTTTAAATCATTTACCACTAATACGGGCTGCGGTGAATGATTTATATAGAATCTTGCGCGATCACCATTTACTTCTATCTTTAGGTCGAGCCATTCATTCAGTCCCATATCAGCATAGGCTTCATATTTTCCGGGACATTCCGTTCTAAAGCGTTCAAATTTGTAGTTGGGATAGGAAAAATATTGAGCCGAACGATTTCTTCTTAATTGATCGTCACATCTTCCATTCGTTGGACGTACATAGAAGGCTTCAAAACTCTTATTATTGTCGTCAATCCGAAATGCAACACCAATAAAGCCTCTGGCATAGTCAGGAGCATCCGGTAATAACTTACTTAATACTTTTACTTCAATAACCCCATTATGGAATTCGGAGCCGATAAGCCTTGCGTAAGTCGGCTCGTCAACAGCTTCTATGGCAGGGTCTTTTGTTACCCTTAATACTTTCAGCCCATCAAGTTCGACATTGTTCATAAAAACATTTATAGGGTTAAAACTATCTGTACTTAGAGTGGTTAGCTCATTATTTACTTGTGAACATATTTGTTTACCTTGCTTTCTTTATATTTTATAATAATAGTTCTTAATTATGAAACCTACTGTTGCTCCGTCACCTTTATTACAGTTTTTCCATTTACTTTTCCATTGTCCATATCCTCGCAGGCTTTTGCAATTTCTGAAAAATCAAATGTCTTTCCGATATAAGGGATAAGATTATGGTGGTCCAAAAAATCAAAAATATGATTGATTACTGCCTGTGTCGGCGTATTGCTAAAAAAACCTGTCAAATATATGCCATTCGGAATATCCTTAATCGGGTCAAAGGTGTTCAGAGCATAAACTCCACCAAGAACTCCTGTGTGACATACAATCCCGTTTTTTTCTATACAAAGCAATGTGTCGTGTAAAGTTTTTGCGCCCACAAGCTCTAATGCTTTTGTTATGCCGGATACCTTACCCACTAACGTGCCGTCATCTAATAATACAGTATCAACACCGCACCCTTTCAGTAATAGCAGTTTGCTTTCTTTATGTGTTGTTGCTATCACTTCACAACCGACCGTTGTTGCTATCTGAATAACGGCATATCCTAATGCACAAGTTCCGCCACGGATGAGCAATTTATCATTGTTTTCAAGATGTAGGCATTCAAACAAGGAACCCCATGCGGTAAAGTAGGTTTCCGGAACAGCAGCAAGCTGTTCCCACGAAAGAGCAGAACTAACAGAAAATACATGATGTGCCGGAATTAAAGCATATTCTGCATAGCTTCCGTGAAAACTACGCCCCATACCGCCCATAAGCGCAACAACTTTTTGCCCTGTCGAGAATGTTGTATCGGAAGCGTCTGCAATTTCACCGACATATTCGATACCAGGAATAATTGGCTTCCTGATATAAGGTACATTGATTTCGGAATTACGCAAAATTTGCTCCGAATGATTTAATCCAAAGGCATGAATACGCACCAATACCCAACCGGGCTTCACTGTGGGGATTGGATATTCTGATAGAACAATGTCCTTTGCATCTGTTTTTTTACTTAACAGGACTGCCTTCATGGTTTTCATATTCACACCTCGATTTTTTTCCAACACTGCGGGTCTGCTTCATAATAGCTGTGTGTTGTACCGTATGCTACGGCAGGACAGCCGCGACAATAACGCAGCAACTCACATTTGGAACATTTTTTGAATTTGGTGTAGTCCCGGTATGCTATCATGTTATCACTAAGCCATAGAGCGGCAATCCTGTCCTCAAAGACATTACCTACTTTACTTTCAAAACGGCGGCAAGCGTATAAATCCCCTGTTGGCAGAATTGTCAAGTGGCAGTTTCCGCAGTTGCAACCTCCATATATCATTCCATTTTCTGCGTTCTCCGGAATCTGAAAAAGTCCGTTGTCATATTCATAAAGTGTCCAAAGATGGTCTTTACGATTAAAGTAAGTGTAACATTCGAGTTATACCGTACATTCAAAAAGAGAGAAATAAATATTTTATGATCAAAAAGGAAGAACTACCTATTTGCCCAGTAGCAACAACAGTACAGTTGCTTGGAAGCAAATGGAAACTTTTAATTCTTAGAAATCTTCTAACTCGCCCGTGGCGGTTTAATGAGCTGCATAAATCGTTACAGGGCATCAGCCAAAAGGTATTGACTGATAGCTTGCGCTCTATGGAGAATGACGGTATCATCATTCGTACTGTCTATACCGAAGTGCCGGCAAGAGTAGAGTATTCGTTATCGGAACTAGGTGAATCAATGAGAGCAATTATCAGCTCTATGGAAGAATGGGGTATACACTATAAAGAAAACCATATCAATGATTGATTAAACTCAATAACTTGGCAAGGTGTTCTATTGATATCAGCTCTATACACAAAAAAGAGATAAAGAAGTAAGTTTTAATATAAAAACTACTGAGCAGATGAAACTTTGAATAGAAATAAAATTCGGATTGTTATGAGTTCTAGTTTAGATAAAATACCAAGAAATCATAGTTGCATGAGGTACACTGGGTATGATACAATATTTTTTTGAGGTTTCAAGGGAGAAAAGTTCCGTTGAAAGTATTTGGAACAACAGTAAATATTAATAAGATTGTTCTATCAAATTAAACCAGATGCAATATGAGTTTAATACATTTTATTCGTCAAACAATATGTTTCGGCACTATAATTTTTTTACTAGAAATTAATACAGGTGGGTAATTTTGATCGACCAAAACAAAATACTAATTAAAAAGCAATATGACAAAGGCATCTGAAGTTCCCATTATATTCATGTTATTCGAAATGGAAAATTGTACCGAATAATGCCTTCAAAACAGAAAAGGCATTTGAAGGTTTTATTGCTTACAATTTTAATAATAAAAGTGTTAGGTAATTTATTTTAAGAATTTTCTTATTGTGACAGGGGTTATATTTGATGAAGGATATTGAAAAGTAGCTTAATAGTTTGTTAAAAAATTAATTGTATGAGGAAGATTTTTAGGGATTATCAGACGCCAAGAGGGTATTGGATTCAACGGTTATTTTTTTTATCTCCTCACGGCATGTAGAGACGTGCTGTCTGCTATATAAGGTGAAGTAAGAAATAGATAATACAATAGATAATACAAATAGGGAGAACTATAATGGAAATTTTAATGAATTTACTGCTTATGTTAGGTGGAGTCGCTGTATTTATGTTTGGCATGAAGCAGATGAGCTCTGGTTTGGAACGAAGCGCCGGATCAGGAATACGTAATCTTTTCAAAAAAATTCAACAAAAACAGAGTCTTTAATTACGGAATCGGAATCGGGGCTACCGTACTTGTTCAATCTTCTTCAGCCGCTTCGATCATGACAGTCGGACTTGCTCATGCGAATATTGTAACAGTCAAGCAAGGCTCAGGTTTTATCTTAGATGCAAAAGTAGGTACCACTCTTACAGCATTTATATTTGCCCTTTCAGGCATCAGCAAAGGCGGCTTTAGCATTAGCTCTGTTTTTGCAGCGGTTGCGTTTGTCGGTGTCATCATCGTTTTTTCCACTAATAACGAAACCCTTAATAAAATTGCGCCATTTTTAATCGGATTTGGAATGCTGTTTATCGGGATGGAAGTGATGGAAACCGCAATCGGTGGACCAGATTCGACGCTGAGTATTCAACTCTCTAAAGTATTCAAATATGAAATCATGCAAAATCCTATCTTGCTGGTGATATTAGGAATTCTCTTTACAGGCATCATACAGTCATCTACGGCAGCAACTGGTTTTTTATAGCTTTCTTGGCTACGGGGGTTATCCACAATATCGATCAATCGTTTTTCTTAGTGATGGGAGCAAATATAGGAACCTGCAGCGATGGCATTATGGCCTCCCTGTCCACGAACGCCAACGGGAAACGTATCGCGTTATTCCATCTGATTACCAGCGTAATTGGCGCGATAGCTTTTTCTATTATTCTGGTTCTTTTCAGAACACCCATTAGCAATATGTTTGAAAGTCTATTTCCCCGAAACCCCCAGTTCAGCCTTGCAACATTTAACCTGATTTATAATACTCTTTACACCTTAGTGTTACTCGCATTTATCGACCCATTAGTCAATTTAGTGACAAGTTTAGTGAAAGATAAGCAACAGAAGTTGGAAGAATTGTCATATATTGATGAGCGTTTCCTGCAAACTCCGGCGGTTGCCATTGAACAGGCATTAAAGGAATTGCACGATATGGCGATTCTCGCAAAGGAGAATATTGATTGTTCTTTTGCTTCATTGGTCAACGAAGATATGAGTGAAAGCAAAAAAATTGCCGATGTTGAATATCGTATTGATTTCTTAACAAATAAGCTCACAAGCTTTTTCATCAAAATTTCATCAGTTACTAAATTTGCTGATGACGAAAAAATAATCGGCGGATTGCATCATGTAACAAACGATATTGAGCGGTTGGGCGATTACGCGATACTCTTGGTAAAAGAAACCAGCTACATGAAAGGAAATAATGTAAAGTTTTTAGATCAGACCAAAGATGAGCTCGGCCTAATCTACGGGTATATATCCGAAATGTTCGACTTAGGGTTTGATGCGTTTACAACGCGTAGAACCGAAAATTTTAGAAAAATTTCAAACCTTCACAAGGAAATTAAAAAACTAATATCCTCTACGCGTAACGAACATGTGGTACGCCTAAGTTCCGGAATGTATCCTGTTGAGGTGTCAAAAAGCATTTATTCCGTTCTGTTTTCATTGCAAAGAATATCGGATCATATTGTGAACATTGCTTTCTCGATTCGATCCACCACCGGAAGTAAAACAGAAGCATTGCAAGCCATTGAAAGAGAAAAGAAAAAAACGGAAAATGCAGATCGTAAGTCTTCTCTAGAATCCAATATGAAAAAGTGAAAACCCTCCGAATTCAAGTCTGGGATTGAGATGAATGGGCAGGGGCAGGGAATATGTTCTAAGCTGATGTTTTGCTTGAATACATGTTGCCGGTCATGGAAAAACATTATATTAGTTCTGATGCTTTAGAACATCATAAAGATTTGACAGACTACTTAAGAATAATCAATGCCCTCACAATTCGGTCACCTTATCCGCAAAATCTTACAATGCAGAAGGGAAACTTTGCCGAAATCTTCTTAGCAGAATATTTCATTACCGGGTAAGGAGAATGATTATAATGGATAATAAGTTAACCTTAGAACAATGGCATAGGAAGCAAGCAATTGATAATTTTAATGCTACATTGGATATAATCGATAAAAAGGATAGCACCAAAGAGGCCAGGGAGACGATAGCAACTGCTCATGCATCGTTTTTTCATTGGAGTGTAATAGGAACTTCTTTAGAAAGGGCAAGAGGGAAATGGCAGATTTCAAAAGTATATTCTTTGGTAGGGATGGAAGAGAATGCTTTGTTTCATGGAAGAATTCATTGGATTTGTGCATAGATCATGGGATTAAAGATTTTGATTTGGCTTTTGGATATGAAGCGGTTGCAAGGGCTTACATGGTCGGTAAAAAAATAGAGAGTTAATGGATGGATATGTAGCATTAGCCCGAGAGGCAGCTGAAAATATAGCTGAAAAAGAAGAGAAGGATTATTTTTTATCAACACGATTCATCCTTCAACAGGCGATAACAGCGGAGGAGTTCGTCCCGCTCTGTGGCTGAGCTTGGAATTATAAATCTTGGGGGCACTTTTCAAATGGTTCGATTATCATTACAACACAAATGACATCATTGTAAAGGAGAAAATTAAAAATGAGCAAATACGAAAACGCAATGAAACTGATGGAAGAGCGGTGCGGAAATGGCAAGGAGGAAGTGATTGCCCTTGCGACAATATCGCTATCTCCGAGTGCTGCAGGAAATCCCCGCCCTGCTGTCCGTATGGTCTGCGCTTATTATGAAGACGGCGTATTTTATGTTTCTACGGATGCAAAGAAAAATAAAATGTTGCAAATTGAGAAGAACGCCGAGGTTTCCGTCAGTGGGTTAGGCTGGTATGCGTTCCAGGGCACGGCCGAAAATCTCGGTTGGGTCAGAGACGAAAAGAATGCAGAAATCAGAGCGAAATTCAAAAGCATCTTCGATTGGTTCGATGAAGTTGGCGACGAAAACAATCCGACCTCAATCGTTCTGCGTATCACCCTTACAGAGGGTACTATTATTGACAATGAGAAAAAATACGTTGAGCAACAGTATGAAGTTGATTTTATCAATCATACGGCAAAATAAATAATCGTATAGTATTGGTGTTCGCTACTGTAGTCGAAGTAAAATAAAGATATAGGAAATTTATTTAGTAAACCGGCAAATTAGGATTTGGGGAGGTGCTTATGCAAATAGTATATGATACGAGAAAAGACTTACCATGTGAAGCGTTACATGATTTGTTTACAGCAGTAGGTTGGTCTGATGGAATAGTAACCCCATCCATGTTGAAGAATTTTAATATACCTTTTATTAATTCAACAATTGTCATTTCTGCATGGGCAGACGATAAACTGATTGGATGCGTCAGGGTACTTAGTGACAGGATGTTTAGAACCATAATATATGATTTGGCTGTTTCAGAATCAGGGCATTGGAAAAGAGTTGGTGAAAAAATGCAGGGAACATTTCCCTGATTCGGAATGGTTGGTTGAAACGGAAACGGCAGCAAAATTTTATGAAAAAATAGGATTTAAGCCTAATAAAGACGTTTTTTTAAGTATTCCTTGTAAATGGTTTTAGTGTGAGTTGTATTGAACAAATTCCAATTTGACGATTTTGCAAGATGGCGTGTGCAGGGCAATGATTTGCTTAAAAAAGACTCTTTTAAATAAATGTTAAAAGCCCACAGAAATTGAGTAATGCTTCATTCTCTGCGGGCTTTTATGTTCATAGTATTAAGTATTCTCTTCTATTATCTGCACAATCTCATTTATCACATCTACAAACTCACGAATTTTTGCAGCGATTTTACTGCGTCGTTCTTTATCCTGCAGCGCTTCCGGTGTAATGTTGAATCCGCCGCCAAGGGCTTCCAGACTAAATCCTTTTCACCTAAACATTCCATCACATATTTGGTACAGTCGTTAAACCAGTAGTTTTCGCCGTATTCATCGGTAACAAGGCGGTGCATGACGGGAACGATGTTATTGCTTTGCTTAATAATCATAATGTTTGTTCCTTGATAATCCGTACAACCTCATCCATGCAATCCGCAGCCTCACGAATCTTTGCCGCGATTTTGCCCCGCTTTTCTTTGTCCTGCAAAGCTTCCAGTGTCACATTGAACCCGCCGCTGAGAGCTTCTAAATCCCCGCCGTTATCATTGTTCCAAATTTTCGCCGTGCGTTCATACAGTTTGTTAATATCATCCAGGAAGGTCATGTCCGGGTTTAGCCCCTGCACCCTTTTTAAGAAATTATGGGCGCAGCTCCCATTGGTTGCCATATTGCAAATACTGCTAACGTGAGCATCCCACCCGTCGAATTCTTCAGGTTTTACATTGTCAAACTTTCCGCGTTCAATGCCGTCAGCCCACGTTCGAAATGCCTCCGCCCCGAAGCAATATTCATCTGTTTTTGTGGTAAGCAGCCTGGGCATATCCCGTATAATATCCCTGTAAATCTGTGCAATATCTACTGTTTTTTTCTTTTCACCGACGAAAATCCACCCCCGGGCTTGATGGAATGCGTCCGACTTTTGAACATCACTATAATTATGAAAATCCACTCCGTCCCCAATCACTTTTTCAATCGGAACACGTTCGGGTTCGGATTTATCGCCTGCCAAATAAAGCAATGTTCCGCCAGCTTCCTCATATCCAATGTAAATGCCCCACGGCGGTCCATTATGTGTCATGGCTATGACAGGGATACCTTTATCAATATAAGCCATAAGCGTTTGTATGTACATTCCTTTGTTTGCGGCAAGCTGGTTCCCTGAAACAAATGTGCTTGCATAACCGCATTTTTCAAAAATATTTTCAAAATAACTGCCGCCCTTGCAGTTAAACATATAAGCCGAAACCGCTTCACCCATATAATCTTTGTAAGAATAAACCTGAGCAAGAACATCCCCTGTCAGTCCCGCGAAAAACCAATATCCGAAATCGGTGACGGCCTTTTTGCAATTATAAATTTCATCTGTCATTAGGTCAGAATCCGCAGCGTATTCACCCAAAGACTCCATTACATAACGGGCGCATCCGTTAAAATGATAATTCTCTCCATATTCACTTGTAATAAACCGATGGATATTAGGGATAATGTTGTTGCTCTTTTTTGTAATCATTGTAAGCTCTCCTTCTTTTATTTTGGATTTTTGTATTTGTGCAAGCTGTGAAACACGGATTGATTTAAAGAATATCCTGCTTTGCCCATTAGAACCGATTATAATGGGAAGCGGTTTTTGGTTCTTCCAATCTACCGACATATATGGGAAAGTCACGCCGCAATACCGTATTTCGTTATTAATTATGACCGCTAAATGCTTTTCGCCGACAATCCACGTCAGGCAGTTGTACCCGTTTCTGTTAATAACCCCACGCTTTGGATACCGAAAATAGTCCCGGAAAATCGGTTGGTGAAAGCAGATTGCTTCTTGAGACAGCCGTTCGTCGGGATTTGTCTCCATATTTATACCAAACAAGTAATTCAAGTCGTCGCCATGATACAAACGTATGTTACCCTCATCCGCACCCCATGCGAATTGCATACTTTCTTTGCGTATCTTAAATTCTATATCCACGCGGAAAGGCAATTTTACCGCTATATTTGTAGATAATACCCTTGTTGAAATCCATGCGATATATTCAGCCTCTCCCTGCTCGGTAATTTGATAATGCGGACGATTTATCGGGGTCAGTTTATCCAGCTGCACATCAACTTCCCATAAAACCGGGTTTGCCGCTTCAATTTTCGATATAGTGATTGACTCCGGCGGTAATTCAACAGGCTTATCGAATAATGTGTGGTCGGCCATCCGTTTTTTTACCGGAACAAGCAAAGCGACAAGCTCACGCTTATCATCGGGGGAAATCAAGTTTTCTAACATGGCGGGATGACGCATTCCGCCCGCATGAGTATAGTCAATCTCATAAAACTTATTAACATCAAAACTCTTTATGAGAGAACGGAATCGCCCGCCCAAATCTTCATCAAGAAATACATTGATTGACGCAAATAATCCGCCGCTAAAAATATAATCAGAATATGCGCTGTCATTTTGAAAATCGTTCGATATGCGTTGCATTTTCACATCGCCTGCGCTTGTTTGAAATTCAAACCGCTCATGCCGCCCAGGTTTGCCAGTTGTAATATTTTGTGCCTGTATCCATCGGTAGAACCCTTCTATATCAGATTCTTCCGGGCAGTCTTTTAATTGTGATGAAATAACTCGCATGGCGGGAAGAGAGAGAATAGCGGGCTCAATCGGTCTTGCCAGCCTATCTGACAAGGCGGAGAGCTCCTTGTGATTTATAGCTTTTTTTTGTTCCAAAGTATCAAACTGCTTTTCCATTTTTTCATATAAAATAGGTAATGCCGAAATTTTTTTAATTCCGTTTTGAATCATAGCTTGCAAAAACTCATTTACAAAGCTGCGAAGCTCTGCCAAAGCATCAACCTCATCATCAATAGCGCGTATCCGATTGACGAATGTTTCTACTACCACGCTCATATCAGTGCTTTCATAAATACGGAGAATATCCTTTATTGGTATCTCCATTTTACGCAATACCATTATTTGTTTTAACCGCTCGATGTTTGCCTCGTCGTAATAACGGTATTTTTCGGAATCTGAACGGATGCTTTGAATTAACCCGACTTGCTCATAGTAACGAAGGCTGCGCGAGGATAAGCCGAGCTGGGTGGTTAAATCTGTGATTTTTGTTAAATCCATGATGAGCCTCCTTCGATATAACTGGATTTAGTCAAACTATATTTACAGTCTATCACTTGACCGTGCGTCAATGTCAATAGTTTTTATAAATATTTACGACACGGGAGTTTTATTTGCATTTAGGATTTATATTTTCGGTTTATGACCCTCCTTGACATCGTATCGGAACACCGATACAATGAACTTAGGTGATGAAAATGGCAATACAACAGTATTTACAAGAGATAGATTGGCAGAAATGACAAACAAAACTATTTGGAGGGCAAATCATATTTAGCCCTCTATCATACGGAGCTACTAAAATGCTTTTTAAAGAGCTTGAAACTGAGCGATTGTTTCTTAAAAACATCTCAACGTGTGACAGAGATTTTATACTAGAACAATTCTCAAACAACGAAGTCAATCGCTATTTATTTGATGCTGAGCCACTTACCGATGTTTTCGGCGCTGACGATATTACTGATTTTTATATTCAACCTGAGCAAGAGCACAGCATCGGTGGATTCTTGTAAGAAAGGACGATGGAAATAAAATTGGCACATGCGGTTTTCATTGTTGGGATAAATCGAACGACAGTTGTGATACTGGGTATGACCTTTACCCAGATTATTGGGGCAAAGGCTACATGATGGAAGAGCTGAAAGCAATATGTGCATTTGCTCGAAGAGTATACAATTCAAAAATTGCGATGATATTATTGAATCAAAAACGGTGCATGATTTTGTAACATGTTCTTGTGGCAGATGCAGTGTAGATGGAGGCAAAGAATATTTACGTAGATCAGCGGAGGAAGGCAGTTATCTTGATCTATCAATAGTTGTAAATGAATAAAGGTTACTTTGAGGCGTAAGAGTTTTTACTTTTACGCTTTTTCTATACGAATTGATGAAAATATCTGAATGTAGAAGGATATGCGATAATTTATAATTAATCTCGTAAAATCAATTTCAAAACCGAATGAAAACATTTAGTTTGTTTCTATGTTGTAGAAATTTGTATCTAAACCTTGAAATTTGTTATAACGAGAATTATAATGGAAACAGAAGCTGAAATGAAGATTTTACCATGGAAAATGGTATGGACGCAGTCTAAATTGGATATACATCGAATTATTTTCTTGCCTGTACAAAGGCGTATATCGAGAACAGAAAGGTTATACGCGTGGATATGATATCTTCAAGTTTATTGGTGAGATGCAGAGAAATCATTATCGATAACTTAGAGGACATAATTTAGATTATCCTATTCTAAAAACATATTGTAAAGGGATATGGACAAGCGAAATGTTGAGAGATGTCTTCACCGCTTTTATAAATTCCTTGCAAATAACTTTGCAGGCAGCAGAATTTTTGTTTGGACATTGGAATTGTTGTGCAATTAATTCAATTGCTACACATTCTTGCTCGGATAAATTTTCTTTAACATATAACATTGTACCATTAATAGTTATTGCATATAAAGATTCCGTGGACATCACCGTTATAATTTGCTTGACTTAGTATATGCTGCAAGATAAGATACTATACTGATAGGGTAATAGCATAGGGGAAAAAGTATTAATAACATAATTGCTCTAAGTATGTAAAGTATATGCTATATCGAAAAGACTATAGTGAGAATAATACATGGACTCATATATAACATGTTTTGAAGTTTATTAATATATGCACAAAAACGCAAAAGATTGTTGTGTACGGGGAAAATAAGAGAAATTTCCAGGAGGCAACTTTGAAACATCAAAACAAAGAAATAACAATTGAATATTACAATGAGAATGCCATTCAATTTTATCAAAATACTATTTATGTAGATTTCTCAGAGATACAAAAAAATTTCACACAATACTTACCTCAAGGGGCAAAGATTTTGGACTTTGGCTGTGGCTCCGGGCGAGACAGCAAGGCATTTATAGACCAGGGTTATCAAGTTGATTCCCTGGATGGCTCAATAGAAATGTGCAGGCTAGCAGAGCAGTTGATTGGACGAACAGTTCGTCATATGCAGTTTCAGGATTTCGACGACATAGATTGCTATGATGGCATCTGGGCATGTGCTTCGCTCCTTCATTTGGAACCGGAGGAATTGAAAGACGTACTGCTTCGCCTTCACAATGCAATAAAAATGGGAGGGTATCTCTATACATCTTTTAAATATGGTAATTTCTCAGGCATCAGGAATGGCCGATACTTTACAGATCTAACGCAGGAGAGTCTGACAGAGATACTTCAATCAGTCGGTGGCTTTGAAATAGTAGATATTCATATTAGTACGGATATAAGGCAGGGGAGAGATGAAGAAAAATGGATCAATGTAATTCTAAGAAAATGGAAGAACGGATAGATCAGAATAATTATTCATTCCGGAATGCAATTACAGGTGACAGTCGTTTTCTATACTATCAATTGAAAATGAGTATTTTGTCCGCAGACCGAATTGATATCATTGTATCCTTTCTCATGGAATCAGGGGTGCGATTAATTCTGGATGACTTGAAGCGCGCCTTGGAAAAGGGCGTAAAAATCAGAATTCTAAGCGGTAATTATCTTGGAATTACGCAGCCCTCTGCCTTGTTTTTGATTAAGAAGGAATTGGGCGGACAGGTGGATCTACGTTTATATAGTAATCCGAACAAGTCATTTCATCCGAAATCCTACATCTTTCACCGAGCCCAGGACAGTGAAATCTATATTGGCTCCTCCAATCTTTCTTATGGGGCATTGACCTCTTCAGTCGAATGGAATTATCGCTTTATCAGATCTGCCAATGTAAGTGATTTTGATATATTCTATCAAGAGTTTGAGAATCTCTTCTATCACCATTCATATGAAGTGACAGACAGAGTATTATTTGAGTATGCAAAAAGCTGGAAGAAGCCCTTTGTGAGCAAAGATATTGAAAAACATGAACCACAAGAACTAGCGGTTACAAGCATCTTCCGTCCCCAAGGTGCGCAGATTGAAGCATTATATGCTTTAGAGAAAAGCAGAAAAGAAGGGTTTGACAAGGGGCTTGTGGTTGCGGCCACTGGAATTGGGAAAACATATCTGGCAGCCTTTGACTCAGAGAAATATCAGCGAATACTCTTTGTGGCGCATAGGGAGGAAATCTTAAGGCAGGCAGCGGAAAGCTTTCAACAGGTTCGTAACTCTGAAGATTATGGCTTTTTTACCGGAACACAGAAAGATACAGACAAAGCTGTTATCTTTGCACTAGTACAGAGTCTTGGGAAGGAAGAGAATTTATCAGAAGCGATGTTTGCGAGGGATGCATTCGAATACCTGATAATTGATGAATTTCATCATGCAGCAGCTGGTAACTATGGAAATATACTCAACTATTTTCAGCCGAGATTCTTATTGGGCCTTACAGCGACACCGGAACGAATGGATGCAAAGGATGTATTCGAGTTATGTGATTATAATATCGTCTATGAGGTGCGGCTGAAGGAAGCCATCAACAAGGGCTGGCTGGTTCCCTTCCATTATTATGGAATATTTGATGAAACAGTGAATTATGACAATATACGTTTCATCAATGGCAAATATCAGGACAACGAACTGGAAGCGGCACTGATGCTTGACCGAAGAAGTGAATTGATATATAAGCACTACCGCAAATATCATTCACAAAAGGCGCTGGGCTTCTGTTCCTCTAAACTGCATGCAGAATATATGGCCGGTGAATTTATAAGATACGGTATACCCGCTTCTGCGGTATATAGTGGAGCGCAAGGCGAATTCAGCCAGGACAGGAAAGAGGCGGTGGAACGATTGCTGAAGGGAGAAATCCGAGTTATCTTTTCTGTTGATATGTTTAATGAGGGGTTGGATATCCGGGATCTCGATATGGTAATGTTCCTTCGGCCGACCCAGTCACCTACGGTATTCCTGCAGCAATTAGGGAGAGGACTTAGAAAATGCAAGGGCAAGGAATATCTAAATGTATTGGACTTCATTGGTAATTATAAGAAGGCGAACCTGATACCGGGATTTTTAAGCAATTCTGAACGAAAGTCCATATCAGGGCAGAGCCTGGCGATGGCAGGTTTTGAATATCCTGATGAATGTATGGTAGACTTTGATTTTCGGATTATCGATCTTTTTGAACGACAGGCAGCACAAGAGCTATCGTGGACGGATAAGGTCAACAATGAGTTTGCCAGAGTAGCAGAAGAATTGGGACACGTTCCCTCACGAATGGAGTTTTTCTCCCTGATAGAAACGGATTTATACGATAGCATACGAACAAAGAGCAAAATTAATGTGTTCACAAAGTATCTTGATTATATGGAGGAAATGGAGGTGCTGTCGGAAGAAGAACGACTTCTATGTTCGGGCAGGGGGAAGGAGTTCATTAATATGATAGAGACCACAAGTATGGCTAAGACCTACAAGATGCCCCTGCTGTTGGCGTTCTATAACCATGGAAATGTCAAAATGCAGGTTGATGAAGATGACGTGTATATAAGCTTCTATGATTTCTATCATAAGGGAGCAAATAAAGTAGATATGCTAAAGCATGACAGTACAAAGGCATTTGAAACCTGGGATAAAAGCAGATATGTCAAGCTGGTCAAAGACAACCCGATTCATTTTATGCTACAGACCCATGGAGATTTCTTCGTAAAAAAAGAGGGTGCATTACTGGCATTAAGAGAGAATCTGGCTGATGTGATTGGGCTGGATGCATTTGTGAAGCATATGAAGGACGCCATTGATTATCGAGTGATGAGTTATTATAGGAATAGAGGGTTGGACAAGTAGTTGAATTGAAAAAGTAGGTACTTATGTTTTCATATTTCATATCGGGTATGAGCAGTATTGGTTAGACATATGAAAGATAATTCTGAAGTATGGGATATTAGAAAGCGGGTTCTGCATGATATTGTTGGCAACAATGGGTACGATCATTATGGTTGTAGTGATTCTGTGACAGACTCATTGGAAGTCCTTTGCAATACAAAAGAGGAATACCTTGAAAAAGATTATGTCATGATGAAAAATGGATTGAGAGAATACCAGAAAATGGATGAAAAAATATATTATGAATATGGTTATGATGAAGAATATATCTCATACCTAAAAAGACATCTTGATAGATTGGAAGATGCTTTCATTGTGTTTATGAAGTAATCGCAAGCATAAGATTTTTAAAAGTCTTATCCGACGCCAAGGGAGTATTAGGCCCAATGGTCATCTTTTTTATCTCTTCAAGGCATGTGGAGTGCGTAGTATTAATGTCGAGAGTGAAAGAGTGAATGTGCAGAAAATCCAGTAAATAAGTCATTTCTGTGATTTGGGGATTTCCAAACTGTGCACTCAAAACGTGATTTTATCCGTGCATGCGAATAAGTCTATTGGACCGGATTTCGTTGGCGAGAAGATGGGATTGAAAACAGGCTTTTGCAATAGGACCGGATAGATGTTTTTGGGTTTTTCATGTGTGTGGGAGCAAGCCAAAGATGTAAACCATGAATTTCTTTTAATCGGAGCCTTGACAGCCAAAAGCCGATGCTTTTGCAGTTTGACCGAAAAAATGTATTTAAGTTATATAGAAAGATTATTATAGATACGAATTTATTGTAATAAGCGAGGAGTTGAGAAAATATGGACTTGTTGAATATAAGAGTAAAACATGCTGTGTTCGGAGTAGGCACTGTCACTGAGGTAGACGATAAATATGTCGTTGTTCAATTTGCTGCAAAGAGTAGCAAATTTGCATATCCAGATGCTTTTGAGAAGTTTATTAAAGCTGAGGATTCAGCCATACAGGAAACGATACTAAATGACATAGTTGTTGCAAGGCGTGTAGAGGAAGAAAGACATCAAGCAGAGCTTGCTGACCGTAAAGCTGAGGAAGAAAGACGAGCTGTTGAAAGACAGTCTGCTTCTCCAGCGAAAAAAACGAGAAATATCGAGGGTGGTTTTGGTGCTGATTATAATGTTGAGTATTTAGCAAGACAGCCAATTTTAACTTATCAGCAGGTTGAAGAGCAGTTTGGTATTAGGATTTCCGGCTTTGGTAGAGGCATTAATAAAACACCGTCAACAGTAGTTCTTATATCTTCTGTTGATAAGAAAAAGACAGGCTTTGTTTATCATGACCACTGGACCCCAGATGGTGAGTATATTTATTCTGGCGAAGGAAAAATCGGTGACCAAACAATGTCATCCGGCAATACAGCCATAGTAAATGCTGCAGATGAAGGAAAAGATATTCACCTGTTTGTTAAGTTCTCACCTCAAGAGTATTACTACCAAGGTATATTTGAGCTTGTTGAATACACTTATGAAGATGATAAGGATGAAACCGGCAATATAAGAAAAGAATATAAGTTTAGGTTAAGAAAAGCAAACTGAGGTACATAATTATGATTCAAGTAACTGCAGCAATAATTCAAAGAGATGGTAAGTTGCTTATCTGCCAAAGGCCCAAAGGTAAGCAATGTGAGCTTTTATGGGAGTTCCCAGGTGGTAAGATTGAGGCCGGCGAATCACCCGAAGAATGCCTTGTACGTGAATGTCGCGAGGAATTAGATGTAACAATTGAAACACAACAGCTTATCCAAGAAGTTGAATATGAATATCCGGACATTACTGTCAATATTCATTTTTATATTTGCAAACTCATTGATGGCGTGCCTGCTTGTATAGAACATAATGATATTCGGTGGCGTACAGTGGATGAAATATTGAAATTGCCTCTTTGTCCTGCTGATAAGAAGATGCTGCAATTGGCGGCAAAAGATATACGAAGAATCATGCAATTTAATATTGCTAAACATAAGTACGATGAAACAGTTGATAATAATATCTATAATCTTAGAGAGAAAGAAGATGACAAATATCAGGACCCTGATAAGTCGTCATTTTACGAATGCGTTGTTGATGGGCTAACCATTAAATTAGCACAAGATGGACTGTGTAGTTTGAACAGAATAAAAGAATTTAGCAAAGATATTGTATCTGATTATAAACTCATTAGAAAAGATATGTTTGATTGTCTTGTCTGGCCTGCATATGCAATGAGTATCAATCAAATGCGACATGCAAGGTACAATGACAGGTTAGATTTGCTACTATTAGATATTGAAAAGTTTTATGATATTGTCGGTAGCAATATAGAGCTTACACCTCATGTAACTGCAGAAATCCATGAAAACTGTGATTTAGGAAGAGCTTATTTATTTCCAAATACATTTTATTGGTTGCGTTCGTTTGGTAATTTTGATGGCTTTATAAAAAGTAGAAGGTTACAGGAATTTGTAAAAAATCAGAATAGTCATTTTCTTACTAAAAAATGGACTGATACCAATAAATTTGATGAAGGCTATTATAAGGAATTATTGAATAAGGTTACAAAACACAAAAATTACTGTCGACTGTAATGATTAGCAGGGGAGTGTGCAATATGGGATTATCACTCAACATCAATACTGATGCCGGACTTGAATTGCTAGAAAAGGAATAGATGGTTCTAGTGTATTCCTTATAAAATCAGGTTTATCCCATGTAGAAATAGTGTTAAAAAGAAGGGGGCGAAAAGATGATCCGGCCACCAAGGGACCACTAGGTTCAACGGTCATTTTTTTATCTCCTCATGGCACGTTGAGTGCGTAGTATTGATGTCGAGGACGTAAGCCTTGATATTACCGGGTTTGACGAATTATATCTAAATCGACTACTTAATCGAAAGTATGTTTTTGTGTTGCGGAAACATATCTAAGGATAGAAAAAGAACCGAAAAATGAAGTAAGGTTGAGTAGATAGGATAGATAACATCCGTAGGGTTGTGGAGATAGAATAAATGTAGATAATTATTACCCGTCATTACATAAGGGGATGTGAAAGAATATGAAAAATGTACTACCAAAATTTTGGAGTTTTAATAGAGTAAGAGATGCTTCTATGATTAAAACAGAAGATTTAATATGGCAAGGACCATTTTCTTGGATTGGGTATGAGCAAATTAATGAATCCAAACCTATCCCAGATATTGCAGGAGTTTATCTTTTTACATTCGAGTATTTAGATGGTTATATTTTGCGCTCAGTTGGTGTAACAAACTCCATGAAAAGAAGACTTGATCAACATACACGTGAATATAAGAAGGGAAACTATACTTTGCTAGATGTCGAATCTGCAAAAACTGGATTAAGAAAAGAATTATGGCATGGCTGGCAATATGCAAAAGAGCATCAAGATACTTTTTTAGAGAATAAAGATGTCATATTAGAATTTGCTGAAAAAGAACTTATTTCTTATAGATTATTCATTAGTGAAATTACTGACAGAAGAAAAAGAGAAAGAATTGAAGCAGCTTTATTGATAAATGCATATAGTTCAAAAAAGCCATGGCATGATTTAATTGATGGTGGAATGGCTTTAAGAGGACGATATAATTATGAAATACCAATTGAAGTAAAAAATGTTTGCTCACATAAATTGTACGGACTTCCTGAAATAATCGAAATATAACAGAAATTTAAAGGTATTGAAATAGGGAGGTAAATGAATCATTAAAGTTATTTATAAAATTACTTATCCAAACGAAAATATTTATATGGGTAAAGATTTAACTGACAGTATTAACTATTATGATAGTGCCAATAGTAAACTAATAGAGAAAGACGTTACAAGGGAATAAAGAAGAGATTTTGCAATTAGGAAAAAAATATTATGAGAGTCAGAAACTGCTATAGATAAAGAAGTAAGTTGTAAAGAAGTAGAATACATAAAGTATTATAATTCAAGCAATCCGAGTATCGGTTACAATCAATGGCCTAAATTTATACATGAAAAAAGCTTATAAGTAGTTTTCATGAATCTTATATTGCCAATATGGCAGACACTAGTTATGGAGACATGGAATTGGATTTTCCCGTGACAGGAGCGGGGATTTTGAACCCAAATCAGTCAGGTTATGGAGGGAAAAACATCTCCATATATGCAAAAGGTATGACATCGAAAGCTATATATGCTGTAGTATTTATGGATGCCATACATTTTCACGTTAGAAGTGAAGGATGTATTATAAAAAAGACCGACTATATCACCATCGGAATTGATTTGAGCGGAGGTAAAGATGTCCTGGGTATGTATGTAGGAGAAAATGAAAGTACAAAGTTTTGTATCCTACAAGAATATAAACGCTCGTGGCTGATTTAAAACGTGTTTATACTGCCCCTACAGAAACATCGCCTTAAGCGAGTTGGAGCTATTTGATGGTAAATGGGGAGAAAAACACCCCAAAATGGCAAAGTCATGGAAAGACAACTGGGTTAATCTCTCTACCTATTTCAAATATCCGGAAGCTGTCCGAGGGCTAATTTATACCACGAACACTATTGAGGGCTCTGGAAGGTTACAAAAGCAAAACCGTATTTCCGACCGATGACAGCCTGCTAAAATGCTGTATCTTGCAACAATGGATATTACTAAGAAATGGACGAGCCACCGCCAGGATGGGGTCAGATACATTCCCAGTTAGAGATATATTTTCTATTTTATCCATTATTGGAAAGACTTTTAAAGTAGTATTTTTCCGTGTTAGCAATATGTTCGACTAAGAAATTTTTTGCTTCCTCAATATTTCTGTCTATAATAAAATCAATAAGGGTTAAATGTTCTCGTGCCCCGCCCAGTGTTCTTTTTTCGGCATAGAAAGGTTGAGTACGCACTCTTTGAAAATTATCTGAAAGAACACGTAAAAAACGTATCATATACTCATTGCTCGAATTATCGTTAATATAATTATGAAATTCGTAGTCCAGCTGATGCAGCAAAGAATAATTTTTATTTTCTATTTCAGCCATAAATTTATCACGAAATGAAAGAAGAATGTCTATGTTCAGATTTTCGTACGCCATTTGCAGTGCAAGAGGTTCTAACATACGCCGCACTTGAAAAAGCTCTTTAATACTTTGCACCGATAATGTTGTAACAAATACACCTTTGCCCGGTATGGTCTGAACTAAATGCTCCTGTTCCAGCATATTTATTGCTTCCCGAATAGGGGTACGACTGGCGCCTACCCTATCACAAAGCATTTTTTCCTCCAAATATTGACCGGATTCTAATCCGTTTGATAAAATTTCCTGCTTAATCAAGTCATATGCTTTTTCTTTTAATTGTTTATAATTTGCCATATTATCTCCCCAATATTCAAGTATGATTTGTTTTAGTTTTATAATTCATTATAACACACAGATATACTTTATGTATATCTGAATGTCAATTCACAATATAATCTCGTCTTTCTATTCAGCTTCATAATATAATTTGCATATAATCCACTTCATGTAATTGTATAATATGCACAAATAAAATAAAAATAATAGATTATCACTTTACAAAATAACCACAAAATGATAGTATAGCTATAGATACTTCAAGTATACTTGAAGTATATTAAAGAAAAAAGATGAAAGGAGTGAATACGTAATTGCATAAAATTCTTATAGGATGCGTTGCCGATGATTTTACAGGAGCAAGTGATCTGGCATCGTTTTTAGAAGAGGCCGGCGCAAAATGTTTACTGATTAACGGCTTGCCAGATAATAGTATTATGCTTACCGATGATTATGATGCTGTTGTAATAGCGCTTAAAACACGCAGTATTTTGCCGCATGATGCGGTGAGCCAAAGTCTTGAAGCTTTTTCCTGGTTGTCAAATCAGAATCCCAGAATGCTTTACTTCAAGTACTGTTCTACATTTGATTCAACACCAACTGGTAACATTGGACCTGTTTTGGATTCATTGATGGAAAAGTATCAGCTGCCGTATACGATCTTATGTCCGTCCTTGCCAGTTAATGATAGAACAGTGAAGAATGGGATTTTATATGTGTCAGGAGTTCCATTAGGTGAGAGTCCTATGAAAAATCATCCTGTTAACCCTATGTGGGATAGTTTTATCCCAGCTTTAATGAAGCCCCAAAGTTCATATCCGAGCTATGTAATAGAAGAAGGGCTGCTTGCAGATGAAAAGAAACTACATAAAAAAATTAAAGAATGGGAAGGTGCCAATATTCACTTTTATCTGGTTCCTGACTACATCGATGATGAACAAGGAATGGAGATTGCAGAAGTTTTTCAGGATATGGTTTTAGCAAGCGGAGGTTCAGCACTGCCGCCGCACCTGTACCGGGTAATGTCAAAGCATAATCCTGATAAAGGGATTAGTATTAGGCGCACTTTACCAAGTGATTCCAGAGTTCTTATTCTTTCCGGAAGTTGTTCGGAAGCAACCAAAGAACAAATACGCAATTATATAAGTAGTGATAATGATGCTATTTATTTATCTGCTCAAAAGCTTTTGACAGGAGAACAAACCTTAGAGGAGGTTTGGAAGGAAATCCTTACACAGAAAGGTGACCTGCTTGTTCATAGTTATAATGAGAACGAGTTGCATACGGACATTGAACAGGAGAAAATCTCTGCTGTTTTGGAGAATGCGGTTGCTGAATTAGGAAAGCGTGCCATAGAACATGGAATAAAAAACTTAATAGTTGCAGGAGGAGAAACCTCAGGAGCCGTCATTCAAAGATTGAGTGTTAAATCTTTCGAAATCGGTCCTTCGATTGCTCCGGGCGTCCCCATATTATACCCGACAGGCATGCCGGGAGTACAAATAGCACTTAAGAGCGGAAATTTTGGAGATGCCGGATTTCTTAACAAAGGTGTATACCTTATGAAGAAAGGAAAATAACATGAGTAATATTTGCATTGAAAAGATTGCCGATGCAATCTGGGTTGCAGAAAGTTTATTTTCGCGTGGAAAGATAAGCGGCGCTGCAGCTAATCTTAGCTTCAGGCATGAAAATACTATATATATTAGTGCTAGCGGGAGCTGCTTTGGACGTTTGAGCGAGGATAACTTTGCTGTTCTTGATATGGAAGGGAAGCACCTGGGGGGACCGTCTCCAAGTAAGGAGTTTCCATTGCACCACATGTTGTATTTACATGATAAAGGTACTCAGGCGGTTTTACATACTCATAGTACTTATGCAACATTGTGGTCTTGTTTAGTGCCAGGCTCTGATATAATTCCTTCACATACACCTTATTTAAAAATGCGTGTCGGAGAGATTACCTATGTACCATACGCTAAGCCGGGAAGTCAAGAGCTGTTTCATGCATTTGAAGAAAAGTTAGATGCATCCCGAGCCTATTTATTGGCAAACCATGGACCGGTTGTTGCAGCTTCTAACATCATAGATGCATTTTATGATATGGAAGAGATAGAAGAAGCCGCTTGCAATGCGTGGTTACTGCGTGATAGTAATATTAATAAAATATATTAATTGTAACTATTCAGAAACATTATTCTGCCAGGCGGTAACTGTGAAGGCGCAGAACTGTTATATTAGTATTATTTTTGGGGTATTACATTTTACAGAGAAATAGAAGGATAGCGTTCAATTTACACTGTTTTTAACAAAAAAGAAGGAATATGGACATGGCTGGTTTGTCATGTACCATAACCTATAAAATTATTGTAGTAGGAGGAGAAATTATGGGTATTGAGATTCTTGCCATTGTCGCGATAGGTGTACTATTTGTGATGTTTGTTGTAGGTGCTGTTCGCCCTATAAATATTGGGGTTATGGGATTCGTTGCCGCTTTTGTTGTGGGCACAATAATATGCGGGCTTACTCCCAAGGAAGTCTTCAGCAGTTTTCCAGTGGAATTATTTATTATATTGTCTGGTGTAACCTATTTCTTTAATACACTGAAAGATAACGGTACTATCGATACTATTACAGTGGCAGGACTGCGTATGGTGCGGGGAAACTTAGGGCTTATTCCTTGGGTTATGTTCTTAATGAGCTGGCTTCTTTGCAGCATTGGTACACAAGGAACAGCAGCAATCATCATAGTGACCCCTATTGCATTGCAGCTTGCCAATGCTTGCGGTATGAGCCAGCTTATGATGTCTTTGATGGTTGCCTTTGGTATGACAGGCGGTATCTTTTCTCCGCTTAATATAATGGGTCTGGTGGTAAAAGGTGTACTTGATGAATATGCACTGCCGTCAAACTCAGTGGCTATGTGGCTTTGTACCGTGGCATTTTCCTTTGGCCTGGCACTTATTTCATTTATTGTTTTTGGAGGAGTTAAATATTTAGGAAGTAAAAACATGAAAAATTTGCTAAAGACTGAAGATGGCAAAGAAAACGAAGTAATAGCAATCCTGAATAGTAAAATAGAGCTGACTCCATATCGTGTCATATCTCTGATAGCCTTAGTTGCTCTTGTAGTAATGGGTATTGTATTTGAAATGAACATGGGGTTTGCAGCAATGACGCTGGGACTTTTGCTGGCTTTTATGCAGCCAAAACGTCAGGGTGAAATTATCAAAAGCATGCCTTGGAGTATTATTTTCATGGTAACCGGAATTGTAACGTATGTTGGAGTAATGCAGCAGGTGGGAGTAATGGATTATTTAACACAACTCATCAGTAATTTTAGTAATCCTAAGCTGGCTGCATTGGTAACATCCTATATAGGCGGTTTTGTTTCTGCATTTGTATCCACAACCGGGTTCCTTGCAGGAGTTATTCCGCTTGCTGTTTCCATATTAGAAGCTCCAGGTATTTGGTCAGTGGGCGTATTAGCCTGTATATGCCTCTCTGCCAGTATTGTAGATATCTGTCCGTTTTCAACAACAGGAGCAATCTTTGTTGCCAATGCTCAAGGCAAAGAAAAAGGAACGCTGTATAAGACTCTGCTTTATACATCTGCAATAGTTATTTTATTTGGACCTTTGCTTGCATGGCTGGTTTTCGTTGCATTTTTGTAAAACATAATATAACGGTTCGGTACCTTCATAATTACATTGTAAACAGTAAAGGAGATTACGGCTATGGATTATACAAATTTACAGAATAATGTTACAGGAAAAAAATCAAAAGTGGGGATAATAGGTGCAATTGGTGGGTACGGCTATACATTGCTTGCTCAGATTCCAAAAGTAAAACTGATGGATTTGCGGGTAATTTGCGACAGACACCCTGAAGAATGCGCAGCTGTATTGAAAGAAATTGGGTATGATGAAAGTAAAATTGCAGTTTGCAAAGATAGAAAGGAAATCGAAAGGGCAAATGCGGATGAAATATTAATTGTCAGTGATTATCGTTTGGTTATAGAGTGTGGCATTACCGCTTTGGTGGAATGCACCGGGAATACGGCGGTAAGTTTGGATGCAGCATTATTGGCACTTAGAAAAGGAATTAATGTCTACATGGTCTCCAAAGAAGCCGACTGTATATTCGGAACGGTATTAAATCAGGTGGCTGCTGAGAATAATGCAATATACGCATTAGTAAATGGTGACCAGCCAAGAAATCTTTTGGATCTTTATTCATGGGCAATGTTATTGGGATTAGAGGTTGTAGCAGCCGGAAAATCCAGTGAGTATGATTTTGTCTGGGATAGAGAAAACGGAGATTTAATATATCTGGATGGTGAAAGTAAAACGGAAAATATGCCTGAAATGTTACAGCATTGGTACTACGAAGGAAGAGAAACGCTGGCGGGGAGAAGGAAGCTTCTTGAAAAGTATACAAGTGTAATTTCTGCTGACCTCTGTGAAATGAACTTAGTATCAAATATTACCGGCCTGGTACCACATTCTCCATTTTTGAGCTACCCAATTGCCAAGATCAGCGAACTGGCTGATATCTTTATTCCGGAAGAAGATGGCGGAATCTTAAAAAAGACAGGTGTTGTTGATGTGTTTTATAATTTGCGCGGCAGAGATGAGGCCAGCTTTTGCGGTGGAGAATTTATCATTGTTAAGTGCGAAAATAAAAAAATGTGGGATATTTTAAAGAGTAAAGGTCATGTTATGAGCCGCAACGAAAAATATGCATGCATTTATTATCCATATCACTTCATGGGGCTGGAAACACCTGCCTCAATTCTGTTGGGTGACTTTATGGAAATAGGCACACATACTGAGTGCCGTCAAGTGTCGGTTCTTACTGGTGTGGCAGACTATGATTTGGCTAAGGGAACAGTGCTTAATGTGTCGGGACATCATCATTCGATTGAGGGATTGACTCCTCAATTGTTGGAGCGAAAAGCAAGCGGCAATGCAGCACCTTTCTATCTCTTGAACGGAACAACCTTGTTAAAAGATGTAAAAAGGGGAGAGACGATTACCCTTGATGCTGTTGACCTTTCGGAATTGGAAACGTATAAATTATATGCAAAAGGGTTGGAATTGGAATAATACATTGAAAGTCTGTGGTTCTGGATATGGTGTCCGGGAACATATCTAAGTATGGTTAATAGTTTTACTATTTTTCATTATTCAACTAAATAGTAACATGTCGTGAGACCGTTCATTTTCAATCTAATTGAGAATGGACGGTCTCATTTTATTTTCAAATAATAAATTTCAGAAAGGATGTGGTTCCGGATAGGGGTGCAAAATGAAGGAGTATTCTTCTTCGTAAGAAGAAGTTCAGACAGAAAGCAATACGAATATACAAGTCGACGAAATCAAGATATATAGATAGGAAAGTGAAAAAAGTGAAGTCCTTTCCCACAGGACATATGCGAAATAATTCAGAATTAATTGGATGAGCTGCTCTGGAAATATAAAAAAAATGATAACTTGACGCGATGCTGTCAGGTTATGACCTGTATAATTCGAATACAATGGTGGATTACCATATGAATTACGAAAACAGGAGGCAACTATGGCGTATTCAGTCGCCAAAGCAGCACGCGTGAACTACAGCAAGGGACTGGCAACCGAGCTTGCACCAAAGGGGATACGGGTAAATACGGTGGCGCCTGGATTCACTGAAACAAAGGCTGCAGAAGCGCTCATTAACCGGATGGCACAAAACTTGGGAACAGATTATGATGGCGCACGGCAGAGCCTGATGGATTCCCTTGGTAGGATTCCTATCGGACGCACCGCCCGACCGGAGGAAATAGCTGAGCTTGTCGCTTTCTTAGTATCCGACCGTGCATCCTACATTGTTGGGGCCGAGCATACCATTGACGGAGGTATCATCCGTACAATTTAATCAATTGAAAAAAGGAGAACAAACATGAATATCAAATTACCACAGTCTATTGAAACATACTTTCAAACATCGAACTCGTATGACAGCTGCTTGCTGGCCGAGTGCTTTGCCGAAGATGCCGTACTCTACGATGAGGGCATGACTTATCACGGCCCTGCCGCTATTAAAGAGCATATTGAGGAAGCAAACAACAATTTGGCGGTCAAAACAAAGGTTACTGCTGCCGTAGAAAAAAATGGCGGAATCATTGTCACCGCCACGCTTGCCGGAAACTTTGATGGAAGCCCGGTTGCGCTTGACTATTATTTCACCTTAAAAAATCAGAAGATTACCGAGTTGAAAATCGTATTGTCCGGTGAGTAAGAAGGATTTTATTAAGAGGTAGTATTGTGGCAGTCTTCGCATTGCTGCTTTGAGGAGGCGATAGAATTGGCGGAGCAGTTAAAGAATATCTGTACTCTTAATTTTTTGATGAACTTTGGCAGGAAAGTTCAAACCGCATTTCCTGCGTTTGATGGTGGATTTATGTACCTGTGTTGGACAACTGATAGGAAGGATTAATTAAAATTCAGATGATTCGCAGATAGATAATGAGGAAGTTCTTCAAAAGTTGACAAAAAAACGCTATGATGATAGTATGTTTAGGAATTGAATACTATATAGAGTGAAACACCAAAGAAATAAAAATTTGGTGTTTTTAAAAGGGAATCAGGTGAGAAACCTGAACGATCCGGTCACTGTAAGAAAGGAGTCCTTCTTTATTAATCCATTGTAGCAAAGCTATGAGAAGGAAAAGAGGATGTTGAAAATCAAGTCAGGAAACCTGCTTTATGTAGAAGAACGATGACGCTTCCGAGCAAAGTAACCATCTGGAAGACTAAAGGTAAAAAAATTACTGAATGGTCTTTTTTGTGGTGCCTGTGTATACAGACACTTTTTTCTTTGTTTTAGGAAACGGAGTTGTTCATTCAATAATAAAACCAGGAGAAAAAATTTATCATGAGAAGCAAGAAAAGAATTGCCAATTTATTATTGGCTATTATGCTTTTATTCACGTTGACAGGCTGTGAATCAAATGCAACGAATGAGGATACCGGCAGAAAAGATGCAGAAAAAATTATCGAAGATAATATGGATAATACTGTGCAAGACCAAGAGGATTCAAGTAGTGAAGAAGATGTAGCAAAGGAAAAAAGAACAGAGTATCCTGTGACTATAACCACATATGGAACCGATGGAAAAGAATTAGAAACTACTTATGAGAAGGCACCTGAAAAAGTACTGGCCGTGTATCAAGGAAGTATTGAAACCCTATTGGCATTAGGTCTTGAAGAACGCATAGTTGCAACGGCTGGATTAGATAATGAAGTACCAGATTCCTTAAAAGCTGCATTTTCAAAAACAAACTATTTGGATGAATTTACTCCTTCATTAGAAACCGTAACAATGCTGGAAGCAGATATGATTTTATCATGGGGTTCTCTTTTCAAAGAAAAGACATTGGGAGATGCATTGGCTTGGATAGAAAAAGGCACTAATATTTATATTAATAGTAATACAAGACCAGCTACTGGAGAGGTTTCTTATGATAGAACACTGGAAAATGAGTACAAGGATATTTTAAATCTGGGTGTAATTTTTGATGTACAAGATAAAGCTGAGTCCATTGTAAAGGAGATGAAGGATACAGTTGAAGCGGTAACAGAAATAGCATCAAAACAGGAGAAAAAACCATCTGTGCTAATCTTAGAGTCTTATGATTCTACTTTTACAAATTATGGGGCAAGTAGTTTAGGCGGTGACATGGTTACTACTTTAGGTGGTATATTAGCCAAAGAAGATGGTAGTGATTTAGGGAAAGAAGATATAATAGCTTTAAATCCAGATGTAATTTTTGTTGTATATATGCCTTATCAAGGAGACGATGCAGAAAAATTAAAACAAGAAAAGTTAGATGTATTTCTTAAGGATGAATCCTTGGCAAGTTTAAGTGCCGTACAAAATAGCAGAGTGGTGCCAATTATGTTAAGCGAAATGTATGCAAGTACGACTCGAACTAAAGATGGTATTGTGACACTTGCTCAGGGATTATATCCAAATATTGAAATAAAATAGGTATGAAAACAGGAAAAAAGACAGGAAACTTATTTTGGGGCCTATGTTATCTGGGATTGGTTATAGTGCTCATACTTTCGGTGCTAACTGCAATTACCTTTGGAAATGCAGAAATTACAGTTAGTCAGGTTTATGGGGTTTTATTTTACAAATTACTTCATTTAGAGCAATATGAGGCATTCTCGTCAGGTGCAATTCATGATGTTGTGTGGCTGATTCGTTTTCCCAGGGTACTACTTGCAATCGCGATTGGAATTGGACTATCTGTCTGTGGAGATGTTATGCAGGCAGTTGTAAAAAATCCTTTGGCTGATCCCTATGTATTAGGCATTTCCTCGGGAGCTTCTTTTGGGGCAACACTGGCGATTATGTTGGGAATAGGAAGTCTATTTGGTAATAATTTTACAGGAGTTATGGCCTTTTTGGGTGCTCTTGGTTCTTCTTTCTTGGTAATTAGCTTATCTAACATCGGAGGAAAAGCAAAGACAGGAAAACTTATATTAGCGGGAATGGCAGTTGGTTCCATTTGTTCTGCCTTTTCCAATTTTGTGCTGTATATTGCAAATGATAGAAATGCTGCTACAGAAGTTACCTTCTGGACTATGGGTAGTTTAGCCGGTGCAAAATGGGACATTGTCAAGGTGGTATTACCAATTATGATTTTAGGAGCCTTGTTTTTCTGGACACAATCAAGGAATCTCAATCTAATGCTATTAGGGGAAGATACGGCAATTACTCTGGGAACAGACCTAAGAGCTGTAAGAATACTATACCTTATATTGGTATCTATTATGGTGGGTTTTGCCGTTTTTTCTTCTGGTATAATCGGATTTGTAGGATTAATTATCCCCCATGCAGTTCGTATGGTTACTGGAACTGATCATAAGAAATTAATACCAACCAGTGCACTTGCAGGAAGTATATTCGTGGTATGGGCAGATGTAGCAAGTCGGGTCATACTAAAACATTCCGAATTACCAATCGGTATACTAATTTCTTTAATAGGTGCGCCTTGTTTTGTAATTCTTATGCTACGTAAGTCATATGGAATTGGAGGGAAGAAAACATGAGTATAAAGGTAGAAGACCTAACCTATTCCTATGGACATAAAAATGTATTAGATAGTGTGGAAATTCAGTTACGAAGGAAAAGTTTTACTGGAATAATCGGTCCAAACGGATGTGGGAAATCAACTTTATTAAAATGCATTTACCGTGTACTTAAACCTCAAATAGGGACCATATGGTTAGAAGATAAACTTCTGAATAGTTATAGCGTAAAAGAATCATCAAAGTATATATCAGTTATGGCACAGCACAATTCTTACCAGTTTGATTTTAAAGTAAAAGATATTGTAATGATGGGAAGAGCCCCACACAAAAGATTGCTGGAAAGAGATACTCTAAAAGATTATCAAATTGTTGAAAAAGTGTTGGAGAGTGTGAATATGTTGGAATTTTTGGAAAGAGAATTTGCAACATTATCTGGCGGGGAACAACAAAGGGTACTCTTAGCAAGGGCATTAGCTCAAGACGCGAGAACACTCATACTCGATGAGCCAACCAATCATTTGGATATTACATATCAACTGCAATTAATGAGAATCTTAAAAAAACAAGATATCACTATATTTGCAGCTATGCATGATTTAAATATTGCCGCCATGTACTGTGATTACCTATATATTATGAAAGCAGGAAGAGTAATCGCACAGGGTGAAACAAAAAAGATATTAACCCCAGAGAGAATTTTTGAAGTCTATCAAGTTGAATCGCAAATAGTACAGGATAAGAATGGGAAACTTCATATATTATTTACAGGAGACCAGCTATAATAAGTCAAGCTTAAAGGAGACGTATGATTAATAGTTCTAAATTAATCGCACAAGAAAAAATGGGTGTAAAAATAGGTATATTACATTGCTTAGAGGCTACTAAAGTATGTACCGGATGTGGATGTCTAAATGCTTTTAATCTAAAGAAAGGAAGTTTTACAGAATATGCGAAGGAAGATGTACTTGCAGCATATTTTACCTGTAACGGATGTAAAAAACAAAATGGAGCTTCTCCAAAAGAAGATATGGGCATGATAGAAAAAGTAGAAAGGTTACAATCAGAAGGGATAGATGTGGTGCATGTTGGAGTCTGTTGTGAAAATGCAGATGGAAGTTTCTGCGGAAGAATAGCAGAAATTGTTGAAATGATAAAGCTAAAAGGGATTCAGATAAAAAACAGAACTCACATGTAAAACATAATTCTATGTTAATCGATAAGTTAAGAAATACAAAATTAATATCATGATGATAAATCATATCAGAACATAAACTATATTCAAATTATCATAACGGTTGTTATTGTTTAAATGCAGCCTATACTTTAAGGGACACTCGAAAGGTAGTCCGTCATAAGACAGTACGAAACTTTAAACTGTTAATGGGCAACTGCCAAGTAAAATGTCTAAAACAAGCGTATCGCTCACCGTGAGCGATACGCTTGTTTTTGCTGCCTGTCGTAATTGGGCAGTGTCCGTAAGGAAGCAAGCTCTTAGTATGAAAATAACGTGATAGACAGCCAACAGAGGAAATGTATTTAAAGAACGGTCACTTTACTTTTTAGAAGAAACTGTTCTTAATCTTTTATGTAAAACCAAATTGACAAAGCGACACATGTGTCGTATAATTTAAAAAAGCGACAGCTGTGTCGCTATTTATATAGTGAGAAAGGAGAAAGATATGACGACAAAGGGTGATAATACAAAGCAGCTTGTCAAAGATACGGCCAAGCATTTATTTTCCAATAAGGGATATGCCAGCGTTACTATGAAAGATATTTGTGATGCTTGTAACCTAAGTCGAGGCGGGCTATATCGGCATTATAGTTCAACTAAGGAAATTATGGTTGAAATACTGACAGATGATAAAGACGAAATGCAAAAATTACTAGAATGCTCTTTTCAAAAGAAAGTTCCTGCCGTACAGCTATTTGATGGCTTTTTAAATATGATACGGGCCGATATACAGAGCGGCGCGAATCGGTTTTATTTTGTAATCCATGAGTTCGCTTTCGTTGAATCTGAACAAAGTGAATATATGGAAAATCGATTTAACAGTGCAATTCAAATGCTCTCTATGTTGTTAGACTATGGAAAGAGAACATTGGAATTCAAAGAATTTGAAACCAATGCTGTTGCTGCTCACATTGCATTTTTCAGAGATAGTATTGTAACATCATCTATCTCATTGCACTTACCTAATGACCTCATTGACCAGCAGTTAAAATTAATCAAGGATATGGTGATAAAAAATGAATCCGAATAACTTTACGCCGATTGATTTACAAACATGGCCTATGGCCCAAATGTTTTACTACTACACCCAAATGGCCCCTACAACTTATACTGTAAACGTTTCTATGGACGTTACAATACTAAGAAAAACCTTAAAAGATAAAGAAATGAAATTTTTCCCTGCTTACTTATATCTTGTTACAAAAGCCATTGGAAAACAGCCGGAATTGCGTATATCAAAGCAAGATGATGTACTGGGGCATTGGGATTTTCTTACTCCTGCATACCCCCAATTCCATGATGATGATAAAACAACATCTCTATTGTGGACAGAATATTGCGATGATTTTATGACATTCTATCGTAATTATATTCAGGATACTAAGCGGTATGGGGATAGTCATGGAATCTTATCTGCCAAAGGTATTCCTCCTGCAAGTGCCTATATCATCTCTTGTATTCCGTGGTTCACATTTAATAGCTTTTCTCTCCATAATCATGGAATTAAGGATTACTATGTCCCTTCCTTAGAAGCAGGAGCTTTTTATGAAAACAATGGGAAGATTTTAATGCCGTTATCTATTACAGTACACCATGCAACAACCGACGGGTACAGCCTAAAAGTTTTCTTTGAGGAATTACAGCATTCAATGAATAACCCCGGAGAATGGCTAACACTATAATATAATTGCGAAATAGCCACCAACAACAACGGAAATAAAAAAACCGTTGTAATGGCGGCAGGATAATTGTGCGCCAAATAGGAATACATCTAGCAAAGCAGCGGTTTTGAATAACATCAAAGCCGCTGTTCTCTATTTATTAGAGGGCTTGGTAATATGCGCCCTTTTGGGGTCAAGCGGCTTTGGGAATGGAGGTTTTCCATGTATCCGAAGCCGCTTTCCTGTATTTATGAGGAGCCGTCACCGCATAGTGACGGCTTGGCATAGTTGATGTTCTAAGGCAATATAATTTCAAACAATTATATCAAAAAATGGGCGGCTATTGCGACCATTTTTCATACGACACCGTTCGAGGTTTTTCTCGGATTGGTGTCTTTTCATTTGCTGACCTTTGGGACAAGTCTTTATGCAACTTCAGGCCAACTTGGAGCTGTTGACA
>DBEP01000068.1 GCA_002294045.1 Lachnoclostridium sp. UBA903 | reverse complement strand
TTTTAGAGTCTTTTATAACAGATTACAAAAACGGATGTCGGCTATGCAAACGGCAATACCGAAAATCCGACTTATGAAGAGGTTTGCCATAATAACACCGGACATGCGGAAACAGTGAGGGTAGTATATGACCCGGAGGTTATAAACCTATCTTTTCTGCTGACACTTTATTATGATGTAATTAATCCTATCTCGGTGAATAAACAGGGTGCAGATACCGGTACACAATACCGTACAGGCATCTATTATGTGGATGATAAGGATATTGAGGTAATAAAGGATTCCATAGCCCAGTTGCAAAAGAAGTATGACAAGCCGGTTGCCATTGAAGTGCTCCCTTTAAAAAATTACTATTTGGCGGAAGAATACCACCAAAAATATCTGGATAAAAACCCGAACGGTTACTGCCATATTGGTGCGGATAAGTTTGATAAAGCTAAGAATGCCGTGGATACCGGCAGGATTTAATTCCTTTCGCCCATGTCAGACGTATCTGATTTGGTTTCCTCATTTATTTATTTTTTCTGCCGCACAAACCCATAGTTTTATAAATTTTATAATCCATCCGGTTCCATCCGATTTTCTTGGCACCGGATGGATTTTTTATTCAATAGGAAATTACGTCCTATTGAATAAAAACGCTCCGCGGGATGCGCACGACGCGCCAGAGGCAGTTTGTCACTGAAGTGACAGCGCGTCAGCGCCAGAGTCTGGCAAGCCGGACTCTTTGTTCTCTCATAGGAAAGTTCTATTTCCAGGAATCTGCATGGCCTTGCAAAAGGAAATGAAAGATATTCATAATTTATAAAAAAATGCAGATGATAAGAATAGGAAAACATGTAATTGATAATAGTTCTCAATTAATTTATTGACAATTGTAATCGTCTAATTTAAGATAAAATTATTTAAATGAGAATGATTTTCAAAAACCTTGGGAATTTTAGTTCATCGATGCGGAGCGGAAGGAGTATTTCATGAGTGATGACATCTTTAAAATAAGGGAAGATAAAATTACCTCTTATGTAATATATATCTTGGCTAATTGCTGTATGCCAACTTTGCTTAAAACAAAACCTTCCAGTCTGGTAAGTTTTCATAAAAAACACATTGAAAATCCGGATAGTTTTTTTTATGTGTTAAAACAGGAATCCGAACAATTCAAATGCAGCTATGAGGTGCTGTATGAAAATGAAAATACGTATTACATCATACTGTTTGATACGGAACTGTTAAAGGAAGTGCTGGACAGGTACAGTGCCAATATAATTTTGAAACAAAACGGCTACCTGAATGGAAAAGGAAATTTAGAATATAATCTCGTAAACTTTAAGAAACGGTTTCAGAATTTTAAACGGAATAAAATTTCGGAATTTCCTCATGAAGCCGGCATTTTTTTAGGGTACCCCATTATTGATGTGGAAGAATTCATTAAAAATAAAGGTGAAAATTATATGCTCTGCGGATATTGGAAAGTATACCATAATGTTGAAGAAGCAGGAAAAACCTTTGAACGGTTCCGGAAGCTGAGGAATGAGGCGATGGAACTATTCTATTCGGGAAAAGAATTAAGAGAAATTGCACTATATGCATGAGCATCTCCTGTAAAACTGTCTGGTGAAACAGTATAGCATTTTCCGGCCTGGGATTATCTTAAATCACAAAAACCTTCCAGGTTGACAGGAAAAGGATAAAATGCTATGATAGTTCAGGCTGAAAAAGTCCGTAAGCCGGAAATGAATATAATTTCTGAAATCGGAATTTATATATGGAACAGGAGTAACCACATGTTAAATCAATTTTCAAGGACAGAGCTTTTATTCGGTAAAGAAGCCATGGAAAGGCTGAGCCGGTCACGGGTTGCCGTGTTCGGAATCGGCGGCGTCGGAGGCTATACGGCAGAAGCGCTGGCAAGAAGCGGAATAGGAATCTTTGATTTATTTGATGATGATAAAGTATGCCTTACCAATATTAACAGGCAGATTATAGCTACCAGAAAAACGGTAGGGAAATATAAAGTTGAAGTTATGAAGGAAAGAATTCTTGAAATCAATCCTCACGCCGTAGTGAATACCCATCAGACCTTTTATACCCCTGAAGTAGCGGAACAGTATGATTTTACAGAATATACTTATATCGTAGATGCGGTTGATACCGTCACGGCCAAGATTGAACTGGTTATGCGGGCCAACCGGTGCAATGTACCCATAATCAGCTGTATGGGAGCCGGGAATAAATTAGACCCCACCCGGTTTGAAGTAACGGATATTTACAAAACATCCGTCTGTCCTTTGGCAAAGGTAATGCGGAAGGAATTGCGGGTCCGGGGAATAAAAAAACTAAAGGTTGTATATTCTAAGGAACCGGCAAGGCAGCCGCTGGAGGACATGTCCATCAGCTGCAGAAGCAACTGCATCTGTCCTCCCGGTGCGCAGAGAAAATGTACGGAACGCAGGCAAATTCCCGGAAGCAATGCTTTTGTGCCTTCCGTGGCAGGGCTTATTATAGCCGGTGAAGTAATTAAGGATATAACGGGAGTTCGTGAAAATATTTAATATCAGTATTCCATTTCCCGGAATAATAAGCTCTAAGAACCGCATATCTCAATTATAACAGGTTCGGTAACTTCTAAATTTATCTATATGTGAATACTTGTTTTTGGAATCTGTCATATTATGAGGGTGTCCCAAAAGTCGATTTTTAACTTCCTACAGTACAATATACAGTGTCCTTATTGGATTATAAAACTGTATCCCGTACTGGGTTCAGGAATAAAATTACTTTTAGGACACCCTCATTCCGATTTTTTATCCTCTATTATTATATCTCTTTCTTCATTCTTTTATCTGTGGCGAAATCAGGAATATTATGGTATAATATGTAATATTAAGAAGAATAAAGTTGTTAGAGTCTGATTAGGAGGCATATATGAAGCGATTACGTCAATTTATAAACAGGATAACCATAGTCATAGCAATTAATTTTCTTATCTGTTTTGATGTTAATTCTCATGTAGCCTTCAGCATGGAAGAGGACAGGCATGTATTATTCATCAGTTCCTATAATGAAAACTTTCCAAGTGTTCCGGAGCAGATAAAAGGGATAAAAGACGTTTTTGCTCCCCTTAATATACATCTTGATATTGAATATATGGATACCAAACGGTTTGACACCAATGAGAGCAGAAGACTGTTTTATGAACTGTTAAAGTACAAAATTGACAATCTTAAGCCATATGATGCCGTCATTGCAGGGGACGATAATGCTCTCCAGTTTGTTATGGACTACCAGGAGAATTTATTTAAGGGCCTTCCCATGGTATTTCTGGGAGTTAATGATTATGAAAGGGCAAAGCGTGCCTCGGAGGATAAATATATTACCGGAATCGTAGAGGAAATATATTTAAAGGAAAATATTGAACTTGGACGGAAAATTAATAAAAATGCCGTCAGGGTTGTTGCAATTGTGGATGATACGCTGACCGGCAGGGGAGACAGGGAGCAGTTCTATAGCAACCGGGAATATTTTAAAGATTTAATTTTTGAAGAAATTAATGTTTCGGATTATACTTTTGAAGAGGTTAAGGAAATATTGGAAAACATCGGTGATGATACCATTCTGCTGTATTTGAGCATGTATACCGATAAAAACGGTGATAACCTGACCATTCCGGAAGCGGTTGATATCCTGAGGGAACATACCCGCATACCCGTTCTGAGGGCGGAAATCGGAGGTGTTGGACAGGGGATTCTGGGCGGCAAAATGGTATCCTATCTGGAATCCGGTAAAATAGCCGCAGGGATAGTGGTTGAAATCCTTGGAGGAACTCCGGTGGAATCCATCAATCTGATAACGGAATGCCCGAGTCAATATACCTTTGATTATAAACTGCTTCAGGAGTATAAAATTGATATGGCTTTAATACCTGTAAATGCGGTTTTTATAAATAAAAAAGTCAGTTTTTACAGTGAGCACAAACAGCTTGTTTTTAACACCCTGATGGTTTTATCCTTTTTAGTCATTATCGTGATTGTCCTGGCCAGGGATAATATGAAACGCAGAAAAGTGGAAAAGGCATTGCAGGTAAGCAATGAGGAGCTAACCCAGACATTTGAAGAACTGACGGCCTCGGAAGAAGAATTAAGGGCTCAGTATGATACTATACAGGAGCATTCCGTGAAAATGGAAACCTTAAACCAGAAATACAGCGTAGCCATACAAAGTACCGACAGCGCGGTATGGGAATATGATACTATCAATAATACGATACATATCTCCAAAGAATTTATGAATGACATTAACAAATCCCTGAATGAACAGGAAGATATTTATAAAGTCTTTGACCTTTTGCTGAATCAGGAAGAGAGGGTAAGAATACGGAACGAATTCAATGCCTACAAATGTGAAGATAAAGAGGAAATAAATATGCAGCTGCCCGTTACGGACCAGGATAACAACAAAAGATGGGTGCTGGTCAGGGGCAAAGGGTTTAAGGATAGGAACGGTGAATTGAAAGTAATTCACGGAATCATTTTGGATATTACCAAAATGAGAGAACAGGAAGAGTACATAGAATATCTTGCCAGGCATGATTATTTAACGAATCTTCCTAACCGTATGAATTTTATGAATAAACTGGAGGAGGCTTTGGCTTCAGGAAAACAGGGAGCTATTCTGCTCCTGGATATTGATGATTTTAAAAGTGTAAATGATACCTTAGGGCATATCTATGGCGATAAAATACTTCAGGAAATATCGGGTAAATTATCCCGTATAGCCGATAAGGAATTGTTTGTTTCCAGATTTGGCGGTGATGAATTTTTAATACTGATATGCGATGAAACCCAACCTGAAAAAATTGAAGAATACGTACAGCAAATCATGAAATTATTTGAGGAACCGCTGATTTTAAATCAGAAAGAGTATTACATTAAATTCAGCATCGGCATTACCTGTTTCCCCGGGGACAGCACTAATATTGACCAGCTTCTGATGAATGCCGATACGGCTATGTACAGTGTTAAGCGCGGCGAAAAAAATAATTATATGTTTTATAATAATGATATGCTGAATGAATTAAAATGCAAGGCGGATATGGAGGTAATTTTACGGACTGCCTTAAAGAACGGTGGTTTTATGTTGCTGTACCAGCCTCAGATTGATGTGCTGACCGGGAAGATAGCTGGTTTCGAAGCCTTGTTGAGATTAAAAGACTATGGGATATCTCCTGATAAATTCATTTCCGTTGCGGAAGAGACCGGACTGATTAAAGAAATAGGCCGCTGGGTAACCGCACAGGCAATAAAACAGATTTCGGTCTGGAGAAAGATGGGTTACAAGCCAACGCCGGTCGCAATTAATTTCTCCGGTAAACAGCTTAATGATACTGATTATATTGATTTTCTGAGGGATACATTAATTAAGTATAATGTGGCTTCCGAATTCCTGGAAATTGAAATTACGGAAAGCATACTGATGGAAGAAACCGAACATACCGTTGAATTTCTGAACCGGTTAAAAAATTTAGGGACAAAAATTGCTCTGGATGATTTCGGAACCGGCTATTCATCGCTGAATTATCTGTCGTTTATTCCCGTTGACAAGATTAAGCTGGATAAATCCCTGTGTGAAAGATTCCTTGGTATGGACAATTTAAAGGTAATGGACAGCCTGATTGCTCTTGCCCACAGCCTGGAGCTGGTTATTACGGCAGAGGGAATAGAGGACGTGGAGCAGTTCAAACGGTTAAAAAACGGAGGCTGTGATTATATACAGGGCTATTTATTCAGTAAGCCTTTGCACAAGGAGGAAATAATAAAAATATATAATCGTAATTTTTTTGACGGTATAATAATATAAGCAGCAGTCGTTAAACGTAAGGCTGTCTTGGATTCACAGACTGCAGCGTAAGAAAAGGTTAAACAGGACAATTGCAACTATGCAACGGTCCTGTTTAACTTTGTATAAATACGGTGAAATTGGAGAATTTATTATTATCTGTATTTTCATTATTATATTCGGAAAGGAGGAACCGTATTATGCAGGATAAAACAGAAAAAACACTGAGCGGTACGGATAACAAAAGGCTTGGGAAAATAAATTTTACCAATAACGAACGGACTGCCGCATGGGCTAATATGGATAAAATACAGGATGACAGCCATGTTGGTATCCCCGATGAGTATAATGTTGAGAAAGCAAAAAACTGGGTAGATAATGGCAGTAAATTATAGAAGTGGAGAATAACAATGGCAAAAACGCAGATGACTTTAGATGGAAATTCGGCAGCCGCATATGCTGCATATGCATTCACCGATGTGGCAGCCATATATCCCATTACGCCGTCTTCAGGTATGGCGGAGATAACGGATGACTGGGCTGCAAAAGGACGTAAGAATATTTTTAATCAGGAAGTAAGTGTGGTGGAAATGCAGTCGGAAGCCGGTGCAGCCGGTGCATTTCACGGTTCACTTCAGGCGGGTGCCCTGACTACTACTTTTACGGCTTCGCAGGGGCTGTTATTAATGATACCTAATATGTACAAGGCAGCAGGGGAGCTGCTGCCCGGGGTGTTTCATGTCAGTGCCAGGGCACTGGCCGCTCATGCGCTCAGTATTTTCGGAGATCATCAGGATGTAATGGCAGTAAGGCAGACAGGCTGTGCCATGTTAGCCAGCGGTTCAGTCCAGGAGGTTATGGATTTGGCTCCCGTTGCCCATCTGGCAGCCATTAAAGGCAGACTTCCTTTTGTACATTTTTTTGACGGCTTTCGGACTTCCCATGAAATCCAGAAGGTTGAGGCTCTGGAATACGAAGATTATGCCGGTCTGGCAGATGATAAAGCAATCGAGGAATTCAGAAACAGGTCCTTATCACCGAATCATCCGGTAATCCGGGGTACGGCACAAAATCCGGATATTTATTTTCAGGGAAGGGAAGCCGGCAATACTTTTTACAACGGTATCATACCGGCAGTAGAAGAGTATCTTGAAAAAATGAGTTCTTTAACCGGCAGAAAATACGGCCTTTTTGATTATTACGGAGCTCCGGACGCGGAATATGCCGTGATTGCCATGGGCTCTGTAACGGAAACCATTGAGGAAACCATCGATTACCATAATGCAAAAGGTGAAAAGTACGGTTTGGTAAAGGTTCATCTGTACCGGCCGTTTTCAACAAAGCATTTCTTAAGCTGCATTCCCAAAACCGTGAAAAAAATAGCGGTTCTGGACCGTACAAAAGAACCGGGAGCCATAGGCGAACCTTTATATCTGGATGTTTGCGGCTGTTATAGTGATACGGAAGGCGCACCGACCATAGTCGGAGGCCGTTATGGCCTGGGTTCCAAGGATACCAGACCCGATGATATTTCTGCGGTTTATGAAAACCTGAAGCAAAAGAGTTCAAAAAATCATTTTACACTGGGGATTAACGATGATGTAACCAATACTTCCCTGGAATCTGCCTGCCGGACTGTTACGGAGCCGGAAGACAGGATTTCCTGTAAAATCTGGGGATTGGGTTCCGACGGAACGGTGGGAGCCAATAAACAGGCAATTATGATAATCGGCAATCAGACCAATTTTAATGCACAGGCCTATTTTGATTATGACTCCAAGAAATCTGGCGGTATTACCATTTCCCATTTGAGATTTGGCAAGGCACCCATTAAATCCACCTATCTGGTAGATCATGCGGATTACGTTGCCTGTCATAATCAATCCTATGTCAACAAATATGACATTATAGATGATTTAAAACCGGGCGGAATCTTTGTTTTAAACTGTGCCTGGTCGGATGATGAGCTGGAAGAGAATCTGCCTGCCGGATATAAGCGTCAGATTGCGGAGAAAAATATTCAGTTTTATACCATTAATGCGGTGGAGATAGCGGAGGAAATTGGTCTTGGCAACCGTATTAACATGGTAATGCAGGGTGCATTTTTTAAGCTTATTAATATTTTGCCGGAAGAGGAATTTATTAAGGCATTAAAAGAGGCCGCCGCCTATTCCTATAATAAAAAGGGCGAAAAAGTTGTCCGGATGAACCATGAAGCCATAGATAAAGGTGTCAGAAGAATTCATAAGGTTAATGTGCCCGCCGATTGGAAAAATGTAAAAGAAACGGAAGAAGACGATATAAAAGAACCCCAATTTGTCCGGGATATTATGAGACCCATGCAGCAGCTAAAAGGTCATAAGCTTCCGGTAAGCGCCTTTAAAGACAGGGAAGACGGTACGTTCCCCTCCGGTTCCACCGCCTATGAGAAACGGGGAATTGCGGTAAATGTTCCGGAATGGATTGAAGAAAACTGCATCCAATGCAACCAATGTTCCTATATATGCCCCCATGCTGTTATCCGTCCGTTTTTAATAAATGACAGGGAAGCAGATAAAGCGCCTAAATCTTTCAGAACCATAAAAGCTATGGGGAAAGGGCTGGAAGGATTGCATTTCAGAATCCAGATAAGCCCCATGGACTGCACCGGCTGCGGCAACTGTGCTGATATTTGTCCGGCCAGGGAAAAAGCCCTGGTAATGAATCCGATTGCAACCCAGGTGGAGGAACAGGTGGAGAACTGGAAGTTCGCTTCCTGTGAAGTTGGATATAAGAGCGATTTGGCTTTAGGAAAATCCTTTAAAGACAGTCAATTTAAACAGCCGCTGATGGAATTTTCCGGAGCCTGTGCAGGCTGCGGCGAAACACCGTATATTAAGCTGATTACCCAGTTATTCGGCGAGCGCATGATGATTGCCAATGCCACGGGCTGTTCCTCCATATGGGGTGCGTCGGCTCCCAGTACTTCTTATACCACCAACCGGGAAGGGAAAGGACCTGCCTGGGCTAATTCCCTATTTGAAGACAACGCGGAATTCGGCTTCGGCATGTATCTGGCTGCCAAGCAGATGCGAAAGAATCTGGAAGATAATATGCTCCGGTTAGTTGAAAAAACTGTGGAGCCCCATGTAAAAGAACTGCTGGTGGATTGGCTGAATTATAAAGAAGATGGTGAAATCAGCAAGACAGCCAGTGAAAAACTGATGGAAGAGCTGAAGAATTATCAATCTGCGGACAGCGAAGTCATGTATCTGATTGGGCAGATAAAGCAGAGAAGCGATTATCTGGTGAAGCGGTCCCATTGGATTATCGGCGGTGACGGCTGGGCTTATGATATCGGTTACGGCGGGCTTGACCAGGTTATGGCCTCCGGAGAAGATATTAATGTACTGGTGTTTGATACGGAAGTTTATTCCAATACGGGCGGGCAGGCTTCCAAATCCACTCCCACGGCAGCCGTTGCTAAATTTGCCAGCTCCGGTAAAAAAGCCGGCAAAAAGGATCTTGGCAGAATGATGATAACCTATGGCAATGTATACGTTGCTCAGGTCGGCATTCATGCTGATAATAACCAGCTGATAAAGGCGGTAAGGGAAGCGGAGAACTATAAAGGGCCTTCTATTATTATTGCTTATGCCCCCTGTATCAGCCATGGTATCAGGGAAGGCATGGGAAAGAGCATGGAAACAATTAAGAAAGCGGTAAAAGCAGGATACTGGCATCTGTACCGGTATAACCCGGAGCTAAAGAAAGAAGGCAAAAATCCGTTTCTATTGGATTCCAGGGAACCAACGGAGAGCTTCCGTGATTTTATCATGGGTCAGGTCCGTTACAGTTCCCTTGCCAGGACATTTCCGGAGGTGGCGGAAGAATTATTTATAAAAGCTGAGGAGAACGCAAAAGAAAGATATGAAACCTATAAAATCTTAGCCTCCTTGTAAAATATATGGAATGATTTTATTAGAAGAACCTGATTCAGATTTTGTTTTGAAACAGGTTCTTTTTTGTAAATTTTCTGTGGTATAAGATAGCCAGGTCTATGGAGACACATGCTTATATCCTTTTTGCCAGGGTTATTCCGGGAACGCTGTGAGCGTGCTTACAGGAATCTGAATCAGTGCAACTACTTTCATTCTTAGTTTAATTGCTGAGGAATGACAGGAGACAAGTAAAATTACTTTCGGATTGAGGATAAAAAGTAATTTTTCCCTTATGCTTTTGACTCTATCTTCTATTGACAAAATACCGTAAAATATAGTATAAAGTTTTATGTTGTGCTTTATGTCTGTCATGGTGCGCTCTTTATTTATTTTTTTAGTTAAATGTAATTAAATAGATAAAGAGTTTATTTTACAAATATTGAAAAAGCTATTGACAAACAAAGAAAAAGGTAGTATAAATATTCATACAAATCATATCAGATAAGTATGAAATAATATAATATGAAAAGGTGACGGTATGATTGAAATAAAAGATTTATCAAAGGAGTTTAAAAGCGGTAAAAATAAAAGCTTAACAGTTCTGAAAAACATTAATTTGGAAATCGAAGACGGTGATGTTTATGGAATTATCGGAATGAGCGGTGCAGGCAAGAGTACCTTAATCCGGTGTATCAACCTTCTGGAAAGACCCACAAGGGGAAGGATTATAATTGATGGTACGGATATAACGGGGAAAAAAAGAAATGAGTTATTGGTCTTAAGAAAAAACATTGGCATGATATTCCAGAATTTTAATCTGCTCATGCAAAAAAATGTAAGAAAAAATATTGCCTTCGGATTAGAAATCACCAAGTTAAGAGATTTTAAAATATCCGGCATGAGAGCGTTGGAATATGAGAAATTAAATTATTTCCAGAAAAGAAAAGAGAAAAAAGCGGAGATTAGTAAGCGGGTCGACGAGCTTTTGGAGTTAGTGGATTTAAAAGATAAGGAATTTTATTATCCTGCAAGGCTGAGCGGAGGACAAAGGCAGCGTGTGGCAATTGCAAGGGCTCTTGCAACCAGACCTTCCATTCTGTTATGCGATGAAGCTACCTCGGCACTGGACAGTATGACAACCGATTCGATTTTAAAATTATTAAAAAAAATAAATGAAGAAACCAAAGTCACCATAATCGTCATCACCCACGAAATGAACGTGGTTCAGAAAATATGCAATAAAGTAGCAGTGATAGATAAAGCGGAGATTGTGGCATCCGGAGATACAAAAAAAGTATTTGGCAGCAGTTCTTCCGAAATAGTAAGGAATTTAACCGGAGGGGCAACGTATGAATGAGATATTGGAATACCTCAAAGTATTATTGGAAGAAAACGGCCCCATGATAGCGAAAGGTATTTTGGATACCCTGTACATGACATTTACCGCAACGGCCATATCTTACATACTCGGGCTTCCTATCGGTATACTGGCAGAAGTAACCAGAAAAGATGGAATACATCCCCTGGCAGTGCTTAATCGAAATCTAGGCTTAATCATTAATATAGGAAGATCCATACCTTTTATTATACTCCTGGTAGCGGTTATGCCTATAACCAGAATTGTTGCCGGAACCACCATAGGGCCGAAAGCGGCTACGGTGCCCTTAATCATTGCGGCAACACCTTTTGTTGCCAGACTTGTGGAAAATACACTTCACGATGTCGACAGCGGAGTCATTGAAGCGGCCAGGGCAATGGGGGCCAATGACTTACAGATTATATTTAAAGTTATGCTGCCGGAATCCCTTCCTACCCTTATTTCAGGGGCTTCTCTGGCAACCATTACGCTGGTGGGTTATACCGCTATGGCCGGTATTGTAGGCGGAGGAGGTTTAGGAGATATTGCAATGCGCTTTGGCTATTACCGGTACCAGTCCGATATTATGATAGTTACAATTGTTTTGTTGGTTATATTTGTGCAGGCCATACAAAACATTGGACATATGGTTTCAAAGAAAATTGATAAAAGAGGAAAAGGAGAGAATTAATTATGAAAAAAATGAAGCATTTTACCAGCTTATTACTAGCACTGGTACTTATCGGAGTACTATTTACGGGGTGCGGGACAAAACAAGAACAAAGTACAGGAGGTAAGGCGGATACGGAAACTGTTGATTCGGCAGACCAGTCAACCGATGAATCCACAACGGAACAGACGGAGACAGAATCTGGGGATGAGGAAGCAGCGGCAGAATTAACGGAAATCATAGTAGGTGCAACCATAGAACCCCATGCTACCATATTAAATTCGGATGCGGTTAAAAACGCACTGGCCGAGCAGGGGTATTCCATCAAGGTAGTCGAATATTCGGACTATATCCAGCCTAACGTTGCAACAGAAGACGGAAGTCTGGATGCAAACTTTTTTCAGCATGTACCTTATTTGGATGACTATAACAAAAACAACGGAACGAATTTAAAACCAGTTGCCGATATTCATTTTGAACCACTGGGAATCTATCCGGGTAAAACTGCTTCTATTGACGAGCTGCCGGACGGCGCCCAGATTGCGGTTCCCAATGATACCTCCAATGAAGCAAGGGCCTTATTATTATTGGAAAAGGCAGGGCTGATTAAGTTAAAAGAAAATGTAGGATTGGAAGCAACTATTAACGATATTGCTGAAAATCCGAAAAGTCTTGATATTGTGGAAATAGAAGCGGCCCAGACCGTAAAAGTATTGCAGGATGTTGCCCTTGCCGTAATTAACGGTAATTTTGCCTTATCAAACGGCCTGTCGGCCAGTGAAGATGCTTTGCTTGTAGAAGACGAGTCTTCCGATGCGGCATCTACCTATGCCAATGTTATTGTTGTAAAAGAAGGAAATGAAGAAGCAGATGAAACCAAGGCCTTGATTGAAGCTGTTACTTCAGAGGAAACCAGAAACTTTATTAATGAGCAATGGAAGGGTGCGGTTATACCGGTATTCTAAAAGGAACCTCCGGTGTTTCACAGCTTTCAGAACTTCCCGTTATGTAAAAGTAAATCTGATTTTAGATAAATTGAAGAATACCGCCTGTGCATCCTATATTTAATATATAAAAAATGATTCGGGAAATAATTCCTGAATCATTTTTTTATACTTTATTTTAAACCATTAAAAAACAACCATTAAAAACATTTTAAAAGATTCTTTTGCATACACCGCGTGGGGGATTTCTGCCGGCATTACAATTGTCTGGCCTTCCGTTAACGTATATACGTTCCCACCGATGGTAATTTCCCCGCTTCCGTCCGTAACGGTGACAATCGCATCGCCATGGGAGGAATGGGTGCTTATTTCCTCGCCTTTGTCAAAGGCAAACAGGGTCAGGCTGACACTTTTATTTTGCACCAGGGTTTTGCTTACAATCTGTCCCGGCTGATAATCTACAAGGTCTTTTAAGTTCAGAACGGTTGATAAATCAATATTTTTCAAAATTTTCCTATCCATAGGTTCTCCTTTCTTTGCGCCTCCGGCTTCAATCGTGCCGGAATTTCGGTAAACACACTATTTATCTATTCCTTGCCGGAGTAATTAATTTGCGTTACACATAGTATAAGCCATATTCCGGTAATGTATGTTGCCGTTGCAACAATCTAAAAAAGTATTAAAAAAATATATTGACAGAAATTTAAAACTGTATATAATTATATATATACAGTAATAACAGTTGAAACGGTCATAACAGTAATATTGAGTTAGTATTCCATAAGAAAAAATACAGGTATAAAGTCGTAAGGAGTGTGTCCATTTGAAGGTAGTTATTTCTAATCAGTCGGATTTACCTATTTATATGCAGATTAAAGAGCAAATCAAAGAACAGATATTCATGAATTCCCTAAAGGAAAACGATGCTCTGCCGTCTATCAGGCAATTGGCTAAAGAATTAGGAATCAGTGTGATAACAACTACAAGAGCGTACAATGAATTGGAGCAGGAAGGGTTTATTGCAACTATGCCGGGGAAAGGAAGTGTTATTTTACCAAGGGATAATGCACTTGTAAAAGAACAATATTTAAAGCGGATAGAAGACGCATTTCAACTGGCCATTGATAATGCGAAGTATGCCGGAATCGACAAAGAGGAATTGATACTTATTTTAAAGAATTTATTGGAGGAATGAGAATATGGCTTATCCGGAATATGCTTTGGAAATCGAAGGAGTAACGAAACAGATAGGTAATTTTAAATTGGGTGATATTAGTCTTAAACTTCCCCAAGGATATATATTAGGTTATGTGGGACAAAACGGTGCAGGCAAGACATCAACCATTAAGCTGATAATGGCAATGCTCAGGCAGGATAAAGGTACCGTCAAAGTCGGGGGAAAGGAATTTAAGGGCAATGAAATAGAATATAAGGATTCCATCGGGTTTATTTCAGAAGAATGTTATTTCCCCGACGAATTTACTTTAAAAGATATTGAAGATACCATGGTTTCCTTTTATCCCTCCTTCCGGCCGGAACAGTTCAGAAGTTTTGTAAAGCAGTGGGAATTACCCTTTCACAAGAAGATAAAGGAATTCTCGAAAGGAATGCAGGTCCGTGCCATGTTTGCAGCCGTACTAGCCAGAGACACGAAATTGCTGCTGTTAGATGAAGCCACCGGCGGGCTGGACCCGGTAATCCGAAGTGAGATTCTGGGATTACTGCAGAGTTATATTGCGGACGGAGAACGGAGTGTCTTATTTTCAACTCATATTATGAGTGATTTGGAACAGATTGCGGATTACATTTATTTTCTTGACAAGGGTAAGAAGATAATCTTTGCTGCCAGAGACGAATTACAGGAACAATACGTAATTGTAAAAGGCGGACCGGAAGAACTCAGCAAATCTCTGGAGGATAAAATAATCGGTATCAAAAAAAGCAATGTGGGCTTTGAAGGTTTATTATTATCCGGGCATATGGATTGTGTAAAAAGAAATCTGCTGCTGGAAAAACCCTCAATTGAACAGATTATCGTATTCCATATTCAGGATATAAGGAGGAAAAGGGAATGGATGCTTTAAAATTTTTAAAGCTGGATATGAAATTAATGAGGTCACAAATTAGGATATTTTTCATTTATCCGGTAATGGGCCTTATTATAATTTATTTTATTATGAACGACATAACCTTTATATTGGGTTATATGACATTCGGATTCGCTATTATGGCGACTACGCCTTTTAGCATAGAAAATACAAAACATAAAAGGGTGTTTTATTTTACCCTGCCTGCCAGGATAGAAAGCATGGTGCTGGGCAGGTTTCTGACATTAATTTTTGCGATGGTCTTCTTTGCGGTTATGAGTATGATTCTGGTCGTTTTAAGCCTGATAAAGGGTGGAACGGTTACAAATCTGCAAATATTTTATTATTCCATTTTTGCATCTGCAAGTTTTATTTTGTGTCTTTTCCAATATATCCTGTTTTTTGAACTGGGGGTTATGAAAAGCCAGCAGTTTTTTGTCATAATACAAATGTTGCCGGGCATGGTGATATGGCTGTCCATGAGCTTCGGAAGTAAATATATACTGCAAAACCAGGACAGACTTACGTTATTATTGGATTATGGAAGGAGACATATCATTGGTGCCGTTATGGCAGAAATATTATTTATGGGGGTGATATTTTACATTTCCTATCGTATTTCCTGCCAGATATGCAGAGAAAAGGAGTTTTAGACGGATACTGCCGGAAGGGGGCTGCCGCGCAAAGCGTTTTAAACATATACAAAGTACTTGTTCGTTTAACGGATAATTGTAAATGCATTTGGCGGCACGGCAGCCCTTTTTATATGGCAAAGGATTATTTTTCATTATAAAATGCACGCTTTACCGGGGCCAGTTCAGATTAGGGCATGACGGGAAAACAAATCTGCCGTATTTATTACAGGAGTATTTGAATTTTATATTTATCCAGCCAATAATTTACCTGAAGCAGATAAGCAAGCATCTGGGGACCTGCCATGAGCTGTCCGAACCAGGGCTTTCCGTAATCGGAGGGTGTATGGATAAAATTCTTCACTTTATTTACGTCCACAAGGGCGTTAACGGGGGAGGAAGGCTCTTTTAGAACTGCCATCAGTCTGTCTGCCAGAAGCTTTTCGTAATGAGGATTATAGGTTTTCGGATACGGACTTTTTTTCCTGTTAAGAACCTCCTCCGGAAGCAGTCCTTTCGCAGATTCTCTCAGCAGATGTTTTACTACGCCGTCTTTGCATTTTATACTCCAGGGAACATTCCATACATATTCCAAAATGCGGTGGTCGGCAAGGGGAACTCTGGCTTCCAGTCCGGAATGCATGCTGGTACGGTCCATTCTGTCCAGTAAAGTAATCATAAACCACTTCACATTCAGGTAGGCTATCTCCCGTCTTCTGGCTTCCGTTTCATTTTCGCCTTCCAGCTTAGGGGTTTCCTTCACCGATTTTTCATAAGCGGACAGAATATATTGTTCCAGATTTATTTCCTGCAATAAGGTATCCTTTATGAGCTGTTTTCTGGGCTCCACGTTCTTAGACCAAGGGAAGGTATGCATTTCAAAGGAATCCTTATTATGAAACCAGGGATATCCGCCGAATATTTCATCCGCACATTCGCCGGTCAGGGTTACCTTATTATGTTTTTTTACTTCGGAGCAAAAATATAGCAGGGAGGAATCTACATCTGCCATTCCGGGCAAATCCTTAGCATCCACTGCGGTATATAAATAATCGGCCAGCTTTAAGTTGTCACATTCCAGATAGGTATGTTTTGTATTTAAATGGGACACCATCCGGTCTACATAAGGGCGGTCCCTGGAAGGCTGAAAGGAGTTGGATTTAAAATACCGGTCATTTCCGTCAAAGTCAAAGGAAAAGGTATTAAGCTGCTCACCGAGCTTTGCTAACTCGCCTGCACATACGGCGGTTACGATGCTGCTGTCAACACCTCCGGACAAAAAAGTGCAGATTGGTATATCTGATATCATCTGCCGCTTGATGGAATCCCTCACCAGAAAGGAGGTTTTTTCAATGGTCTCTTCATAGGAATCCGTATGAGGTCCGCTGGTAAGTTTCCAATATGAAAATGTTTTGAGACCGTCCCTGTTATAGACGCCATAACAGCCGGGCAGTATTTCATAACAATTCTGAAAGACCCCGCTGCCGTATGTTTTTGCCGGGCCGAGGCCGAATATTTCGCAGAGGCCCTTTCTGTCTATTACGGGTTTGCATCCCGGATACTCAAAAAGGACCTTTAACTCCGAACCAAATACCAGCGTATCGTTTACAATTGTATAAAATAATGGTTTGATACCAAGCCGGTCCCTGAAGATGCTAAGGGCCTGATTGTATTCGTCCCAGATGGCAAAGGCAAAGATTCCGTTTAACTGTTTTACAAATTCATTGCCGTATTCTATGATACCCAGTAAGATTACTTCCGTATCACTGGTGGTTCTGAATTTCCAGCCCTTATATTCCAGAGCTGCTCTTAATTCCGCCGTATTATATAATTCTCCGTTATAAATTATGGTAAACATTTTATTTCCTATTTTTCTGCTCATAGGTTGTCTGCCGTTTGCCAAATCTATGATTGAAAGTCTGGCATGAGCCAGAGCGGCGTGCTTAGTCAGATGCAGGCCGTTGTCATCCGGTCCCCGATGTTTTATTTTTTCTTTCATCCTGTTAAGAATATCATTCCATTTTGGTGATTCCTCCGTGTAGTTTTCACTAAAGCTGCAAAATCCTGCTATTCCGCACAATATTAGCACCATCCTTAATCATAATAGTTATAGTATGCCCTATATTGATTTCTGATACTAAAATATTAATACCCGCAAACGTTTTGTCCGTTACAGTTCGGCTAAACTGTAACTTTATCCTGAATTTCTATTGGAAGAATCTTGTATTTATGAAATAATTGATTTATAATTAAATAGATGAAAAGTTACAGGATATTCTAAATTATGACAGCTGAAATTCATATACAGCTGGAATTATCTGCTCTACAAATACGAGACATAAAGGAGAAATGAATATGAAAGGAACAGTTGTATCAACATGGGTCGAATCATGCAGAAAACTATTCGGAGATACCGTCGTAAATAATGCGCTTCAGTATTATGGCCTGGCAAGCGATCATATATTTACACCTTTAGAAGATGTAGAAGACAGAATCGCCCAGGGTATTGTAGATCACATTGGTAATGCATCAGGCAAAGAACATAAAGACATCTGGTTTGTCATGGGTGAAGAAAATGTGAAAACCTTCAGCAAGAATTATCCGGGGTTTTTTCGCCATGAGTCGGCATACCAGTTTTTAAAGTCCATGAATGATGTTCATGTTATCGTTATGAAGCGTTTTAAAGGAGCTATGCCTCCGGTTCTTGACGTAGCCCCGATTTCCTCTCATGAAATCTTATTTACCTATCGTTCCAAAAGGGGTATGGTAGACTATCTCACCGGTTTAATCAGCGGAGTTGCCAAGTATTTTAAAGAAGATATTAAATCCGAAGTACTAAGCCGGAATGATACGGAGACTAAACTTAAGCTGACCTTTGAAAAAGAAATTCAATATACGAAAAAATACCGTTTTAATCTGTTGTTTTCTTTTGGGCTGTTTAAAAACACGGCAGCCAAATCTGCCATTTTGAACACCCTGATCATTACCGGAGTATCCTTTATGTTATCGGCAGAAATTTTAAAATCCTGTATCATAGGCGGTACCGCCCTGATAATATCTTTTTTGACTGCTGTTATTTTTCATCGTCCTCAGAAGCTGATCCGGTCGGAACTGGAAAAATTGGGGAACCGTAATTTTGCGGAGTCCGTTATTCTGAAATCAGGTGATGAATATGAAAGAATGATGGATGGCATAAATCAAATAAAAGGAAGTGTGCAGAAGGATTTTATCGGATTCAATGCAATTGTAGACGAATTATATACCTTTAATAAATCCATTGCCGATATTGCGAATACCATGCAGAATACTTCCAATGATATAACCTCTGTCCTGGATCAGGTAGCGGGTGCGGCCATTACCCAGGCGGAAGATACGGAGAATGCAATAACGGTTCTGGATAAAAGTATTCAGAATGTAACGGAGATATCCGATGACGGGCAGAAAAATAAAACCCAGATTGAAGAAGCAGTAGCAGGAATTGAGAATAGTTTCAACCATGTACAGGAGACGGCTTCCCAGATCACTGCGGTATTGCATAAATTCAGTAATATCAGGCAGAGCAGCAATGAGTTAAAAGTAAATGCCGACGACATTACACAGATTGTTCTGATTGTAGCAGCCATAGCTAAGCAGATTAATCTCCTGGCGCTGAATGCATCCATAGAAGCCGCAAGGGCAGGAGAGGCCGGAAGGGGCTTTACCGTTGTGGCGGAGGAAGTGAGAAAACTGTCGGAAGAAACCAATAATGCCGTGAATCAGATTAATGAAAGTTTAACCAGTTTTGTAACCAGCATTAGTGAGGTAGTAGAAGGAATTGACGTTCAGTATGATGTTCTGGAACTTGAAAATACAAAACTGACGGATGCAGTTAATTCTTCCAGCCAGACGAATGAACGGTTAAAAGTGGTTGCGGATTTTATGATTCAGAATTCCCAGGATTTAAAACTGGAGGCAGATAATATTTCCAATCTATTTGACGGCATTCAAAGCCTGGCGGCTATTGCGGAAGAAAATTCGGCTTCCACACAGGAAGCTAATTCTAACGTAACGGTTTATGTGGAACAAATTAATGAATTAACCCGTCAGATTGCAGTGTTCAAAGACATGATAAAGAATTTTCAGGAAGACTTAAGCAATTATGCAATATAATCGGATTTTATTCAGGTATCCTGCTAATGAAATAAAGAAACCTGCTGATGAAAGGTCAATAGGTTTTTAAAAAAATTAAAAAGCATTTTTGAGTATAATAAACAGGCTGGACTATTTGTCCAGCCTAAGATTTTTCAGCTTTTATATTCTTGACACAAGTTCTGAAAATTAAATATTTTGCAACTGCTCTTTTTCTATCATGTAATATTATAAGATAAAACTTGTACCGGTTTTACCATGGAGGGCACTTTTCGCTTTGTTGATATGGGTTATGATAGCCTGCCGTCCCGGTGCGGAGGAGATAAACTGAACGGAAGCTTCAATTTTGGGAAGCATGGAACCTGCTTCAAAATAACCTTTGCTTATATATTCTTTTGCCTCAGAGATACTGATAGTGTCAAGGGGCTGCTCTTCGGCAGTCTTATAATGGAGAGACACCTTTTCAACTCCTGTTAAGAACAAAAGAATATCGGCTTCCACCAGTTCAGCTAATAATTCGCTGGTATAATCCTTTTCTATTACCGCACTGGCACCTTTTAAAGTAGTGCCCTGTTCAAGAACCGGAATACCGCCGCCACCGCCGGCAATAACTATCTGGTTTGAACCCAGTAATGCCTTGACGGCATCGATCTCATAGATATCCTTTGGCTTGGGAGAAGCTATAATTCTGCGGTATCCCCGGCCTTCTTCATATGTCACATAATTGCCTTTCTTTTTCTCCTGCTCCGCCTCTTCCGACGACATATAGCGGCCTATGATTTTACTTGGATTACTGAAGGCTTTATCAAACGGGTCAACCTTGACCTGAGTAATGATTGTGGAAACCGGCTTAAAAATACCGCGGTTTAATAACTCCGTGCGTATAATATTTTGCAGGTCATAACCGATATAACCCTGGCTTAGGGCACTGCAGACAGACATTGGGGCCACCGTATATTTGGGGTCCAGGCGGCTGAATTCGGTCATTGCCGTATGGAACATACCTACCTGCGGGCCATTGCTGTGGGTTATGACAAGGTCAAAATTATCCTCCACTAAATCAGCAATTGCTTTTGCTGCTATTTTTACCGCTTTTTGCTGTTCAGGGAAAGTATCACCGAAGGCATTTCTTCCTAATGCAACTACAAGTTTCTTTTTTGGCATAGTATACCTCGCTTTTTTGAACATGTTTTTGGATTACATAATAAAAGGTATTATAATATAGATTCTTTTCTACTATTATATAACAGGAAATGAAAAAAATAAAGATGATTTAGCATATCCTTCTGTTTTTTTCCGGCCTGCGTTTCCCCGGACAATACGGTAATTGTTCTTGACAATGATAGTATAATTGTATACAATAAAACAGGATTAAATCGGAAAGTTATACCATAGAAACAAAAAACATGTTTCTATAGTCGGATGCACGGCGGTAAAGCAGCGCCTTTTGTACAAAATACTAAATAAATAAGGAGAAGCATAACATGGAAGACAGGAAAGTATTTATGAATCCGCATAATAATTTACTTCAATTGGAAGAGTACTTATATCCTTTGGTGGAAGTAGAACAGCCTAACGTATTTAGGAATTTGTTTCCATATGATGAGGTACCGAAGATTGCATTTAATGACAGAATCGTACCGCATAATTTTCCGGAAGAAATATGGATTACGGATACTACGTTCCGTGACGGACAGCAGTCCAGAGCGCCTTATACAACCGACCAGATTGTTACAATATATGATTATTTACATAGATTGGGAGGCTCTAAGGGCATTATCAGGCAGAGCGAATTTTTTCTGTACAGCAAAAAGGACAGGGATGCCGTTTATAAATGTATGGAAAGGGGCTATAAGTTCCCTGAAGTGACTTCCTGGATCCGTGCCAGCAAGAAGGACTTTGAATTGGTAAGAGAAATCGGTATGAAGGAAACCGGTATTTTAGTGAGCTGCTCGGATTATCACATATTTTATAAAATGAAGATGACAAGGCGGGAAGCTATGAAGCATTATCTGAGCGTTGTCCGCGAGTGTCTGGAGACCGGGATTGCACCCCGGTGCCATTTGGAAGACATAACCAGATCGGATATACACGGTTTTGTCATCCCTTTTTGTCTGGAACTGATGAAATTAGGAAAGCAGTATGATATTCCGGTTAAAATCAGAGCCTGTGATACCATGGGTTATGGCGTTAATTTTGCAGGCGCCGTAATACCGCGTTCGGTTCAGGGCATTATATATGGTCTTTTGACCCATGGAGGTGTTCCGTCCGATATGTTAGAATGGCATGGGCATAATGATTTCTATAAAGCCGTGACCAATTCGACGACTGCCTGGTTATACGGAGCCTGCGGTGTTAACTGCTCTCTTTTCGGCATTGGGGAAAGAACGGGAAATACGCCTCTTGAAGCCATGGTATTTGAATATGCCCAGTTAAAGGGCACTTTGGACGGTATGGATACTACGGTTATTACGGAGCTGGCCGAGTATTTTACCAGGGAAATCGGTTATGAAATTCCCCACAGAACCCCTTTTGTAGGGAAAAATTTTAATGTTACCCGGGCAGGCATCCATGCCGACGGTTTATTAAAAAACGAAGAAATCTATAATATTTTTGATACGGATAAATTTTTAAACAGGCCTGTCTTAGTGTCCGTTTCCAATACCTCCGGTTTAGCCGGTATAGCGCACTGGATGAATACTTATTTTAAACTAAAGGGCGAAGATGCGGTGGATAAAAACAACCCGGTTGTTATAAAGGTGAAAGAATGGGTGGATAAAGAATATGAAAGCGGCCGTGTTACGGTTATTACGGATGAAGAATTAATTGCCGTAATTAAGAAGATAAAGGAAGAAATATAAATGCATTATCTGATTTGACAAGAGAAGAAAAATGAAATAAACTGTAATTGATATACGAGTGATAAGTATAAATGAAAAACTATAATATTTTTGGAGGATTAAAATGGCAGATTACATACAAGCGGCTAAGGAACAGTTTGGCAGATTACTGGAGGAACAGCTTAAAAGAGTGGATATCATGAAGCAGCAGGGGGATTTCATAAATTATAAGGAACTGCCAAAAATAGTTATCGGCGTCTGCGGCGGAGACGGTATCGGACCTGCAATTACATCTCAGGCACAACGGGTATTGGAATATCTGCTGTCGGGTGAGGTTAAATCAGGAAAGATAGAGTTTAAGGTTATAGATGGTCTGACGATTGAACGCAGAGCTGCGGAGATGGCGGCGATCCCGCCAGCCGTTCTGGAAGAATTGAAAGAATGCCATGTAATATTAAAAGGACCTACTACGACTCCGCGCAAGGGTGATCCCTGGCCCAATGTGGAAAGTGCCAATGTTGCAATGAGAAAAGAACTGGATTTATTTGCAAACGTAAGACCGGTACGTATTCCGGAGCAGGAAATTGACTGGACTTTTTTCAGGGAAAATACGGAAGGGGCTTATGCAGTAGGCAGCAAGGGAATTCATGTTACGGATGATCTGGGTGTGGATTTTACGGTAGTAACCACACAGGGGACACAAAGAATCATCAGGGCGGCATTTGAATATGCCAGAACCAATGGAAAAACCAGGGTAACCGCAGTAACCAAAGCGAATATTATAAAGACAACGGATGGCAAATTCCTGGATATATTTAAAGAAATCTCAAAAGAATACCCGGAAATCACGGCAGATGACTGGTATATTGATATAATGACAGCTAAACTGGTGGATGAAAAGAGAAGGAAGGACTTCCAGGTTCTTGTACTTCCCAACCTGTACGGAGATATACTTACGGATGAAGCCGCTGAATTCCAGGGCGGTGTAGGTACTGCAGGCAGTGCCAATATCGGTAAGAAATATGCAATGTTTGAAGCAATTCATGGATCTGCGCCGCGTATGGTGGAAGAAGGAAGGGATATTTATGCGGATCCCTGCAGCGTCATCCGCGCAGGTGCCATGCTTCTATCACACATAGGATCTGTTACGGAATCAGAGAAATTATATAAAGCGCTTGATATTTGTACCGTTACGGAGAAAAAGCTGGTTATCACAGGAAGAAATACCGGTGCTACCGGTGCTGAGTTTGCCGATTATTTAATGGACACGATTGAAAAACTATAGGAGGTTTTTTTGGTGGACGACAAAGATGTTCATAAGGAAGTAACGGATAAATATTCTTTAAGAGGGCGTGTTTTCAATAAAATACGTGAGGATATTTTATCCGGTAAATATAGCCGGAATGAGGAATTAAAGGAGATGACCATCGGTGCGGAACTCGGCGTCAGCAGGACTCCGGTAAGAGAAGCCCTTCGGCAGCTTGAACTTGAGGGTTTGGTTAATATTATTCCCAATAAAGGAGCCTATGTCAATGGTATATCAGAAAAAGATATCCATGATATTTATATTATCCGGTCTTATCTGGAAGGTTTATGTGCCAGATGGGCCTGTGAGCATATTACACAGGAGCAAATTGATGAATTGGAAGAAATTGTATACTTATCGGAATTCCATGCAAAAAAAGAACATCATGAACAAATCGTTGAATTGGATAACAAGTTTCATCAATTAATCTATGAGGCATCTGACAGCAAAATATTAAATCATGTTTTATCAGATTTTCATCACTATGTCCAGAGAATCCGTAAAATAACTTTGGCATCTGATCACAGGGCTGCGAATTCCAATAGGGAACACACGGCTATATTGGATGCCATTCGTCAAAGGGACGGTGATAAAGCGGAATTTCTGGCTCATGAGCATATAATGAATACAATAAAAAATATCAGTGAACAGGGATTATAAAGATAACCGTTTATGAGAGCGTTTTTTGTGCAGCAGGCTTCCCTGCTGCATTAAAAATGCTTCGGTTTGGAGCGCACTGCGGCGGATTGGAATTATATTGCTGACGCAACCCGCCCCAGGCGAAGTATCCTGTTTTAAACAGCAATGAGGGAAGTTTACTGGGCTAATTCTTCCCATATGAGCAACAGCTCCTCCAGACGTTTTTCAATGGATTTTTTTTCATTGTTTAGTTCTAATAATTTTTGTACGTTAGTGAATATTTCTTCCTTTGTAAGGAGTTCATCGATTTCTTCGTTTCTGGTTTCCAGCCTGTGGATTTCCTCCTCAGTCTTTATTAAATCGTTTTGTCGTTTGCGGATTTTGGCCTGTTCTTCCTTCTGCTGTTTCCAATCTGACTTGTTATCCGCGTTGAAAGAAACGGTATTGCCGGAAGCGGCTGCAAAAACAGCAGGCTGGGATTTGTCTGTTTCCGCTGCAAACAATCGTTCCATCTCCGGTTTTTTCTCCAGATAATAATCATAATTCCCAATATAATTTAACAAAGTATGCCGGGTTAAATCCAAAATCCTGGTTGCGGTTTTATTAATAAAGTAACGGTCGTGGGAGACATAAAGCACGGTACCCGTATAATTATTTATGGCATTTTCCAATATTTCTTTGGAAGTTATGTCCAAATGGTTCGTAGGCTCATCTAAAATTAAAAAATTAGCTTCCGAAAGCATCAGTTTTACCAGGGATACTCTACCGCGTTCTCCGCCGCTGATATCCTTAATACGTTTAAAAACGTCGTCACCGGTAAACAAAAAAGCCGCTAGAATATTTCGGATGGAGGTATTATCCAAGTCAGGGTAGGTATCCTGTAATTCATCGAACAGAGTTTTCTCCTGATTAAGCACCTGGTGCTCCTGATCATAATATCCGATTTTAACTTTGTTTCCCAGCTTTATTTCCCCTTCATCCGGAGAAACTAACTGATTGATTATTTTAAGCAGGGTGGTTTTTCCCGTTCCGTTGTTACCGATTATGGCAACGCGTTCTCCGCGTTTTATATCAAAATTAATATGACGGAACAGATTCAGGTTTGAGAAGGACTTACTTAAGTTGGTAACGGCCAGGACATCATTGCCGCTGATTATGTGGGGTTCAAGGCGAATGGACATATGGGCCTCTTGTGTAATGGGTTTTTCAAGCCTCTCAATTTTGGCTAACATTTTTTCGCGGCTTTCCGCACGTTTTATGGATTTTTCACGATTAAAGGAACGGAGCTTGGCTATCACTTCTTCCTGATGTTTTATTTCCTTCTGCTGGTTTAAATAGTGCTTTAACATGGCATCTCTCTGCAAAGCCTTTTTTTCCGCATAAGCCGAATAGTTGCCTTCATAGGAGGTTGCCTTCGTATGCTCTATTTCAACTACCTTGGTAACAACTTTATTTATAAAATACCGGTCATGGGCAATTACAACAACGGCACCTTTATAATTTAACAGGAAGGTCTCCAGCCATGCAATGGATTCCATATCCAGATGATTGGTGGGCTCATCCAGTAGAATTAAATCCGGAGTGCTTAACAGCAATTTTCCCAAGGCTATGCGGGTTTTCTGCCCGCCTGACAGGGCTGACACCGGTTTGCTGAATTCTTCTTCCGTAAATCCAAGACCCTTTAAGACACCGATTGCTTCGCTTTTATATGCATATCCGTTTTTTGATTCAAATTCATGGGTTAATCTGGTGTAAGCGGCAAGCATCCGTTCCAGTTCCTTATCCGAAGCTGCTTTCATTTCCACTTCCAGTTGATGGATGGTGTTATCCAGTTCAATTATGTCTTTTTTGACAGTTAGTATTTCCTCGTAAATGGAATTCTCAGATGATAACTCCTGATGCTGGGCAAGATAACCGACAGAGCATCCTTTTGAAAAGATAATTTCACCTTCATCCGCAGGCAGTTCTCCCATGATTATCTTAAATAAGGTGGATTTACCTGCCCCGTTTATACCCACAATGGCAGCCTTTTCCCTGTCGTTGATATGAAATGAAACGCCGTTTAGAACCTGTGTCGTTCCGAAACTTTTGCTTATATTTTTACACGCTAATATCATAATGCATTCTCCGTTGTGTTCTCTTTTTGAAAATAAAAACATTCCTAACAAATCATATTGTAACACAGGAAAAATGTCAAGTAAATGAGGTTTAAACTGTATTTGACAATTTTATATCAATCACATATAATTTAATTAAAATAAGCTTTACAATATATTAATATTTTAGATTGTTCATTCACTGCGGTTTTGACAGAACCAAGCAGCAAAGTATGCCCAATCTGCATAGCTTAATGCCGGCTACCTGGAAGTCTGTCGGATTTTTTTAGCAGATGGATGAGTATTTATATTTTTTATGGTAAAGGAGGAATAATCATGCAAAAGGAAATATCGTTAGCCGTAATACAAAGGCTGCCAAGGTACTACAGATATTTAGGTGAATTACTTGAGAATGACGTAGTACGGATATCCTCTAAGGAATTGAGCGAAAGAATGAAGGTAACTGCTTCCCAAATCAGACAGGATCTGAATAATTTTGGCGGGTTCGGGCAACAGGGTTACGGCTATAACGTTGAGTATTTATATACAGAGATCGGTAAAATTTTAGGATTGGATAAATGCTATAATTTAATTATTATCGGTGCCGGTAATTTGGGGCAGGCGCTGGCTAACTATACGGATTTTGAAAGACGGGGCTTCTATATTAAAGGTATTTTTGACGTTAATCCCAGACTGGAAGGTATTTCAATCCGGGGGACAGAGATACGTATGCTAGATGAGCTGGAGGATTTTGTTAAACAGAATCCGGTGCATATAGCTGCTTTAACTATTCCTAAATTAAAAGCGCCGGCCATAGCCAAGGACCTGGTCCGGATGGGGATTAAGGCAATCTGGAATTTTGCGCCCACAGATTTGAATTTACCAAAGGAAGTTATGGTAGAAAATGTACATTTGGCGGAGAGCTTAATGCGTTTGTCCTATAATTTAAAAGCAATGGAAGAAGCTGCAAAGACAGATAAAAAATAGAATTCCCGGATCCATACTTGTATTATGTCTGGCATTCACATTGGTGAAGGAAGTGTATACTAATGAGAAAAATAAATGAAATAAACCTTGAAAAAATATTTAAAGGCAAAAAAGTTCCCATACTCACCTTGGATGAGCGGTGGCATGAATTATTTCCCGACTATGACAAGCCTGGGCATATTAAGGAAATAGAGTCTAAATTAAATAATCTGATAAAAGAGCAGGGTAAATTGACAAATGATATGAAAGATATGAAAATTCTGAAGAGCAAACTGATGCAGGAGATTATCGCCCATATGGATGTCAATGACACGGAAATAGGTAAATTAAAGGCCAAGAAGCTTGACAGAAACCAAAAGCTGATTAAGGAACTCAGCGATAAAATGAATCATACGGAAGATGAATTGATCAAATTGCCTTATCAGATAAAAGAAGTAAATGAAAAACTCATTATAGAGAGTGTTAAAGTATGCTATGCCAGGTTAAATAAAAACAAGCAAAGAGCTGCGGAAATTGCCAAATGGGTTTTAAAAATAAGAAATGAACTGAAAGAAAAAATACTGGAAAAGCAGGACATGGAAATGAAAAATACGTCTATTTATTCCTATATGCATGATATGCTGGGACCTGAATTACTGCAGGAGTTAGACGAAGAACTAAAGAATATCTGAAACTTATATATTTGTAATTCCACAGGAGTCGATTTATGATTGTAGGTATCGGTACTGATTTGATTGAAATAGACCGGGTAGTTAAGGCTTGTGAAAAGGAAGCATTTCAAAAAAAATATTTCACCTTAAAAGAAATTAAATTAGCGGCAGTGAATAAACAAAAGTTTGCGGATAATTTTGTAGTGAAGGAAGCAGTAGTGAAAATGCTTGGGACAGGCTTTCATGGGATAAGACCGATAGAAATAGAAGTACTAAGAGATTCTTTGGGAAAACCGTATGTAAATTTATACGGCGCCGCTTTAAGGATTTCAAATTTATTAGGCATATCTGAAATTTTTGTCAGTATTACTAATACAAGGGAATATGCAAGTGCTTTTGTAGTCGGGGAAAGCAGGCAGGCATAAGTCATACACAAAGGACTTTGTGGGTATTTCTTATGGTACCTTTTTTACAGGCGGATTGGAGTTTGGTGTGAAAGCGATAGTAAATTCTGCACAGATGAAGGCAATTGATGATTATACAATTGAAAAAGTTGGCATTCCTGCAATTGTTTTGATGGAACGAGCGGCTTTATCAGTGGCTGACAGGGTGAAAAGCGTAAAAGAAAAACTGTTAGTATCTGCCAGCGGCAGCCATGTGGCGAAATGCGGAAATAAACAGGATAGAATTCTTGCCGTGTGCGGTACCGGCAATAACGGGGCGGACGGTATTGCAGCGGCTCGAATATTAAGCCTGAGAGGTTATGAGGCGGATATATTGCTGGTCGGTGAAGAAGAGAAGGCATCCGTAATGGCGAAACAGCAGTTTGCTATAGCCAGAAATTTAGGTATATCTATATATAACAATATAGAAATCGCTGAATATACTATTATAATAGATGCCATATTTGGTATCGGACTCAGCAGGGAAGTGGCAGGAATATATAAAGATATAATAGAAGAAATTAATTCGGATAAACATATCGTTTTTTCCGTTGACATACCCTCCGGTCTTTCGGCGGACACTGCAAAACCCATGGGAACTGCTATAAAGGCCGATTACACAATTACCTTCGGATTAAACAAAATCGGTCTGCTGTTATATCCGGGCTGTGAGTATGCGGGTGAAGTTACGGTAGCTGATATTGGCTTTCCAAAAAAGGCAGTTGATTCGGTTAATTCCCGGTACTTTATATATGGCGTCAAAGATTTGGAGAAATTACCTAAAAGAAAAAATTATTCCAATAAAGGAACTTACGGAAGAGCTCTTGTTATTGCAGGCAGCGTAAATATGAGCGGTGCATGTTATTTTTCAGCAAAAGCAGCCTATCGTACGGGAGCCGGCCTGGTAAAAGTTGTAACCGCAGAAGAAAACAGAACCATAATACAGTCCCAATTGCCGGAAGCTTTGATGTCGGCTTATGATTTTCACTCTTTTGATAAAAGTGAAGCCGATAAAATAATAAAAGAAATTAAGTGGGCAAATGCTATTGTGATTGGCCCCGGAATCGGTGTTAACGAAATATCGGGACAATTATTGGAACTGGTTTTAAAATATGCCGATGCGCCTGTTATTGTGGATGCCGACGGAATTAATCTGTTAGCGCTTAAATTAAAGCAGGATAATGTAATTGAAGGAAAGCAGAGCAGGATAGAGGCTATGGCATCGTTACTTCCGAAGCAGACAGTTTTAACCCCGCACCTGAAGGAACTGTCCGTATTGTTGGATATGCCAATACAAAACATTACAGATAATCTGGCGGAAACAGCAGATTACTGCACCTTCAATAATAATTTGGTATTTGCATTGAAGGATGCAAGAACCATTGTAGCTTATGATGATAAGAGATATATTAATATTACAGGCAATAACGGGATGGCTACCGGCGGCTCAGGAGATGTCCTGACCGGAATAATTGCCGGATTAATCGCACAGGGATTAAATGCAAAAGAAGCAGCAACGCTGGGAGTATATATTCACGGCTTGGCTGGTGATAAAGCCTGTGAAGAAAAGGGATGTTATGCCTTAATGGCCGGAGATATCATTGATGCGCTTTCTCAGATATTAAGAGCGTAATCCCCTGATATGCGTGTATTTATGTCTTAAAGGATATTTAAATTTTTATTTTAAATCATAATAGTAAATTTTGGTTACCATAAATAGGGTTATTTAATATACTTAAGTATAATGACTGTAGCAGGGATGTTTTTTTATTAACAGCAAAATTAAAAAATTTATATATAACATCGATACCGGTTTTTTTCGAATACTCAGGTATGGAATGGAGGAACGTATGACAGCAGGTTATACAGAAATGTCTTTATCGGAAGAGACGGAGGAGCGATATTTTAGGGTAGTTTCCAATATTGACCTGGATGCTATTTGCGATAATATTCTGAATATAAGGAAATTATTAGACAGTAATACTAAGATTATGGCAATTATAAAGGCGGACGGATATGGTCATGGAGCGGTTCCAATAGCAAAAGTACTGGATCGGATAGGTGTGGATACATTTGGAATCGCCATTCTCGAAGAAGGAATTGAATTAAGAAGGGCCGGAATTAAAAAACCGCTTTTAATCTTAGGATATACACCTAAGGAGCAGCTGAAAGAATTGGTCCGTTATGATGTTACACCAACGGTTTTCCAATACTGTGTTGCAAAGGAATTATCCGAGGAAGCATTAAAGCAGAATAAAACAGCGAATATCCATATTAAACTGGATACGGGAATGAACCGGATTGGATTTAGCGATAAGATAGAAAGTATTGATGAAATAAAAAAAATAGCATTACTAAAAGGAATCAGGCTGGAAGGTATATTTTCACATTTTGCCTGTGCGGATGAAGAGGATAAAACATCGGCGAAAAGTCAGCTGCAGAGATTTCTGTCCTTTGTAAAACAGTTGGAAGCGGAAGGTGTGCATATTCCGATTAAACATATATCAGGCAGTGCCGGAATTATAGATTTACCGGAAGCACAGATGGATATGGTCCGATGTGGAATTTCGACTTATGGATTGTATCCTTCTGAAGAAGTTAATAAAGGTAAGCTTGTATTAAAGCCGGCTATGGAAATTAAAACCCACGTTAGCTATGTGAAAGAGGTGGATGCAGGTGTTGGAGTAAGCTATGGCAGTACATACATTACAAAGAGAAAAACCAGAATTGCTACCATACCTGTAGGATACGGAGACGGCTATCCCCGGCTTTTATCTTCAAAAGGAAGAATACTGATTCATGGAAAATCCGCGCCTATCATTGGCAGGATCTGCATGGATCAATTTATGGTTGATGTAACTGATATTGATAATGTGGAGCAGGGGGATACGGTTACCTTATTAGGGAAAGACGGAGAACAGTTTATCTCCGTTGAAGAAATTGCAGCAATGGCTTATTCTTTTAATTATGAATTAGTCTGTAATGTAGGTAAAAGGATTCCGCGTATTTATTACCGTCAAGGCAGAATAGTTGAAATAAAAGAATAAAATTAATATAAAGTCACATAAAAGAAAACATTTTATGGAATACACAAGTCAAAATTGGGAAATAATAAGACTAAAGCCATAAAATGGAGTGTGAGAAGAAGTGATTATTAAAAGAGGCGATATCTTTTATGCGGATTTAAGGCCGGTAATTGGATCGGAACAGGGAGGAGTAAGACCTGTTCTGATTATTCAAAATGATACAGGAAATAAACATAGTCCAACGGTTATATGTGCAGCTATTACATCTAAAATGAATAAAGCGAAGCTTCCAACCCACGTTGAAATTGATGCGGATAAATACGGAATAATAAAGGACTCCGTTATATTGTTGGAGCAAGTGAGAACTATCGATAAATCAAGATTAAAAGAAAAAGTATGTCATCTAGATCAAGACGTATTAAAAAAAATTAATCGGGCACTAATTATTAGTTTTGCGTTAGATACATACATTTAATAAAAGGAGAATAGCGGTATTGAATCTATTTGTTCCATTTTAAGTTAATTAAGTTCCGGAAGAGTTATTGTAAAGTATTCAGTAATGCTGCAGATAAATGGAATGTATTCTGTGTATGAGATTAGATTGTCATAAACAAAGAAAAAGCCAGTAACGACATGCTGGCTTTTTCTTTTGGTAACTAAATGTAATTTAGAACCATGCGTATAATAGGGTGGGAGTAGAAAGTGTTTTTCATTCACTATCCACTTTTATTTTAAAAATAAAATGTGTTAACTTTGTGAAGAAAAAGTGAAATAAGTATAAAAAGTATAAATTTAAATTAATTCATCCATTACAGAAGCAGTGAAGACACAGGTCTGAAAACAACCCAGGAGAAAGGCAGCTTCCGGAAGTAGTTGTCCGATTTTGCAGGAAAGAACCCCTATGACACTAAAAAACTCCAGAAATCACTTAAAACGGAGTGAAAAATGGACAACTCGCTTACGCTCAAACAGATCCATTTTTCACCTCTGGCGTAATTTCTGGAGTTTAAGTGTCACAGGGGACCTTCCCAATGCAAATGTCTACCAACTACTTCCGGAAGCTGCCTTTCTCCTGGGTTGTTTTCAGACCTGCGTTTTCATTAATAAAAGAAACTAATTCTCTTAACATTTTTATCCTGTAAATAGCGTAATCAAATTCCTGGTTTTACCTTTTATCCGTCGGTTTTTTACTGAATAAACAGGAAAAAAGAAGATTGAAAATGTTGACAAACGTCGAAAGATATGATATGCTATAAAAGTTGCCGGTAATGGTCTGGTAGCCATAATGAAGCAAGAACCTTGATAACTGAAC
>DBEP01000035.1:9383-45857 GCA_002294045.1 Lachnoclostridium sp. UBA903 | reverse complement strand
CGCAAGCTTGCTTGCGATATGCGCGGGTGATAGTAAGAAATTTAAGGAGGATGCCAAATGACAAAGAACACTGAAATTACGGGAGTACAAAAAGCAGCAGTGCTTTTAATCGCACTGGGCCCGGAAAAATCGGCCAGTATATTTAAGCACCTCAAAGAAGATGAAATAGAGCAGCTGACTTTGGAAATTGCCAATACCCGTAGTGTTTCACCCGCTACGAAAGAGCAGGTTTTAAGTGAATTTTATGAAATTTGTTTAGCTCAGCAGTATATAGCCGAGGGAGGTATCGCTTATGCCAAAGAGCTTTTGGAAAAGGCTCTGGGTGAAGAAAAAGCACGTGATGTCATTGGCAAGCTGACTGCTTCCCTGCAGGTTCGTCCGTTCGAGTTTGTGAGAAAAACAGATGCAAGCCAGATGTTAAACTTTATACAGGATGAGCATCCTCAGACCATTGCATTAATTTTATCCTACCTTTCCTCAGGGCAGGCCTCAGCTATTATATCTGCATTGCCTCCTGACAAACAGGCAGATGTAGCAAGACGAATTGCTCAGATGGACCGTACTTCGCCGGATGTTATTAAGGAAGTAGAAAGAGTTTTGGAACGTAAATTATCCTCTCTGGTTAATCAGGATTATACCATTGTCGGCGGTGTGGATTCCATTGTGTCTATCTTAAATACCGTTGACCGCGGAACAGAAAAGCATATTATGGAAACTTTGGAAATCGAAGAACCGGAATTGGCGGATGAAATCAGAAGAAAGATGTTTGTATTTGAAGATATTCTATCCCTTGATGATAAATCCATACAAAGAGTTCTCAGGGAAGTTGATAATAACGAACTGGCAGTGGCATTAAAGGGCTCCAATGAAGAGGTACAAAATGTTATATTTAATAATCTTTCCAAACGTCTTGCTACTATGATAAAAGAAGATATGGAATTTATGGGCCCTATCAGGTTAAAAGATGTTGAAGAGGCTCAGCAGAAGATTGTTAATATCATTAGAAAACTGGAGGACTCCGCTGAAATTATAATATCAAGAGGTGGAGGTGACGAGATAGTTGTCTAATATTATTAAATCAAGATTCATTTATTTGAATGGTGACGACAGGAAAATTATTGATTCCAACGAAAGAAGTGAAAAAATCCGTTTAATCAGCCTTGGAACACAGCGAAAGAATTGCGCTAAGACAAAAGAAGAGAATGCTGCGGAAAAACAGGGCGCTGGGACATTTACAGAAGGGCTTATGGCAACCGTAATTGATAAAATTTCATCGGAAGAAGAGGAAGAAATATTAAAACAGCATGAACGGATTATTGAGGAAGCAAAAGAGGAGGCGGCTAAGATTTTAACGGCGGCCAGACTGGATGCTGAAAAAGAAAGTGAGTTAATTTATGAAAAAGCACGAAATAAAGGCTATCAGGACGGAATCCGGGAAGGCATGGACGAGGTCCAGGAGAAACAAAAAGAGTTAAACCAATTAGTGGAAAAGCAGAAGCAGGATTACTTAACGCAGATAAATAATTTGGAACCGCAATTTGCAGAGATTGTTGCCATACTGGTGGAAAGGATAACCGATACAATCGTTGAAGATAAGAAGAATGTAATACATTATCTTATACATAAGGCTATCATGAATGCAGATAACAACAATTACTATAACATCAGGATTTCAAAGGATGATTTTGAATTTGTAATGTCGAAAAAAGAAGAATTAGCAATTCTTTTGAAAGAAGAAGCTACCATTACCATAACTTTGGATGAGGAATTAGATAAAAATCAATGTATGATTGAAACGGATACCAGTATAATAGATTGCAGTCTGGATGTTCAGTTGAATAATCTTATACAGGATATTAAGCTTCTTTCTATTCGGAAAGAGTAGAATAATACCATAGGCGTAAACAAGCGGATGGGAGCCGGTCATGATAACTGTGGATTTTGATAAGTACAGGAACTTAGCAGATAAAGCATATGAGAAAATTTTGGGAAAAGTTGTTAAGGTAGTTGGCCTGACCATAGAATCCATTGGGCCCAAGGCAAATCTGAACGATTTATGCCTGATTATGTCCAAGGATAAAAAGCATACTGTAATGGCTGAGGTAGTAGGATTCCGAGAAAACCGGATTTTATTGATGCCCTATGGCAATGTGGAAGGTGTGGGAATCGGAAGTACGGTAGAATCCACAAAGGAGCCTTTAAAGGTTTTGGTAGGAGACAGCCTTCTTGGTAAAACCTTGGACGGATTGGGACAACCCATGGATAATACCCGGTTAGAACTTACCGGAGAGTACTCCGTGGAAGCAGAGCCTCCGGACCCTTTAAAACGCAAGCTAATTGATGAAGTACTTCCCCTGGGTGTGAAAGCGGTAGACTCCATGATTACCGTAGGAAAAGGCCAGCGTATAGGAATCTTTGCCGGCAGCGGTGTAGGGAAAAGCACACTTCTTGGTATGTTTGCCAGAAATACAAAAGCGGATATTAACGTAATCGCATTAATTGGTGAACGGGGCAGGGAAGTACGGGAATTTATAGAAAGAGACCTGGGGGAGGAAGGTTTAAAGCGTTCTGTGGTGGTGGTTGCCACATCGGATAAACCGGCACTGATTCGTAAAAAAGCAGCTAAAACGGCAACCGCAATTGCAGAGTATTTCAGAGATCAGGGTAAAGACGTATTATTGATGATGGATTCCCTTACCCGTTTTTCCATGGCTCAGAGAGAAATTGGCCTTGCTTCCGGGGAACCGCCGGTTTCAAGGGGCTATCCACCCAGCGTTTACTCCGAGATGCCCAAGCTTTTAGAAAGGGCAGGGAATTCCGAACATGGTTCCATCACAGGTTTATACGCAGTATTGGTAGATGGTGACGATTTCAATGAACCCATTACGGATACGGCAAGGGGGATATTAGACGGACATATTATGCTGACCAGAAAATTTGCCAATAAAAATCATTATCCCGCCATTGACGTATTGCAGAGTATTTCCCGTGTTATGTCTTCCATTGTTACAAATGAGCATAAAGCCGCGGCAGGAAAATTAAAAATGGTTCTGGCAACTTACAGTGAAGCGGAAGATTTGATTAATATTGGAGCTTATAAGAACGGTTCCAATAAAAGTATTGATTTTGCCATATCAAAAATTGATGCGGTAAATGAGTTTCTGCGGCAGGAGGTTAACGATAAATTTGAATTTGAACAGATTGTTGATTCATTAGCAGGAATTTTTAAGGATTAGGTGAAGGAATGACTAAATTTGTCTATAAAATGGAAAATATTTTATCCATTAAATATAAAATGGAAGATCAGGCAAAGACAGCATACGGATTAGCCCGTATGAAACTTACACAGGAAGAAAATAAATTACTTGCCCTTATGAAAAAGGCGAATCAGTATCAGGATAAAAAAAGAAATCTTATGCGTTCTCAATTAAAGTTGTTTGATATCAGGAAGTGTGAAGAAGCCATTGAAATAATGAAACATCATATAAGCCAGCAGCAGATAGCCGTTAAAAGGGCGGAAAAGCAGTTAGACCATGCCCGGTTACGTTTAAATGCCGCCATGATGGAGCTGAAAATACATGAAAAACTGAAAGAAAATGCCTTAAATAATTACTTCGTAGAGTATGAAGCAGAGCAGAGAAAAGAAATTGATGAATTAGTCAGTTTTAAATATAATAATCCTACCGATAAATAGGAGGAGAGAAAATGGCAAAAAAGAACAAGGAACTTGATAATAATGAAAATGAAAAAAGCGCAGGCAGTAAAATAATTGCAATCATAATCGTAGTATTCATTGTTTTCATTTGGTTGGCTGTTTTTGCGGTTTTGATAAAATTAGACGTAGGCGGTTTTGGAAATTCAATTCTCCGGCCGCTGTTAAAAGACGTACCTATTATTAATAAAGTTCTTCCTGATGTTCCCGACGAACAGATAGCATACGAAAATGATTATCCTTATACTACCATTGAAGAGGCCATTGCCCGTATTAAGGAATTAGAAGCTTTAAATGAAAGCCTGTCCCAAGACCAATCTTCCGGCACGGATAAGCTGAAAGAATTACAGGCTGAAGTGGACAGGCTCAAAGTATTTGAAGAAAATCAGAAAACTTTTGAGGAAAGAGTAAAAGAGTTTGAAGAGAATGTAGTATTTGCGGCTCAGGCACCTGATATCGAAGAATATAAAAAGTATTATGAAAGCATTGACCCGACTAATGCAGAAGAAATTTACAGACAGGTTATTGAACAGCAGCAATATGATGCATCCATTACGGAAAAAGCGGATATTTACAGGAAAATGAAACCGGCTGATGCAGCGGCGATACTGGAAACCATGACTGCGGATATTGATTTGGTATCCCAGATGCTTTTAGCTATGAGGTCTTCGGAAAGCTCCCTTATATTAGCCCAGATGGATCCTACCGCAGCAGCAAAAATTACAAAAAAAATGTTTGACATGGATGAGGAAAGAAAGGCTGCAAGCAGTTATAATTCCGGAGCTGTCATTTCGGACGAGACAGACATCAGTACGGGCGGAAATTAATTTTATGGGCTTATCCGGTATTTTATCATTAAGATACCGTTTAAGTATAAATAATACAAAAGAAAGGAGGAGATGCAAATGATGACCCAAAGCGTAAAAGCAATGAATTTTTTCGGTGGTTCCACAGCGGAAAAAACGTCTGCCGTAAAGACAAAAAATTCAGGTTATGATTTTAACAGTATAATGGACAGTAATTTAAAGTCAAAAACTACGGCGAAAAAGGAGAACAGTACGGTTAAAGATGCGGATAGCGGCAATGAAACCAGTACCGGCAGAAAAACGGATCAAAGAGTAAAAGATTATACCGATACGAAAGATGCCGGACAAAAAGAAGGTAAGGATGCAAAGACAGGCAGCGCCGATATAAGACAGGCAAAGGATGCTTTAAAGACTGACAGCCGGCAGGATTCCGGAAGTGAATCCGAGCTCCATGAAAGTCTTCAAAGCCTGCTTGCACTGCTTCAGAATACGATTCAGTCCGGTCTTGGCATTACGAATGAGGAATTGGAAAATGCCATGGAAAACCTCGGGTTTGCGGCTGCCGATCTGTTGAATCCCGATAATCTGAAACAACTGATTCTGCAGGTAAGCAAAACGGATGATATTACAGCCGTTTTAACCGATGAAAATCTGGCAAATACGATGAAACAGTTAATTCAGGCAGTAGAAGAGTTGAAATCGGGACAAAACTTTCCGATATCCCGGGAAGAATTAACCGAACTTATAAGCCAATTCCAGAAAGCTGATTTAACAAAAGCACAAACCGCTTCGTTAGAAGCCTCACCGGAGATACCGTACCGGGATTTGACCGGGGAAGAGAGTATTTCTACAGATAAACAAAATGCCGTAACCTTAGAGATACATAAATTTCAGGACACCGAAATAAAAGACAGCGATTCTTCTGCACAGGATTCCGGTAAGCAGGAAACGGACGTCAAAACACCGTCACCGGTGGAAGTGTTTGTTCAGAACCTAGCGGTTAAGGGAAATGAGTCAGGTTTAAATTTTGCCGATCAGATTGCTAATATAAGGCAGATGCAGGATATTACCAACCAAATCGTAGAACAGATTAAGATTACGATTAAACCGGAGCAGACTTCCATGGAACTTACTTTAAACCCGGAAAGTTTAGGTAAAATCAATCTGTCTGTTGTAGCGAAAGACGGGATCATGACGGCGCATTTTACCGCACAAAATGAATTGGCGAAAGAAGCAATCGAAAGCCAGATGCAGGTATTAAAGGAAAATCTGAACAACCAGGGATTGAAAGTGGAGTCTATTGAAGTAACCGTTTCAAATTTTTCCTTTGACCAAAGCAGCCAGACCTCCGGCGGTAATGAAAAAGAGCCGCAGAGCCGTTCCCGTAGCCGCAATTTAAGCGAGCCGGAACCGGATATTTATGCCAATCAGGGAGTGAATGAAATTCAGGATGCCGCACTTGCTGAACAGAGCGGCAGCAGTATCGATTATACTGCTTAATTATGAAGAAAGGAGAAGATTATGGCGGATTTAATTCAAAATGTTGTAGACGGCAAGGTTATAGACAATTCCAGTTCAACCAGTTCAACAACCAGCTCAAGCTCCCTGGATAAAGAAGCATTCCTGCAGCTATTGGTAACCCAGATGAAATACCAGGATCCCTTAAATCCCAGTACCGATACACAATTTGTAGAGCAATTGGCTACATTTTCCCAACTGGAGCAGATGCAGAATCTAAATCAGACTTATTCTAATTCCCAGGCTTTCGGATTAGTGGGAATGTATGTGGATGTAGCAGTAAAGGATTCGTCGGGGAATATCAGCTTAGAGAGCGGGTATGTGGATTATGTTGTAATGTCAAACGGCAAAGCCAGGCTATGCATAAATGGTGCCTTATATTCCCTGGACCAGCTGCAGCAGGTATATGACAGCACTTATATTATACAGCAGGGGCTTCCCTATGTTCCGAAAGAGGTTAAGGAAACCTTTGATAAGGCTGAACCGAAAGATATCAGCTTTGAAGTAAATTTAGGTTCGGGTGATACGGTGGCAACAGATATTGCGGTTATCCTTAATAGTGCCGTAGTAAACGCAGATTATGTGACGCTTAACGGGAATAAAGTAACCATAAAAAAGGAAGCGCTGCAGGATTTGGAAAATGGAACTTATAATATAACTTTAGTATTTAACGATGCCTTATATACAACCGTATCGGGTAAAATTACGGTTGAAGTAACAGGAACTTCTCCTGAGGATGATTCTGAGGAGAATTCGGGAGAGGATTCGGATAACATTGAGGATTCGGATGAAAGTGAAGAAGGATCCGTATAGTACATGGAGGTTTATATGAGTTCTATTTCACAAACTAATTTTTCTTCCATTGAGCTTATGACTGGCCAGCTCTTAAAAAATAAGAGTGCCGGTATGAACAAGGTTTTGGAAGGCGGCAAAATATCTTTTCATGATATTTTGGAAAAGCAGCAGACGGTTGAAACATCAACACTAAAATTTTCAAAACATGCAAATGACAGGCTTGCCAGCCGGAATATCGATTTATCCCATGAACAGCTGGAGAGACTGGAAACCGGTGCCAGAAAAGCACAGGCGAAGGGAATCAACGAATCACTGGTTATGGTAGACAATATAGCTTTTATTGTAAATCTTAAAAACAATACAGTTGTAACTGCTGTAAAAGACAGTGAGGATAAAGTTTTTACAAATATTGATGGTGCTGTCATTATATAATAAAAGCGGAGGGAGGTAATTACAAGCTGGCTTGTAATTTCTGACCGGAGCAACAAGAGCATGAACACGTTTTATGTTCATGATATAATAATTATGCTGGCCCTGAGGAAGCATAGTACCCCTGACTGACTGAAAGGGTACGAGAGCACCTAATAATAGGAGGTTATTTCATTATGATGAGATCATTATATTCTGGCGTATCCGGTTTAAGGGTCCACCAGACGAAGATGGATGTTATAGGCAATAATATAGCGAATGTGAATACGGTCGGCTTTAAAGCCAGCTCCGTAACTTTTTCAGATATTTATTATCAGACCATACAAAGTGCAACCGGTCCCAATGCAACTACCGGTGCCGGAGGGCAGAATGCCAAACAGATAGGCCTTGGTACCAATGTAGCTTCTATCGTTGCATCCGTAACCCAGGCCGGAGGAGCCCAGAGAACGGATAATCCATTTGATATTATGATAACAGGAAATTCATTTTTTATCGTTAACAGCGGCGGAACCAATTATTTTACGAAAGACGGTTCTTTCGGCGTTGATGCCAGCGGTACGCTTGTTACCTCAAGCGGTGCCAAGGTAATGGGATGGCAGGTAGATCCCAGTAATGAAACCCAGATAATAAAGGCAACGGTTTCACCCTTAAATATTATGGCGCCGGAAAACCTGTATTCGACACCTCAGGCTACTACCAATGCTTATGTCTCCGGCAATATAGATTATAAAGATACACAACTGGCTTATGGTGCTACGGGTTATATGTTAAATGTAGCTTTTTATGATAATTTGGGGCAGGAATATACGGCCACTTTAAAAATAAACCAGTCTGAAGATGCAACGAACCAATATTCGGTTACGGTGGCAGATATTAAAGATGCCAACGGGGATTCCATCTTTGTTAAAAAAACAGTTAATTCGGACGGGTCAATTAGCTATGGAGCATCCACTATTACTAACTTTACCTTTGGAAATCCGGCCACTAACTATACTGCTGCCGTTGATGCGGATACCGGTGAAGTTACACTAACCGGAACTGCTTCCGTACTTCATTTCAGCGGCAGTACCGGAGCTTTCCAGGGGGTGGGCTCGACGGCAACAGCAACCACGAAGGGACTGGATTTAAAGATTGCTGCGGACCCTGACCCGTTTTCTACGGTCAACATAGACTTTTCTTCCATTACTATGTTTGGCGGCGGCGATACAAACCTGGAATCCGAGAGAGGCAGCATCTCCGCCGACGGCAGTGTATCCGCTCTCGGAGCAGGCCGGCAAGCCGGAAGTATGACCGGCATCAGCATTGATTCCGCCGGTAAAATCTACGGTAAATACGATAATGGTGACAGCCGGCTTTTGGGACAGATAGCCGTAGCATCCTTTTCGAATCCTGCAGGGCTTGAATCCATAGGGGGAAATCTGTTTGCCGAGACCCAGAATTCGGGCAGCTTTGACGGAGTCGGCCATGATGTTACCAGCGACGGCGGCAGCCTTACCACCGGTGTTCTGGAAATGTCTAATGTAGATTTGTCCGCGCAGTTTACGGATATGATTACAACACAGAGAGGTTTCCAGGCAAATTCCAGAATTATTACCACTTCTGATACCCTGCTGGAGGAACTGATTAACTTAAAACGCTAACAGCTTCCGGAAAATTATAAGATGCTGCCGCATTAATACAGTTTTCTGCCATATGCGGTATTTCACGGCTATATACTATGTGTGCCGATTAAAACATTTGGTGCGGCAGCTTCTGAAAATTTCGGATTTTGTAATCCATGCTGAGTATAGGAGGGGTGAAATGATTAATGTAACTAAAATGAATAATAAAAGCATTACCGTTAATTCTGATTTGATTGAGACGGTTGAAGAAACTCCGGATACGGTTATAACCCTTACGACCGGGAAAATAATACTGGTAAAAGAGAGTAGACAAGAAATTGTTGATCTTGTAAAATTATACAAAAAAGAACTTTTTTCGCGAGAATGAGAAATACGAAAGACTATAGTTAGGTAGGTGGCTATTTTGAATATTGCTTCAATTTTTGGTTTGATAAGCGGGATTATAATCATGTTATTTGGTATTGCGTTTCAGCAGAGTACCATGAGCTTTAATTTTGAATATATCTTAAATTTTGTGGATGTTCCATCGATTTTAATAACTTTTGGCGGCTCTTTTACAACCTTAATAACTATGGAACCAAGTATAAAATCTTATCTTGGGAAACTTGCTTCTTTTAAACTGGTGTTACAAACTCCGGCTTATAATGATATAGAGACCATAAGAAATATAATTGCGTTATCCAATATTGCCAGAAAAGAAGGGCTTTTAGCCCTGGAGGAGACTGCCAATGAAATAGAAGACGAATTCCTGAAAAAAGGAATCTTACTGATTGTGGACGGTACGGATCCTGAACTGGTACGAAGCATATTGGAGACAGAGTTAGGCTGCATTGAAGGACGTCATAATGATGTAATCGGCTTTTGGGACAAGCTTTCGGCAATGGGTCCGGCCTGGGGTATGATTGGTACCTTAATCGGATTAATTAACATGTTAAAAGATTTGAACGATCCCTCCACCATTGGTCCTAACATGGCAGTTGCCCTGATAACAACCTTTTACGGTTCCTTGTTGGCTAACTGGATATGTATTCCAGTAGTGAACAAGTTAAAGGTAAGCAATGCTTCGGAAATTATGATGAAAGAGGTTATTGTAGAAGGGCTGTTATCCATTCAGGCAGGTGAAAATCCCAGAGTAATTGAAGAAAAATTAAAATCTTTCTTAAATCCTGCCAACCGTTTGGAATTTGATTCGGCGGAAGGCGGTGAGGTAAATGGCTAGAAAGAAAAAAACGGAAGAACCCGGTGCAGGGTCCCCCTGGATGAATACGTTTGCCGATTTGATGAATTTGTTGCTATGCTTTTTTGTTTTGCTTTTTTCTATGTCAAATGTGGATGCGGTAAAATATGAACAATTGGTTGCGTCCCTGGCAAGCAATTTCAGTATATTCAGTGGAGGCGGCTCCGCGATTAATGAGGGAAAGTTAATCTCTTCCGGAATTTCGCAGCTTAATAATCTGGATGAATATTATAATACCATGGGAAAGAGCGGTAAGGATGCGGATGATATATCCGACGCCATGCAGGAACTGCTGGAGCAAAACAAAGAAGCTTCGGAAGCTATGTATGAAAATGTTTCCGATATGACCGATAAGAATAGCCTGGGAAATTATGTTGAACTGAGTATTGATCCGAATTATCAGTTTATAAAAATATCTCTCAGCGGTTCCATACTGTTTGATTCCGGAAAGGCAGATATCAAATCCGAGGCAGTTCCTATTTTCAGTAAGGTAGGGGACATTTTACAGACCTATAAGGAATACCATATTGAAATAGAAGGCCATACGGACAATGTTCCAATACAAAACAGTGTATACAAAAATAACAATTGGCTCTCATCGGCCAGAGCCTTAAATGCCGCTACATACCTGATGGAGGAAAAAGGGCTTGATCCGAAAACATTAAGTTGGACAGGCAGAGGGGAATATGATCCGGTTGCAAGTAATGCTACACCTGAGGGCAGGGCAAAAAACAGACGTGTTGAGATTAAAATTTATAACAAGATAAATAATTAAGACATAAGAAACTTGCCTTTTAGGGCAGATGGGAGACATTATGAAGAGAAACATCTTAACTATTATTATTTTGGCATTAGGGATATTAAATATGATCCTGACTGCAGTTATTGTGTTTGCTGTGGTACCCACAACCATGAGAACGAATAGTCTCATATCCAAGGTAGCTTCAACAATTGATTTGGAATTGGAAAGTCCGTCGGAAGATGATGCGGAGCGCGTTGATATAGCAGATATTGAGGTATACCAGCTTCCGAAGGATTTGACTATCAGTCTTAAACCGGAAGAAAACGATACGAAAAACCATTATGCACTTTTAGTAGGTGTGTCCTTATCTATTAATACGAAATCAGAAGATTATAAAACTTTACAGCCGGCGATTGAAACCAACGAAGGCCATATAACAGAAATAATTACCGATGAATTTTCGAAATATACCGTAAAAAATGTTAAGGAAAATAAAGATCTTATTAAAGAGGAAATTTTAAAAAAAATTAAGGAATATTTTAATTCTGATTTTATCATCAATATTTCAATTGGAAATATTGTCGTTGAATAAAATATTTTGGTGATTTTATTCGAACTATGTGATAATATAGTATTAAGGAATCACCCGGGAGGTAATGACAATGGGCGACGTCTTGTCTCAAAATGAGATTGACAACCTGCTTAAGGCGTTAAGCAGCGGTGAACTGGATGCGGACGAATTTAAGGGGAATGGTGAAAAACAGGTAAAAAACTATGACTTTGCCAGGCCGTCAAAATTCTCAAAAGAACATCTTAGAACTTTAGAGATTATATTTGAACATTATGGGAGATTGCTTTCTACGAATTTGCCCGCTTATTTTAGAAAAAATGTACAGGTTGAGGTTATGAATTCTGAGGCAGTTGCCTATTCTGAATTTACCAATGCATTGTCAAATCCGGTTTTATTGGGTATTGTGGATTTTTCTCCGCTGGAAGGTAATATCATTATAGAGATTGCAGATAATCTCGGCTATACCATGGTTGACCGGATGTTAGGCGGGAGCGGATTACCTTTGGAGAAACCCAGGGACTTTACCGAGATTGAATTAATTATAATTGAAAGAATTTTTAACGTGTGTACCAATCTCTTAAATGAACCCTGGAGTAATGTCATTCATGTGGAACCAAGATTAATACGGATTGAGACCAATTCACAATTTGCACAAATCATTGCTCCTAGTGAAATGACATCCATTGTTACCATGAATATAAAGATAGGTAATGTGGAAGGCATGATGAATGTATGCCTGCCCTATGCATGTCTGGAAAGTGTTATAGATAAATTAAATACAAAATATTGGTTCTCAACCATGCAGATTAAAGACGATGAAACTTATAAAGATTTAATTGAAGTTGCAATAGCAAAGGCTAAGATTCCAATAAAAGCAGTTCTTGGGAAAAGTGTCATATCTGTGAATGATTTTCTGGGCTTGCAGATAGGGGATATTATTAAGTTAAATACGAAGGTAGAGGACGAACTGAATATTTATGTCGGCAACATAAATAAATTCAAAGCACTGCCGGGGGCAGCTTCAGATTCTTATGCAGTAAGGGTTTCATCAATTATTAGAGAGGAGTAACAGAATATGGATGGTATGTTATCTCAGGAAGAGATTAATGCGCTTCTTAGCGGGATGAGTTCTGACAAGGAGAGTGCAGAGACTAATAAGGAATCAGAATTACTGTCTGATGCTGAAAAAGATGCAGTAGGTGAAATTTCCAATATAAGTATGGGAACAGCGGCAACCACATTATCTTCTTTGGTCAATCAAAAAGTAATTATTACGACGCCGGTAGTTTCTTATGCTACATGGGATGATTTGGCGGATAATTATACCAGGCCCTGTGTCTTTATACAGATATATTATAAAGACGGACTGGACGGAAACAACATCTTAATTATGAAGGAATCCGATGTTAAGATTATTACCGACCTGATGATGGGAGGAGATGGTTCCAATATTGACGGCGATTTAAGTGAATTACATTTAAGTGCCATCAGCGAGGCTATGAATCAAATGATGGGGTCCGCATCTACGTCAATTTCAGCAATGCTGGAAAAAAGAGTGGATATCAGTCCTCCGATTGCTAAATTAGTTGATATGAATGAAACCATTGACCAATCGGACATAGCTACCTTCCTGAAAGAACAATTTGTTCGGGTTTCTTTCAAAATGCAAATCGGAGATCTTGTGGACAGTGAAATATTACAGTTATATCCATTCGATTTTGCCAGAGATTTATATAACCAATTTATTAAAGGAGACCAAGAGCAGGACTCTAACAAAAAGTCCGAATCAAAACCGCGGCCGCAGGAAGAAATGGAGGAGCCGGTTAATAACGTTCCGCCTAATAGCACTCAAGTGCCGCATATGCAGCAAATGCAAGGTATACAAAATATGTTTGGAGGGGTGAATAATATGATGCCACCGGTTCAGGATGTGAATGTTTCGCCGGTTCAGTTCCAGCCGTTTACAGCACCGCAGAATCCAGTTACGCAGCCCGAAAATATAGACCTGATTATGGATGTACCATTGGAAGTAACCGTTGAATTAGGCAGGACAAGTAAATCCATAAAGGAAATATTGGAATTTTCACCAGGCACTATAATTGAATTGAATAAGCTGGCAGGTGAACCGATTGATGTATTAGTAAATGGTAAGTTTGTAGCAAAAGGTGAAGTTGTAGTTATCGAAGAATCTTTTGGTATCAGAGTTACGGAAATAGTGAAATAACATAACTAATATATAATAACATATGATAGGAGAAATAATAATGGCAAAAAGTATATTAATTTGTGATGATGCTGCTTTTATGAGAATGATGATTAAGGATATTTTAAGTAAGAACGGCTATACCATTGCAGGTGAAGCAGAAAATGGTGTAAAAGCGGTTGAAAAGTACAATGAAACCAGACCGGATTTAGTTATGATGGATATTACCATGCCGGAGATGGATGGAATTCAGGCTTTAAAGAAAATCAAAGCAGCAGACCCAAGTGCTAACATCATAATGTGTTCTGCAATGGGGCAACAGGCAATGGTAATAGAATCCATTCAATCCGGAGCCAAAGATTTTATTGTTAAGCCGTTTCAGGCAGACAGAGTACTGGAAGCAGTTAAAAAGGCAGTAGGCTGACCTGTTTGAGTTTTATTTCTTGTAATTAAGCGGTATTGCACCTACATAAAGACAGCAGTCGGATACTTCGATTCTGTTATAGGAGCTGGTATGATTATTTTAACGGCAGGAATGTCAGACTGGGATAGCTTACTTCAACTGATTGGTGTAAGTATTCTATTTATTTTTATACTTATTGTAACCTATTATACGACCAAGTTTGTTGGCGGAGTAAAACAGGGGATAACAAAAAACAGCAATTTTAAAGTTCTTGAGACCTATAAGATAGCACAAAATAAATATCTGCAGTTAATTCAAATCGGAACAAGATATTTTGTAATCTCAATCGGTAAGGATGATATCCGGCTTTTGACTGAATTAAATGAAAATGAATGTAAACATCAGGAAGATCTCAAGTCACAAAAAAGTAATTTTACAGAAGTATTTAATCTTATAATTAAAAAACAAAAAGAAAAAAACGAGAATGATCAGGAACCTGGTCACTAGTAAAGGTTGGTATTCATGAATACATTTGTTAAAAAACACTTAAGAAGTATGCGGGGAATCATCAGAATCTTATTTGTAATATGTATATTAACCTTTATTTTTGCTACTCCGGTTTATGGGTTGGGGGTTGATAATAATACAGCAGAAGAAAATACGGGAATGAATGATGCCTCAGATGTGGGGCTGAATGGTAATATAGGGCCTTTCCAGTTTAATCTGGATACGGGAAGTGAAAGCGGGGCATTAGCTTCCACCCTGCAGATATTAGTTGTTTTAACTCTGATATCCTTAGCTCCTTCCATTATTATTATGGTTACTTCCTTTACACGTATTTTGGTTGTATTGCATTTTGTAAGGTCGGCTCTTGGAACCCAGACTACGCCGCCGAACCAGGTATTAATCGGCTTAGCATTATTTCTGACTTTTTTTATTATGTCACCGGTATTTACCCAGATTAATAATGATGCCATAAAGCCATTATCCGCCGGGGAAATAACACAGGAAGAAGCAATTACGGCCGGCATGGCTCCGCTAAGGGATTTCATGCTGGAGCAGGTAAAGCCCAAAGACCTGAAATTATTTATGGACATTGCAGAAATCGGGACGGTAGAATCCTTAGATAAGATTCCGGCAACGGTAATTATCCCGGCTTTTATTATAAGTGAATTAAGAATAGCTTTTATTATTGGATTTGTTATTTACATACCATTTATCGTAATTGATATGGTTGTTGCATCGACGTTAATGTCTATGGGTATGATGATGCTGCCGCCGACAACGATTTCCATGCCTTTTAAAATTCTATTATTTATTCTGGCAGACGGCTGGGGATTGATTATAGGCGAATTGGTAAAAACGTTTTATTGATTTAGAGCCGGGGAGGTTATGAAATGAATGAAAATATTATTATTGATATAGCCAGGGAAACACTTTGGTTAATCATAAAGGTATCGGCTCCTATGCTGCTTACTTCCCTGGTAGTAGGTCTTATTGTAAGTATCCTGCAGACAGTCACTTCAATACAGGAACAGACCCTCACATTTGTTCCTAAATTAATTGCGGTGTTTTTAGTAATTATGCTGTTTGGTAGCTGGATTATGACGGAAGTCAGGGAATTTACGGTTAATCTGATTACCAATATAGGCTATTATATTAGGTCCATATGACATTTACATTACATGATTTTGAGGTTTTTTTGCTGATTCTGGTGAGGATAACAGCATTCATCTATGTTGCTCCGTTTTTTAGCTTAAGGAATGTCCCTCAGAAAGTTAAAGTTGGATTTTCCCTGTTTTTTACTTTATTATTGTTTCAGTCGGTACCCGGACAATTTCAATATAATGGAGTAATTGATTATGCCGCATTGGTAATCAGTGAACTGATGGTTGGTTTAATCATAGGTTTTTTTACTAATATTAGCTATTACATATTATCTTTTGCCGGTAATGTAATAGATATGGAAATTGGTTTTTCCATGGTCAATCAATTTGACCCTTTATCCAATATACAGACAACGATTACCAGTAATTATTATACTTATGTGGTTATGCTGATGATGCTGGTGACAAATCTTCATCATTACATTATTTTAGCTGTTGTTGATACTTTTAAGGTCATACCCTTAGGAGGAGCTGTTTTCAGTCCTAATTTGTATCTGCTTATGATTAATTTTATAAAGGAATATTTTATTATTGGATTCCGTATTGTTCTTCCGGTATTTGCTGCCATGCTTATTGTAAATTCAATTTTAGCCATACTAGCTAAAATAGCACCTCAAATGAATATGTTTGTAATTGGTTTGCAATTGAAGGTTTTAGTTGGTTTGGTTATTCTCTTTCTGCTGGCTGGTTTTACATCTACAGTATCAGGATTTATATTTGAAGAGATGATTACAATGATGAAATCTGCCATAGAAGCCTTATCTTAAGGAAAGTGCAGGGAGGTAAAAGTATATGGAAAGGCTTTTAAAATATAACCTGCAGTATTTTGCGGAAGGGGCCGGCGGAGAAAAAACGGAAGAACCTACCACGAAAAAATTAACGGATGCAAGAAAAGAAGGGCAGGTTGCAAAAAGTACCGATTTAATAACGGCAGCAGCGCTTTTGGCATTGTTTTTGGTTTTAAAAATATTTGGCGGTTTAATTGGAAATGGTTTTATCGGATCCTTTCTGTCAGCCTATAATAGTATAGAAGTCATTGCCAGGGATGATTTTAACCATGTAACCGCGCAGCGGCTGTTACAGGATGTAGCCTTTACCATAATTAAAATAGTAATCCCGGTATTTATTTCCGCATTTATAGTTGCAATTATCATGAATTTATTCCAGGTAAAATGGAGGCCTACCGGTAAACCCCTGCAGCCTAAATTCAATAAATTTAATCCGATAAAAGGCTTTAAAAAAATCTTTTCGAAAGACAAGATAGTGGAACTTGTGAAAGAAGCAGTAAAGATTGGAGTCATTATCTATATTGTTTACGGTACCCTTAACCAAAATAAGGATATCCTGTATAAGCTTTATGATATGGAATTGCTGCAGGCCGTATTTTTAATAGGTGATATTGTAATAAATTTAGGATATAAAATCAGTATTATATTTCTGTTAATCGGTTTTGCAGATTATATTTACCAGAAGTTTAAATTTAAAAAAGATATGAGGATGACGAAACAGGAAGTAAAAGATGAGTTTAAACAGGCAGAAGGAGATCCTCAGATAAAAAGTAAAATCCGCGGAAAGATGAGGGAAGCTTCCCAGAGAAGAATGATGCAGCATCTTCCTGAGGCCGATGTGGTTATAACAAATCCAACCCATTTTGCGGCGGCCGTAAAATATGATAAAGAAGTATCGGATGCACCGATTTTAATAGCTAAAGGTGCGGATTATCTGGCTCAAAAAATCAAAGAAATTGCAGAGGAAAACAGTATTGAAATTGTAGAAAACAAACCTCTTGCAAGAATGTTATATTATAATGTTGAAATTGGAAACGAAATCCCGCCGGAACTGTATCAAATGACAGCGGAGGTTCTGGCTTATGTATATAATTTAAAAAACAAACATGCATAAAATTATGCATTGCTTAGACTTATACATTGCATAGCAGATTGCATGGCATGTAACAAATAGCGTTTACCAGGGGGTAGAGCGAATGAAAAAAACAGATTTGGCCGTAGGCACCTATCTATTGGCTGCAATTATATTCCTGATTGTACCAATCCCTGCCGGATTATTGGATATCCTGCTGGCTTTTAATATTTCCGTATCACTGATTATCTTATTTAATGCATTATTTTCGAGGGAAGTATTAAATATGGCTTCTTTCCCGACCATATTATTGTTTACCACCGTATTTCGCGTATCCTTAAATGTTTCCACCACCAGGTTAATTCTAACAACCGGCGAGCCGGGAAATGTCGTGAAAACATTCGGTGATTTCGTTGGCGCCGGGGATCCTATCGTAGGTATTATTGTATTTATTATATTGATATTAGTACAGTTCATGGTAATTAATAAAGGCTCTGAAAGAGTTTCGGAAGTAACGGCCAGGTTCACCCTGGATGCTATGCCGGGCAAGCAGATGGCTATTGATGCGGATCTTAACACCGGTGCCATTACCGATATACAGGCTAAGGAGCGCCGTGAAAAGATTCAGGAAGAGTCCAGTTTCTTCGGTTCCATGGATGGTGCTACCAAATATGTTAAAGGAGATGCCATAGCCAGCTTAATCACTACGGTCATAAATTTTGTGGGCGGTATTGCCATGGGAGTATTAAGGCAGGGAATTCCTATGATGGAGGCCTTTGATAAGTACACCATACTTACAATCGGCGACGGTTTGGTAAGTCAGATACCATCCCTCTTAATATCCTTATCAACCGGTATCTTGGTTACGAAAGTATCCAAGGAAGCAGATTTTGGAGATTTACTTGTCAAACAGCTATTTTCCATACCTAAGGTCCTATACATGGTGGGAGGTACCTTAGTTTTTCTTGGAATCGTTACACCTTTAAATACCCTGGTATTTTGTGCTTACGGCGTGGTATTTATTATTACCGGCAGAGTTATGGCAGGAAGAATTGAAGTGGATAATATTGAAGAGCAGGCTTCCATGGAGGAAATGGAAGGGGATGAAATCCGAAGACCTGAAAACGTAAATTCCCTGTTACAGGTCGATCCGATAGAACTGGAATTTGGTTATGGTATAATTCCTTTAGCGGATGTAAACCAGGGAGGAGATCTTTTAGACAGGGTGGTTCTTATACGAAGGCAGATTGCTTTAGAACTTGGGTGTATTGTGCCGATGATCCGTCTCAGGGACAATATCCAGTTAAATCCTAATCAATATGTTATAAAAATCAAGGGAATTCCCGTCAGTGAGGGTGATATTTTATTTGACCATTATATGGCAATGAATCCCGGCTATGTTGAAGAAGAAATTACCGGAATACCTACTTTTGAGCCCTCCTTTCATCTTCCGGCCATCTGGATAACGGAAAGTCAGCGTGAGCGGGCGGAATCCGTGGGCTATACCGTTGTGGATCCGCCGTCCATTATAGCAACACATCTAACCGAGATAATCCGCAGTCATATTCATGAGCTGTTAACCAGACAAGACGTACAGAATCTCATTAATAATGTACAGGAAGCAAATCCTGCCCTTATAGCAGAATTAGTGCCCAAATTACTGGGAGTGGGAGAAATCCAGAAAGTTTTGCAGAACCTTTTAAAAGAAGGGATTTCCATACGGGATCTGATAACTGTATTCGAAACTTTGGCTGATTATGCTTCTACTACCAGAGATACGGATGTCTTAACGGAATACGCAAGACAAAGCTTAAAAAGGGCTATCTCCAATAAATACTTTCCGTCCAGTGAAACTACCAGCGTAGTCACCCTGGACCCTAAAATTGAACAGGAGATTATGGGGGCTGTCAAGCAGACGGAACAAGGTGCATATCTGGCACTGGACCCGGATAAAACTCAGACAATCATACATTCTGTGGAGGAAGAAATACAAAAGCTGGAAAATACAGGCAGGAATCCAATTGTTATTACTTCCCCGATTGTAAGAATGTATTTTAAAAAATTAACACAAGACTATTTTAAAGATTTAATTGTCATATCTTATAATGAAATTGAATCTAATGTAGAATTACAGTCGATAGGGATGGTGACAGTATAGTGATAATTAAAAAGTTTCAGGCAGGTACGGAAACTGAGGCAATTATGCTTGCCAAGGATGAGCTGGGGAAAGATGCTATCGTAATGAATATTAAAACAATCTCTCCAAAAGGAATTTATAAACTGTTTCGGAAAGCTTCCGTAGAAATAACCGCTGCGGTGGATGATGCCATAACACAGCAGTCCGGCATAAAAAAAGAGCACACGGCCGTACAAAAAAGCGGTTTTAAATTAAACACCGATATTATTTACGATAAGAATGAAAGTTCTGTTAATGACAAAGAAACAGAAACAAAAGCAGCTGATGAGAAAAATGATGCTTCCGCAATTGAAAGAAAATTAAATAAATTACAGAATTTGCTGGAAAAGCAGCTGAATGATAAGCGGATGGAAGAGAAAACGGAAGAAAAAAGAGAAGAAGACAGGAATCTGCCATATGTCCAATTAATTTACAATCAACTGGTCCGCAATGAAATGGATGAAAAATATGTTAATCAGATTTTAAGTGAAATTGAGAATAAATTTAAAAAAGATGCATCCATTGATAATATTCTGGCAAATGTTTATCAAAAAATAATTCTGAAACTTGGACAGCCCCAGACAATTGAACTTTTAGATAATAAAACGAAGCTGGTATTTTTTATCGGTCCTACCGGAGTAGGAAAAACAACTACCATAGCTAAAATTGCTTCAAATTTAAAACTGAATAAAAAAGCAAAGGTAGCCATGTTAACATCGGATACATACCGTATTGCGGCCGTAGAACAACTCAGAACCTATGCCAATATTCTCGGAGTGCCCATGAAGGTAATTTATACGGAAGATGAGATAAATGAGGCCAGGGAAGAATATAAGGATTTTGATGTTATTTTAATTGATACGGCAGGCCGTTCCCATAAAAACCGGGAGCAGAGGGATGACATTGAAAAACTGATACATTCCGTAAACGAAGAAGACAGGGAGGTATACCTGGTTCTCAGTGCCACAACCAAATATAAGGACTTGATACGGATTGTGGAGTGCTACTCTGAGATAACGAACTACAGGCTGATTTTTACGAAATTGGATGAAACTATTTCAGTCGGTAATATTTTTAATATCAGAATGCTGACAAATGCTGATTTGTCTTACACAACCTACGGACAGAATGTCCCGGATGATATAGGTAAAATCAATACCCAGGAAACTGCGAAGAAGTTGTTAGGAGGCAATGACTGATGGATCAGGCTGAACAGTTAAGGAATATTATTAAAAAGCAGAGGCCTCCCAGAAAAATTGCCCGGGTTATAACGGTAACCAGCGGAAAAGGCGGAGTGGGAAAGTCGAATATATCTGTCAACTTAGGAATACAGATGAGCAGACTTGGACAACGGGTCATCATTTTAGATGCTGATTTCGGCCTGGCCAACGTAGAGGTTATGCTTGGAATCAGACCCCGGTATAACCTGGCGGATTTAATGTTCCGGGGCAGAGGACTGCAGGATATCATTACAAAAGGCCCTGAGAATATTGGATTTATTTCCGGCGGTTCCGGAATCCATGAATTGGCAAATGTGACAAGAAACCAGATTATTTTCTTAACGCAGAAATTGGATGAATTGGATGAATTGGCAGATGTTATTATCATTGATACGGGAGCAGGAATTACGGACAGTGTTTTAGAATTTGTTACTGCCAGTTCCGAAGTGTTATTGGTGGCTACTCCGGAACCTACTTCCATAACGGATGCATATGCATTGTTAAAAACTCTCAACCGCAAGGGTGATTTTACTACAGATAATACTGTTATTAAAATGATTGCAAACAGGGTAGAATCCTATGAAGAAGCAAAACAATTATACACAAAGTTAAATTTAGTGGTAGAGAAGTTTCTCACTGTTAAGATGGAATTCCTTGGTGCGGTTCCACAGGATAATAATGTTACAAAAGCAGTCATGCAGCAGAAACCTTACTCTACCTTATATCCGAATTCACCTTCTTCGAAAGCTATATCCGAACTGGCTAATATCCTATGCAACAATATTCCGCCAAGAACGCGTTCCGGCAATGGCATAGCGGACTTTTTTTCGAATCTGGTACGGCTAAAATTCAAAAGATAAGATAGGGGTTAGGGAGGTAATATATGGTAAGTGATATTGTATCCGTAGGGGATAAGCTGGAATTAAAATCATTAAGTTTCAGCACTAAAAATATTGAAAATGAAAAAATTTATAAAAGCCAGGTTTTAGATTTTATCGGAGATGATGCTGCCAGTATTTTGATGCCTATTGAAAAAGGGCGGATTATTCCTTTGAAGGTTGGTGACAGATATAGTCTTTGTTTTTTTACAAAGAAAGGTTTGTACCAATGTAAGTCGGTCATAACGGAGCGTGTCCGTATTAATAATATTTATGTATTAACAGTGCAATTTACTTCTGAATTGGAGAAATTCCAGAGAAGACAATTTTACAGGCTGGAGTATTTACTGGAATTTACATACCGTCTGGTATCAGACACGGAAATATCCATTATAAACCGGCAGCGGCATAATAATTTTAAAGACGAAGAGGAACAGATAAATTATACTAATATTTTAGAGAAGTTAAAACAGGAATGGTTATCCGGAACGATTTTAGACTTAAGTGGCGGAGGTGCAAGATTTGTTTCCCAACATAATCATGAACGGGGCAATATGATGCAGATGTGCCTTGAATTTGAGAATAACACGGCTGCAAAAAGCATTAATATCCAGGCAATGGTTATTTCCTCGAATAGAATGGTAAATCGTCAGGGATTTTATGAACATCGTGTTCAGTTTATAGATATTTTAAAAGAAGAAAGAGAATCCATCATTAAATTTATTTTTGAAGAGGAACGTCGTCAAAGAAAAAGAGAAAAAGGATTATGATGTATTATGGAGGCAAAATATGCAGAAAAAAGTTTTGATTGTTGATGACTCTGCACTCATGAGAAGAGTGCTCTCTGATATAATAAATTTAGATTCAAGATTCCACGTTACAAATGCAGCGTCAAATGGTTTAGAGGCTTTTGATTTGCTGGTCCAAAAAAAAGAAGAATTTGATGCCGTTATATTGGATATTAATATGCCGCAAATGAACGGTCTGGAGTTGCTGGAACAATTGGAAAAGAATAAGGTGAAAGCGGCGGTAATAATCGTTAGTACGGTAGCCAAAGAAGGTGCGAAGGAAACAATCCGCGCTTTGGAATTAGGAGCTTTTGATTTTGTAACAAAACCTGACAGCTTTTTTGATGTAAAAAGCGATAGTTTTAAAAATAAGATTATCGACTGTCTGGTCGCTTCAACAAAACTATATCAGATTTCCGTAAATGATGTAGTGGTACAGGAACAACCGTCAGTTATTCAAAAGCCGAATCCTGTTGAATCTATGAATCAGTCGGCCGTACGATTAATAAAGGAAGACAAGCCTGTCTGTAAGCTGCCTGTTTCTAAGCGGTTAGTTGTAATAGCCTGTTCTACCGGCGGCCCGAAAGCATTGGCAAAGGTTATTCCCCAGTTATCAAAAGATTTAGACTGCAGCGTACTGATAGTCCAGCATATGCCGGAAGGATTTACAGCTTCTCTCGCCACTCGTCTGGATGAGATGAGTAATATAAAGGTAAAGGAAGCAGAAGATAAGGAATTGATAAAAAACGGAGTTGCCTATATTGCGAAAGGAGGCAGCCAGATGCGGTTAATTCAGTCGGAAAACAGAGGGCAGCAATTGTCAGTTACGGTGGAACCGGCGAGAAACGGATTAAAACCGTGTGCAGATATTTTGTTTGAATCTTTAATGGATTCGGACTTTACGGAAATTACCTGCGCAGTATTAACTGGTATGGGCGGCGACGGAACAAAAGGAATTAATCAATTAAAAGAACAAAAGAATATTTATGTAATAGCACAGGATGAAACAACCAGTACGGTTTATGGTATGCCGAAGGTAGTTGCGGAAGCCGGACTGGTGAATGAAATTGTACCATTGGACCAGATTGCCGGTGCTATTCAAAAAAACTTGGGGGTGCGATAAGATGGACGTTAGTCAATATCTTGAGATTTTTATCGATGAAACAAAAGAACATTTACAAAGCCTGAACGAACAATTGTTGATTTTGGAAACTGAACCGGATAATGCGGAAACGATTAATGAAATCTTCCGGGCGGCCCATTCCTTAAAGGGGATGGCAGGAACCATGGGCTATAAAAGAATGCAGCGTTTAACCCATGATATGGAGAATGTATTCTCCGAGATAAGAAATGGTAAGATGAAGGTTACGGCTGACCTGGTAGACGTATTATTTAAAGGGCTGGATGCCTTGGAGGCATATTTAAGCAATATCCAGGAAAGCGCTGATGAAGGCAGTGAAGATTACGAAAATATTATTAATCAGTTAAATAATATTCTGAATATAGGTTTGGGCAAGGGAGCCGCTGGCGAAGCAGCAAAAGAAGCGGTAGAAGCAAATGCTGCCGCTCCTGCCGAACCAGTATCTGCCAACGGTGCCAACTTAAAGTACAAAGACCTGGCCATTGCTGATTATGAAAAGAGAGCTATCAGCAAAGCCGATGCCATGGGAATGAATGCGTACGGTATCACGGTATATATTCAGGAGTACTGTATTTTAAAATCAGCCAGAGCGTTTCTGGTTTTTAAGGCTTTGGAAGGTTTAGGTGATATCATTAAATCACAGCCGGAAGTACAGGATATAGAAGATGAAAAATTTGATTTGGATTTTAGCGTAATTATCTTAACAAATGCCAGTGAGGAAAAGTTAAAAAATACTATATTAAATGTTTCCGAAGTCAGGGATGCGGTTATAGAAAAACTCAGTATAGATGAGAACGAGGCCGCCGATATGGCGGAAGATGCCGCTGCGGTATCCGGTGTAAACCAGGAAAAATCAGCCGGCGTTTCCGTATCAGCCGCAAAGACCGGTGCAGCAGCAAAACATCCGGCATCCAAACCGGTTGTAAACCGTTCCGTACGTGTTGATATTGAAAAACTTGATGTATTGATGAATTTGGTAAGTGAGTTGATAATCGCTAAAAACGGGCTTGTTTCCATCAATTCCAACGGCAAAAATAATATAAGCGGTTCAGGTTTTAATGAACAGATTGAATATTTGGAACGTGTGACAACCAATCTTCACGAATCGGTAATGAAGGTTCGGATGGTTCCCATTGAAAGCGTTGTAAACCGATTCCCCAGAATGATCCGTGACTTGTCCAAAAAACTGAATAAGAAGATGGAACTGTATATGACAGGTGAAGAAACGGAGCTTGACCGTACGGTTATTGATGAAATCGGCGATCCATTAATGCATCTGCTCCGCAATGCAGCCGATCATGGACTGGAAAGCAATGAAGAACGTGCCGCTGCCGGCAAACCTTCCGTAGGTTCTATTTTCCTGGATGCTTATCAGGACGGCAATAACGTTGTTATAGAAGTAAGGGATGACGGTGCCGGTATAAATGTGGAAAATGTCAGGAAAAAGGCAGTGGAAAAGGGTACAATAACCCCGGAGCAGGCTGAGGTGATGACGGACAAGGAAGTTGTTGATCTGCTGTTCCGTCCAAGCTTCTCTACGGCAGATACCATATCGGATGTTTCCGGCAGAGGTGTTGGACTTGATGTAGTAAAAACCAAAATAGAAGCACTTGGCGGAGACATTGAAGCAAGAACGAAATTAGGGGAAGGCAGTAATTTTATTATCCGTCTGCCGTTGACACTTGCTATCATCCAGGCGCTTATGGTAGAACTTGGACCGGAAAAATATGCAATTCCTTTAGGAAGCATACAAACAATTGAAGATATTCAGAGCTCTGAAGTAAGATATGTCCATGCCAAGGAAGTGATTCACTTAAGAGGAAATGTTATTCCTCTTGTACGCTTAGCCAGCATATTGGAAGTTCCGGAAACGGAGAAACAAAGCGAAAACCTTACGGTAGTTATTGTTTCCAAAGGTGACAGACTGGCCGGAATTGTTGTTGACAATTTAATCGGACAGCAGGAAATTGTTATCAAGTCCATCGGAAAATACATTAATAATAATAAGATTATCGGCGGCGCAACCATTCTTGGTGATGGTGAAGTTGCCCTGATTCTTGATGTAAATACTTTAGTTTAGGGGGTGAAAACTATGGAAGCAAATTTAGTTGATTCAAGACAATACATAGTAGTTAAAGTAGGAATCGAACAATACGGCATTGATATAAAATACGTAGACAATATAGTAAGGATGCAGCGAATTACCAGAGTACCCAAGGCACAGCCGTATTTTAAAGGGGTTATAAACCTTAGAGGTGAAATAATACCGGTTATGAGCATGCGTCTGAAATTTGAGATGGAAGATGACACCGTAACTAATGCCACGAGAATAATTATTATAAAATTAGAACCCCAGTCTGCCGTAGGAATTATCGTGGATGAGGTTAAGGAAGTGGTTACTTTGGACGATACAATGATTGAGAAAGTTGCCAATAGTGCCGTAGAAGATAAGTACGGTTTTTTAAACGGAATTGGCAAACATAAGAACGGATTGATTTCCCTGCTGAATATATCCAGTGTAATTATTGAAAAAGAAGCGGATTAAGGGGTGTTACCATTGTCAAACATTAATTTGGATCATATGGATAGTATGCAGTTTGACGTATTAAAAGAGATTGGGAACATCGGTGCGGGGAATGCCACCACTGCTCTTTCAACCATGATAAACGGCAAGGTAGATATGTGTGTTCCCAAGGTAGCTTTGCTGGAGTTAAAAGACCTTCCCGACATGGTAGGCGGTGCGGAGAACATTGTCGTAGGCATATTAATAACCCTGGAAGGGGAAATTAATGGGATGATGATGTTTATGATGGAAGAAAAGCCGGCTTACCATTTGGTAAATCTTTTAATGGGTAAATCCATGGAAGACGAAGTCTTTACTGAATTGGAATTTTCCGCATTAAAGGAAATCGGGAATATTATTGCCGGTGCATATTTATCTTCCATGTCAACCCTGATTAATATAAGAATTGATGCCAGTGTTCCTTATATGTCTATTGATATGGCAGGGGGGATTTTAAGCGTTCCGGCAATTGAATTTGGAAAAGTCGGTGACAAGGCTCTGATAATTGAAACGCAGTTTAGTAAAGACGATTCTGATGTAAACGGTTATTTTATTTTAATCCCTACTCTGGAATCATATAATGTTATATTGACATCTTTAGGATTATAGGTGGGATTTATGAGTGTAACAATAAAAGTTGGAATGGCGGACTTAAATGTCTGCACCGCACCGGATGTGCTTACTACTTTGGGCCTCGGCTCCTGTGTTGGAATCATACTGTATGATTCTTTCAGCAAAACCGCAGGATTAGTACATATTATGCTGCCAGACAGTACAAAAATTAAAAATAATGATAATGCGGCAAAATTTGCCGATACGGGAATCGATGCCCTGATTTTAAGATTAACGGCAATCGGGGCTAACAGAAACCGTCTGATAGCCAAGATTGCCGGCGGTGCCCAGATGTTCGCATTCAATGCGAATAGTGACATGTTACGTATTGGAGAACGGAATACGGAAGCAAGTAAATTAAAATTACAATCATTAGGTATACGGATTGTTGCTGAAGATACCGGATTAGACTATGGCAGGACCTTGGAATTTTATCCGGAGACAGGACAGTTATATATAAAATCAGTCGGAAAGCCTTTAAAAATAATGTAATCTGGTTTGTTTCCCTGAGTAAGAATAACGCTGCCTGATTCCGGCAGCCGTATTATGTTATTCAAAGAAGAGGGTGATGGTATGAAGGAAAGATATATTGCTCCTGCCATAATGCTGGTAGCGGGTGCAATAACAAGCATTTTAAATATTGTAAACGGAACGGAATTCTTAAAAGGATTGGAACGGTTACTTGCCGTACTTATTTTGTTTTATATTATTGGCAGAATTGCAGCAGCGGTTATTAAAAAGGCAACAAGTCCGAATAAAAATTCTGCAGACTCTTCAGTCCAAGAAGAAAAAACCGAAGAAAGCACGGAGTTAAATAGCCAAACGGAAGAACAATTAATCGCCGAAGATACAGCAGAAACTGAAAATCAATAAGCATATAATACAAAAGGAGCACTATTATGAATGCGGAATGCAGAGCTAAACTTTGGGAGGATTATAGTAAATATAAGACAACCGAAAATCGCGAAAAAATCATTATGGAATATGCCGGTTTAGTGAAAATAGTTGCAGGACGTTTAAGCATGTATTTAGGCTATAATGTAGAATATGACGATTTAGTCGGATACGGAATTTTCGGACTGATTGATGCTGTTGATAAATTTGACTATAGCAAAGGTGTAAAATTCGAAACCTATGCCAGTTTCCGGATACGCGGTGCCATATTGGATGAAATCCGGAAAATGGACTGGATACCGAGGACTTTGAGGCAGAAGCAAAGAAAAATTGATGCTGCTTTTCATAAAATAGAATCCGAACAGGGCAGAATGGCAACGGATGAGGAAGTTGCAAAAGAATTGGATATTTCCGTGGAAGAATTTGATCTATGGCAGAGTCAGACTAAGGTATCGAATCTCCTTTCTCTGGATGAATATATGGAACAGGGAAGTGAAATAAATGTGGAAGCCAGCCTTAGTACACAATTTGAAACACCGGAAAGGATTATTGAAAAGCAGGAGCTGAAAAATATTCTGACTAAAACCCTGGAGTCGTTAACGGAAAAGGAAAAAAAGGTAATTGTTTTATATTATTATGAGGATTTAACACTGAAAGAAATAAGTTCCATATTAGAGGTATCGGAATCGAGAATCTCTCAGCTCCACACAAAGGCATTGCAAAAAATGAAGTTAAAGCTTGGCAGTAATATAGATATTTTGGTAAGGACCTAAGGGAGGAGGGAATGAAATGGATAATCAAAACAGTTTTTTTAGTCTTGTTATTAAACAGGACGGAACGTATTTAAGGCTGTATCCGGCAGTTGGGAACGGTAAATTGCTTAATTATGATGAAATCAATAATTATCTGTCGGATAAAAGAATCTATGATTATGATATCAAAGCGTTGGGAAAGGTAATTACTGCTCTGAATGACCATCCCATTGAGGTAAAACTAACTCCGGTCGTTGTTTTGCCTGAAAATGAATATGTAAAAATAACTGTTTCTCTGGACCGCATGTGTGCAGTCGGAAGATTTTATCCTCCATCTACCAAGGGTCAGCTTATGAAAGCAGAAGATATTATAAATAGTTTAGCTAGATCCGGAGTAAAATGCGGTATTATAATAAATAATATTGAATCCTTCCTTTCAGACCGTAAATATTGCGAAGATTACATACTGGCAAGAGGTACCGAGGCGACAGAAGGTAAAGATGCTATCATAACCTATAACTTTAATACGGATAATACCTCAAAACCTAAACTAAATGAAGATGGCACGGTAGATTTCCACCAGTTGGATACCATCAGTCCTATTAACAAGGGAGATATATTGGCGACCTTGACCCCGGCGGTACCGGGAAAAGTAGGAACGGATATTAGCGGCAAGGCATTACTTCCCAGAAAGGTTGTAAACAGAATATTAAAGCATGGACGGGATATTCATCTCTCCGAGGACGGACTGGTGATGTATTCGGATATTAGCGGACATGCCGTACTGAAAGACGGTAAAGTCTTTGTATCAAATACCTACGAGATTATGGCAGATGTAGATGCCTCTACCGGAGATATCGTTTATGAAGGAAATGTAGCCGTAAGGGGTAACGTAATTACCGGGTATTCCATTAAGGCGAGAGGAGATATTATCGTAAACGGTGTTGTGGAAGGAGCATCCCTGTTTGCAGGAGGACAGATTATCCTGAAACGGGGCATGCAGGGTATGAGTAAGGGCATATTGGAAGCCGGAAGCAATATAATTACGAAATTTATTGAAAATGCTAAAGTAATTGCCGGAGGCCATATTACGACAGAAGCTATCCTCCATAGCAAAGTGTCTGCCAAAGGCGATATAGTTGTCGGCGGAAAAAAAGGTTTTATTACCGGCGGGGAAGTCCGTTCCGGTACAGCCATAACAGTTAAGAATGCCGGGTCTACCATGGGCACGAATACCATACTGGAGGTGGGTATTAATCCCGAAATTATAGAAGAATTCCGTAATCTTGAAAGAAGCATTGTGAACATGAATGCAAATATGGAAAAATTATTGCCGGTTATCGAGGCTTATAAGAAAAAATTAAATGCCGGTGAAAAATTGTCCCAGGATAAGCTGGATTACATAAGGATGGCAACAGAAAACTGCCTGGCTTTAAGAAATAAGATAAAAGAAGCAAGCAGCCGTTATGATAAACTGCATATTGAAATCAATAACTGTGACGGCGGCAGTATCCGTGTTGAAAATATTGCATATCCGGGAGTTAAAATTGTTATATCCAATGTAAACTATTTCGTACGAAATGAGATACACTATTCCAGATTTATCCGAGACAGAGCAGATATTAAGATTGTAGGATTATAATTGCAGGATTAAAAAGGAGGAGTATTTATGCCGATTACGCCCATTGAAATTGTAACAATGGCTCCAAAGTCACAGGAAGCATCTCAGTACAAGCATCAGGAAAGCCAGAAGCCTTTAAATGAACAGATAGTTTTAGGTCAGCAATTGAATGACAATATTAAGCATGACAGCAGGCAGACTGTTAAAACCATTAAAAGTGAAAATAAAGAATATCTGTACGATGCAAAAGAAAAGGGGAATACGTCTTATTCCGGCAACAAACAAAATAAAAAGAAAAAAGATAAAGGAGCAGCACCGAAAGACAATTTTCACACTGGTTCCATCGATATTAAAATATAGCAGGAGACAAACGAATGACACCTTTAGTAATAATTTTAATCGTTATAGGAGCAGGAATCCTTCTGTTCAGCTGCTTTGTGGTTGATAAGAATGACAAAGATAATGATTCATACCTGATGAATCAACGGGAGTTAAGCTTATCGGAATTGGAAGGCATAAAGCAAAAAGTTGAGGCTGTTATTAATGAGGCAGCTGAAGAAGCTATGTCTAAAACGGAGGACAGGTTAAGCCGTATATCCAATGAAAAGATTATTGCCGTAGATGATTTTTCTAATCAGATAATGGAGAAAATCAGCCAAAATCATGAAGAAGTAGTATTTTTATATAATATGTTAAATGAGAAGGAAAGCGAAATCAAAGAAACCGTTAAGAATTTTGATAAACTTAAAAAGCAATTGTCTGAGGCAGATAAAAATAAACCTGCGAATACCAAAAGAAAAAGTAATTCGGCCAACAGCAGCCGTAAAGCGGTCCATGATGTTTTGGATGCTCCAGGCGGTATGGATGCGGAGCCTGATTTTCTGAATAATAATAATCAAAAAATTCTTGAAATGTATTCACAGGGATTTTCTTTAATTGATATTTCGAGAACCCTGGAACTTGGACAAGGAGAAGTTAAACTTGTTATTGATTTGTACAGGGATAAATAAAATATATTAAGTGAACGCATGGATAACCTGGTCTTAGAAAATTGAAAGGCATGAGTATACATATGAAACTAAAATATTATTTAAGAGGTATAGGGGCAGGCATATTATTTGCTACAATTATATTATCCGTATCCTACCGTTTATCTTCAAAAGCACAGCTTTCCGATGATGAGATTATAAAAAGGGCGGAAGAATTAGGAATGGTAAAACAGAGTGATATTAATATGGATGATTTAATTGCTCCTTCCGTAACTCCGACGGCAAATCCGTCCCCAAGTCCTTCCGAGAGTCCTGCGGTGCAGCCCACAGATACGACGTCAGCCGAAACAACAAAAGAAATGCCAGCCGGTGCGCCGTCAGCAAATATAACGGAAGAAAACCAGGCCGGTGCGTCAGCGAAACCTACGGAAAGCCCGACGCCGGTGCCTTCAAAAGCGGCGGGAGAATACGATAATGTTTCCGGAACAGCGGCGGAATCGGGCGATAACTATGTATTATTTGAAATCGTTACGGGAATGACTTCGGAGGATGTAGCCAATTTGTTAAAAGAAAAAGGGATAGTTGAAGATGCCAGAGCATTTAACCAGTATTTAAAACAGAATAATTATACAACGGAGATTAATGTCGGTAAATTCCAAATAGAAAAGTTTGCTTCCTATCAGGAGATTACCGATATCATTGTCAATAAATAAATCAATATGCTTAACGGAAGATAAAAAGACAGTTTCCGTTATATTATTGGATGCTTTAGCAAATAATTGTATTAAGAAATTATTTGCTTTTTTCTTTGTACCGCATCCTGCTACAAAGGCGGTATGCAATAGGAGCCAATATGAAAAATCATTATGCCAGAAGAGGTTATGTACCTGCCGACGGGAAGGAATTCGACCATGAAAGCCATGACCTTCTAAAAAAAGCACAAAAAGGACTGATAAAAAAATAAAAATGTCGGCGTGTTAAATATTCCGGCATTTTTATTTTTATAATATAATAAATTTAGAGTTCACTTAAATTGGTATAGATAAACCTATTGTTTCATTATTTCTGTAATTCCTGCACTCCGGTTATTTCGCTGGTATCATCCATTTTAAATGTGGATTGAGCTTCTTCCGACGTAAAATATACGTTGCCGTCAATGGTAGTATCAACTAATTCAAAGTCACTGACATTAACATACAAGTCGCCTTTAAAGGTACCGTGCTGAATGCTGGCTTTTGGACTGTTGATTGTTAATTTGGGAGCCGTTAAGGTGTATCTGGCAGTTATATTACGTTCCTCATCCTGAGAATAAAGGGCAATTTTACGTTGTACCACATCATTTCCGTCATCGTCTTTTTTGCCGTTCTTAAATTCGCCTTCCAGGTTAAGCTCCTGATCGATTGTCATATCTTTAATAATACAAATAATCCAGGTGCCTTCATTGCTGATAGCTTTTAAAAATGCATCTTCCTCATCCACAATGGAAGCAGTGGTTACTACATCGGGTGCGGCATCATCTGTGGTAGCTTCTGCCGGTGCGGTTACGGTGGGTGATATATCTGACGGGGTATTTGGATTAATGTTGTCGTTTTGATTCCCGCATCCTGTAAATAATGCAATGAATAATAATAAAGTGAAGAACATGACTTTGAATTTCATGGATAAACCTCCTTATATAGGCATAGTAATAACTTTTATTCCTCTAATTATTACCCTAAAAAGATAGATTTATACTTTTTAATACCATTTAAAGGAAGAGGTTTTGAAGACTTATCCAATAGAAAAAGAGAAATAAAAAAAAGTTCCTAAAAACATAATAAAGAAGGCTTTCAGAAACTTAACACCTAATGCGGATAGAGGGACTCGAACCCTCACGAAGTCACCTCCGGCAGATTTTGAGTCTGCTGCGTCTGCCATTCCGCCACATCCGCATGAACCAGCGAAGATTATTCTAACATAATTGATATCATAATGCAAGTCTAAAATTAAAAGATTGAAAAAAATTCCATAAAAATAAATTATTAAATAAACAGGGAATAATTCTTGATAAAATACAAAAGATTAGTTGAAACATTACATAAAAAAGGGTAAAATGAATTATTAACGGATACAATAAATGCTAGAGTGTGTTTGAAAAATCATCGCAACGTTCTGAACGCCCCACTTTGGGGAACAAGCATTTTTCAAGCACACTCTAAGGCAGGAGGATTTTATGAATTGCATTGATATACAAAGGCTTATTGTGCCATTCATTAATGATGAATTAAATATGAAACAATTAGAAGAATTCATTCATCATGTTCATTCCTGTCCTAACTGCATGGAAGAATTGGAAGTTTATTATGTACTTTTAGCCGGTATGAAGCAATTGGATGAGGATAAAGAACTGTCCAATGACTTTAATCAGGACTTACTGGATTTATTAAAGCTGTCGGAAGATCGGGTTATCCATAATAAATTTTTACATATTAGAAAACGTATTGTATTAATTATTATGATATCTATAGTGGCAATTATATCAAGTTTCCGGATTGGTGAATTTGTTGTGGAAGACGTATTAAACAATAATAAGAAAAGTGATTTCCTGCTGGATAACGTATTTCTGGCGGATAAACCTGCATGGTTTGATAATCCGGACATAAGGAAGGAGAAGAATAATTTATCCGGAATGATATTGGACAATCTGCCGGATATATATGTTTATTTGAAAACCTATGACCCGGAAGGTGCCAAGCTGATGGAAGAAAAATTCGGAGAACGTATATGGGATGGTGCCCAGATATCAAATAGTGCAGGAATGAAATCTGACCTGAACAGTTGGATTATATTGGAATATTAAGCAGAGACAGGAGAGAAGCAAAGTGAAAAAAATAGTATTAATAGACGGCCACAGCATATTAAACCGGGCATTTTACGCAATACCGGATCTGACCAATTCAGAAGGAATCCATACTAATGCCATATTGGGCTTTTTAAATATTATGTTTAAAATCCTGGATGAGGAAAAACCGGAGTATCTTACGGTTGCATTTGATGTCCATCAGCCGACTTTCCGGCATGAAATGTTTGAAGAGTATAAGGGAACAAGAAAGTCAATGCCCGATGAACTGCGTGAACAGGTACCCATTATGAAAGAGGTGCTTCATGCCATGGGCATCACGATTATAGAAAAGCTGGGCTTTGAAGCAGATGATGTACTTGGCACCATAGCAAAAACCTGTGAACAGGACGGATATCAGGTGTCCCTGGTATCCGGTGACCGGGATTTGCTTCAGCTTGCCACCGACCGGATTAAAATTCGTATCCCCAAAACAAAAAAGGGCGGAACGGAGATAGAAAATTATAATACGCAGGATGTGGTAGATGCCTATGGAGTTACTCCGAAGCAATTCATCGACCTGAAAGGCCTTATGGGAGATTCTTCGGATAACATCCCCGGAGTACCCGGTATTGGAGAGAAAACCGCTTCCAAGATTATAGCGGCCTATGATTCCATTGAGAATGCCTATGTGCATATAGAGGAAATTCTTCCCGCAAAGGCTAAGGAAGCATTGAGGAATCATCATGATCTGGCTGTATTAAGCAAGGCCCTTGCCACTATTAAAACAGATTGTGATATCGATTTTCATATGGAGGATGCTTTAATCGGGAATCTTTATAGTGAAGGAGCATATACCTGTTTTAAAAGGTTTGAATTTAAAAGCCTCTTAAACCGATTTCAATTAAAGGTCACCCACTATGAAAGCATTGAAGATCATTTTAAAACAATATCCGATTTGGACCAGGCAGAAACCGCTTTTAATAAGCTGTTAAAGAATGCAACGGAGGAGACGGTGGCCGGCATCCAGTTTATAACGGAAGAGGATAAAATATGGGGACTGTCCCTTACTTTTAGCGAAAAAGATATTTATTTTATTCAGGTGGAGGGATTTATTACCGCGGATTATCTAAAAGATAAGATAATCGAACTGTTAAATTCGTCCGTCTGCCTGGCTACCATAGACCTTAAATCCCAGCTGGATTATATTGCGGCTGATAATAAAAGCAGGATATTTGATGAAGAGATTGCGGCTTATCTTCTGAACCCCATGAATAGTTCCTATCATTATGATGATATTGCAAGGGATTACTTAAAGATGACCATACCTTCCATGAATGATTTGTTCGGTAAAAGCTCCATTCAGACAGCCTGCGCGGAAAAAGAAAAAGAATTCCGGACGTATTGCTGTTATCAAGGGTATGTCTGTTATAAAGCATATGAAAAGTTAGCTGAGGCTTTAAAGCAATCCGGCATGTATGACCTGTTTGTAACCATAGAGATGCCTCTGATTTATACCTTATATGATATGGAAATCCGCGGAATCCGTGTAAACCGGGAGGAATTGAAAAAATACGGGGAAAAACTGGCCGTAGGGATAACGGACCTGGAAAGCAGGATATATCAGTCGGTCGGTGAGGAATTTAATATTAATTCCCCCAAACAATTAGGAGTAATCTTATTTGACAAACTCAGACTTCCCTTTGGCAAAAAAACGAAGACAGGGTATTCCACCTCGGCAGATATCCTGGATAAACTAATAAATGAACACCCGGTTATTCCTATGATTTTAGAGTACAGGCAGTTAACTAAGCTAAAATCCACCTATGCGGACGGCCTGGCCGGTTATATCAAAGAGGACGGAAGAATCCACGGCAAATTTCATCAGACCATTGCGGCAACCGGAAGAATCAGCAGTACGGAACCCAATCTTCAGAATATTCCCATCCGTATGGAATTAGGCAGGGAAATCAGAAAAGTTTTTATTCCCGAGGAGGACTATATCTTCATTGATGCCGACTATTCTCAGATTGAACTTAGGGTTCTGGCACATATGTCGGGAGATGAGAGATTAATCGAAGCTTACCGGGAAGCGCAGGATATACACCGTATAACCGCATCCCAGGTATTCCATACACCTCTTAATGAAGTTACACCCTTCCAGAGAAGCAGCGCCAAAGCTGTTAATTTTGGTATCGTGTACGGAATCAGTTCCTTTGGGCTGGGTCAGGGGCTGAATATATCCAGAAAAGAAGCCGAAGAATATATCAGCAGGTATTTTGAAACCTATCCCGGAGTAAAACAGTATTTGGATGATTTGATAGCAAAAGGCAAGAAGGATGGGTATGTTACCACGTTTTTCGGCAGAAGAAGACCGGTACCGGAACTGAATTCTTCCAATTTTATGCAGCGTTCCTTCGGTGAAAGGGTTGCCATGAATTCACCGATTCAAGGCAC
>DBEP01000035.1:0-9289 GCA_002294045.1 Lachnoclostridium sp. UBA903 | reverse complement strand
AGGCTCATATTACAGATTCATGATGAATTATTGGTGGAAGCACATAAAGATGAGGTGGAACAGGTAACCTGCATATTAAAAGAAGAGATGCCAAAAGCGGTCCGGATGGAAATACCTTTAGAGGCTGATGTAAATACAGGTACAAACTGGTACGAAGTGAAATAAAGGACATGTTCAGGAGCTATGCAAAAAAGCATATAAAATCAATAAAGTACCATATCAGGAGATAACCGAAGATGAAAGTAATTGGAATTACGGGCGGAATCGGCAGCGGTAAATCCATGATAGCGGAAATACTGAAAAATAACTATAATGCCTATCTGATTAACACGGACCGAATTGCCCATATGCTTATGGAAAAAGGGCAAATATCCTATAATCTTATCGTACAGTATTTCGGAGAGGATATTTTAAACCCCTGCGGCGATATAGACCGGACCGTCTTGGCCAATATCGTATATCATGACAAAGACCGGCTTTTGAAATTAAATTCCTTTACCCACCCATACGTAATGGATTATGTGAGAAATTTAATAGAAGAGAGAAAAAGGGAGAATGAAGAATTAATCTGCGTGGAAACGGCCCTGCCCGTTCAGGCCGGGCTGAAAGATTTCTGTGATGCAATCTGGTATATCTGTGCGCCGGATGGAATCAGGCGGGAACGGCTTAAGCAGGTGAGAAACTATGATGAACAAAAAATAGACAGAATATTTAAAAATCAGATTAGTGATTCTGAATACCGCAAGGTCAGTACTCATATTTTAATAAATGATAGTACAAAAGCGAAAATAATGGAGCAAATCGAAGCTTTACTGGAGAAATAAATAAAGTTATAATATGATAGGAACGAAAATCATGTTCCTATCATCGGATACCCTTTAACCTGACCAAAGCCGGAGGGGCGGAAATTGTAATTACTTTAAACGGTGAAAGAGCTGATTTTACCGCGCCGTTAAAGGAGAAAGACATTATCGAATTGTATTGAAGAAATAATAAAAAGGCTAAAGGAGATACTTATGAATTTATGCAGTATAGCAAGTGGCAGCAGTGGGAATTGTACTTTTATAGGCAGCAAACATACAAAGCTTTTAGTAGATGCGGGAATCAGCGGGAAAAGAATTGAAAACGGTTTAAAATGTATTGAGATCTTCCCGGAAGATATACAGGGGATTTTAATTACCCATGAGCATTCGGATCATATTCAAGGACTGGGAGTACTTGCAAGACGTTATCATACTCCCGTGTATGGTACCGCTGAAACACTGCACTCAATTTTGAAAATGAATTGCATGGGATGTATTCCGAAAGAATTATTACATTACGTAACTCCGGATGAGCCATTCCAGATTAATGACATTACCGTGGAGCCATTTGCAATTTCCCACGATGCATCCAATCCGGTCTGCTATACTTTTCAGGCGGACGGCCACAAAATCGGAATGGCGACGGACTTAGGCAAATATGATGATTATGTCATTTCAAAGTTAACCGGCTCAGAGATTCTTTTATTAGAAGCTAATCATGATGTAAATATGCTTATGGTCGGGGCCTATCCTTATTATTTGAAGCAGAGGATTTTAGGAGACAGAGGCCATTTATCCAATGAGAATTCCGCCGGATTAATCTGCCGGCTTTTTCATGAAAAACTAAAATATATTACGTTAGCGCATTTAAGCAAAGAGAATAATTATGAAGATTTGGCCTATGAAACAGTCAGAGTGGAATTAAACCGGTTTATGGACGGCCGGAATTCCGAGACTATGCTGAGTATCGCAAAAAGAGATATGGTGTCCGACATGCTGTCAACTGTATAACGAACGTATCAAAAGACATTTTAATTTTCTGAAGAAAGCGGTGCACCCAAATAATAACTATAATAGATTCAACTGGAGGAAACAAAATGAAAAAAACAGTTATAACCGTCGTCGGCAAAGACAGAGTAGGAATTATCGCTAAGGTATGTACCTATCTGGCTAATAACCGGGTGAATATTTTAGATATTTCTCAAACGATTGTGCAGGGATATTTTAATATGATGATGGTGGTGGATGCCAATAATGCCCCTAAAAGCTTTGAGGACCTGGCTACCGAATTGGAACAGGTGGGAGAGGAAATCGGAGTCATAATTAAAGCGCAGCATGAGGATATCTTTAATAAAATGCATCGTTTATAAAAAAGCAAAGGGATTGATAAAATGATAAATATACAGGAAGTTATTGAAACCAATAAAATGATTGAGCAGGAAAATCTGGACGTCAGGACCATTACATTAGGTATAAGCCTCCTGGATTGTGCGGATAATAATTTAGATGAACTTAACAGAAAAATATTTGAAAAAATTACAACCGTTGCAAAGGATTTGGTTGCAACAGGCAAGGCAATCGAAAGGGAATACGGCATCCCTATTGTAAACAAAAGAATATCGGTTACGCCCGTTTCGTTAGTCGGTGCAGCCGCCTGCAAAAGTCCGGAGGATTATGTGACCATTGCAAAAACCCTGGATGATGCGGCAAAAACCGTAGGTGTTAATTTTATCGGCGGTTATTCCGCTCTTGTTTCCAAAGGAATGACAGCCGGTGATAAAAGCCTGATTCAGTCTATTCCGAGGGCTCTGGCGATTACGGAAAGGGTGTGCAGTTCCGTTAATGTAGGCTCGACGAAAACAGGCATTGATATGGATGCGGTCAGACTGTTAGGGGAAATCATATTAGAGACGGCAGAACTTACAAAAGAAAGAGACTCCCTTGGCTGCGCCAAGCTGGTCGTTTTTTGCAATGCCCCGGATGACAATCCCTTTATGGCCGGCGCCTTTCATGGTATTACGGAGGGGGATGCCATCATTAACGTAGGCGTCAGCGGACCGGGTGTTGTAAAAACAGCGTTGCAGAATGTCAGAGGCGCTGATTTTGGCACCCTGTGCGAAACTATTAAAACAACTGCCTTTAAAATAACCAGGGTAGGCCAGTTAGTGGCACAGGAAGCTTCTAAAAGATTAAATATCCCCTTTGGTATTATTGATTTATCTCTGGCTCCCACCCCTGCCGTCGGAGACAGCATTGCGGAGATATTCCAGGAAATGGGTCTGGAGCATGCAGGAGCACCGGGAACAACGGCCGCACTGGCACTTTTAAACGACCAGGTGAAAAAAGGCGGTGTAATGGCATCCTCCTATGTGGGCGGATTAAGCGGCGCGTTTATTCCGGTCAGCGAAGATCAGGGAATGATCCATGCGGTACAGGCAGGAGCCCTTACCCTGGAAAAGCTGGAAGCAATGACCTGCGTATGTTCCGTAGGTCTGGATATGATAGCAATTCCGGGGGATACGAAAGCCAGTACCATATCCGGCATTATTGCAGATGAAATGGCAATCGGTATGGTTAACCAAAAAACGACCGCAGTCCGTCTGATACCGGTTATCGGGAAAAAAGTAGGAGATATGGTTGAATTCGGAGGTTTGCTTGGGTATGCGCCGGTAATGCCGGTAAATTCCTTCTGCTGTGATGATTTTATCAACCGGGGAGGAAGAATTCCTGCCCCAATCCATAGTTTCAAGAATTAGTCAGTTATTGCTGCGGATTATTATAGGAACAAAATTACGTTCTATAATTGGATATACGGCGCGAAAACAGCGCCTTTTATCACAAATATTAATTATATATTTTCGGACCTGTTTAACCGGTTGGACGGGATTCGAAACGGAAAGGCATGGTATAAAAATGAACCAACAGTTACTGGAAATGGATTATAAGAACGTATTTCGTTTTTTCAGTGAAATATCGGCGGTACCCAGAGGCTCAAAAAATAATACGGCCATAAGCAACTATCTGGTTGATTTCGCAAAAAGCCGCGGTTTGGAATATGTTCAGGATGAATACGAGAATGTGGTAATTATTAAGGAAGCTACAAAAGGTTATGAGAATTCGCCTGCAATTATTATACAGGGGCATATGGATATGGTCTGTGAAAAAACCAATGACTGTACCCATGATTTTCTTAAAGAGGGGATAGAATTATTTGTGGACGGTGATTATGTCCATGCGGACCGTACTACCTTAGGAGCGGATAATGGGATTGCCGTTGCCTATGCTCTTGCATTCTTAGACGATGCCGGATTGGAGCATCCGAGAATTGAGGCGGTTTTTACCACCGATGAAGAAATCGGTATGGAGGGAGCAATCGGTCTTGATGTTTCCCTCTTAAAAGGAAAATATTTGATTAATGTTGATTCGGAAGAGGAAGGTTCCTTATTGACCAGTTCGGCCGGCGGCCTAACCGCTACCTGTGAGCTGCCGGTTAGCCGTGTCACCGATAAAGGGGTTAAGTTGAATATTGCCGTCAGTGATTTACATGGCGGCCATTCCGGGTCAGATATCGATAAGAACAGAACCAATGCACCAAAGCTTATGGGCAGACTTTTATTTGAATTAAGAGATTATGTTGATTTCGGACTGATAGATATGATGGGAGGACTTAAGGATAATGCCATTCCCAGAGATTCCAGCGCCAATCTGTTTTTATATCCGGAGGAGTTGGAAAAGTTCCAGGCCGGCCTGGAAGAATTATCAAAAAGATATAAAAATGAATTAATATCCAGCGAGCCGCATCTGGAAATTCACGCAAGTAATTCGGGAGAGGGAGAATTTCATTATCTGCATCCGAACTCCTATGAAAAAGTATTGTTCCTGCTGCTTAATACTCCAAACGGAGTTCAGGTTATGAGTTCGGATGTTCCGGGCCTGGTAGAAAGCTCCGTTAATTTAGGCGTATTCCGGATAGAGGAAGAGAAAGCTGTTTTCTGTTTTTCCGTACGCAGTTCGGTAAACAGCTATAAGCAATATTTAAGCAGCCGGTTAAGTTATATGGCACAGTTCTTTGGCGGTGAATTTTATGTGCGGTCACAGTATCCTGCCTGGGAATATAAAAAGGAATCGCCTTTAAGGGAACATTTAATCAAGGTTTTTAAAGAACAGTACGGATATGAACCTAAGCTGGAAGCTATCCATGCGGGTCTGGAATGCAGTTTCTTTGCAGAAAAGATTCCGGGAGTCGATATTATATCTTTAGGACCGGATATGCACGATATTCATACACCGAAGGAACGTTTAAGCATATCCTCGGCAATACGGGTTTATAAATACCTGGAAAAGGTAATTGAAGGATTGAAATAACAATGAGCAGAAAAAAAATGTATCGGTTATTGGCATTTATCATATTTACATTTGCATTATTAGCTGTTGTGGTAAGTGTTGAATTAAACCGGTATGCAAACCGTTCAGGAGAACAATTAAATAACGCAGGACAAAATTCCGCAGATTCTGAAAATACTGCCGATGGGAATCAGAGTACAGATGATAATTCAGGTACAGTTCCGGGTAATGCTTCCACAAAAGACAGCGGCTCCGGAACTGCCGGTAATACGGCGGGAGATACGCAGGAGGATGATACGGTACCCTGGGAAGATATCATATTGCTGTTTTCCGGTGATGTCAATATAACCGATTATGTAAAAAATAAATATAATCAGGAGGGAATTGGCGGCATCTTATCTGAGGATTTGCTGGAAGAATTTAATAATGCCGATATTGCCATGGTAAATCAGGAATTTGCTTTTACCGACAGGGGGACTCCGGTGCCGGACAAGCAATATACATTCCGGGTGGAACCCAAGTATGTGCAGATATTTAAAGACATGCAGGTAGATATTGCAAGTCTCGCCAATAATCACTCCATGGATTTTGGAATTGTCGGGTTAACGGATACTTTTGATACTTTGACGAATGCCGGTATCCGGTATGCCGGTGCCGGTAATAACATAACGGAAGCCAGAGAGATAAATTATTTTGAGATAAGGGACAAAAAAATCACCTGCCTTGCTGCTTCCAGGGTTATTCCGGAGCCGGGCTGGAATGCCTACAGTAATAAAGCCGGAATGTTAACCACCTATGACCCGTCTTTCTTATTGGAGGATATAAAGGCGGCAAAAGCCGGAAGCGATTTTGTTGCCGTATATGTGCACTGGGGACTTGAAAGAAAGGAATATCCAGAAGAATACCAGCGAAAGCTGGCAGAACAGTACATAGATGCAGGGGCTGACCTGGTGGTGGGAAGCCATCCCCATGTTCTCCAGGGGATTGAATATTATAACGGTAAACCTATTGTCTATAGTTTAGGTAATTTTATGTTCTATAATTCCATAAAACAGACCGCGTTGCTTCAGGTAACCTTAAATGAGAAGACGGAAGCGGATATCCGGCTGATACCGGGAAAAGCCGTAAACGCCCGTACCCAGGGACTGGACAGCGAAGCGGATATAGCAGAATTTTACCGCCATATGACAGAAATATCCTTTGATATTGATTTTGACAGTGAAGGCAATGTAATTCGGTAATCAGAACGAAGCGTGTTATAAAAAAATAATTTTACATTCCGGTATATCCATGCTATAATAATGGATACCAGTATTTGGAAGACATGCCACAAAAAGAATTTGCAGGAGTTAGAATATGAAAAAGCAGGAATTAGATAATTCAGGGGAATTAAATGATTCTACATCCGATAAAAAAGGAACGGAGAATTTATCCGAAGAGCCATATGATTTTACAGAGTGGGTTGAAGAATTTGTAAAAGAGGAACCTGTAGAGGAAGAAATTGTTATCCGCAATGATGATGAAATATTTGAAAATTTCAATAAATCTCTGGGCAGGCAGATATGCAATGAGATGGACAGGGAGGAGAAACCTGTAACCGGGAAGAAAGGACTTCCAACCAAGGCTAAAGTTATACTGATTAGTTTTGTAACATTATTATGCATATGTATTTTTCTGTTATTAACACCCATAGGAAGGAATATTTTGTGGAAGTCGGCAACGGATTATGCATATGGCAAAATGAATTACGATGATGGTTTAAATGTTGTTACGCAGGAAGCAAAGGACGATGTTGCTGATTTAAATAATCCCTCAGTTACGGACACGCCGGTCAACTGGGATACCGGCAGTACGAAAGAGGGAGCAAGAATGGAAGAAGGTATTGTCAATATACTGCTTTTGGGGGAAGAGGCAATCGATTCCGGCAGTGGACGGGGACGTACGGATATTATGATGATTGCTACCATGAATACGAAGGATAAAACTTTTAAATTAACCTCTTTAATGCGGGATATGTTAGTTCAGATACCCGGAAATAAAGATAATAAATTAAATGTGGCTTATGAAATCGGTGGGATATCCCTGCTATATGAAACGATTGAATTAAATTTTGATGTTAAATTAGACGGATATGCCCTGGTTGGTTTTGATGATTTTGAAAATGTAATAAATAAACTTGGCGGTGTCCGCGTTACACTTACCCGCGGGGAAGCAAGATATTTAAATACTACCAACTATATCTCAAAGCCGGAATACAGAAATGTGGTGGAAGGCTCACAGATTTTAAACGGAAACCAGGCATTGGGGTATTGCCGGATACGTTATGTGGCTACCGGGGATAATCAGATTAACGATTTCGGGAGAACCTCGAGACACAGGGTCGTATTAAACGCCATATTTGACCAATATAAGTCAAAAAGTCTGCCGGAACTGGTTTTGCTGTTAAATGACATTCTGCCTCTGATTACAACCGATATTAGGAAAAATGATTTTGATACTTACTTAAAAACTGCCATGAATATGGGACTGTCGGAGATGCAAAATCTTAGAATACCTGCGGATCACACTTTTGATGAAGGGTATGTCCGTAAAATGTCCGTCCTGATACCGGATATCCAGGAAAATGTTAAGATACTACATGAGTTTATTTTTGGAAGTGAAAGGACAATACAAGAAAAAGTAATACAAGAAAAGGCAATACAATAATAAGACTAAAACCTGCCGTATGGGAATTCTATTCTTAACGGCAGGTTTTTTATGCAATAGGAATTACATACTATTGTATAAAAAGCCCGATCGGCGGGACGCCCATGACGCGCCCGCAACTGGTTTATGTCAGTTCCAAACGGGATATTGGCATATCTTTGCAATCCATACATATAATAATGAAAGCGGAAGGAGGAATCGGCAAGCTTGCTTGCCGATTCCTCCTGGAGCAACAAGAACATGAACATGTTTTTTGTTCATGATATAATGAAAGCGGAGAGAGGAAATTACAAGCTCGCTTGTAACTTCCGACCGGAGTAACAAGATCATGAACACGCCTTATGTTCATGATCTAATAAGGACGTGCCGGAATTATAGATTGGAGATAAGTATGCCCTATCAGATACACCGTGCCGGAGGGCCAAGGACAGGCAGGAGCAATCATGCCTTTGGCAACCGGAGAATATATTACAGCACAAAAAACGGACAGTTTAATTTTTATATAATTTTATTTATTATAACCGTTATCATTGTAAGCATGACTTTAAACCGTCTTGAACTGGAAATAGTGATTAGGCAGATTAGAACGGAGGGAATTGATTATGATTCCTTCCGTGAAATGACAATACCGGTAAAAGATATAAAAAAGGTAAAAGCTTTAATGGACAAGGAAGCGGAAGATATGAAAATCGGAGAAAATAATTTAAGCCCCAAACAGGAGGCAGCCGATTACATTACCCTCTCCATGTTACTTAACGGATATGATTTAAATAAAAGCAGAAATACAGGAAAAAGGAACAGGAACTATTTAATAGAAAAACTATCCCATAATAAAAGTTATATAGAATTAAAAACATATTATAACGCAATACTGAGAGATATAAAGTGCTATCCGGTAAATCCGGATGCAGACGGTAAATTAAACATTTCTTTTATTGATACCTGGAATTCCTATCGCAGTTACGGTGGAAACAGAAGGCATGAAGGATGTGATTTAATGTCGGAAGAAAATATAAGAGGCGTTTATCCGGTTGTCAGTATGACGGATGGAACGGTAGAAAAGATGGGCTGGCTGGAGCAGGGCGGATACCGGATAGGAATCCGAGGTACATATGGTGCATATTATTATTATGCGCATTTGGAATCCTATGCGCAGGAACTGGAAATCGGAGATACGGTAAAGGCCGGAGATCTTTTAGGTTATATGGGAGACAGCGGATACGGTACGGAAGGAACGGTAGGGAAGTTCGATGTACATCTGCATGTGGGAATCTATGTTGAGACGGACTTTGGGGAGCTTAGTGTTAATCCATACTGGATAATGTGTTATTTAGAGTCTGCAAACTAATTGCAGTCCTAATAAAGGAAAAATCGGCCATCTGCTTATAAAAAATTTTCCACAAACCGGAAGGCTTATGGTATAATATCGTTAGATA